>NZ_JADDRL010000031.1 GCF_021538895.1 Streptomyces olivochromogenes | reverse complement strand
GCGGCATCACCGAAGCCCTCGACCCGCCGAAGAGCGGGGCGAGCTGGAAAGGGTTCTTCCGGCTGCGGCACGGCACTGCCAAATGAAAAAGGGCGCGTCGATGTTCCGAGCGGTCGAATTCAGTCAGGAATTGAGGGAGTTGAACACATGAATCACGAAGCCCTTGCGCGGGAAATGCGCGGGCTGCGCGAGCGGGTGACCGGAATCACCGATACGGCCCTCGCGGCCGCCGACGGAATGCTCATCGCGGCCGACACCGCCGAGACGATCGACCCGGAGGGCCTCGCCGCCCTCGCGGCCGCCGGCCTCGGCCTCGCGCGCCGCACCGCCGAGGCCACCGCGCGCGGGGTGCTGCGGCAGACGGTGACGTACGGCAGCCACGGCTGCGTCGCGTTCTACGCCGTCGGAGACACCGCGCTGATGGTCGTCCTCGGCGACGAGGGCATGGATGTGGACCGCCTGCACCGGGCGACCTATCCGGCCCTCGACCGCATCGGTTCGATCCTCACCGACAAAACGCCAGAGGGAGTGTGACGAAGGATGGCCACGAAGCGTATGACTCCGGGTTTCTCCGACCAGGTGATGAGCCTGGTCAAATCACTGCGAACGGACGCCCCCGACTGCCTCGCGGCCGGGTGCGTGGACATGTCCACCGGGATGCTGCTGTCCTACGAGACCGTCGACAACCATCCGCCGGAGGTCCTGGACCTGCTGGCGGGCGCGACCCTCGACCTCTTCCAGGGGCGCACGGTCGTGATGATCGAGGACCTCTTCAAAGAGCGCCGGGGCACCACCGATGACGGGCACTTCTTCCAGGAGATCCTGGTCAACAGCGAGAACCTCACCCATCTGTTCCTGCGCATGAACGAGCAGCAGGACGTGGTCGCCGTCGTCGTGTGCCGCAAGTCCGTCAACGTCGGCATGCTGCTCGCCCAGGCCCGGAGGGTGGTGCGGGAGCACAGTCTGTGACCGCACGGAACGTGGGCCCCTCCGGTCGGGAAGGGGCCCACGCGAGGGTGCCGGCTACTCGGTGCGCAGTCCGTCCGGGCGCATCAGCCGCAGCAGCGGCGGCAGGCTGAGCAGCGTCACGGCGAGGACGACCGCCGCGCCGATGCCGGTCATGGACAGGACGCTCGCCCAGTCCACGGTCACCGGGGTGGACGTCATCTTCAGCAGTACCGCGCCCAGCGTCAGACCCACCACCGAGGCGAGCAGCAGGCCCAGCGCGATCGGGATCGCCGTCTGCCACAGCACCGACAGGCCCAGCGTGCGGCGCCGGGTGCCGAAGGCGACCAGCGACGACAGCAGCTTCTTGCGTTCGCGCAGCTGCTCCAGCTGGGAGACCAGCAGGCTCGCGCCGATCAGCACGAGGACGCAGGTGGCGCCGACGAACAGGCCGGTGCGGATGGCCCGGAACTCCTTCGTCTGTTCACTGGCCCCGAGGGTGAACACGTGCGCCAGCGGGTCCAGCCGGGCCGCCGTGTTGCGCGCGTGTTCGGCGGCGTCCGGCACGGAACCGTCGAGCGACAGGAACACCTTCTGGTACAGACCGTCCGCCGCGCCCTTGGGCAGCGCGCTCGGGGTGAACAGCAGGCCGCTGCGCGCGTAGCCGGACGCATCCTTGCGCTGTCCCGCCGTCTTCAGGCCGGAGGACACCTTCCAGGCCGTCGGGTGCTTCGTCTCCCCGCTGTACGCCGGGTCGAAGTACACGGTGGCGCCCGGTTCGGTGAGCCGCTTCGTCTTGGCGTCGTACTCGCCGTCGAGGATCCGGAACATGTCGCCGTCCCGGCAGGACGTCAGGCGCGCCACCTCGCGCAGCTGCGCGCAGGTGCCGACGGCGATCTCCAGCGAGGTCTCGGGGTCCTTCGCCCGGTCCCCGGCCCAGGACTGCGCGATGGCCGACGCGCGGCGCACACCCTCGGTCCCGGCGAGCTGCCGGCCGGCCTCGGTCAGCGGGACGCCGGTGTTCAGGGAGACCTCCATCTGCGCCCGGTTCAGGTCGTTGGCGGTCTGCTTGGTGTAGTCGCCCTCGACCCCGGCGAACAGCATCTGCAGCGCGATCGCCCCGGCCACCGCGACGGCGATGCCGTTGACCATGCGGGCGGCCGAACCGCTGCTCAGCTGGAGCCTGCGCACGGCCAGTTGCCAGGAGACCGAACCGGAGTTCAGCCGTGCCACGACCGTCTCGACGACCCAGGGCAGCAGCGCGGTGACACCGACGAGCAGCAGCACGGTGCCGCCGATCACCAGCCACTGGTTGAAGTCCCCGTTGGAGTTGCCCTGCCCGATCATCGGGTACAGCAGCCCGAGACCGGCCAGCGGCAGCAGCAGCCGCCACCACAGCCGGCGGCGTGGCGGCTTGGCCGTACGGACCACGCCGAGCGGTTCGATGACGACTCCGCGCAGCGCGAACAGCGTGACCAGCACGGCCGCGGCCGGTACCGCGACGGCGACCAGCAGGGCGAGCAGGGGCGACGGGTTCAGGTCGCTCGGGAACACGCTGACGTCCCGCACCGAGAGCGAGGACGCCAGCTGACGCCCGATCAGGAAGAAGGCGGTGCCGAAGACCAGTCCGAGCAGCGCCCCGGCGAGCGCCTCGCCGCCCGCGATCCGGCGCGCCATCCGCCCGTCCGCGCCGATCAGCCGGAGCGCCGCGAGCCGCCGGTCGCGGCGCTCGCCGCCGAACCGCACGGCCGCCGCGATGAACACCGCGACCGGCATGAGCAGCACCACGAAGATCATCAGGATCAGCAGGATCAGCACCGGGTCCAGCCGCTCCTGCGTGCGGTTCTGCGAGGGCCCGAAGTAGTTGATGCGTTCGATGTTGTCGCCGGGCAGACGCTTGGCCAGGCCCGTGGCGCCCGCGTAGTAGGCGAGTTCGGCGGGCCCGATGAGTCCGGTCCGCTCGATGGTCCCGGTGATCCGGTAGGGCAGGCGTTCGCGCAGCAGCTTGCCGGAGCCGGAATCCAGCAGCTCCTTGAGCGCGGGCGAGACGACCATCTCGCCCTTCGCGGGGAACCTGCCGAGACCCGGGGGCAGCGGCGCCCGCGTGCCCTCCGGCTCCAGGAGCCGGCCGCGGATGTCCTTGCTGCGGAACGTCGTGCTCGCGTCGGCGATGACGACCGTGTTGTCGGCCTTCGGCAGCGTCTTCCCGCTGTAGGTGAAGTCGTCCCGGGCCTCGCTGCGGCCGTTGCGTTCGGCCAGGGCGTTCGGTATGGCCGTGGTGAGCAGCAGCAGCGCCACGCCGAGACCGACGCCGACGGCGGTCAGCAGTGCCCGGACCCACCCCTCGCGTCCGCCGGTGAAGGCGAAGCGGACCCCCATGGACAGGTCCCGGGCGATCCCCCAGTTTCTCGCCTTCACCGGCGGGGGCGGAGCCGTCGGCGCCGGGCTCACCTGCGTGGGCAGGGCCCCCCGTGCCGGGCTCATACGATGCGCTCCATGTCCCTGGACTTGCCGTCCCGTACGACGATCTCGCGGTCCGAGTAGGCCGCGACCCGCGCCTCGTGCGTGACCAGCACGACCGCCGCGTTCGTCGACCGGGCCGCCTCGGTGAGCAGCTCCATCACGCGCTCGCCGTTGAGCGAGTCCAGGGCGCCGGTGGGCTCGTCGGCGAAGAGCACCCGCGGGCCGGTGACCAGCGCACGCGCGACCGCGACTCGCTGCCCCTGGCCGCCGGAGACCTCTCCGGGCCGCTTGCCCTTGAGGTCGTCGACCTCCAGGCGCTGCATCCAGCTCAACGCGGCCCGCTCGGCCTCCTTGCGGGAGGTGCCGTTCAGCCGGAGCGGCAGGGCCACGTTCTCCACGCAGGTCAGCTCCGGCACGAGCTGCCCGAACTGGAACACGAAGCCGAACTCCGAGCGCCTGAGCGCGCTGCGCTGGGCGTCGCTCATGGTCGCCATCTCGCGCCCGTCGTACGTGATCGAGCCCGAGTCGGGCGGCACGATGCCGGCGAGGCAGTGCAGCAGGGTCGACTTGCCGGAGCCGGAGGGGCCCATCACCGCGACGACCTCGCCGGGGTGGATGGAGAACTCGGCGCCGTCGAGCGCGAGGGTCGGGCCGTAGGCCTTGCGCAGTTGTTCGGCCGCGAGCAGGGAACCGGGAGGAGGAGTCACTGGGCCACCGCCTCACGGAGCTTGTCGAGCCGCGCGGCCGTCAGCTCCAGCCAGCGCAGGTCCGCTTCCAGGTGGAACAGCGCGTGGTCGCAGATCAGCTGGTCCGCCAGGTCGCCGCGGCGCTTGCGGTCGGTGAGGATCCGCATGCTGCGCAGGTGCTCGGAGCGCTGGGTGTCGAGGATGTCGGCCGCGTTGCGGTGGGTCAGCAGCGCGAGGACGACCTTGGTGTAGAGCGTCGACTGGAGGTACTCCTCCGGCTTCTCCGGCGTCGCCAGCCACCGCTCCACGTCGGTGATGCCGGCGTCCGTGATCGCGTAGCGCTTGCGCTCGGGGCCGCCGCCGGCCTCGATCCCGTCGACTTCGACCATCCCGTTCTTCAGCAACCGGGACATCGTCGAGTAGACCTGGCCGTAGTGCAGCGGCCGGTCGTGACCGAACTTCTCGTCGAAGGCCCGCTTCAGGTCGTAGCCGTGTCGGGGGCCGGACTCCAGGAGTCCTAGAAGAGTGTGACCGATGGACATGGCAGCACTCTACATACGGTGTATACCCCCTATGTATACGCCGAGTGTGTAGATCATGGCGGGGCGTACGACTGTGCAGGTGGGGCCCCATTGTCACGGTTCTGATACAGGCGACCGCCCACGTCTGGCCAGGGGGCCGTGCCCCGGGGCAGGCGGCCGGACCCGGTCAGCTGCGGCCGACGCTTGGGCGCGGCGCCCTCGGCGGGTTCCGTCACTGGTACAGGGCCCCCGCGTTGAGTACGGGCCGCGGTGCCCTGTCTCCGCACGGGACCACCATCAGGTTGGACAGCGTCGCCGCCTCCACGCGCGCGTGCGGCTCGCCCGCGAGCTTCTCGGCGTTGCCGCGCAACGAGAGGCCGTCCTCGCCGTGGGCGTCGTACGGGCACTCGATGGCGATCTGCCGGACGGCCGTCTCGGTCTGCGTGGCACGAAGCGCTCGTAGTCGTCCATCTCGAAGGTGGCCTGGGCGGTGGCCTGGACCTTCCAGGCCACCACCGCGGCGAGCTCGACCGGGTTGCCGTAGGCGTAGTTGACCTTGGGGACGGCGGTCTCGTGGCTGCGCACCCAGGCGGAGACGCGCGTCCGCGAGGTGAACGGGTTCACCCGGCGCAGCCCGCCCTGCCGGACCGTCCCGCGGTGGCGGCCGAAGAGCTGGGTCACCCCCGCGAGCCCGTAGTCGACGCTGTGCGCGGGGCACTTCCGCATACGTGGGGCGGGTGTCTCGGGTATGCCGGGGGTCTCACTTTTTGTCGGGAGGCAACCCCGCGCGCCCGTCAGCCGTCGGTTCCGTTGGAACGGGGTGCTGATTGTCACGTCCCTAAAAGGGCGGATCGGAGCCTCTTTGTCATATAGACGGGTGTTAGCTTGCTGAGCTGACCTCACGACCGAAGCGGAGCTGACGGAGCCATGGGACGAGCGGAAGAGAGACGAGCGCGGCAGCGTGGTGGCCGCCGCGCGGCGCCCAAGCGTCGCTCCCGGCCCGTCGCGAACGGCGCGAGCGGTGTGAACGGCGCGAGCGGTGCGAGCGGTGCGAGCGGAAAGCCGGCGAAGAGCTTCATACGCAGGCTCTTCACCTGGAAGAAGATCCTCGGCACGTTCTTCGGCTTCTGCCTGCTCTGCATCGGCTCGTTCATCGTGCTGTACCTGATGGTGGACGTCCCCACGGGCAACCCGGCCGCGGAGCAGCAGAGCAACGTCTACAAGTACAGCGACGGCTCGATCCTCGCCCGGGACGGCAAGGTCAACCGTGAGATCGTCGACCTGACCAAGGTGCCCAGGAAGGTCCAACTGACCTTCGTGGCGGCGGAGAACAAGAACTTCTACCACGACCACGGCATCGACTTTAAGGGCACCGCCCGAGGCCTGATCAACACCCTCTCCGGCAAGGGCAAGCAGGGTGGTTCGACGATCACCCAGCAGTACGTCAAGAACTACTACCTCAACCAGGACCAGACCGTCACGCGCAAGCTGAAGGAGCTGGTCATCTCGTTGAAGGTGGAGCGCCAAAAGGGCAAGGACGACATCCTCGCCGGCTACATCAACACCAGCTACTACGGCCGCGGCGCCTACGGCATCCAGGCCGCCGCGCAGGCCTACTACCGGGTCGACGCCGAGGATCTGTCGGTCGAACAGGGCGCGTACCTCGCCGCGCTGCTCCAGGCGCCGAGCCAGTACGACTGGGCGGTCGCCTCCGCCACCGGCAAGAAGCTGGTGACGCAGCGCTGGAACTACGTCCTGAACAACATGGTCGAGGAGGGCTGGCTGGACTCGGCCAAGCGCCAGTCCATGAAGTTCCCCGTGCCCAAGGACCCGAAGGGCACCCCGGGCCGGGAGGGCCAGAAGGGCTATCTGATCGAGCTCGCCAACAAGCAGCTGGAACAGCAGCTGATGGACGAGCAGGGGATCAGCCGCTCCGACGCGGAGGCGAAGGTCGAGAACCAGGGCTGGACCATCACCCTGAACATCGACAAGAAGAAGCAGACACAGCTGGAGAAGGCGGTCAAGAGCCAACTCACCGCCAAGCTCGACAAGAAGAAGCGCAGGGTCGACGGCGACGTCCAGGCCGGCGCGGTCTCGGTCGACCCCAAGACGGGGAAGATCGTCGCGCTGTACGGCGGCGTGGACTACTTCAAGCACTACGTCAGCAACGCCACCCGCCGCGACTACCAGCCCGCGTCCACGTTCAAGCCGCTGATCCTGGC
The DNA here is from genome assembly GCF_021538895.1 of Streptomyces olivochromogenes. GTDB lineage: Bacteria > Actinomycetota > Actinomycetes > Streptomycetales > Streptomycetaceae > Streptomyces > Streptomyces olivochromogenes_A. Next base: position 80,535 of record NZ_JADDRL010000031.1, on the reverse strand, counting down.
CGCCGCGCTGGAGGACGACGCCGAGACCCAGAACGGCAAGCAGATCAGCGCCAGCACGATCTACGACGGCACCAGCCGCCGCCAGGTCGTGGCGAACGGCTCCAAGGTCGGCTTCGCCCCGCCCAACGAGGACAACCAGAACTACGGCCCCATCACCGTCCAGAAGGCGATGAACAAGTCCGTCAACTCGGTCTTCGCGCAGATGGGCGTCGACGTGGGCATGGACAAGGTGATGGGCACCGCCAAGAAGCTGGGCATGGACACCGAGGGCATGCAGGCGGTGCCCGCGCAGACGCTGGGTTCCATGGGCGCCAGTCCGCTGGAGATGGCCGGGATCTACGCCACCTTCGACAACCACGGCAACAAGGTGACGCCGACCATCGTCAAGTCGGCCGAGAAGAAGAGCGGGAGCGTCCAGATGCCCAACCCGATCGGCGGCCCGGTGATCAGCCGTACCGCCGCCGACGGGGTGACGTCGGTGCTGACCGGAGTGGTCGACGACGGTACGGCGTCGGAGTCGGTGGCGCAGAACTCGCAGCGCGACGGCCAGCAGGTGGCGGGCAAGACGGGTACGTCCGACTGCAACCGGTCGGCCTGGTTCACCGGCTACACCCCGGACCTGGTCACCTCGGTCGGCCTGTTCGGTGAGGCGGGCAAGGCCGGGGGCAAGGGCTGTGACGGACAGCCGATCAAGAGGTTCGACCATGTCTCCCTGAAGGGCGCGATGGGCGGCGGCCGGGTCAACGGCGGGGGTCCCCCGGCGGAGATCTGGGCGACGTACACCTTCGGCGTCACGAAGCGGTCCAAGTTCGACCTGAACACCACGCAGGGCGCGGCCGTCGAGCCGACGGAGACCCCGACCTGGACCTACCACCCGACGCAGACCCCGTCCACGACGCCGTCCAGCACCCCGTCGAAGTCCACGACGCCGAGCCAGACGCCCAGTCAGACTCCCTCGCAGACACCGAGCCAGACGCCGTCCCAGACGCCGAGCCAGTCGCCGACCACCGGGCAGCCGACGGGCGGCGTCACGGACGACCCGCTCAATCTCGACGACCAGTAGGGCGGTCGGCCGGTCGAGCACTCGGCCGGCCGGTGCGGCAGACAGGGCGAAGGGCGCCCGGGAGATCCCGGGCGCCCTTCGCCCTGTCCGTTCGAGCTAGTTCCGGTTCAGCTCGAACCAGACCACCTTCCCGGTGCTCAGGCGCGTCGCGCCCCAGCGCCGGGCCAGCTTGTTGACCAGGTACAGGCCGCGGCCGCCCTCGTCCGTGGCGCGCGCCTGGCGCAGCCGCGGCAGCTGGGGCACGTCGTCGCCGACCTCGCAGCGCAGGACGTCGGTGCGCAGCAGGCGCAGGGTGACCGGGCGGGACGCGTAGCGCACCGCGTTGGTGACCACCTCGCTGACCAGCAGCTCGACCGAGTCCGACAGCTCCTCCAGGCCCCAGCGGGCCAGCGCGCGCCGGGCCAGCCGGCGGGCCCGGCCGGGGGCCGCGTCCTCCGGCTCCAGGAACCAGTACGCCACGTCGCTCGGCGCGATCCCGTCGAAGCGGGCGGCGAGCAGCGCGATGTCGTCGTCCCGGTCGCCCGGACCGAGCATGTCGAGCACCTCGTCGCACAGCGCTTCGAGCGGCGGCGGGTGGTCGGGACCGGTCAGCTGCGCGGTCGCGGCGAGCTTCTCGCGCAGCTGCTCTATGCCGGTCCACACGTCGCGCAGCCGGGACTCGACCAGGCCGTCGGTGTACAGGAGCAGGGTCGCTCCGGCGGGCGCGTCCAGCTCGACGGCCTCGAAGTCGACTCCGCCGACGCCGATGGGCGCGCCCGGCGGCACCCGCAGCACCTCGGCCCGGCCGCCCAGGTGCAGCAGGACGGGCGGCGGATGACCGGCGTTGGCGATCGTGATGCGGTGCGAGACCGGGTCGTAGACGGCGTACAGGCAGGTCGCCATCCGGTCGGTGCCCAGGCGCTGCGCCTGCTCGTCGAGGTGGTGCAGCACCTCCTGCGGGGGCAGGTCGAGCCCGGCCAGGGTCTGCGCGGTGGTGCGCAGCTGGCCCATGATCGCGGCAGAGGTCATGGAGTGCCCCATGACGTCGCCGACGACGAGCGCGACCCGGCTGCCGGGCAGCGGGATGGCGTCGTACCAGTCGCCGCCGACCCGGGCGGTCTCGGCGGCGGGCAGGTAGCGGGAGGCCAGCCGGACGCCGGTCGGGCGGGGCAGGGTCTCCGGGAGCATGGTGCGCTGCAGCTCGTCGGCGATGTAGGCCTCGCGGCCGTACAGCACCGCCTTGTCGATGCCCAGAGCGCTGTGCGTGGCCAGCTGGGCGGCGACCAGCAGGTCGTCCGCCTCGAAGGCCAGCCGCTCCGGGCGGCGCAGGAACAGCGCGGCGCCGATGACCCGGCGGCGGCCGCGCAGCGGCGCGAGGATCGCGTGCTGGCCGTCGGGGACGACCGACTCGCCGCCCTCGCCGAGGAGTTCGGGCAGCGCGGCGCGGGCCGCGGGCGCGTCGGCGAACACCGGACGCACCCCGCGCAGTACCTCGTTCAGCGCGCCGCCCGGCCGCACCTCGCACAGCTCGGCGGTCAGCGCGGACAGGCCGGACAGGTCGGACAGGTCGGCGAAGTCGGGCTCCGGCGCCGGTACGGGCAGGAAGCCGCCCTCGGTGTCCCGTTCCTCCGGGATCCGGTCGGTGCGGCGCAGCCGGAGCACCACGGGGCCGGTGGGGCGCTCGTCGCCGACCGGCAGCGGGTCGCGCAGGTAGACGAGGATCGCGTCCGAGAAGGTCGGCACGGTGGCCCGGCACAGGCCCATCACGATCTCGTCGAGGTCGATGCCGCGGGCGATCCGCCGGGTCGCGGCGCCCACGAACCGCAGCCGGTCCCCGTCCCGCCGCATGGGCATGGGCCGCCCGGGCGGCACTCCCCGCCCGGTACGGCGCTCCTGGCCGCCCTGGGCCCGCTCCTGCTCGGCGCTCGGCTGGGGCGGGATGCCCTCCGGCACGGGCGTGGGACGCGGGCGGTGGGCGTCGGGCTCGGCGGAGTCCGGCTGGGCGTGCTCGGGGCCGTTGACTGGGGTCTCCTTCCCCTTGCCGCAGGGCGTGCCGGTGCCCCGCGCGACGGGCGTCTCGCCGGTGCTGCGGGCCTGCGCGGGTAAGGCGGTGGCGCTCAGCGGCTTCGGGGAACGCAAGAGCGCCCCGCGGGCCTCCGCGGGGTCGGCGCCCGGCTGCGGGCGCTCGTAGGAGGTGGGGTGCTCCGTCACGCGTGTCGAATCCGTCCGTCCGGGGCTGCGCGCCGCGCGCGCAGTTCGTCCCGCAGAAGTCCCGATACCCGGAATACGTGCCCCAGGAACGGGATTCCCGCGTGGTCAGAGGTTGTTCCTGTGCCGGCGGCGCATGCGGAGCCGCGCAAGGACCGTCTGCGGCCCCCAGGGCCGGCGGCCCTGACCGTGTTGCCCTCGTCCTCGCTCACGTCCTGCCGCCCCTCGGTGACGTTCGGTCAAGTCCGGCCCGTGTTCCGGGAGTTGTCGCTGCATGCCCTTGCGGAGGACGATCCTACGGTTGTGGACCGGGGGCGCAGCAAGAGTCTCATGAGGACACGTGCGCGGGCGTCCGGTCCCAGTCCTCCGGCAGTGACGGTACCGCCCAGGAGGGATCCGGGCGCCAGTGCTGCCAACCGTCGGAGAACGGCGGGCCCCAGGCGCGGATCACCTCCACGGCGGCCAGCCCCGCCTCCCGCACCCGGTCGGCGAGCCGTATGTCCATCAGACCGTCCCGTTGTGCCTGTGCGAACTCGTCCTCGTCGCGCCAGTGCCAACTGCCGTCGGGCTGCACGGAGATGTCCAGAAAGTGGTCCTCGGAGTCCACTCCGCCGTCCCAACGGGACAACGGCTCCTCAAGGTTGACGTACCAGTTCTTGAAGCGCCAGCCCGGCTCCCAGAACAGCCACACGGACCACGGCTCGCTGGGCCGGGCCAGCTTGAGCACGCCCGTGCCGAACCACCGGTCGCGCTGCACGGCCCGCGGCTTGGTGTACCGGGACTCCAGCGGCTCGACGTGCACGGGCGTGCCGTCGGCCAGCACCGGGCGCGTGCACTCGGTGCCGGGGGCCAGCCACACGGCGAGCAGCTCCGTGTCGTCGCGCACGACGGTGACGGGGCGGACGATGTGCAAGCGCGCGCCGGCGTTCTCCCGGTACCGCCACAGGATGTGACTCCCGGGCGCCCAGAAGCCCGGCGTGCCCCTTGCGCCGCTCGCTTCCCCGCGTTCCACGCGTCTCACCGCTCCGCCGTCTGCCATGCACAGATATTAGGTGTCGCAGTCGTACGACGCTGCGGCGCGGGTCACGGTTCTGCTCCGGTGGACACAAGCGTCCACAAGGGGTCACGGACGCGTCATACGCAGGACATCCAGGGCCTCGTCGAGCTGTTCCAGGGTGAGGTCGCCGCGCTCCACGTACCCGCCCTCCAGCACCACCTGACGGATAGTCCTGCGTTCCGCGAGGGCTTTCTTGGCCACCTTGGCCGCTTCCTCGTAGCCGATGTATTTGTTCAGCGGGGTGACCACGGAGGGTGACGACTCGGCGTACTCGCGGGCCCGTTCCCGGTCGGCGACGATGCCGTCGACGGTGCGGTCGGCGAGCAGCCGGGAGACGTTGGCGAGCAGCCTGACCGACTCCAGCACGTTCTTGGCGATCACCGGGAGCATCACGTTGAGCTCGAAGTTCCCGGCGGCGCCGGCGGTGGCGATGGTCGCGTCGTTGCCGATGACCTGGGCGCAGACCATGAGAACGGCTTCCGGGACGACCGGGTTGACCTTGCCCGGCATGATCGAGGAACCGGGCTGGAGATCGGGCAGATGGATCTCGGCCAGCCCCGTCCGCGGTCCCGACGCCATCCACCGCAGGTCGTTGGAGATCTTCGTCAGCCCGACGGCGATGGTCCTGAGCTGGCCACTGGTCTCCACGATCCCGTCGCGGGCGCCCTGCGCCTCGAAGTGGTCGCGTGCCTCCGTCAGCGGCAGCCCCGTGGCGCGGGCCACCTCCTCGATGACGGCGGCGGAGAACCCGGGCGGGGTGTTGATCCCGGTGCCGACGGCGGTGCCGCCCAGCGGCAGCTCGGCGAGCCGGGGCAGCGAGGCCCGCAGCCGCTCGATCCCGTACCGCACCTGGGCGGCGTACCCGCCGAACTCCTGCCCCAGCGTCACGGGCGTCGCGTCCATCAGATGGGTCCGCCCCGACTTCACCACGTCCGCGAACTCCTCGGACTTGCGGGTGAGGGAGGCGGCGAGGTGCTCCAGGGCCGGGATCAGGTCGCGGGTGACGGCGGCCGTGGCGGCGATGTGGATCGAGGACGGGAAGACGTCGTTGGACGACTGGGAGGCGTTGACGTGGTCGTTGGGGTGGACGTCCCGGCCGAGCCGCTCGCTCGCCAGCGTCGCGACGACCTCGTTGGTGTTCATGTTCGACGAGGTCCCGGAGCCGGTCTGGAACACGTCGATGGGGAAGTGCGCGTCCCACTTCCCCTCGGCGACCTCCGCGGCCGCCTCCTGGATCGCCTCGGCGATGTCCTTGTCGAGCACCCCGAGCCCGGCGTTCACCTTGGCGGCGGCCGCCTTGATCCGGGCGAGCGCCTCGATGTGGGCCCGCTCGATGCGCTGGCCGGAGATGGGGAAGTTCTCGACGGCACGCTGCGTCTGGGCCCGCCACTTGGCGTCGGCGGGGACACGGACCTCGCCCATGGAGTCGTGCTCGATGCGGTATTCGCTCATGTCGCTTATAGCGACGTGGGCGGCCGGGATGTTCCGGACTGTGGGCCGCCCGGGTGCAGGGCGGATCACGCCCGACCCGCCGACGCGACCTCGGCGCCGACCGTCCCGGAACGCGCGACCGCCCCTCCCGTCGGCGTTGCCGGGAGGGGCGGTCGGGGGTCGGTGACGGTCGGCCGGCACTGGGTCGGCCCGGCGCCCCGTACCGGGATCGACGTGAACGTCGGCTGCGGGGCCGGGTCTGAAGAAGGGGCGGCGGGGGCGAATTCCGTCCCCGGCCGCCCCGAAAGGCACTACGCGAGCCCGGGTCCCCGCACGGGGATCGAGGTGAACGTCGGTGCCGGGGCCGGGTCCTGGAAGAAGTCGTTGCCCTTGTCGTCGACGACGACGAACGCCGGGAAGTCCTCGACCTCGATCTTCCAGACGGCCTCCATGCCGAGCTCCTCGTACTCGACGACCTCGACCTTCTTGATGCAGTCCTGGGCGAGGCGGGCGGCGGGGCCGCCGATGGAGCCGAGGTAGAAGCCGCCGTGGCTCGCGCAGGCGTCGGTGACCTGCTTGCTGCGGTTGCCCTTGGCGAGCATCACCTTGGAGCCGCCCGCGGCCTGGAACTGCTCGACGTAGGAGTCCATGCGGCCGGCCGTGGTCGGGCCGAAGGAGCCGGAGGCGTAGCCCTCGGGGGTCTTGGCCGGGCCGGCGTAGTACACCGGGTGGTCCTTCAGGTACTGCGGCATCTCCTCGCCCGCGTCCAGCCGCTCCTTGATCTTGGCGTGCGCGATGTCGCGGGCCACGACCAGCGGGCCGGTGAGGGACAGGCGGGTCTTCACCGGGTACTTGGTGAGCTCGGCGAGGATGTCGTCCATCGGCTGGTTCAGGTCGATCCTGACGACGTCGCCGTCGGACTCCAGGTGCTCGTCCGTGGTCTCCGGCAGGAAGCGGGCCGGATCCTTCTCCAGCTGCTCCAGGAAGACACCCTCGGCGGTGATCTTCGCGACCGCCTGACGGTCGGCCGAGCAGGAGACGGCGATCGCGACCGGGCAGGACGCGCCGTGGCGCGGGAGGCGGATCACGCGGACGTCGTGGCAGAAGTACTTGCCGCCGAACTGCGCGCCGATGCCGATCTTCTGGGTGAGCTCGAAGACCTTCTCCTCCAGCTCCTTGTCCCTGAAGCCGTGGCCCAGCTCCGAGCCCTCGGCGGGGATCTCGTCCAGGTAGTGCGCGGAGGCGTACTTCGCCGTCTTGAGGGCGTACTCGGCGCTCGTGCCGCCGACGACGATCGCCAGATGGTACGGCGGGCAGGCGGCCGTGCCCAGCGAACGGATCTTCTGCTCCAGGAACTTCATCATGGAGGCCTCGTTCAGGACGGCCTTCGTCTCCTGGTACAGGAACGACTTGTTGGCGGAGCCGCCGCCCTTCGCCATGAACAGGAACTTGTACGCGCCGCCGTCGGTGGCGTACAGCTCGATCTGCGCCGGGAGGTTGGAGCCGGTGTTCTTCTCCTCCCACATGGTGAGCGGAGCCATCTGCGAGTAGCGCAGGTTCAGCTTGGTGTAGGCGTCGTAGATGCCGTGGGACAGGGCCTTCTCGTCCTCACCTTCGGTGAGGACGTTCTGGCCGCGCTTGCCCATGACGATCGCCGTGCCGGTGTCCTGGCACATGGGCAGCACGCCCGCCGCCGCGATGTTCGCGTTCTTCAGGAGGTCGAGCGCGACGAACTTGTCGTTGCTCGACGCCTGAGGGTCGTCGATGATCCGGCGCAGCTGCGCGAGGTGGGCCGGGCGCAGGTAGTGCTGGATGTCGTGGATGGCCTCCTCGGCGAGCTTGCGCAGCGCCTCCGGCTCCACCTTGAGGAACGTCCGCCCGTCGGCCTCGAAGGTGGAGACACCTTCGGAGGTCACCAGCCGGTAGGGGGTGGTGTCCTCTCCCATGGGGAGCAGATCGGTGTACGCGAACTCAGGCATCTTTGCCCATTCCTCACTCGACAGACGGCGGCCCGTCAGCGCCGACGGGCCTCACCAGCGTAGAACCTGCCACCGGCGGGGAACCTGTGAGGTAGGGCTCAGTTCGCGACGCGCGGGGTTGTCCACACCCCTAGTCGCGATCTATCGCGTTTCGGTACGCTGCTGTCGTGGACCTTCAGAAGCACGCCCAGCCGGAGAGCGCGGCGCCGACCGTGGCCGAACTGCGCGCCTCGGACGCCGACCGTGACCGCATCGCCGACATCCTGCGCGACGCCCTCGCCGAGGGCCGTCTGACCGCGGACGAGCACGCCGAGCGCGTCGAGGGGGTGCTGAACGCCAAGACGGTCGGCGAGCTGGAGGTCTTCATCCAGGACCTGCCCGCGGGTCACCAGCGCCCCGCGAGCGCGGCCTACACGCCGGTGCCGCCCCGCCCGACCCCGGGCGCGATACCGACGGAGGCCGACGCCAACGTTGTCGCGGTGTTCAGCTCCGCCATGCGCCGCGGGCGCTGGCGCGCCGGGCGCCGGCTGCACGCGTACGCCGTCTTCGGCACCGTGGAGATCGACCTGAGCGAGGCGATCTTCGAGTACCAGCAGGTCGTGATCAAGGCGATCGCGGTCTTCGGTGACGTCCAGATCCGCGTCCCGGAGAACGTGTCGCTGCGCGGCACCGGCGGCGGTGTCCTCGGCAACTTCGAGGTGAGCCCGCTGGATTCGGTCGAGTCCGAGGCTCCGGTGGTTTATGTCGACGGGTGGGCCGTCCTGGGCAATGTCGAGGCGCGCCCCAAGCGCGGAAAGCTCGTCGCGGACATCCTCGACCGCGTTCAGCACAAGGTCGACAGGAAGTTGCGCAAACATCTCGACCGTTGACGGTCGCGAATTCGACCGGTTCCCAAACGAATCGATCACGGCGCAGGTGGCTCACAGGGTCGTGAACAAGCCGCCGCGCTCCTGCGGTTGGGAACGCAGTGCATAGGCCCGCGCACAGCGGGTAGGGCTTGCAGCATCGTCTCTCGCTCGCGAAGCCGTCGTCAGGAGTAGACCGTGCTGCAACCGCCGCATACGTCCCTGCAGGTAGCCGCCGTTCCGGCCCAGCGGGGGCCGGCGCAGGACAGGGACCAAGACGCACCCTGGCACACCGAGGCGGTGTGCCGGCGCGACGAGGCCGGCCTGTTCTTCGCCCCCTCCAAGGAGCCCACCGCGGCCCGGCTGTCCCGCGAGGAGGCGGCCAAGCGGGTCTGCGCCCGCTGTCCGGTCATGGTCGAGTGCCGCGAGCACGCGCTGCTGCAGCCCGAGCCGTACGGCGTCTGGGGCGGGCTCACCGCCGCCGAACGCCGCGTGGTCCTCGCGCGCCGTCGCCGCCGCGAGCTGGAGCTGAAGAAGGCGGCGAGGGCGACGGGCCGTATAGCGCAGGCGGGCTGAACGCACGAGGCGCCCCCTCCGCACCGGGGGCGCCTGTGTCACGCGGGGGAGTCTGCCGACTCAGGGGTCCGCGGCCCCCTTCTTGCAGGTTCTTCAGCTCGGTCCGGCTGCTCGCGGGTCACTTGGCCCGGTCGAAGTCGATCGCGCTGTAGGCCCGCAGTTTGCTCAGCCGGTGCTCGGAGTCGATCCGGCGCACCGTGCCGGACTTGGACCGCATCACGATCGAGTCCGTCGTCGCCGTCTCCGACCGGTACCGCACGCCGCGCAGCAGCTCGCCGTCAGTGATGCCGGTGGCGACGAAGAAGACGTTGTCGCCGGAGACCAGGTCGTTCGTGGTGAGCACCCGGTCGAGGTCGTGTCCGGCGTCGATGGCCCGCTGCCGCTCCGCCTCGTCCTTGGGCCACAGCTTGCCCTGGATGGTGCCGCCGAGGCACTTCACCGCGCAGGCCGAGATGATGCCCTCCGGCGTGCCGCCGACGCCCAGCAGCAGGTCCACGCCGGTGCCCTCGCGCAGCGCGTAGATCGAGCCGGCGACGTCGCCGTCGGAGATCAGCTTGATGCGCGCGCCGGCCTCGCGAACCTCCTTGATGATGCCCTCGTGCCGCGGCCGGTCCAGGATGACGACGGTGACGTCCTCGGGCGCCGAGCGCTTGGCCTTGGCGATCCGGCGGATGTTGACGGCCACGGGCGCGTCGATGTCGACGAAGTCGGCGGCCTCGGGGCCGGTGACCAGCTTGTCCATGTAGAAGACGGCGGACGGGTCGAACATCGAGCCGCGGTCGGCGGCGGCCAGCACCGCGATGGCGTTCGGCATGCCCTTGGCGGTCAGCGTGGTGCCGTCGATCGGGTCGACGGCGATGTCGCACTCGGGTCCGGTGCCGTCACCGACACGTTCCCCGTTGTAGAGCATCGGCGCTTCGTCCTTCTCGCCCTCGCCGATGACGACGACGCCGTTCATCGACACGGTGGAGACGAGGGTCCGCATGGCGCGCACCGCGGCGCCGTCGGCGCCGTTCTTGTCGCCGCGACCGACCCAGCGCCCCGCGGCCATGGCGGCGGCTTCGGTCACCCGGACGAGCTCCAGGGCGAGGTTGCGGTCGGGAGCCTCGGAGGGAACTTCCAGCTCGGAGGGCAGATGATGATTCTCGGTCATCGGAGCGCACCTTTCTGATACGACGACGGCCGGATGAGGGTTGCCTCCCGACTCTATCGTTAGGCAGACAAAATGAGCAGGGCCCCCCACGGATGAGCGCGCCGGGCACCTGCGACGATAGGGGGCGTGGCAGGTTCGAACGGCAAGCAGAAGTCGGTCCGGGACATGATTCTCTCCCTGGGCCTGATCGGGATCGCGGCGGGCGTCATCTACCTCTTCATCCCGCACGACGACCACGCTCCCGAACTCAAGCGGGTCGACTACCGCGTGGAGCTCCTGACGGCGCGGCGCGCCGCGAGCTACCCGGTGGCCGCACCCGAGGGGCTGTCGAAGGACTGGAAGGCGACGTCGGTCCGCTTCCAGGGGGCGGACTTCGACCGCTGGCACCTCGGCTTCCAGAACCCCGACGGTGACTACGTGCAGGTCGAGCAGTCCACTCAGAAGCGCGTCGAGTTCATCGAGGCGGCCAGCCAGGGCGGGACGGCGAGCAAGCGCACCCAGCGGATCGGCGACCGCACCTGGACCCGGTACACCGGCGGCCGCTACGACGCCCTCGTGCTGGAGGACACGCCCGGCTCCACCACGGTGGTGGCGGGTACGGCGTCGTTCGCCCAGCTGACGCGGATGGCCGAGGCGCTGAAGATGGCGTGAGCGCCCGCGCGACGGCATGAGCGCCCGCGCGTGCGAGCGGCGGGCCGTGCCTTGCGAGTCGCGGGCGGGAGACGTACGAGAAGGGGCCCCCGGCAGTGCGGGGGCCCCTTCTCGTACGCGGGTCGTGTCTCAGACCGTGGTGATGACGTCGTCGTACGCCAGTCGCGGCGAGCGCGGGAACCAGGCGTCCTCGCCCGGCCGGCCGATGTTGACGACCATCAGCGGGGTGTGGTCGTCGTCCAGGAACTCCTTCTGGACGCCGGCGAAGTCGAGACCGGTCATCGGGCCGGCGGCCAGGCCGGCGGCGCGGACGCCGATGATGAAGTAGGCGGCCTGCAGGGCGGCGTTCAGCGTGGCGGCACCCTCACGGACCGGACGCTCGTTGAAGAACACGTCCTTGGCCTGCGGGAAGTGCGGGAAGAGGGCCGGCAGCTCCTCGTGGAACTCGTTGTCCGCGGAGAGGATCGCGACCAGCGGGGCGGTGGCCGTCTTGGCCTGGTTGCCCTCGGCCATGTGCTTGACCAGGCGCTCGCGGGCCTCGGCGGAGCGGACCAGCGTGATGCGCAGCGGGGACTGGTTGAAGGCGGTCGGGCCGTACTTGACGAGGTCGTAGATCGCCTGGACCTGCTCCTCGGTCACCGGCTCGTCGGTGAAGGTGTTCGCGGTGCGGGCCTCACGGAACAGCAGGTCCTGGGAGGCGGGGTCAAGAACGAGAGACATGCGTGAACTTCCTCGAATGCGCGTCCGGTCCTGGAATGCCGGACCGGCTTACACGAGTGAACGTACGCCAGTGAAGTTCAAGCTTCAACCAAAAGCGGGGCGTCGTGATCCGCTTCACAACCGACCAGGGCTTATGACTGGTCGCCGGACCCTTCCGGCTGCTCGGTCACCTCCTCCTCGGCCAGGGCCGCGTCCAGCCGCGCCCGGGCCCCCTCCAGCCAGCGCCGGCACACCTTGGCCAGCTGCTCGCCGCGCTCCCACAGCGCCAGGGACTCCTCCAGGGTCGTCCCCCCGGCCTCCAGCCGCCGTACGACCTCGATCAGCTCGTCCCGCGCCTGCTCGTAGCCGAGCGCCTCATCCACCTTGCCGGTCATCCACTCACCCTAAGAATCGACTCGTACGGAGAACTCACCCTCGGCGACCCGCGCCCGCAGCGCCTCGCCCGCCGCCACCTCGTCCGGATCCCGCACCACATGGCCGTCGGACCTCTGCAGCACGGCGTAACCGCGCTTGAGCGTCGCCGCGGGGGACAGGGCGACCACGCGCGCGTGCGTGTGCGTCAGCTCCGAGTCGGCGCGGTCGAGCAGATGGCGCAGCGTGCGCCGGGAACGCTCCACCAGCGCCGCGACCTGGTCCGCCCGCTCCTCGATCATCCGGTGCGGATCCTCCATCGAGGGCCGGGCGAGCGCGTGCGCCAGCCCCCGCTCCTCGCGCTCCACGATCGCCTCCACGCACCGCCGCGCCCGGTCCCGCAGCATGCGCACCCGCTCGAACTCCTCGCCCACGTCCGGCACGACCTTCTTGGCCGCGTCGGTCGGGGTGGAGGCGCGCAGGTCGGCGACATGGTCGAGCAGCGGGTTGTCCGGCTCGTGCCCGATCGCGGACACGACCGGCGTACGGCAGGCGGCGACGGCGCGCACCAGCTGCTCGTCGGAGAAGGGCAGCAGATCCTCGACGCTGCCGCCACCGCGGGCCACGATGATGACGTCCACGTCGTCCCGCTCGTCCAGCTCCTTGACGGCCTGCACGACCTGCGGGACCGCATGCACGCCCTGCACGGGGACATTGCGCACCTCGAAGCGGACGGCGGGCCAGCGGTGCCGGGCGTTCTCCAGCACGTCCCGCTCCGCGGCCGAGGCGCGCCCGCAGACCAGCCCGATCAGCTGCGGCAGGAACGGCAGCGGCTTCTTGCGCTCCGGCGCGAACAGTCCCTCGGCGGCCAGCGCCTTCTTCAGCTGCTCCAGCCGCGCCAGCAGCTCGCCGACCCCCACGGGCCGTATCTCGGCAGCACGCAGCGACAGCTGCCCGCGCGGGGCGTACCACTCGGGCTTCGCCTGGACGACCACGCGCGCGCCCTCGCCGACGACATCGGCGACGGCGTCGAAGACCTGCCGGTAGCAGGTCACGCTCACGGAGATGTCGTACGACGGATCGCGCAGCGTCAGGAACACCACGCCGGCACCGGGCCGCCGGGACAGCTGGGTGATCTGGCCCTCCACCCACACCGCCCCGAGCCGGTCGATCCAGCTCCCGATGAGCCGCGACACCTCACCGACGGGCAGGGGAGTCTCCGCGGACGTGTTGACAGCCATGCGCCGAGCGTAACGGCCGCCACCGACAACCGGGCGCGCGCGGCGAAGGGGCGCGGAGGCGGTGGGGACACGCGCTCTCGGGGCCGTCGAACGTGGCCCTTACGATGGGTCCATGACCGCTTCGCCTGGCCGCCGTGTCCTGCTCGCCGCCCCCCGGGGCTACTGCGCCGGTGTGGACCGCGCCGTGATCGCCGTCGAGAAGGCCCTTGAGCAGTACGGGGCCCCGATCTACGTCCGGCACGAGATCGTCCACAACAAGTACGTCGTGCAGACCCTGGAGAAGAAGGGCGCGATCTTCGTCGAGCAGACGGAGGAGGTGCCCCCGGGGAACATCGTCATGTTCTCCGCGCACGGCGTGGCCCCCGTCGTGCACGAGGAGGCCGCGCGCGGCCATCTCGCCACCATCGACGCGACCTGCCCCCTGGTCACCAAGGTCCACAAGGAAGCCGTCCGGTTCGCGGGCGAGGACTACGACATCCTCCTGATCGGGCACGAGGGCCACGAGGAGGTCATCGGCACCTCCGGCGAGGCCCCCGAGCACATCCAGCTGGTCGACGGCCCCGGGGACGTGGCGAAGGTCGAGGTCCGCGACCCGTCGAAGGTCGTCTGGCTGTCCCAGACCACCCTCTCCGTCGACGAGACCATGGAGACCGTCGACGCGCTGAAGGACAAGTTCCCGCAGCTCATCTCCCCGCCGAGCGACGACATCTGCTACGCCACGCAGAACCGCCAGCTCGCCGTGAAGCAGATGGGCGAGGAGGCCGAACTGGTCATCGTGGTCGGCTCCCGCAACTCCTCCAACTCCAAGCGGCTCGTCGAGGTCGCCAAGCTGGCCGGCTCCCGCGAGGCCTATCTCGTGGACTTCGCCGGCGAGATCGACGAGGCCTGGCTGGAGGGCGTGACCACGGTCGGCGTCACCTCCGGCGCCTCCGTCCCGGAGGTCCTGGTCGAGCAGGTCCTGGAGTGGCTGGCCGAGCGCGGCTACGGGGACGTCGAGCTCGTCAGGGCGGCCGAGGAGTCCATCACCTTCTCGCTCCCCAAGGAGCTCCGCCGCGACCTGCGCGAGGAGGCGGCCGCCCTGGTCGCCGAGCGCGGCGGGTCCGGTACGCCCGAGGCGTGAGCGGCGGTCCCGCCGAACGCGTCACTGTCAGTCGTACGACGTAACGTAGAGCCATGAAGATCTTTGGTGTGGACATCGGCGGGTCCGGGATCAAGGGCGCACCCGTGGATCTGGAGCGGGGCGACCTGGCGGAGGAGCGCTTCAAAGTGCTCACTCCGCACCCGGCGACGCCGGACGGGGTGGCCGACGGCGTCAAGGAGGTCGTCCACCACTTCGGCTGGACGGGCCCGGTCGGACTGACCTTCCCGGGTGTGGTCACCGGCGGCGCCACGATCCGTACGGCCGCCAATGTGGACAAGAGCTGGATCGACACGGACGCGCGGGCGTTGTTCAGCGACCGGCTCGGCGGTCACGAGGTGACGGTCGTCAACGACGCGGACGCCGCCGGTGTCGCCGAGATGGCCTTCGGCGCGGGCCGCGACCGCCGCGGCACGGTCATCCTCCTGACCTTCGGCACGGGCATCGGCAGCGCCGTCTTCGTCGACGGCGCCCTCGTCCCGAACACCGAGCTGGGCCACCTGGAGCTGAACGGCCACGACGCGGAGAAGAAGGCCTCCAGCAAGGCCAAGGACGACGGCGAGCTGACCTGGGAGCACTGGGCCCGCCGCGTCCAGAAGTACCTCGCGCACGTCGAGATGCTCTTCTCGCCCGAGCTGTTCATCATCGGCGGCGGCGTCAGCCGCAAGGCCGACAAGTTCCTGCCCCTCATCGAGGGCATCAGAGCGGAGATGGTCCCGGCGCAGCTGCAGAACAACGCGGGCATCGTCGGCGCGGCGATGCACGCGAGGAAGCGGGACTAACCGACCCGGGCCGCCCGGCGTCGGCGGTTCACCAGGCGGACTCTGCGGACGATCACGATCACTCCGGCGATGAGCGTCCCCCCGTACAGCCACCCGGCCTGTGTGGCGAGTCCGGTCACCAGGCCCATCAGCCGGCCCAGGATCCCGCCGCTGTCGTCGGCGACGGGCAGCAGCCCGGCGGCGAAGGCGATCGGCACCACGACCGGCGCGGTCAGCAGGTCACTCCCGCGCACCCACAGCGCGGTCAGCGCGCACACCGGCAGGAACAGCACCCCGTACACCGTCAGGGACGCCCCGAACAGCAGCTGGTCGAGCAGACCCAGCAGGAACATGACCGCCAGGCAGAACAGCCCCCCGCCGAGCCCGGTGAGCCGGGGGTTCGGCATCCGCCCCGGCTGCCGAACCGGCCGTTCCGACCGCGGGGCGGGAGGCCGTCCCGCCGGTGGGCGGCGTCTGGCCTGCGGCGGGAGATGTGCCGGCGGCGTGCCGCGTCGCGGTGCGTGCTGCGGGGGTCGCGTCCTGTGTTGCTCCACTGGACCAACTTAGGTCTGTTTATGTGCAGAATCGCCCCTCAGACACGCCGAACGGCCGAGCTTGGCCAAGCGTTCGACGGGACCGACGGGCCGGTCACAGGACGCCGTAAACTGGTGGATCGGCCGGACCTCTGGCCCCCTGGCCCTCTGACTACGGGAAGTCGCAACGTGTCGCTCACGATCGGAATCGTCGGTCTGCCGAATGTCGGCAAGTCGACCCTGTTCAACGCCCTGACCAAGAACGACGTGCTGGCGGCCAACTACCCGTTCGCCACGATCGAGCCCAACGTCGGCGTGGTCGGCGTTCCCGACGCGCGCCTCACCAAACTGGCCGAGATCTTCTCCTCGCAGCGGACCCTCCCGGCCACCGTCGACTTCGTCGACATCGCCGGCATCGTGCGCGGCGCCTCCGAGGGCGAGGGCCTGGGCAACAAGTTCCTCGCGAACATCCGTGAGTCCGACGCGATCTGCCAGGTCATCCGCGCCTTCAAGGACGAGAACGTCGTCCACGTCGACGGCAAGGTCTCGCCGAAGGGCGACATCGAGACGATCAACACCGAGCTGATCCTCGCCGACCTCCAGACCATCGAGAAGGTCCTGCCGCGCCTGCAGAAGGAGTCGCGGATCAAGAAGGACGTCGCGCCCAAGGTCAAGGCGGTCGAGGAGGCCAAGGAGATCCTGGAGAAGGGCGACACGCTCTTCGCCCACGGCATCGTCCAGGGCACCGAGCGCAACGAGCTGCTGCACGACCTGCACCTGCTGACCACCAAGCCCTTCCTCTACGTCTTCAACGTCGACGAGGACGAGCTGGTCGACGAGGACTTCAAGAACGAGCAGCGCGCCCTGGTCGCCCCCGCCGAGGCCATCTTCCTCAACGCCAAGCTGGAGGCGGACCTCGCCGAGCTCGACGAGGCGGACGCGCTGGAGCTCCTGGAGTCGGTCGGCGCCGAGGAGCCCGGCCTCGCCACCCTCGCCCGCGTCGGCTTCGACACCCTCGGCCTGCAGACCTACCTCACGGCCGGCCCGAAGGAATCCCGCGCCTGGACCATCAAGAAGGGCGCCACCGCCCCCGAGGCCGCCGGTGTGATCCACACCGACTTCCAGAAGGGCTTCATCAAGGCCGAGGTCATCTCCTTCGCCGACCTCGTCGAAACGGGCTCGGTCGCCGAGGCCCGCGCCAAGGGCAAGGCCCGCATGGAGGGCAAGGAGTACGTGATGCAGGACGGGGACGTGGTGGAGTTCCGCTTCAACGTCTGATTGGACGTGGACGAACGGCCTGACCTGCGAAAAAGCAGGTCAGGCCGTTGTGTGGTCCGCAGCTGTCCGCAGAACCTGGAGCAGCTACGTGTCGTAGACCGTGGAGCGGTGTCCGACGTGTACGACCCACACCACCAGCTCCCCGTTGTCGATCGTGTAGACGACACGGTAGTCGCCGACCCGAAGACGGCGGCGCTCAGGCTGGGATACGAGTGCGACGGTGTTGAAGCCGAAGGGGTCGCTCTCCAGCTCTGTCAGTTTGGCCAGGATGCGAAGCGCCATGTCCCGCGGGATCTTGCGCAGCTCGGCCTGGGCCTCGGGCCGGAACACCGTGCGGTAGTCACTCACTGCGTGCAAGCGTCTCCCTCATCACGTCCTCGATCGGGACGCCCGCGGCCGGGCTCGCCATGCGCTCGTCGATGATGCGGTTGATCTCGCGCTCCTCCCACTCCTGGTACTTGCGCAGCACGTCGATCGAGACCACGGCGGCGACCTGCTTGCCGCGACGGGTGATGACAGTGGGCACGTCGTCACGGTCGGCCCGTTCGACGACTTCGGCCAAGTGGGCGCGTACGTCGCGGATGGACTCTATGGGCAGCGGCTGAGTCATGCTTCAAAGGTACCGAGTGTGCCATGTGTACACAACGCATGCGGGCCCCGGCCGGTGCCAGGGGGCGGCGGTGGCAGTATGCGGGGACATGGCGAGAGGGGCCGGGGCGGGATGGGGCGCAGTGAGCGGGAGGCGGTTGCCGCGGGAGGGCGGCTGTACGAGGCGGCGCAGGCCGTGGTCGGCGACCACGGGCGGGCTGTCGAGGCGGTTCGGGCGGCGCTGAAGCCGATCTGCGACACGGCGGCGGAACAGGCGCTGGACGCCATCCCAGTGGCCCGGTTGAAGGAGGTCACCGAGGGTCGGCTGAGGCTCGGGAAAGTCGAGAAGAGCGGCCTGCGATCGGTCCGGCAGGTACTGGATGCCGGTTCCTACCGGTTGCGACAGATTCCTGGCGTGGGGCAGCGGACCGCCGATCAGGTCATCGCGGCGGCACGCCAGATATCTGATGCCGTTCGGGAGACCATCGCCGTCCACATCGACGTGGATCGACCAGAGCCGCGGACCACCTCACTCGTCATGGCCCTGCATGTGCTGGTGGAAGCGGGCCCCGATGCGCGGCGAGCCGTCGACACGGCTGCGGCTCTCTCGGAGCGGCTCGGTCCGCTGCTGGCCGAGGCCAAGCCGGCCGCCGGGCGGCTGCGGATGCTGCTGGTGGGGCAGGTCAAACGAGCTCGGGCGCTGGAGGCTGTTGCAGAGGTCCGCAGTCTGGCCGAGGAAGCAGCGCAGGGCGGTGTGTCGGAGCTGCTTGCGCAGGCCTCGGTGGATCTGCTGCGCGGTACCTCGACCGAGGTCGCCGCCTGGGTCGACTTCGAGCTGCGTTCCGCCGAGTACTACAGCCTGCTCGCGGAGATCTCTGGCCGCAGCCCCGACACTGCCGCTGCCGAGGGGTTCCTGCCCGATGAAGTCGCCGAGCGGGTCCGCGACCAGATGCTTGATGACACTCACCGGCGGGTGTCGCTGCGCGGCTATCAAGCCTTCGGGGCGCGCTTCGCCCTGGCGCAACGCAAGGTGATTCTTGGCGACGAGATGGGGCTCGGCAAGACCATCCAGGCCATCGCCGCACTGGCTCATCTCGCTGCCGAGGGGCAGACTCACTTCATGGTCGTCTGCCCGGCCAGCGTCCTGATCAACTGGACACGCGAAATCGAGGCCCGCAGCAATCTGCGCGTGATGCCTCTTCACGGCCCCGACAGGCAGGAAGCGTACGCCGACTGGAAGGGCCGGGGCGGCGTAGGGGTGACCACCTTCGACGCCTTGAGTGGTTTCCCGGCCCCCGGAGGCGGCGAGCTGGGGATGCTGGTCGTGGACGAGGCGCACTACGTGAAGAATCCGAAGACGCGTCGCTCCCAAGCCGTGACGGAATGGTCCGGGCGCTGCGAACGCGTTCTCTTCATGACCGGCACGCCCATGGAGAACCGAGTCGCCGAGTTCCGCAGCCTTGTGCGGATTCTCCAGCCGCACCTGGCAGGGGTTGTCGGTGACCGTGACGGAGTGGCCGGTTCCAGGGCATTCCGGAAGGCCGTCGCCCCGGTTTATCTGCGCCGCAACCAGCAGGATGTTCTGACCGAACTGCCCGCGCTCCAGCAGACGGACGAGTGGGAGGAGCTGAGTGCGTCGGACGAAGATGCCTACCGCGAGGCCGTGCGCGCCGGCAACTTCATGGCGATGCGCAGAGCGGCATACGCGCGCCCCGAGAAGTCGGCCAAGCTGAACCGGCTGCGCGAGATCGTCGAGGACGCCGCCGAGAATGAGCTGAAGGTGGTGGTTTTCTCCAACTTCAGGGATGTCCTTGGAACGGTGAAGAGCATGCTGGACGGCGTGCGGAGCAATGGTGGCGCTCGGGTGTTCGGTCCGCTCTCGGGAAGCGTGCCACCCGCGCGCCGTCAGCGGCTGGTGGACGAGTTTGCCGCCGTGCCGGGGCATGCGGTGTTGGTTGCGCAGATCGAGGCGGCGGGGGTGGGACTCAACATGCAGGCCGCGTCCGTCGTGATCATCTGTGAGCCCCAGATCAAACCGACCATCGAACACCAGGCGGTGGCGCGGGCTCATCGCATGGGGCAGGTTCGTTCGGTCCGGGTGCACCGGCTGCTCGCCACCCGCGGGGTGGACGAGCGGATGGTGGAGATGCTGAAGAACAAGACCCGCCTGTTCGACGCGTACGCGCGCCGCAGCGCGGTCGCCGAGTCGACGCCGGACGCGGTCGACGTTTCGGACACGGCGATGGCCCGCCAGATCGTCGAGGAGGAGCAGGCGCGGCTGGGAGCGGTCCGCACAGTGTCCGCAGGAGACCCGTGAGCGACCGTCGGGACCCATCTTCGGCGTCGGGCCCCTGCGTTTTTGCTTCCCGTACCCCGCCCGTCCGCCCTCGCGCGCTCCACCAGGTCGCATGCAGTGAAGTAAGATTCAATCTACGTAATAATTGATCTGCGTTACCTCCTGGAGTGTGTCGTGGAGTTCCAAGGTCGGGTCGGGGATCTTGAACTGCTGGCCGAGCAGTACCGGGCAGTGGCAGAGGGTGCCGGTGCCACGCGAGGGCGGGCCGTGATCATGACGGGCCGTCGCCGTGTGGGGAAGTCGCGGCTGGTCCAGGAGTTCTGCGATCGCTCGGGAGCGCCGTACGCGGTGTTCCAGGCCACCCGGGGGCGCAACCCCGTGACGGAACGTGCCGAGTTCGCCGCGACCCTCGGGCAGTCGCTGTTGCCGGGGGCGGAACTGGTCGCCGGCCTTCAGTCCCAGGACTGGAACCAGGCCCTGCGCTCGCTCGCGCTTGCGGTACCCGACGACACTCCCGCCATCGCGGTGATCGACGAGGTGCCGTGGCTGGTCGAGCAGGATCAGGAATTCGAGGGCGCGCTCCAGACCGTCTGGGACCGGCACCTGTCCGCCAAGCCCGTACTTCTGCTGTTGGTCGGCAGCGATACATCGGTGATGGAGGCACTGCAGTCGTACGGGCGCCCGTTCTTCGGCCGTGCGGCGACCATGACCGTCCGTCCCCTGAACCTGGCCGACGTGCAGGACATGACCGAGCTCGACGCCGCGGCGGCCGTCGACGCCCAGTTGATCACCGGCGGATTCCCCGAGATCGTGCAGTCGTGGCGGCCGGGAATGGATCGCACGGCGTTCTTGCGGGCGTCGGTCGCCAATCCGCTCTCGCCGTTGCTGGTGGCCGGCGAGCTGTCCCTGCTGGGCGAATTTCCCGAGGCTTCGCACTCACGCGCCGTACTGGAAGCGGTCGGGAATGGTGAGCGCACGTTCAGCGCCATCGCAGCCCGGGCGGGCGGCGCCGGCGCGCTGCCGTCGGGCACGCTCTCCCCGCTCCTGGCCATGCTGCAGGCCAAGCGAGTCCTGGCCGCTGATCTCCCCCTGTCCGTCAAGCCGGACACCAAGAACAAGCGGTACCGGATCGCCGACCCCTATCTGCGGTTCTGGCTGGCCTTTCTGGCACGCGCGATCCCGCTCATCGAGCGTGGCCGCGGTGACTTGGCGCTGGAACGCATCGAGCGGTCGTGGACCACTTGGCGCGGACGGGCGGTCGAGCCGCTGGTCCGCGAGTCCTTGCTG
Organism: Streptomyces olivochromogenes; assembly: GCF_021538895.1. Classification (GTDB taxonomy): domain Bacteria; phylum Actinomycetota; class Actinomycetes; order Streptomycetales; family Streptomycetaceae; genus Streptomyces; species Streptomyces olivochromogenes_A. The sequence goes on along the minus strand of NZ_JADDRL010000031.1, from coordinate 59,400 downwards.
CGGCTGATGCCCGACGACGAGTGGCCCGAGACCGAGGCCGTCGGCGGTTGGTGGAACCGGCAGAACAACCCCGAGATCGACCTCATCGGTACGGACCGTGAGCCGGTGGCTCGGCGGGTGCACTTCGTCGGGTCGGTCAAGTGGCTGGAGACCGAGCCCTTCGGGCGCCACGACTACGACGCCTTGGTACGTGACATGTTCGCCGTCCCCGGCACCACCCCGGACACTCCCCGGGTGGCGGTCTCCCGCTCCGGGGTGGCCGATGATCTGCCCCTCAACGCGTGCTGGGGTCCGGAAGACCTCGTACGGGCATGGCAGCCCCGATAGCCGCACCTGAGGGATGCCGGCGGCTCCATCGGGCCCCCTGTGCGGGTCAGGTCTCCGGGTGGAGGTCCGTGCGGTCGATCCAGCTGGGGGCGACGAAGATGTCGTCGGCGATCGGGGCGTTCGTGGCCTGGCGCAGGGACTGGGCACGGGACTCCTCGACCAGGTGCTCCCAGGGGGCGGTCCAGTCGAGTTCCTGGTCCGTGCCGGGGCCGTAGACCCAGTAGGTGCGACCGCTATCCACGCGCCAGAACTGGGAGTGGAGGATCACCTGGGCGTGGTCGGCCAGGTCGTCGACGAGCTCGGTGAAGCGGGCCGAGGGCCAGCCGGGGGCGTCGGGCCCGGCGGCGGCGCGGAGGCGGGCGGTGAGGGGTGGGACGACGGGGGTGCGGGCGCCGAGCGCGGTCAGGGCCCAGCGGATGCCGCCGGGCTCGGTCCAGTCGGGCGGGGTCTGCCGTGCCAGGCAGGCGCGGTAGGCGCGGCGCAGCGGCTCGACCGCGCCGTCGATCTCCAGGCTCGCCAGTGCCATGGCCGCCCATTCGCGGACGGTCGGGTCGTCGCTGTCCAGCAGCTCGACGAGAGCGGGGCCGCAGCGGGCGTCGCCCACCCCCTCGAAGACCTCGATGGCGGTCAGCAGCCCGAAGCCGCCCAGGGTGGGCAGCCCCTCGACGACGGCGGGGATGACTTCGGGGCCGATCCCGATCAGCTCCGCCCGGGCGTCGTGGGACGCGCCGGCCTCGCCGTCCAGCTGCAGGACGAGGCTCGCGATTCTCTCCGTCCGGGAAGTCACCGGTGCAGTCTCGGCTACGGGCCGGTCCCGGTGCCAGGCATTTCCGTCGGCGTCGTGGCGCCCTCCTGGTGCAGTTCCAGCGTGACACTCAGGTGGATCTGGGCGTCCACCCAGGCCGGGACCGCCGTGGCTGCGCCGTCGCGGTGGAGGGTCGTGTGCAGGTCGGTCAGCAGGCGTGCGGCGGTGTGCAGGCCGGTGCGGCGCAACTCGGCCGCACCGTCGGTCAGCCGGGTGCGGGTGGCGCCGGACAGCCGGCTCAGGCCGTGGTGGGCCGCGTCGGCCAGGGCGGTCAGGGCGGATTCCAGCGCCGCCGTGATCGGGTCGGCCGGGCGCAGCGGCGCCGTGTCCAGCGTGGCGTCGCCGACGCCGGGCGCGAGATCCGGGACGACCACGCCCGTGGCGGTCAGCACCGCCAGCGGGTCCAGCACGATCCGGCCGTCGGCGCGGTTCAGCATGCCGCTGACACAGCGGACCTCGCCCTCGCCGAGCGCGGCCGCGAGCGCGTCCAGGCCGCCCGGGCAGAGCGGGTTGTAGTCGGCGCGGATCAGGATCTCGTTGCCCGCCGGGTCGTGGACGATCGCCTCCAGGCGCTGTGCCGCGGGGTCGTAGCCGACCCGGTCCACCGTGCTCACCGCGACCACCCGCACCGACTCCGCCTCGACGCGGGGCCGGACGAGGCGCGGCGGGCGGTCCGCGGCGGCCCGCAGATGGGCGGCGACGTCCCGGAGCAGCAGGGTGCCCGGCAGTTCCGTCCAGGCGGAGCCGACCGGGGTGACGCTGGTGGCGGCGATCCGGCCCCGGGAGATGGTGACCGTACGGTCGGCCGCGCGGGAGGTGTGCTCGCTCACCACGTTCGCGGTGGCCAGCCCGAGCAGCGGGGAGCCGAGCAGGCGCCGCGTGGACAACTCGTGGCCGGTGGGCTCCTGGCCCTCCGTCAGCTCCCAGCGCTTGCGCAGCACCAGGGCGATGCCCGCGTCGGCGTGGGCGAAGTACGTCTCGGCCGTACGGTCCCCGGCGGTGCCGCCGATCCGGCAGCCGAGCGCCACCAGGCGTACCCGGCGCAGCGGGGGCACCGGCGCCTCCTTGGTGCCCAGCACCCCGGCCGGGTCGCGCTTCGCCGCGCGGTGGCGGGCGTGCAGTTCGGCCAGCAGAGAGGCGAGGCGCCGCGGGTCGTAGTGCGTGCCGCGCGCCGCGTACGCCCCGACCTGCTCCTGGAGCTCGGCCACCGCTCCGGCCGGCCAGTGCCGGGAGGTGGCGGTCAGCGCCTCCCGGGCGCGCTGGAGCGACCCGGCGAACACCGGACCCGCCTGCTGCACTCCGTCCAGCAGGAGTTCGTCGGCCAGGGCGAGGGCGGTGCGCAGCGCGTCGTCGGGGCCGTCCGTGGCGGCCGTACGACCGCCGACGGCCACCTGGGTCGTCCGGCCGGCGTCGCCCGCGCGGAAGGCCCAGACCGCCAGGGCCACGACCTCGCCGCGCAGCGGACCGGCCGCGTCGGTGAGGGCGTACCCCAGCTCGTGCGGGACCGGGAAGCTGACGGAACAGGTGGGCAACTCCACGCGGGGCACCGGGTCCTGGGGGTCGGGGCGGTGCAGGCGAGCGGTGTAGCCGCGGTCGCGGAGCCGGCGCGCGGAGGTCAGCGCGGGGCGGCCCAGGGCCGCGGTGAGCGCGTCGTCGTCGAAGTCGCCCGGTGACCAGTCGACGAACCCGCGCCCGGTGCCGGGCTCGACCGGGGGCGATCCGGAGTCCCCGGCGCGCTCGACCGGGTTCGTGAGGGTGTCGCGGGCGCGCTCCGAGGCGTCGGGGCCGTCCGCGTCCGTGCGGTGATCCGGGGCGCTCCCGTCGGTGTCCCGGTCCGGTGTCTTGGGTGCGGTGCGTGGACCGGGGACGTCCGCCGTCGCGCGACGCTCCTGCGAGGCGCCCACGGCCGTCCGCTGGTACGCCAGGACCAGGCCGATCCGGTGCCGGCAGATACCCGCCGCGCCGCAGCCGCACGTCGCCTCGTCCAGGCCGACGCCCGGCGGCAGTTCGGTCTCGGTGCCGTCCGGGAACGTCCCGCGTACGGTGCCGTCGTCGGTGGCGGTCACGGTCGGACCGGAGCCCGCCGTAAGGTCCTTCTCGGCGCGCTTGACGAGGCCGCGGTTGGCGAGGGCGGCGAGCGTCTCCGGCGAAAGCGCCCGCAGGTCGGCCCGGTTCATCGGCTCTGCCCTCCGCTGCCCACCTTCTCGGCGACGAACTCGGCCAGCCGGCCGGGCGTCATCGCGCCCACATGCGCCCCGGCCTCCGCGAGCCGCGCCCCGAGGGCCCGGTCGTAGACGGGATCGGCCTCCTCGTCCAGGGCGGCCAGACACAGCACGGTGGTGCCCTGGCCGACCATCGTCCGTACGGTACGGACCAGGCGGTACGAGTCTCCGCCCTCGTAGAAGTCGGAGACCACGGCGACGATGCTCCGCCGGGGGTTCCCGATCAGACCGGCGCCGTAGTCGACGGCACGGGCGATGTCGGTGCCGCCGCCGAGCTGGACCTTCATCAACAGCTCCACCGGATCGGTCACGTCGCAGGTCAGGTCCACCACCTGGGTGTCGAAGGCGACCAGATGGGTCTTCAGACCCGGCAGGCTGAACAGGCAGGCGGCCGTGACGGCGGAGTGGATCACCGAGCCGGCCATCGACCCCGACTGGTCGACCAGCAGCACAAGTTGCCACTGCTCAAGGTGGCGGCGGGTACGGGAGTGGAAGTGCGGCCGCTGGATCAGGATGCGGTGCTCCTCGGGCTGGTAGTGGGCGAGGTTCGCCCGGATCGTGCTCCGGAAGTCGAAGTCCCGGGCCAGGGGCAGCAGGCTGGGGCGGCGGGAGCGGGCGCCGGTGAAGGCCCGGCGGACCTCCGGCCGCAGACGCTCCATCAGGTCCCGTACGACCTTCTCCACGATCCGCCGGGCCGCCGCCAGCACGTCGGCGCTCATCAGGTGCTTGGTGCGCAGGACCGCGCGCAGCAGGGTCTGGCTGGGCTCGACGCGGGCGAGGACGTCCGGGTCGGTGACGATCTCGTGGATCTCGTACTGCTCCACGGCGTCGCGCTCCAGCCGCTCCACGGTCTCCTTCGGGAACAGCCGGTGGATGTCGTCGAGCCAGTCGACGGCGGTCAGTTGGGACGGCTCCGAGCCGCCCTCGCGGGGGCCGCCCGGGCCACGCCGCACACCACGTCGGCGCAGGTCCTCGTCGCGGCCGTAGAGCCAGTCCAGCGCGGCGTCCTGGGCGGCGGCCGAGCCGTGCAGCGCACCGGTGCGGCGTTCGGCGGCGGAACCGAGGATCAGTCGCCAGCGTTCGAGGGAGGCGTCGGGGACGGGGGCGCTTCCCGATGCCGACGCCGATGCCGACGCCGGCTGCGAGGCTGCTTCCGAAGTCCCCTCCGGTTCGAAGGAGTTCATCGCGTCGCCCCCAAGCCGTACCGGTCGAGCAGTCGGGCCACGTTGTCCTCCAGGGCTGCGGCGCGGGCCAGCAGCAGTGGGTCGGCGGTCGTGCGCAGCAGGGAACGGGCCGAGCCGCGTGCCCCGCGCCGCTCCAGCAGGCGCTGTGCGATGCGCTCCCGTTCGCGGGGCGGGAAGAAGGCGAAGGCCTGCCGGAGCGCGGGCAGGCCGATGAGGAAGTCGCCCTCGGTCATCGCCGAGACGACCCCGTCCAGGACGTCCACCAGCGGCTCCCCGCCCGCCGCCGCGCCGCCCACGACCTCCTCGCGGGCCACGGCGAACAGGCCGGCCAGCCAGTCCCCGAGGGTGTCGGCCGGGGCCGAGGCGAGGGCCCGTACGGCAGCCGCCGGATCGTCCGGGGTGCCGAGCGCCCAGCGCAGGCCGAACGCGGCACCCCGCAGGTCGGCGGGGGCCCGCTGGTCCCGGCTGATACGGCCGGCCGCCTCGGCGGCCGCCTCCCGGGTCAGCGAGAGAAGTTCGGGCGCGTGCAGCAGCGCGTCCCGCGCGGCCGCGAGCGCGCGCAGCCGGGCGAAGTCCACGCCGGGTCCGCCGTGCAGCCCCTCCGCCAGCCAGAACACCCGGTCGGCCGCGTCCGCCACCACGCTGCCCAGCAGCGGGTCGCGGGCCACGCCGAACACCCGGTCGTGGCGCCACAGGCCCAGCGCCGCCGCCAGCACCTCGCCGAGCGAGCCCAGCTCCCTGATCCGCCCCACCCGCGCGGCCAGCGCGCCCAGCAGTTCCCCGCACAGCGGGCCCACCCCGCACAGCACCGTGTCGAACAGCAGCCCGGCGAGCGGGCCGACGTCCGGGCCCGCGTCGCGCGCCCGCTCGCCGAGCACCACCGAGGCCGCCTCGTCCAGCCGCGCCCCGTACGCGCCCGCCTCGATGAGCGCCGCCTCGCGCCCGCTCACCCGGCCCGGCTGCCAGCGTTCGGTGAACACCGGGTCGGCGCCGTCGGCCGGCCCCGAGACCCGGGTGAAGCCGGGGATGTCCAGCACCCGCAGCCGGTGCAGCACCTGACTGCGCATCAGTCCGCCCGCCGACGTCAGGTCGAGGGTGACCGGTCCTTCGGCGTCGGCGAGGCCCAGGCGGACGAGCCGCTCGGTCACGTCGTGCACCAGCGGGGGCAGGGGCGTGTCGGGGTGCAGCCGCCCCTCGGCCTCGCCGGCGCAGGCGGCGACCATCTCCACCACCACCGGGTGCGTGCCCGCGCTGAGCGTGCCGCCGGTGGTCCACGGCAGCGGCCGGTCCAGGTCGTCGCTGATCAGAGCGCCGGCCAGACCGTCCAGGACGTCCACCCGGGTCTCGTACGGATGCCCGCGCAGCAGGGTCAGCCCCTGGGCCAGACCGCGTGCGGCGATCAGGTCGGCCGTGGAGACCGGGATCCCGCGGGCCCGCAGCCGGTCGGCGACCGAGCGGAGCAGGCCCCGCGCCGCCTGCTCCGGGCCCGCTTCCCACAGCCGCTGGTAGTAGCCGGGCGAGGGCATGCCGGACTGGTAGCCGGAGAAGGCGTCCAACTGCCGGAAGGAGTACGGCACCAGGAAGCTCCCGCCGAGCGCGTCCTCGGGCGGCGCGGGCACCTCGGGCCAGTCGGCCGGGCCGTCCCGGTCCGCCAGGGCGCGCAGCGCCGGCTGGTGGAAGCCGCCGGTCACCACCAGCACCGGCCGGCCGCCCGCCCGCGCCAGCGCGGCGCGCACCCACGACGCCATGTACTCCTCGCGCGCCCGGTCGCCGGGGTCCGCCTCGGCGTCGCCGCGCACCAGGTCGAAGTAGGCGTCGAGGCGCGTCATCAGGTCGTCACCCGGTTCGGTGACCTCGAACAGCCCGTCCCACAGCGCGTCCACCGAGTCCACGCCGAAGTGCGCGCACAGCCGCTCCGTCGCCCGCGCGTAGCGGGCCTCGGCGTCGGCGTAGCGGTTGGCGTACCGCTCGGCGCGCTCCGCGAAGGCCGGGTGCCAGGCGGGCAGGTCGATGAACCGCACCTCCGCTCCCGAGGCCCGCCCCTGACGCAGGGCGATCCACTCCGGGGAGTACTCGCACAGCGGGGCCCACGAGGTGGCGACGCGCGTCTCGTCGCGGTAGTGGCTGAAGACGGCGATCGGCAGCCGGTGTTCGAGCAGCAGCTCGTCCAGCCGGGCGTTCATGTCCGCCGGCCCCTCCACCAGCACGTACGCCGGCCGCAACGTCTCGATCGCGCGGGCGACCAGACGGGCGCAGGCGGGGGAGTGGTGCCGTACGCCCAGGAAGACGGCGGAAGCGGTGGCGACGCCGGCGCCGGCGGCAGCGGCGTCCGGCGCCGGCGGGTCGGCGGGCGGGGTGTTCGTCATCAGTCCGCCAGCAGGTGCCGTGCGTCGTGCAGGGCCCGCCACTGGGTGCCCTTGCGGCGCGGTACCTCCTGTTCCAGGAAGCGGCGCAGCCGGGCCAGGTCCTCGGGGCTGTCCTTGGCCGCCGTACCCGCGAGGCTCGCCACCACGTCGGCGGCGCTGCCCGGCTCCCCGCGCAGGAACCAGCCGCGCACCCCCACCGCGTGCGCGACGGACACGGCCTCGGCGGTGCTCATCACCGTGGACATCCGCTCGCCCTGCCCAAAGGCGCCGCGCAGCTCGCGGAACGTGCCGACCAGGACCTCCAGCACGTCCCGGCGCGGCGGCGGCTCCACCCCGGACTGCCGCAGCAGCGCCGTGGCCTCGGCCTCCACCAGGGCCAGCTCGGTGTCGAAGTCGGCGATGGGGAAGACCGTCTCGAAGTTGAAGCGGCGCTTGAGGGCGGCGCTCATCTCGTTGACGCCCCGGTCGCGGGTGTTGGCGGTGGCGATGACGTTGAAGCCGTGCCTGGCGAAGACCAGGCCCTGCGGTCCGTGCAGTTCCGGGATGGTGATGACCCGGTCGGACAGCAGGGAGAGCAGGCAGTCCTGCACCTCCAGGGGGCAGCGGGTGATCTCCTCGAACCGCACGATCCGCCCCTCGGCCATGCCGCGCAGCATCGGCGCGGGCACCAGCGAGCGGGGAGAGGGTCCTTCGGAGACCAGCAGCGCGTAGTTCCAGGAGTACTTGATCTGGTCCTCGGTGGTGGCCGCGCCGCCCTGCACGGTGAGCGCGGAGCTGCCGCTGACGGCCGCCGAGATCAGCTCCGACAGCAGCGACTTGGCCGTGCCCGGCTCGCCGACGAGCATCAGGCCGCGGTTGGTGGCGAGGGTCACCAGGGCCCGCTCCACCAGGGCGGCGTTGCCGACGAACTTGCGGCTGACTCCGGCCCGTTCGTCGCCGACGATGAAGCGGCGGGCGGCGCGCAGGCTGAGCTGCCAGCCCGGCGGGCGGGGATCGCCGTCGGCCGCGCGCAGGGCCGCGAGTTCGTCGGCGTACCGCACCTCGGCGGGCGGGCGCTGCACCAGCTCCTCGGTGCCGGTGCCGGTGCCGGTATCGGTGCCGGTGGCGGGTGTGGCGGTCACTTGGCGGTCACCTCGGTGAGGTCGGCGAGCAGTTCGGAGGCGATCACTGGGGGGAGACCGGCGAAGCGGAGCGGGAACGGGCGGCTCTCCCAGAAGTCGCCCGGAGTGGTGTCGATCCAGACGGCCCGGAAGGTCTGGTCGCCGAGCCCGTCGACCCAGCCGACGGGGATGCCCGGGTCGAGGTCGATCACCAGGTAGCGGCCGTCGTCGATACGCCGGTGGAACCAGCGCTCCACGCCCGCGTCCTGCGGTTCGCCCCGCTCCCAGCCGCGCTTGGTCAGGCCCAGCAGCTTGCCGACCGGTACGGTGGCGCCCTCGAACCGGGCCAGCCGGTGGCCCGACTCCTCCTCCGCGGTGAACGCGTGGACCGCGCGGCCCAGTTGCGGGAAGGGCTGCAGGATCTCGTAGTCGGCGAACAGCTCCGACCAGGTCTCCAGGTCCCCGCCCAGGTGCAGCGGGTGCGCGACGCGGACGGTCGCCTCCTGGGACAGCGTCAGCTCGTCGTCGTCGACATCGGCGAAGGTGCGGTCCTCGGCGACCCGGAAGGCCGTCACCGTACCGTCCGTCTCGCTGAGCCAGACCAGCCGCCGCACCAGGTGCCACAGCAGCGGGTGGGCGACGAACAGCTCCTGGAACTCGCCCGCCGTCCAGCCGCGCTGCGCCACCATCGCCGCCTCCAGCCGGCGCACCTGGTCGGTGGCGACGGTGCGGACGTCCTTCTTCAGCGCGGCGAACCGCTTGCGCTCGGCGGGCGCCAGCTCCGGGTCGTCCTTGGCGCCGGGGGCCGGCAGGGCCTTGCGGCGCTTGCCGTCGGAGTCGCGGACGTAGGGGCGCAGCTGCTCGTCGAAGCCCACGGTGAAGCTGCGCGTGCCGTAGTCGATGACCGTGCTGCCGTCCGCGTCGAGACCGAAGTCGGGGACGAGACGGTCGCCCAGCTGCTCCGCCGTGAGCCCCAGACCCTCGGCGACCTCGGTGATCTTCTCCTGGGCGCGGACCTTGAGCGCCTTGAACGGCACCCGCTGGGCTATGCCGTGCAGATGCAGCAGCGCCACGTCGGTGCCGATCGTCGCGAGGACGCTCAGGCCCTCCACGGCACGGTGGTGCGCGCCGTCGCCGGGCCAGGCGCGCAGCACGGGAGTGAGGCGGCGTACGGTCTCGTCGTCGCCGAGCCAGCCCAGCGCGTGCAGCGCCCAGCTGTCCTTGGCGGGCATGCCGGACAGCCGCCACTGCTCGAACAGGCCCCAGACGAAGTCGGCGAGGGAGTCGGCGGTGCAGTGCGTGGTCAGGGTGTCCAGGCCGGGGTAGACCTCGCCGGGCTTGGACAGCGCGAGCAGGGTGAGGGCGTGCCGCACCGCGTCCGCGGGCAGCGCGCCGCCCTCCGTGAGCAGCAGCTGCGGCAGCACCGCCGGGTCGGCCCAGGCGGCGACGGCGGGGATACGCGCGGGAAGGGCGCTCTCCAGCGGGTCGGCGGCCAGCAGCTCCTCGACGATGCCCGCGGCCTCCTGCCCGCATGCGGCGGCGGCCCGCAGGACCGCCTCGTCGCCGTGCTCGGCCGCCAGCAGCCGCAGCGCCTTCTCGGCGCCGCGCCGCACGACGCCGACCGGACCCACGGCGTGCGGGACCAGGACGGGCACGGCGCTCAGGCCGTGCCGCGACAGCCAGGCGCGGCCCGTGGCGTCGGCCGACTTCAGCCGGGCCAGCCAGTCGCACACCTGACCGGCGACCTCGACGTCGAGATACGGCAGGAGCAGCGGGCCGAGCGTGCCGGGGTGCCGTGCGGAGGCGCGCAGCAGCAGCGGGAGGGCGTGCACACCGTGCTTCGCCGCCACCGGCTTGAGCGCGTTCTCGCCGTCCCAGTAGTCCTCGGGGGTGAAGTGGGCCAGCAGTGGGCGGACCACGTCCGCGGCGACGGCCACGAACAGCCGGGCGTCCCGGACGTCCTTGAGCTGCTCGCCCCGCTGGAGCTTCTTGATCTCATCGCTCCAGGTGTACGCACCGCGCCAATTGCTGTACCAGGAGGTGGTCCCGGCCCAGGCCTCCTGCTCGTCCGGCTGCCAGACGACCCGCGGCGCCGGGGCCGCCGGTATCTGGGCCGCCACGCGGGCCTTGCGCGCCGTACGCTTCTTCGTCCACGGCGGGTCGACCAGCAGCGGGGGCAACGCGTCCGCCGGAGCCTCGGGCATCCGGTCGGTGCGGGTGAGCAGGGGTTCGAGGTGGGCGGCGACCTCGGCGGGCAGGTCGGGCAGCGCGGCGGCGGTCAGTTCCGGGTGTGCGAGGACGTGCGAGGCCAGCAACTGCTCGGCCATCGGCGCGTACTTGGCGGGGCCGCGCGCCACCTCGCTCAGCAGGCGCAGGGCGCGGACCGGGTAGCAGCGCATCGCCTCCAGGAGGTGCGGGCGGACGTGCTTGTCCTCGACACGGGTCAGGAGGCTGTGGAAGGCGCTGTCCGTCGGCAGCTTCACCAGGGCGCCGGCGAAGACCTTGACCCGGTCGGAGCCGTACGCCGACTCGATGGCCTCGTCCAGCACGGGCGCGAAGGCCTTGCCGGTGCCCTCGGCGAGCGTGGCGACCAGCGACATGGTCCAGTCGTTGTAGCCGAGGCGGAAGCTGCGGCCGAAGTGGGCCAGCTGCTCGGGGGAGTTCAGCGAGCACAGCAGCATCGCCCTCAGCGCCCCCTCGGCCTTGTCCGCCTCCGCGCAGCACTCCTCGACCCAGTCGCGCTCGCCGGGCACCAGGTAGGACACGACGATGCGGCGGCGCACGTCGCTGCGGCAGCCGGCCAGGGCCGCGACCGTCCGCCGGTAGGTCTCCTCGTCCGCCGCGGCCAGCAGGAAGCGGATCCGGTCGGCGAACTTGGACCGTCCGTCGTGGAAGCCGAGGGGGCTGGTCACCGGGCGCGCGGAGATCCAGGGGTCCTCCCGGCGTCCCCCGTACTGCATGTAGTGGAGCTCGATGTCGAAGTACTCCACCACCGCGCGGGCGGCGAACGCCAGCCCGTGGTCCTGCACCCAGGTGTCCGCGAAGACGCCGTCGGGCAGCTGGTAGTGCATGGTCAGATGCGCCACGACGGCCGCGCCCAGCGGGTTGTGGCTGCCGTTCAGGTGCGCCCGGGTGTCCTCGACGATCCGCTGGTCGCTCTTCGGGGCGGACAGCATCTCCTCGATCCAGCTCGCCGACTCCTGCCGCCGGCCGGCCACCAGCTCAGCGGCATCGGCGTGCGGCCGGGGGACGCTGCGCTCGATCCCGCCGCGCCTCGGGTACACCAACCGCCGCCAGCCGACGGGCATCTCGAAGGACTCCTCGTCGGGGAACACCACGCCCTGGGCGCCCTCCGCTCCGCTCCGTACGTCCGCCGGTGCGGGCGCGGCCTGCGCCGTGACCGCCCGCGTGGCGGTCCCGGAGGCCTCGTCCGTGACCTCCGCGTACCCCTTGCGCTCCTTCTCGGCGACCACCTTCGCCAGGTACCGCTCGGCCGCCTCGGCGGACTCCAGCTCCTTCACCTGCGTACGGCCGTCCGTGCCGATGCGCCCGTAGCGCACGGTGACGGTGTCGCCCTCGGCCTCCGCCTCCCAGAACTTCGCCGAACCGTCGCCGACCAACTCCCAGCGCCCCACAGCCCCTCCTCCGCCGACTCGGTGGTCGGATGATCGCTCGTTCAGGTGGCGGTCACAGTAACGGGGCACACTGACAACGCCTCCGCTTGCCCGTCAGAAGCCGTGAATCCGCAGCTCGATGGCGTTGTCAGTGGCCCCTGCGATGATCCGTTCATGCGCTACGACACCCTCCTGGCCGCGGCCCGGCGGAAGTTCGAGGCCGGTCGCAGGAGTGCCCGATGAACACCGCCGAGCGTCTGACACGCGCGCTGACCGACCCGGCCCCTCCGCACGACGTGCGAGGCATCGACCTGTCGCGTATCTCCGACGAGGAGCTCGGCGACCTCCTCCCGGTGGCCTACGGCCTCGGCCGTGCCGCCACGCCCACGGCGACGTGGGCCCGCTTCGCGGTCGAGGGCGCCGGATGTTCGAGGCGCTCGTCGCGCGGACGGAGTCCGTGACTGGGCGGACCTCAGTCCGGCCGGCGCGTGGGAGGTCGCCGGCCTCCCGGACCGGATGACCGTACGCGACCTGATCCGGCTGCGGGTCCGGGAGGAGGTCGCCCGCCACAACGCCCGCCCGGCCCACCGCTTCAACGGCCTCGTCCGCCCCGAGGACGCCGAGACCGACTTGAACGGCTACCGCCTGCGCACACCCCGGCCGCTCGACTGGGAACGCCAGGCCGAGATCGCCGAACGCGCCCTCCTGGCCAACGGCTTCTTCGTCCTGGCCGCCGACCGCCAGGTCGAGGACCTCGACGAACTCGTCGACCTGACGACCGACCCCGACCTGGTCTTCGTCAGACTGGTCGCGCTCGCCGGCGGCTGAGATGCCGGCCGTCAGATCCCGTGCACCCGCGCCACGGTGAACGGGATCTCGGGCACCCCGGGTCCCATCGGCCCGCCCTTGTCGAACTGCGACCGCACCACGAGCAGCCGCCCCCGCTCCCGGACCAGCGTGGTCGGGATCTGGAGCGCGGGATCGGTGAGGCTGCGCTCCAGGCGGGCCGAGGTGCCGTCCGGCGACAGCCGCCAGCGGCTGATCGTGTTCACGGTGTTGTGCGCCGCCCAGAGCGTGCCGTGGGCCAGCTCCAGGCCGTCGCCGTGGGTCAGGTCGCCGCCGTGCAGGGCGACCCGGCGTATGGCTCCGGTGGCCACGTCCACCCGGTAGAGGTCGCCGCCGGTCATGTCGACGACGAACAGCCGGCGCCCGGCCGGGTCGGCGACGATGCCGTTGAGGGTGAAGGCTTCGGAGGGGTGCGGGGCCAGGACGCCGCTGAAGTCGACGTACGGGGTGAGGGCCGCGCGGCCGCCGCGGGCGCGGGCCAGGTCGGCGGGCGTGACGCGGTAGAGCACCGGGCGGCGGCTGTCGGTGAGGTACGCCGTGCCGTCCGGGGTGATCGCCAGGTCGTTGACCATGCGCGGGCCGCTGCCCGGCACCTCGAAGCGGGCGATCAGGGAGCGGTCGCGCAGGTCGTACACGTCGACGCCGGCGCTGGAGTCGATGACCCAGAGCCGGCCCGCGCGGTCGGCCTTCAGGCCGTTGGCGGTGTGCCGGCCGTCCGCGCCGGCCGGCAGGAAGACCTCGGCGGTGCGCCGGCCGGGGGCGGCCCGGTACACGGTGCCGTCCGCGAACGAGCCGACGTACGCGTCGCCGGTGCGCGGGTCGAGCGCGATGCCCTCGGGATAGACGCGGTCACCGGGCAGCGTGAAGGCGGGGGAGACGTGGGTCCTCTCGGCCGCTTGGGCGCCGGGGGCGGCCGCGGCGACGGCCAGGGCGGCGGTGGCGGTCAGGAAGGTACGTCGGTGGATCGAACGGGACACAGTGGTGCCTCTCGATTCGGCTACTCGCTTGATGACGAATATGAACCTAAGTTAGAGCTCTAATCATCGTCAATGTATTAATGCTTGCGTGGGCGTGAATCGATGTACGCGCTGGCTACCATGCGCAGATGACGTCCATGCCCGCCGCCGAGCGCCTCGGCTCCCACCTCAAGCGAGCCGAACAGGCCCTCAACGCGACCAAGACCGCGGTCCTGAAGCCGGCGGGCCTGACCGTCGCCCAGTACGCTGCGCTGCTCCACCTGTCCGCCAACCCCGGCATCAGCGCGGCGGCCCTGGCCCGGCTGTGCGGGGTCACCCCGCCGACCATGAACACGGTCCTGAAGAACCTCCAGGACCGTGAACTGATCGAGCGCACCCCGCACGAGTGGCACAAGAACGTGCTGGAGACCCGCCTCACCGAGGCGGGCCGCACCGTCATGGCCGACGCCGACGCCCGGGCCGTACGCGTGGAGCGGGCGCTGGCCGCCGAGTTCACGGGCGAGGAGCGCGCGGCACTGACCGGCCTCCTCGCCCGCTGTGTCAGCGTCCTGGAGCGGGAACGCCCCTGAAGTCCGGGGCCGGATACGGGCTCGGCTCCGCGACCCAGCCCGCCACCAGGACCAGACGGGTCTCCCGGTGCGCGGCGAGGAAGCCGAAGGGACGGTCGAACAGCGCCCGGACGACGGTGGTCTCGTGGCGGAACCGCGGCGGGCCGCTGCCCGCCACCGGCATCAGGGCCGTCGCCGCGGCCGCCCGGAAGCCGAGCGCGCCGAACTCGGCGACCGCCGACTGCCCGGCCGCCCCGAGCGCGAGCGGGGAGCCGCTGACGCCGGGGAAGTGCCCCTGCCGGGTGTCCAGCGCGGACGTCAGCCCGAACAACTGGTGCAGGACCGTCAGATCGTGGTCCGCCGCCACCCGGTACGCCACGGTCGTCACGTCCAGCGCCGGCGGCTCCGGCGTGACGGACGGCACCCGCTCGACCGACAGGCCCGGACCCGCCTGCCCGTACGGGAGCCGGCCGCCCCCGGTCACCGCGAGCGCGCGCTCCAGGACGCCGACGCCCGCCCGCAGTACCTGCCCGGGGGACATCCGCTCCTCGCCGAGCAGCAGATGGACGTCGATGCCGTTGTCGCCCGGCACCTTCAGCGAGGTGACGAGCCCCTCGGGCGTGCTCGTCACACCGACCCGGTCCGGCCGTACGCCCCTGCGGTGCAGCCCGAGCAGCGTGCGGCCCTGCCACGGCCCGCCGCGCGGCCGCAGCGGCAGCTCCGTGAAGGGGTGCGGCCAGTCCGTGCGCAGGGCGAGCGCCGAGGCCAGCACCATCCGGGCGTCCGGGGTGAGCGTGACGGGCATCCGCTCGATCAGCCCGCCGGTCCGCTTCACCGCCCACGCGTCCAGCGCCTCCTGGGAGGCCGCGAGGTCCGTGGTGAGCACCCCGTGTGCCTGGGCGGGCAGCCCGGCCCGCCACTGCTCCCGCAGCTCCAGCGCGCGGTCCGTCCACAGGCCGAGGGCCGAGTCCAGGCCGGGTATCGCGTCCAGCACGGCCAGTAACTCCCGTGCCGCGAAGGCCGCCCGCTCCGCCGGCACCCCGAGCGCCCGCGCCAGCTCGGCCCGCGCCGGGCCCGCCGCGCCGTCGGCCAGGAAGGCCAGCAGCGGCCAGACACCGGCGGCCGAGAAGGCCGTGCCCCGCGCACAGCTCCCCGCCCAACGTGCCGTCAGCCCGTTGACCGCGCGCACCGTTTCCCCGGTCGTCCCGCTCACCACTCTTCCTCCCCGTCGAACTCGGGGAACGGCAGCGGATCCGTGACCCAGCCCGCCGCCAGCACGAGACGTGTGTGGCGGTGCAGGGCCAGGAAGCCGAAGGGGCGGTCGAAGGCGGCGCTGATCCTGGTGGTGACGTAGCGAAGCTCGGCCGCACCCGCGCCGACCACGCCGAACGCCGTCACCGCGGCCGCCTCGAAGCCCAGCGCGCCGAACTTCGCCATCGTGTTCTGCTCGGCCGACCCGACGGCGAGCGGGTACCCGCTCACGCCGGGGAAGTGGCCGTGCGAGGTGTCCGTTGCCGTCGTGAGACCGAACAGCCGGTGCAGCTCCAGCAGGTCGTGGCTCGCCCTCATGTCGTACGCCACGGTCGTCACGTCCAGGGACGGCGGCTCGGGCACCATGGAGCGCACCTTCTCCACCCGCAGGCCCGGTCCGACGTGCCCGTACGGCAGCCGGGGCCCGGGCAGGACCGCGTGCCGGCCCGCCAGGATGCCGACGCCGGCTCCCAGCACCTGCCCCGGTGTCATGCCCTCCTCGCCGAGCAGCAGGTGGACGTCCAGGGCGTTGCTCCCCAGCACCTTCAGCTCGGTGACGAACCCGTCGGGCGTGCCGGCCACACCGATCCGGTCCAGCGCGGCACTGGAGCGCCGCAGGCCCAGCCGCTCCGTGGTGGCCCAGGGTTCGTACGCCGTCTCCAACGGCACCTCGTGGAAGGGCCTCAGCCAGCGCGTCCGCAGGGCCAGCGCGCTCGCCAGCACCATCTCGGTGTCCTCGGTCAGCCGCACCGGCATACGGTCGATCAGCCCGCCGGTCCGCTTCACCGCCCAGGCGTCCAGCGCCTCGCGGTCCGCCCCGAGGTCCCCGGTCAGTACCCCGTGGGCCTGGGCGGGCAGTCCCCCCTCCCACTCCTCGCGCAGCTGAAGCGTGCGCTTGGTCCACAGCCCCAGAGCCGTGTCGAGCCCTTGCGCGGACCCCATTGCGGCGAGCAACTCCCGCGCCGCGCCCGCCGCCTGCTCCGCGGGCAGTCCCAGCGCCCGGGACAGCTCGTCCCGCGCCGGCCCCGCGGCCCCGTCGGCCAGGAAGGCCAGCAGCGGCCACACCCCCGCCGCCGAGAACACCGTTCCGTCCCCCGTAGTGCCCGCCCAACGGGCGGTCAGCCCGTTCACCGCGCGGACCGTCGCACTAGCGACCCGCATTCCACCCCCACCCGTAGCGCGCTTACGATGCGCCCAGTCGTACGTCAGTTCAGCGTCGTCGCCGCCCGACCCAGGAGCACGGTACCCGTGTCCATACCTCCGCCTCCCGGCCCCCAGCAGCCCGAAGGGCAGTACCCGCCGCCGTACGCGCAGGGACCGTACGATCAAGGTGCCTACGCGCAGGGCCCCTACGTCCAGGGCCCCTACGGGCAGCCGCCGTACCAGACCTGGAACCAGGGCTACAGTCCCTTCAACCACCCGGCGCCCGTCAACGGACTCGCCATCGCCGCCCTGGTCCTCGGCATCCTCTGCTTCCTGCCGGGCGTGGGCCTGGTGCTCGGGCTGATCGCGCTGAGCCAGATCCGCAAGCGGGGCGAGCGCGGCAAGGGGCTGGCGATCGGCGGCTCCGTGCTGTCCACGATCGGGCTCGCGCTGTGGGTGCTGGCGCTCGCCACGGGCGGGGCGTCCGACTTCTGGCAGGGGTTCAAGGAAGGCGCGCGCGACGGCGCGAGCCTCTCGCTGGCCAAGGGCGAGTGCTTCAACGCGCCCGGCGGCGCGCTGACGGGTGAGACGTACGACGTCGACAAGGTGTCCTGCGCGCGCGAGCACGACGGCGAGGTCTTCGCCGTCTTCGAGCTGACGGGCCGCTCCTACCCCGGCGACGACGCGGTCACCGACACCGCCGACCGGCGCTGCTACGGGCTCCGGGACAGCTACGCGATGGACGGCTGGGCCGTCCCCGACGACGTCGACGTGTACTACCTGACGCCCACCCGGGGCAGCTGGCGCATGGGCGACCGCGAGATCACCTGCGTGTTCGGCAGCGTCAGCGAGGGCAAGAACCTGACCGGTTCGCTGCGCAACGACGAGACCGTCCTCGATGCGGACCAGGTCGCCTACCTGAAGGCCGCGCACTACCTCAACGCGGCGCTCGACTCCGCGCCCGACGAGGAGTACGTCGAGGACGACCTGCCCGGGCACAAGGCGTGGGCGGGCCGGGTGTCGGGGGCCCTGACCCGGCAGGCCGGGCTGCTGCGCGCGCACCCCTACCCGGCGGACGTGAAGAAGCCGGTCGAGGTCCTGGCCGGGGAACTGGACAAGGCCCGGGCCGAATGGGCCAAGGCCGCCGAGGCCGCCGACGCGGACGCCTTCTACGCCCATTACGACAAGGGGTTCAAGCTCCTCGACCCGACCAAGTCGGTCACCGCACGCAAGGCTCTGGGCCTGGCCACCACCCCGCCGTCCGCCGACAGCGGTGGCAGTGGTTCCGGCGGCGGGTCGGACGGCGCCGGCATGCAGGTGTGAGGTCGGCCATAGCGGGGAGAAAGTGCCTGGTAAAGCCCTCCCGGTCCAGAAGTCATCACATCGAGTGATTCTCTGGCCTCTGCTTGCATGGCACAACCCACGGTTGCCACGCTGTTGCTGTCTGTACAACCTGATGGGAGCGGCCCGTGACATTCGGTGAGCAGCCGGCGTACCTGCGTGTCGCGGGTGATCTCCGCAAGAAGATCGTCGACGGTTCGCTGCCGCCCCACACCCGGCTGCCCTCCCAGGCGCGCATCCGCGAGGAGTACGGGGTCTCCGACACCGTCGCCCTGGAGGCCCGCAAGGTGCTGATGGCCGAGGGGCTGGTCGAGGGCCGCTCGGGCTCGGGGACCTATGTGCGCGAGCGGCCCGTGCCCCGGCGGGTGGCCCGCTCCGGGTTCCGGCCCAACGGCGGTGCCACGCCGTTCCGGCAGGAGCAGTCGGACGCCGCCGCCCGCGGCACCTGGGAGTCCAACAGCGAGCAGACCGAGGCGAGCGGCGCCGTCGCCGAGCGGCTCGGCATCCGGCCCGGCGACCGCGTGATGTGCACCAAGTACCTCTACCGGGACGCCGGCGAGCCGATGATGCTCTCCACCTCCTGGGAGCCGCTCGCCGTCACCGGCCGCACGCCCGTGATGCTGCCGGAGGAGGGCCCGCTCGGCGGCATGGGCGTCGTCGAGCGCATGCGCGCCATCGACGTCATCGTCGACAACGTCACCGAGGAGGTCGGTGCCCGCCCCGGCCTCGCCGAGGAACTGCTCACCCTGGGCGGCGTCCCCGGCCATGTCGTCCTGGTCATCCAGCGCACGTACTACGCCTCCGGCCGCCCGGTGGAGACGGCGGACGTGGTGATCCCCGCCGACCGCTACCGTGCCTCGTATCACCTCCCGGTGAAGTAGCGCACACCTCAGGGGCGGTTGGCCCCGTACTTCGCCCGATTCACGCCCGCCGGCGGGCCGTTGGAATCCGGCCGTTCTCGCAGGTGGTCCCAGCTGTCCCGGGCGTGCCGCCGACCAAAGGCACCGGGCCCGCGGACGGCGCATTCGTCATCGTGCGCCCCCGGTGTTCTGGCTGGTTGCGTACCTCTTTGTGAAAAGGCGTGTTCGCTGCGTAAAGGTTAGGCGTACGCTCGGGCATATGCGGAGTGCGGTTTCCTTAGAGGGCGAGGCCAGAGCACGCGGAGGGGCGGGGTGCGATGAGCGGTGAAGGCGCGGTCTCTTTCCCCTGGCTCGTCATACGGCAGGACGACAACGGCAATCGCTACCGCGTGGGCAGGTACGCGACCCGGGCCGAGGCCCAGAAGATCGCCGACAGCCTCGACGACCGCGGACACAAGCAGCTCTACTGGGTCGAGCGCATAGGTCAGAACGGAGACGGCAGGCGCAACTGACGGCCTGCGCCCTCCCGTAGGCTCGCGACCATGACGGAACGGATCGTGGTGGTCGGAGCGGCCCTGCTCGACGACGGCCGCCTGCTCGCCGCGCGACGCAGCGCGCCCCCCGAGCTGGCCGGTCGCTGGGAACTGCCCGGCGGCAAGGTCGAGCCCGGCGAGCGTCCCGAGCACGCCCTGGAGCGCGAACTGCGCGAGGAACTCGGCGTCGAGACCGAGGCCGTCGAGCGCGTCCCGGGGGAGTGGCCCCTGAAGGATCCGTACGTGCTCCAGGTGTGGACCGCCCGGCTGCTCCCCGGCTCCGCCCGCCCCAAGCCCCTCCAGGATCACGACGAACTGCGCTGGCTCACCCCCGCCGAGGTCTGGGACGTGGACTGGCTCGACCAGGACGTCGCCGCCGTGCGGCAGGTCGAGGCCCGTATCGACGCCGGGGCGCGCTGAGCACCCGTACGCCGTTCGTGCCACAGTGCGCCCTTCGAGGCGATACTGCCCGCCGGATATCGGGTATGTGCCCATTAACCCCATGAAACAGGACATGGGTGGGCTCACCGGCCTGGGAAGTGATCGGCGTGATCGACACCGAAGGCGACTGTGCCAAGTGGATCTTCCCCGCCGACCCCGGCGCCGTGCGCACGGCCCGCACGGCGGTCCGCACCCAGTTGCGGGGCTGGGGTCTCGAAAGCCTCGCCGACATGACGGCACTGCTGGTCAGCGAACTGGTCACCAACGCCCTGCGGCACGCCACGGGCCCCATCGGGGTACGCCTGGTCCGCCCCGACGACCTCCCCGACGTCCTCCTCGTGGAAGTCTCCGACCCGCTCCCGGACCCGCCGCGCGAGCGCGTCGCCCACGACGACGACGAGGGCGGCCGAGGCCTCCAACTGGTCGCCAGCTCCTCGCGCCGCTGGGGTACCCGGCCCGGCGTCAACGGCAAGACCGTCTGGTTCGAACTCGCCGTTCCGGACTGAACCGGTGTACAGCACCCCCAGCCCCGTCCAGCGGACGGAACTGGCCGGAGACCGTTGCCCAAGAGCGTGATTCGAGGGCGTGTTCCCTGGTTAGAAGACTGGAAGTGTTGCCACGGTACGGTCCGAAAACCGCTCGGTCCGTGCTGTGATCGTGAACACCGTGTCGTGCGGCGCCGTAGTGCTGGATACTGCGGGCAGCCGCCCCCGGTGACCGGTGCCGGACGCGGTGAGCTGGAGGGGACGGTTCGCGTGAGCGAGATACCAGCGAAGGCGACGGAGTCCGAGGACCCGTCGGACGGCGCGAGGGCTCAGGCCGCAAGGGACGGCGCGGCGACCGGCGATGCCATGTGGCAGAGCAGTCCGCCCGGCTCCATGTACGACTACATCAAGGTCGCCTCCTTCGCCATCAGCCCCGGCGGACTGGTCGACCAGTGGAGCCTGCGCGCCGAGCAACTCTTCGGCATCCCCGCCGAACGCGCCGTCGGCATGGACCCCATCGAGGCGTTCATCGACCCCGACCTGCACGAGCGCGGCCAGCGCAAGATGGCCGAGATCCTCGACGGGCGGGAGTGGACCGGGGTGGTTCCCTTCCGGATGCCGGACACGGCGGACGGGGTCCGCGGCGAGGAGGGCCTCGCCGAGGTCTACGTCATGCCCACCAAGACCGCCGAGGGCGACAAGGCCGCCGTCTGCATCGTGGTCGACGTCCGCACCCTGCGCAGCATCGAGACCGACCTCGCCGCCTCGCAGGCCATTTTTGGTCAATCTCCCTTCGGCTTCCTGCTGATCGACACCGACCTCACGGTCCGCCGCGCCAACATGCGGTTCGCCTCCATCTTCGGCGGGACACCCGACGACCACCGGGGCAAGGGAGTTCACGACTACCTGCCGCGCGGCGAGGCGGAACGGGTCTCGGCCACCCTGCGCCGGGTCCTGGAGACCGGCGACTCCATCACGGACATGCACGTCACGGGCTTCGTCCCGGGTTCGGAGGAGCGCCGCCACTGGTCCGTCAACCTCTACCGCGTACACAGCGGCAGCGGCCGGCCGATCGGCGTCGCCTGGCTCGGCACCGACATCACCGCGCGCCGCGCGGCCGCCCGCGAGGCCGCCGCCGCCCGGCGAAATCTCGCCCTTCTCAACGAGGCGGGCGCCCGCATAGGCAACTCCCTCGACCTGGAGACCACCGCCCGCGAACTCCTCGACGTCGTCGTCCCCGGCTTCTGCGACCTCGCCACCGTCGACCTCTACCAAGGCCTCCTGGCCGGCGACGAGACACCGCCCGGACTCGCCGACGGCAGCGCGGAACTGCGCCGCGTGGCCTTCGCCAGCGCGGTCTCCGACGTGCCCTTCGGCGGCGGCGGTTTGCCGGTCGCGGTCGGCGCCGTCCACCACTACCCGTTCAACTCCCCCTGCGCGGACGCCCTGCGCACCGCCCGCCCGCAGTCGGTCCCCGCGGAGGAGGGCGGACTCGTCCAGTCCACGCTGGCCGTTCCGATGGTCGCCCACGACACCGTCGTGGGACTCGCCCAGTTCGCCCGGACGAAGGGCAGCGAGCCGTTCGGCGACCGCGACCGGGACCTGGCGGTGGAGCTGGCGGCCCGCGCCGCCGTCTGCATCGACAACGCGCGCCTGTACCGCCGCGAGCACGAGCGGGCGTTGATACTGCAACGGTCCCTGCTCCCGCCCGGCGACCCGGAGGCCTCCGGACTCGACATCGCGTGCCGCTACCTGCCCGGCAACGCGGCGACCGAGGTGGGCGGCGACTGGTTCGACGTCATCGAACTGCCCGGGCACCGCACCGCGTTGGTGGTCGGCGACGTGATGGGCCGCGGCCTGCGCGCGGCGGTGGCGATGGGCGAACTGCGCACGGCCGTGCGCACCCTGGCCCTGCTCGACCTCGAACCGGCCGAGGTCCTCGCTGCCCTGGACGAGATCGCCCGCGGCCTCGGCACCCCCGGCGGAGTCCAGCAGGCCACCCGCGCGGCCCGCCAGCCGCGCACCGCGGACCTGTCCGAGGTCTACCTCGCGACCTGCGTGTACGCGGTGTACGACTCGGTGACCAGACGCTGCACGTTCGCCAACGCGGGCCATCTGCCGCCGGTGCTGGTGGAACCGGGCGAGGCGGCCCTGATGCTGGACGTACCCCCCGGCATGCCGCTGGGCGTGGGCGGCGAGCCCTTCGAGGAGGTGGAGGTCGAACTGCCCGAAGGGGCACTGCTCGCGCTCTACACCGACGGACTGGTCGAATCCCGCGACCACCCCCTCGACGAGGGCCTCCAGGCGTTCGTCGGCGCGCTCACCGACCCCACCAGCCCCCTGGAGGACGTCTGCGACCACGTCCTCAACACCCTCGACACCCACCACGGCGAGGACGACATCGCCCTGCTCATGGCCCGCGTCCAGGGGCTGCCCGCCGACTCCGTCGGCGACTGGACGCTGCCGCGCGAGCCGCGCAGCGTGGGCCGCGCCCGCGAGTACGCCCGCGGCCAGCTGCTCACCTGGGACCTGGAGCCCCTGGTCGACACGGCGGAACTCCTGGTCAGTGAGCTGGTGACCAACGCCCTGCGGTACGGCGAGGGCGACATAAGACTCCGCCTGCTGCTGGACCGCACGCTGGTGTGCGAGGTCTGGGACTCCGGCCTGGTCCAGCCGCGCCGCCGCCGGGCCCGCGACACCGACGAGGGCGGCCGCGGCCTCCAGCTCGTCGGCCTCCTCAGCGCGGCCTGGGGCTCCCGCCGCACTCCTCGCGGCAAGACGGTCTGGTTCGAACTCCCGCTCCCGGACGGCGAACACGGTCTGACGGACCCGGCGGAGGCGCTGCTGAGCCTGTTCTGAGGGGGCGGCACCGGAGTCCGCCGGCAAGGACCGAGGCCTGTGGCCTGCGGCCGCCCGGGTCTACGGCCGCGCGAGCCTGCGGCGGCCCCGGGTCTCCGGGCCGCCGAAGCTCGCCGGAGGCCCGCCGTCGGTTTCCTCGGCGAGGAGGATCCCGCCGAGGACGGCTCCGGCAAGTCCGCTCGCGGGCTCGGCGTCGGCGTAGGGGTTCCCGCGCGTCCGTACGTCCCGTTCGGCGAGCTCCCGGGCCTCCCGGGCCAACTCGTCGGCGTCCGCGGAGGCCGTACCAAGGCCCCGGCCCTGCCCCTCGTCCGCCTCCGCGAACCGCCGCCGCGCCTCCGCCAGCCGGGTCCGGGCCTCGGCGCCGACCGCTCCCCGGTGGGTGGCGACGAAGTCGCCCGCGGCGGCGGTGGCACTGCGGGCGACGACCAGGGCGGCCACCGGGACGACCCCGGTGCGCCCCACCTCCAGCTGCTCGACGGCCCGCGCGATCCGGCGCAGGGCGTCCAGCGGGTCGTACGGACCGGAGGTCAACTCCGTCCGTACGGCGGCCAGGGCGACGTCGGCGCGGGCGATGCGGGCGTGGAGCTCACCGGCGGGAAGCGGGACGGCGGCGGCCGGCCCCCGAGCCGCCGCGATCTCCACCTCCCCGCCCGTGAGCGCCGCCGGCACGATCCCCGCGGCCCGGCGCAGGTCGCCGGCGAGCCGGTGCACGCCCGCCAGGAAGGTGTCCGCCTGGGCGATGGCCCCCTCGGCGGCGCGGAGCCGACGGGCCGCCTCTTCGAGGTCGTCGGAATCCGCGGCCTGGCGGGCCCGGTTGAGGTGGCTCGTAGTGAACACCAGCCGGTCCTTGGCCTGTTCGACGTATCCGACGACCGGCGCGACGGCCGGGTGCGCGTACCGCTCGCGCATCTCGTCCAGTGCCGCCTGCGCCCCCGCCGTCCGCCCGGCCAGCTCCCGGAACCGCCCCTCGGCGACCCGCAGCGCGTCGCCGACCCCCTGATCCAGCGCCCGCAGCCGGTCGAACCCGGCCGCCTCCGCGTCCAGCCGCCGCCCGGCCTCCGCGCACCGCCCGACGATCCCGACGAGCGCCTGCCGCCGGGCCACCTCGTCGCCCGGCGCCCCCTGCTCGTACCGCTGCCGTATCGCGAACGCGGCCGCCAGTTCGGTCTCGGCCGCGCGCAGCGCCTGCGCGAACGGCGCCACGGCCTCGGCCCCGAACAGGGCCTCGGCGAAGCCGAGTTCCTCGCGGCTCGTGCGCACGCAGTCGTCCGCCTGCACCAGCGAGGCCTGGGCCTGCCGCTCGAAGTCGCCCGCCGTCGGCTGCGGCGGCCGCTCGGACACCACACCGGAGGTGGCACGGCTCCGGGCGCGCCGGGTGCGCCGCACGTACCAGTAGACGGCCACGGTCCCCGCCGCGCCTCCGGCGACGAGCGGCAGGACCAGATCGGCGGGAGACGTCCCGCCCTGCTCCGGCGTCTCGGCGGCGCCCGCCACCGGTCCGGCCCGCGCCGCGGGAACCGGGGCCTCGGCGTTGATCGTCATCACCGGCAACATCAGCCACAGGCCCCCGGCCACACCGCCCAGCACGGCATGCGCCACCCGCACGGCTATGTGCGCCGTGGCGTGCCTGGGCCGGCCCCGGATCAAGGATGACGTCACATTTCGGAGCGTATGGGCAGGTAACCGCCCTCGCGACCGGGCGCATACACGCGGGGGACGACGAGAACAGGGGGACGAGGCATGGACAAGCCCGGGACGAACGACGAATCACCCCCGGCCCCGTCCCTCGACCCGGAACCCCCCGCACAGGAACCGTCCGCACCCGCAGAAACTGAGGTGAAACCCCGCCGCACCCGCGCGCGCCGCGTCCGCAGAGCGATCCTCGTCACCCTCCTCCTGCTCCTCGTCCCCCTCCTCGCCGCCGAGACCGCCCTCCGCCTGAACTACACCGGCGACCCGGCGGACGGCACGTACACCCGCGACAAGGACGCGATCTGGCTCGGCCACGCCTGGGTCGACGGCCGCAAGACCGACGCCGACGTCAAGGCCCTCGCCCGCCGCCTGCGGGGCACCGGCATCCGCGACCTCTACGTCCACTCGGGCCCCCTGGAACACGACGGCACCCTCCCCGAGTCCGCGTACCCGAAGGCCCGCCGACTGATCGCGGCCGTACACCGCGAACTCCCCGGCATCCGCGTCCAGGCCTGGCTGGGCGACAAGCTCGCCTCCGAGGGACCCGACGGCCTGCGCCTCGAACGCGCCGACACCCGCGCCGCCGTGGTCCGCTCCACCCGCCAGATCCTGGCCGCCGGCTTCGAGGGCGCCCACTTCGACCTGGAGCCCCTCCACTCGGGCGACCGCCACTACCTCTCGCTCCTCGACGACCTGCGCGCCGTCACCCGCGACCGGCACGCCCTGCTCTCCGTGGCCGCCCATCAGATCGACCCGCTGCCCGCGTTCCACTCCTTCTGGGGCGCGACCACCGGCCACCCCAAGTGGTGGTCGCAGGCCTACTTCGGCCAGGTGGCCCGCCGTGTCGACCAGATCGCGGTGATGTCGTACGACACCATGCAGCCGCTGGAGAGCCTGTACGGCGGCTATGTCGCCCAGCAGACCAGCCTCGCCCTGGAGGTCACCCCGCCGACCACCGACCTCCTCATGGGCCTGCCCTTCTACCACGAGAACCGCTTCGGCCACTGGGCGCACGCCGAGACCGTCCCGGCCGCCGTACGCGGCGTACGCCTGGGCCTGTCCCGCACGGACGCGGACCGCGCCCGCTTCGGCCTCGCCCTCTACGTGGACTTCGCGGCGACGGAGGCCGACTGGACGGCGTACCGGAAGGGCTGGACGCACCGTTCCTGATCTGGTGCGGAGCCAGGGCCGCGTGGGACGATCATCGTCATGCACATGTACTTGGTGGTGGCCTCCGCGCTGTGCGTGGCGCTGCTCGCGGCGGCCGGCACGGCGGCCGCGGCGACCGGCTGGGTGGCGCCGTGGGGACGGCGCCGGGTCCTGCGGCCGAAGCTCTGGGGCTGGGGGTCGCTGGCCGGAGCGGTCGGCGTGGGGGTGTTCCTCTTCGTGGGGCCCGAGGGCGGCGGACCCTCGGTCGGCGTCCGCGGTGTCGTCGCGTGGTGCGGCTGGGGCCTGTTCATGGTGGGACTGCTGATCCAGTTCCTGGCCCAGCGCCCCGGCCGCACCCCCTGACCGGTCCGTCCAGCAGGCCTACGAGGACTGGGAGGACCGCCGCCCGATCTTCGACCCCAGCCACACCAGCGGGTCGTACTTGCGGTCGACGGCCCTTTCCTTCATCGGGATCAGCGCGTTGTCCGTGATCTTGATGCCCTCGGGGCACACCTCCGTACAGCACTTGGTGATGTTGCAGTAGCCGAGGCCGTGTTCGTCCTGGGCCGTGCTCTTGCGGTCCAGCCCGGACTCCGCGGCCGCGTCGAGCGGATGCATGTCCAGCTCGGCCACCCGCATCAGGAAACGCGGCCCGGCGAACGCCTTCTTGTTCTCCTCGTGGTCACGCACCACATGGCAGGTGTCCTGGCACAGGAAGCACTCGATGCACTTGCGGAACTCCTGCGAGCGGTCCACGTCCTCCTGCATCATCCGGTACTCGCCCGGCCCCACCCCGGCGGGCGGCACGAAGGACGGAACCTCCCTGGCCTTCTGGTAGTTGAAGCCGACGTCCGTCACCAGATCGCGGATCACCGGGAACGCGCGCAGGGGTGTGACGGTGATCGTCTCCGCGCGGTCGAAGACCGACATCCGGGTCATGCACATCAGCCGCGGCCGCCCGTTGATCTCCGCGGAGCACGAACCGCACTTGCCCGCCTTGCAGTTCCAGCGCACCGCCAGGTCCGGCGCCTGCGTCGCCTGGAGGCGGTGGATGATGTCCAGGACCACCTCGCCGTCGTTGACCTCGACCGCGAAGTCCTCCAGGCCGCCGCCCCCGACATCGCCCCGCCACACCTTGAAGCGGGCCTCGTAGCTGCTCACTCGTAGAGCTCCTCTTCGGCGAGGTACTTGACCAGCTCCTCCTTCTCGAAGAGGGCGAGCAGGTCGGTGCGGATGGGTTCGGTGGTCTCGCGGGCGAGGGTGATCTGACCGCGGACGGGGTCCGTCGCCGCCAGGCCCCCGGTGGGATCGGCGAGCCGGCACAGCAGGTTGATCCGGCGCCAGTCGCGCTCCATCGTCGGATGGTCCTCGCGGGTGTGCCCGCCGCGCGACTCGGTGCGCTCCAGCGCCGCCCGGGCCACGCACTCGCTGACCAGCAGCATGTTCCGCAGGTCCAGGGAGAGGTGCCAGCCCGGGTTGAACTGGCGGTGCCCCTCGACCCCGGCCCGCCGCGCCCGTACCCGCAGCTCGGCCAGCCTGCGCAGGGCCTCGGCCATCTCGCCCTCGCGGCGGATGATGCCCACCAGGTCGTTCATGGTCTGCTGGAGTTCCTGGTGCACGGTGTACGGGTTCTCCGGCGGGCCCGAGGCGGGCTCCTCGACCTCCGCCGAGAACGGCCGCAGTGCCTCGGCGGCCGCCGCGTCGATCTCGGTGTCGTCCACGGGCGGGCGCTCGGCCGCGTGCTCCGCCGCGTACTCGGCGGCGTGCCAGCCCGCCCGGCGCCCGAACACCAGCAGGTCGGACAGCGAGTTGCCGCCGAGCCGGTTCGAGCCGTGCATGCCGCCGGCGACCTCCCCGGCCGCGTACAGCCCCGGCACCCCGCGCGCCGCCGCCGTGTCGGAATCGACCGCGATGCCGCCCATCACGTAGTGACAGGTCGGCCCGACCTCCATCGCCTCCGCCGTGATGTCGACGTCCGCCAGCTCCTTGAACTGGTGGTACATGGAGGGCAGCCGGCGCTTGATGACCTCCGCGGGCATCCGCGTCGACACGTCGAGGAAGACACCGCCGTGCGGGGAGCCGCGGCCCGCCTTCACCTCGGCGTTGATGGCGCGGGCCACCTCGTCGCGGGGGAGCAGCTCAGGGGGACGCCGGTTGTTGTCCGGGTCCTCGTACCAGCGGTCGCCCTCCTCCTCCGACTCGGCGTACTTCTCCTTGAAGACGTCCGGGACGTAGTCGAACATGAACCGCTTGCCGTCGGAGTTCCTCAGCACCCCGCCGTCGCCGCGCACCGACTCGGTGACCAGGATGCCCTTCACCGAGGGCGGCCAGACCATGCCCGTCGGGTGGAACTGCACGAACTCCATGTTCAGCAGCGGCGCCCCGGCGAGCAGGGCGAGGGCGTGCCCGTCGCCGGTGTACTCCCACGAGTTCGACGTCACCTTGAAGGACTTGCCGATGCCGCCCGTCGCGATCACCACGGAGGGGGCTTCCAGGACGAAGAAGCGGCCGGTCTCGCGGTCGTAGGCGAAGACTCCCGAGACCCTGCTCCCGTCCTTGAGGACCCGGGTGACCGTGCACTCCTGGAAGACCTTCAGCCGGGACTCGTAGTCACCGGTCTCCTTCTCGTCCTCCTGCTGGAGCGAGACGATCTTCTGCTGGAGGGTGCGGATCAGCTCAAGACCCGTGCGGTCGCCGACGTGCGCGAGGCGCGGGTACTCGTGGCCGCCGAAGTTGCGCTGCGAGATCTTGCCGTCCTTCGTACGGTCGAACAGCGCGCCCCAGGTCTCCAGCTCCCACACCCGGTCCGGGGCCTCCCGCGCATGATGCTCGGCCATCCGCCACTGGTTCAGGAACTTGCCGCCGCGCATGGTGTCGCGGAAGTGGACCTGCCAGTTGTCGTGCTCGTTGACGTTGGCCATCGCCGCCGCGATGCCGCCCTCGGCCATCACCGTGTGCGCCTTGCCGAACAGCGACTTGCAGATCACCGCCGTCCGGGCGCCCCGCTCGCGCGCCTCGATCGCGGCCCGCAGCCCGGCGCCGCCGGCACCGACCACGACGACGTCCCATTCCTGCCGGTCCACCACGGGCATCAGAAGAACCTCGGATCGTCGAAGACACCGGACGCGACCAGGTACACGTAGAAGTCGGCGAGGGCCACGCTTACCAGCGACGCCCAGGCCAGCAGCATGTGGCGGGCGTTCAGCTTCCCGACGAACTGCCATGCCTTGTAGCGCACGGGATGCTTGGAGAAGTGCTTGAGCTTCCCGCCGACGATGTGCCGGCACGAATGGCAGGAGATCGTGTACGCCCAGATCAGCACGATGTTGGCCAGGAAGACGAGGGTGCCCAGGCCCATGTGGCCCCAGCGGTAGTGCTCGTCGCGGAAGGACAGCACGGTGTCGTAGGTCAGCACTCCGGCGACCAGCAGCGCGGCGTAGAAGAAGTACCGGTGGACGTTCTGCAGGATCAGCGGGAAGCGGGTCTCGCCGGTGTACTTCTTGTGCGGCTCGGCCACCGCGCAGGCCGGCGGGGACGCCCAGAAGCTGCGGTAGTAGGCCTTGCGGTAGTAGTAGCAGGTCAGGCGGAAGCCCAGCGGGAAGATCAGGATGATGATCGCCGGGGAGATCGCCCACCAGCTGCCGAACAGATCGGCGTTCGGGCCCGCGTGCATGGTCCGGCAGTTCTCCGCCAGACACGGCGAGTAGAAGGGTGAGACGTACGGCGCCGCGTAGTAGTGCGCATTGGCGAAGGCCCGCCAGGTCGAATAGACGACGAAGGCGAACAGACCGGCCGCGGTGACGGCCGGGGCCAGCCACCAGCGGTCGGTCCGCAGATGCGGTGCGGCGATCGCGGCGCGCGTACCGGTCTGTACGCCGCCGCTGTTCATATGGGGTTCCGTACCAGTGGCCAACTCATGACTCCGGTCGGGTTCGGGTTGTGGGGGTGCCCGCGGGCACCCCCTGGGCGGCCTGCGGCCACTGCTCCTAGGGGGCGTGCCGGTCACGGGCGCCGAGACCCTCGTCGTCCGTGTCCGTCCACAGGCTGATGTCGTACGGCGTGTCGGAGATGGTCACGAGATCGGGGCGACGCTGCTGGCCGAAGCCGGGGGCGGCTTCGCGCAGCAGTGCCACGCTCTCGCGCAGGTGATCGGCGTCGGCGCGGACGCGGCGCATCTCCAGCCCGCCGCTTCCGAGCTGCTGCTCCAGGCGCCCCACGGACCGGAACAGGTCGTCGAGACTGCGCTGGACTGACGTCAGGTCGTCGTGCACGGACATGACGTGACCTCACTTCCCGCGGACCTTCTGGTCCTAGGCGGCAACGTTCATGCGCCTGCGAGTGTTGCGCGTCACACCTGCTGATGTGAAGCCATGTGCAGCGATTGGCGGATTGCACGCCTCCACCGCACGCCCGCACGCGCGCTCTGCGTGCGCCGGGGGCGCTTGTTGCGCCGCACGGGTGGGCTTGGGAGCCCCGGCCGCCGTGTCGCCCCCGGCAGGCGAACCCTTTCCTCTTCAGTGGGTCTGTAGATCTGATCAACACCAAAATACCGCCAAATGTGAACAGACCACACCCGTGTCACCGGGCTCCCCGGAGGTAGCAGAGATGTCCCACGACGGCGTCGGACTGCGCGCGGTCAAGCGCTCGGTCGTCTTCCTCACCGCGGGCGCGCTCGCGGTGCCCCTCCTCGCCGGCTGCAGCTCGGACGACGAGGCGGCCAGCCCGCTGGTCGGACAGGACATCGCCTCCGTCACCCGGGACAAGGTCGCCGACGGCGGCACGCTGCACTGGGCCGTGGACGCCGTACCCGAGACGTTCAACACCTTCCAGGCGGATGCCGACGCGGGCAGCACCCGGGTCGCCCAGGCCGTGCTGCCCTCGATGTTCCGGATCGACGCGCACGGCCGCCCGGTCCGCAATCCCGACTTCCTGGAGTCCGCCGAGGTCGTCGAGACCGAGCCGCGCCAGGTCGTGCTGTACAAGCTCAACCAGCAGGCCGTCTGGAGCGACGGCCGGGAGATCGGCGCCGCCGACTTCGCCGCCCAGTGGCGCGCCCTGTCCGGCCAGGACGCCGCCTACTGGACGGCCCGCAACGCCGGCTACGACCGCATCGCCAAGATCGAACGCGGCGCCAACGACCTGGAGGTCCAGGTCACCTTCAACCGTCCCTACGCCGACTGGAAGTCGCTGTTCTCCCCGCTGTACCCGAAGGACGTCATGGGCACCCCGGACGCCTTCAACGACGGAGCCCGCCGCAAGCTCAACGTCAGCGCCGGCCCCTTCCGGGTCGAGAAGGTCGACGTCGCCGCGAAGGACGTCGTCCTCGGCCGCAACCCGCGCTGGTGGGGCCACCCCACCAAGCTCTCCCAGATCGTGCTGCAGGCCGTGCCCCGCGACCAGCGGGCCACCGCGCTCGCCGCCGGCACCGTGGACCTCGCCGACGTCGACAGCGCCGAGGCCGAGCGGATCACCATCGCCTCCCGCGACCAGGGCGTCTCCACCCCGCTGCAGGGCGCGGGCCGCACCTCCGCCAAGAAGCTGCGCGACTGGGCGCGCGCGCACGGCCTCGACACCGAGGAGGCCGACGGCGACGACGGCGACAAGGGCGACGGCGACAAGAAGGAGCTGCGCGAGGTCATCGCCCGCTACGTCCGCCAGCAGGAGCAGCTGACCGGCTTCGAGGTCCGCAAGTCGCTGGAGCCCGCCTACACCCAGCTGGCCCTGAACGGCTCCACCGGTCCCCTCGCCGACGAGCGGGTGCGCCAAGCCGTCGCCCACGCCCTCGACCGCGCCGCGCTCGCCAAGATCGTCCTGACCCCGCTCGGTCTGCCCGCCACCCCCGTCGGCAGCCACCTCGCGCTCGCCGGCCAGGACGTCTACGCCGACAACAGCGGCGCCCTGGGCGGTCAGGACACCGCGCAGGCGCAGGCGCTGCTCGCGGACGCCGGCTGGGTGTCGGGCGGTCCGATCAAGGAGGAGAAGAAGGCCGAGAAGGCGGCAGGCCCACAGGCCGAGAAGGCCGCCGACGAGTCCGAGGGCGGCCAGGACGGCACGTACGTCGTCGGCGAGGACGACAAGGACCACCGGGACAAGAGCAAGCGCCACGAGCCGACCGGCGACGAGGGCGGCCGGCACCTCGCCCAGGACGGCGGCCGGCACCTGGGGCAGGGCGGGGCGCCCGGCGCCTACGCCCCGAAGGGCACCGCGGCCCCGGCGGGCGCCGCAGCCGCCCCGCTCGCCAAGAACGGCAAGGCGCTCCTGCTGCGCTTCGTGCTCCCCGCGGGCCCCGGCTCGGACACCCTGCGGGGCGTCGCCGACCGCATCTCGCTGATGCTGGAGAAGGTCGGCATCCGCACCGAGATCACCAGGGTCTCCGACGAGAGCTACTTCCGCGACCACATCGCGGCCGGCCAGTACGACCTCGCCCTCTACTCCTGGCCGTCCTCCGCCTTCCCCGCCACCGACGCCCGCCCGATCTACGCCAAGCCCGTCGTGGCCGCCGACGGCTCCGTGAACATCGAACAGAACTACACCCGCGTCGGCACCGACCAGGTCGACCAGCTCTTCGACGAGGCACTCGCCACACTCGACGAGGACGAGGCCCGCGATCTGCTGCGCAAGGCCGACTCGCGCATCTGGGCGGCGGCCGGCTCCCTGCCCCTCTACCAGCGCCCGCAGCTCATCGGCACACGGAAGGACCTGGTCAACGCGGGTGCCTTCGGATTCCAGACGCCCGTCTACGAGGACATGGGCTTCCTGAAGAAGGGCGCGAAAATCTCCCCGAGCCCCTCGGAGAAGTGAGCTCGCGAGCCCCGTAACAGGCCGCTCGGAGGCGGCTCCGGGGCCACTTTGAGGCCGCTCCGGCTCGGGGCCGGGAGGCCGCCCCCCGCGAGGCCACGTAACATGGGGTGAGGCCGTGGCATGTCAAGCCCGGCAGGGCCCGCGTCACACGGACGTACGCAGAGGGCCTTCCTCACACTCCGGGAGTACGTCGCAATATGGCCACGCGCCACGACATCCGCAACGTCGCCATCGTCGCCCACGTCGACCACGGCAAGACGACCATCGTCGACGGCATGCTGAAGCAGGCCGGTGCCTTCGCCGCCCACCAGCTCGAAGGCGTCGACGACCGCATGATGGACTCGAACGACCTGGAGCGTGAGAAGGGCATCACGATCCTCGCCAAGAACACGGCGGTGAAGTACCACCCCAAGGACGGCGGGGACCCGATCACCATCAACATCATCGACACCCCCGGCCACGCCGACTTCGGCGGCGAGGTCGAGCGTGGTCTGTCGATGGTCGACGGTGTCGTCCTGCTCGTCGACGCCTCCGAGGGCCCGCTGCCGCAGACGCGCTTCGTGCTCCGCAAGGCGCTCCAGCAGCGCCTGCCCGTCATCCTGTGCATCAACAAGACGGACCGCCCGGACTCCCGCATCGACGAGGTCGTCAACGAGACCTACGACCTCTTCCTCGACCTGGACGCGGACGAGGAGCAGATCGAGTTCCCGATCGTCTACGCCTGCGGCCGTGACGGCATCGCCTCGCTGACCAAGCCGGACAACGGCACGGTCCCGGCGGACTCCACCAGCCTGGAGCCGTTCTTCTCCACGATCCTGGAGCACATCCCGGCCCCGAACTACGACGAGGCCGCCCCGCTCCAGGCCCACGTCACCAACCTGGACGCCGACAACTTCCTCGGCCGTATCGCGCTGCTCCGCGTCGAGCAGGGCGAGCTGCGCAAGGGCCAGACCGTCGCATGGATCAAGCGCGACGGCTCGATCAGCAACGTGCGCATCAGCGAACTGATGATGACCGAGGCCCTCACCCGCAAGCCCGCCGAGATGGCCGGCCCGGGTGACATCTGCGCCGTCGCCGGTATCCCGGACATCATGATCGGCGAGACCCTCGCCGACACCGAGAACCCGATCGCGCTCCCGCTGATCACGGTGGACGAGCCGGCGATCTCCATGGTCATCGGCACCAACACCTCCCCGCTGGTCGGCCGCGGCGGCACCGGCAAGGGCGCCGACGCGAAGGCCGCGGTCAAGGACCGCAAGGTCACCGCCCGTCAGGTCAAGGACCGCCTCGACCGCGAGCTGATCGGTAACGTCTCGCTGCGCGTCCTGGAGACCGAGCGCCCGGACGCCTGGGAGGTCCAGGGCCGTGGTGAGCTGGCGCTCGCCATCCTGGTCGAGCAGATGCGCCGCGAGGGCTTCGAGCTGACCATCGGCAAGCCGCAGGTCGTCACCAAGGAGGTCGACGGCAAGGTCCACGAGCCGGTCGAGCGCATGACGATCGACGTCCCCGAGGAGCACATGGGCGCGGTCACGCAGCTGATGGGTGTCCGCAAGGGCCGGATGGACAACATGTCCAACCACGGCTCCGGCTGGGTCCGCATGGAGTTCGTCGTGCCCTCCCGCGGTCTGATCGGCTTCCGTACCGAGTTCCTGACCCAGACCCGCGGCACCGGCATCGGCCACTCCATCCACGAGGGCTTCGAGCCCTGGTTCGGCCCGCTCCAGACCCGTAACAACGGCTCCCTGGTCGCCGACCGCGCCGGTGCCGTCACCGCGTTCGCGATGACGAACCTCCAGGAGCGCGGCGTGCTGTTCACCGAGCCGGGCACCGAGGTGTACGAGGGCATGATCGTCGGCGAGAACTCCCGCTCCGACGACATGGACGTCAACATCACCAAGGAGAAGAAGCTCACCAACATGCGGTCGTCCACGGCCGATGTGGCCGAGTCGATCGTGCCGCCGCGCAAGCTCTCCCTGGAGCAGTCCCTGGAGTTCTGCCGCGACGACGAGTGCGTCGAGGTGACCCCGGAGGCGGTCCGCATCCGCAAGGTGAACCTGGACGCCCGTGAGCGGGCCCGCGCCGCGAGCCGCGCCAAGCACGGCTGATTCACCGGCCGCCGGCAGTCACGAGGCCCGGGTGTCCCCATCGTGGGGATGCCCGGGCCTTTTGCAACTCATTTTTCGGGCTCCGTGCGCTGTCCAATGTCCGTAATGCGGAGATCCCTGCCCGATACCCATGTAACACGTCCGTTTCGCGGCCTTCTTCGGTCGAACCGTTTGTCCAGATTTTGGAAGGTCTACACGTGAGCTGTGACTGAATTGAGATTTAAGAACGGTGGTCGGTAGTGGACCCATGGCAGATAGTTAGCCGCGTACCGCTCGGGTCAATGGGTCACGCGCTGTGGGGACAGCGCCGACTCACGAGCACCAGGGGGTGTCTGGCCCTCCGTCAGGGGTGTCGGAGGACTGGGACGGAAACCCCCTTCCGTTGGTGAACACGTGACGTCATGAGGAGGATCCCCATGCGTGGTAGTCCCGGCCGTTCGTCCGGCGACCAGCTCTGAGAAAACCGCGACCGCGCTCTGCGGCCGCTCAACTACGCGCGTCCCAGTGGGGATTCGCGTTGCTCGGAATATCTGGACGCCTCTCACACCCACACTTGTGAAACGGACGAACAGTGACAAGTCCTATCGACATTGAGGGCGGCGGGACAGCGTTGGCCGTCGGCGGCGAGCCGGGGCCACAGACGCAGTCAGAGGCCGTCAAGCTCGAAGGCCGGTCCCCCGGCCAGCTGATGTGGATCCGCTTCAAACGCGACCGGACGGGCGTGATCTCGGCCTACGTCGTGGTGTTCTTCTTCCTGATCGGGCTGCTCGCCCCGCTGATCTCCAAGCTGTACGGGAAAGACCCGTACACGGTGTACGCGGACGAACGCCCGGAGCTCTTCGACAGTGCCGGTGTGCCGGTCCAGCCCAACGGCGGTATCAGCGGCGACTTCTGGTTCGGCCTCGAACCGGGCAACGGATACGACGTCTTCACCAAGCTCCTGTACGGCATCCGCACCTCGCTGATGATCTCGGTCGCGGTCACCGTCGCGGTCGTGCTGACCGGCATCCTGCTCGGGGTGGCCGCCGGCTATCTCGGCGGCCGGACGGACTACTTCATCGGCCGGGTGATCGACTTCCTGCTCGCCTTCCCGGCACAGCTGTTCTTCATCGCCAGCATGCCCGTCGTGGTCTCACTGTTCGTCAGTCCCCGAGACGAGACACCGACCTATGTACGGGTGGTCGCCCTGATCCTCGTCCAGTGGTTCCTGGGCTGGATGAGCCTCGCCCGCATCCTGCGGGGCACCTCACTCGCCCTGCGCGAGCGGGAGTTCATCGAGGCGGCGAAGGTGAGCGGCGCGTCGCCGTGGCGGATCATCCGCAAGGAGATCCTGCCGAACGTCGTCACACCGCTGCTGGTCCAGGCGACGTATCTGCTGCCCAGTTTCGTGACCGCCGAGGCCGGTCTGTCGTACCTGGGCGTGGGCATCGTCGAACCGACGCCGGACTGGGGGCAGATGTTCTCCAAGGCGTCCACGGAACTGGTGATGCAGAACGACATCACCTACATGTTCTTCCCCGGCATCTCGATGATCATCTTCATCGTCGCATTCAACCTGCTCGGGGATTCGGTCAGGGACGCCTTCGACCCCAAGACCGCTCGCTGACCGGGCATTTCGCGAATTTCCACGGCAGTTCTTTCGCACTGGTGACACACGGAGCACTGGTGACACACAGATGGGTGGGAAACTGAGTGATGAGTAGGGGACGCCACGTCTACGGCGCACTCTCCGTGCTCGCCGCCGGAGCTCTTGTGCTCAGCGGTTGCAGCAAGGGCGGCAGCGACAGCGGCGGAGACAACAAGAAGCAGCAGGAGAACGCCAAACGCCAGCAGGCGTCGATCAAATTCGGCGACGCGGCGGACTCCACGGGCCCGGCGCCGGATGTGCCCGGCGCCAAGGCCGGCGGCACCATGGAAGTACTGCAGCGGGACAGCTACGCACACCTGGACCCGGGCCAGATCTACGTCTCCGACGAGGGCTCCCTCGCCACGCTGCTCCACCGCGGCCTCACCGGCTACAAGGCCACCAGCAACGACGGCGCGCAGCACGAGGTCGTCGGCGACCTGGCCACCGACTCCGGTGCCACCACGGACGGCGGCAAGACCTGGAAGTACACGCTGAAGGACGGCATCAAGTTCCAGGACGGTTCGCCGATCACGTCCAAGGACGTCCGGCACTCCCTGGAGCGGCTGTTCGCGCCCTTCATCAACCAGGGCCCGACGTACGTCCAGCAGTGGCTGGCCGACTCCCCGGGCACCGCGTACCGCAAGCTCCTCAAGGACGGCCCGTACAAGGGCAAGCACCTGCCTACCAGCATCCTTGAGACGCCGGACGACAAGACCATCGTCTTCCACTTCAAGACGGCGCACCCGGACCTGCCGTACGCGCTGGCCATGGCCGGCTACGCGGTCGTCTCCCAGAAGGGCGACACCAAGGAGAAGTACGACAAGACCCCGGTGCTCACCGGCCCGTACAAGATCCAGTCGTTCAAGTCCGGCAAGTCGATGGTGCTGGTCAAGAACACCAACTGGGACCCGAAGACGGACCCGATCCGCCACCAGTACGTGGACCAGTTCAACATCACCTTCAACCAGCAGTACGAGACCTCCACCAAGGCCCTGCTGGCCGACAGTGGCGCGGACCAGACCGGCCTCAGCTTCAACAACCAGGTGGACGCGGGCAACCTGTCCAAGGTCCTCAAGGACCCGAGCATGAAGTCCCGTACGGTCTCCGGGTACCAGCCGTACGTGGGTCAGATGAACATCAACATGAGCCACCCGGCGCTGAAGGACAAGACGGTCCGCGAGGCTATCGCCTACGCCCTGCCCGTCACGCCGTTCGTCCGCGCCTACGGCGGCACCGACGCCATGGAGGTCGCCGGCGGCCTGATCTCCCCGACCGTCAGCGGCTACGACGCGGCCTTCGACCCGTGGGGCAAGAAGAAGAAGCCCGCCGGTGACCCGGACAAGGCCAAGGAGCTGCTGAAGAAGGCCGGCAAGCTCAACATGAAGCT
Organism: Streptomyces olivochromogenes; assembly: GCF_021538895.1. Classification (GTDB taxonomy): domain Bacteria; phylum Actinomycetota; class Actinomycetes; order Streptomycetales; family Streptomycetaceae; genus Streptomyces; species Streptomyces olivochromogenes_A. Next base: position 21,737 of record NZ_JADDRL010000031.1, on the reverse strand, counting down.
GACCTTCGGCTACATCAACACCCCCGAGGGCCAGCAGTACTCCACCGCCATGGCGGCGGGCCTGAAGAAGGCCGGCTTCAACGTCCAGCGCCAGGAGATCCCGGCCGAGACCTACTACGACCAGGTCAGCAAGCTCGACAACAACTACGACATCTTCCACACCGCGTGGGGTGCCGACTGGCCGTCCGCCTCGACCGTGATCCCGCCGCTGTACGACGGCCGCGTGATCGCCGACGGTGCGCAGAACTACTCGCAGGTCAACGACCCCAAGGTGAACAGCGAGATCGACCGGATCAACCAGATCACCGACCCGGTCAAGTCGGCGGCCGAGTGGGAGAAGCTCGACCAGTACCTCGTCAAGGACGTCGTCAACGTCGTCCCGACGGGTGACTACAAGCAGACCCAGATCGCCGGTTCCAAGGTCGGCGGCCTCGTCTACGACGACGTGATCGGCGGCATCGACCCGCGTCGCCTCTACATCAAGTAACCGTCCCCGCCCGGTACCCGGTGTGCCGCCCCACGGGTGCGCACCGGGTACCGTCCGGCCCGCCGACGTCAGAGAGCTGCCCCTGTCATGCTGCGCTTCCTCGTCCGCCGGTTCCTCGGTGCCGTCGTCATTCTCTTCCTGCTGAGCATCGTCACGTTCTTGATGTTCTTCGGGATGCCGCGTGACCCGGCGCTGCTGATGTGCGGCAAGACCTGCAACCCGCAAAGCCTCGCCAACATCCACCATGTGCTCGGCCTCGACAAGTCGGTCCCCGAGCAGTACTGGATCTTCCTGCACAACCTCGTCACGGGCAGCGACCAGTTCGCACAAGGCCCCTGCCCCGCCCCCTGCTTCGGCTACTCGTACCACACCAACGAGCAGGTCTGGGGCACGCTGATGGACCGGCTGCCCACCACCGTCTCGCTCACCCTCGGCGGGGCCGTCTGCTTCCTGATCGTCGGTCTCGGCACCGGCCTGCTCGCCGCCTGGCGGCGCGGCACGCTGATCGACAAGGCCGCGACGGCCGGGGCGATGGTGCTGAGTTCGATGCAGATCTACTTCCTGGGCCCACTGGCCCTGGCGATCCTCGTCTACCAGACCCACTGGTTCGACAAACCGGCCTACAACGACTTCACCGCCGACCCGTTCACCTGGTTCACGGGGCTGATCCTCCCCTGGGTCGTCCTGTCCACGATCTTCGCCGCGCAGTACACCCGTATGGCCCGCTCGTCGATGATCGAACAGCTCCAGGAGGAACACGTCCGCACCGCCCGCGCCAAGGGCATGTCCAGGCAGTACGTCTTCTTCCGCTACGCCTGGCGCGGCTCGCTGATCCCCATCGTCACCATCTTCGGCATCGACCTCGGAGCCCTGCTCGGTGGCGCCATCATCACCGAGTACACCTTCAGCCTGCCGGGACTCGGACAACTCGCGGTGCAGTCGGTGTTCTTCAGCGATCTGCCGCTGCTGCTCGGCGTGATGCTGTTCTCCGCCAGCATGATCCTGCTCTTCAACATCATCGTCGACGCCTGCTACGCCTTCATCGACCCGCGTGTGCGGCTGGCCTAGGCCGTGTGGCCGTTTTAGGAGCACTGTCGTGACCACTCTGACCAAGGAGGCCGGCGTCCCCTCCCCGGCCGGTGCGGGCCCGCTGCTCTCGGTGCGGGACCTGCACGTCAGCTTCAAGACCGAGGACGGCATCGTACGGGCCGTGGACGGGCTCTCCTTCGACCTGATGCGCGGCAGGACGCTGGGCATCGTGGGGGAGTCGGGCTCCGGCAAGTCGGTGACCAACCTGACCGTCCTCGGCCTGCACAACCCCATGTTCACCACGGTGGAGGGCGAAATCCTGCTGGACGGGCAGGAGTTGACCACGGCGCGGGAATCCGAGATGGAGAAGCTGCGCGGCAACAAGATGGCCATGATCTTCCAGGATCCGCTGACCGCGCTCTCTCCGTACTACACGGTGGGCCGCCAGATCGCCGAGCCGTACATGAAGCACAACGGCGCCTCCAAGCGGGCCGCCTGGGACCGCACGGTGGAGATGCTCGGCAAGGTGGGCATCCCGCACCCGAAGGAGCGGGCGAAGGACTACCCGCACCAGTTCTCCGGCGGTATGCGTCAGCGCGCGATGATCGCCATGGCGCTGGTCTGCGACCCCGACCTGCTCATCGCGGACGAGCCGACCACGGCACTGGACGTGACGGTCCAGGCGCAGATCCTCGACCTGCTCAAGGATCTGCAACAGGAGTTCGGCACCGGCATCGTCTTCATCACCCACGACCTCGGGGTGATCGCCGACATGGCCGACGACATCATGGTGATGTACGCGGGCAGTGCGGTGGAGCGGGGCACGGTCGACGAGGTGCTGCGCTCGCCCCAGCACCCCTACACCTGGGGTCTGCTGAACTCGATGCCGCGCATCGACTCCGCGCTCGACACCCCGCTGTCCCCCATCCCCGGCACCCCGCCCTCGCTGCTCAACCCGCCGTCCGGCTGCCGTTTCCACCCCCGGTGCACCTTCCAGGACCGGGTCTCGGGCAGCGGCCGCTGTGCTTCGGAGCGCCCGCTGCTCGCCCCCGACCGGGCCTCGGCGTGCCACCTCACGGCGGAGCAGAAGCGGACCATCTTCATCGACGAGATCAAGCCCCGCCTGGGCCAGGGCTAGGAGGACAACGCCATGAAAGAGGACCTGGTCCTCCCCGTCCCGCGTCAGTCCGACTCCGGGGCGGACTCGGAGCCGCTCCTGGAAGTCTCCGGACTGACCAAGCACTTCCCGGTCAAGGGCGGCTTCCCGATCCGGCGTACGGTCGGTCATGTGCAGGCCGTCGACGGCATCGACCTGACCGTCGGCGTCGGCGAGAGCTTCGGCCTGGTCGGCGAGTCGGGCTGCGGCAAGTCGACCACGGGCCGGCTGATCACGCGGCTGCTGGAGCCCACGAGCGGGAAGATCACGTACCGCGGCCGGGACATCAGCCATGCCTCGCGGGCGCAGTTGGCGCCGATCCGGTCCGAGATCCAGATGATCTTCCAGGACCCGTATTCCTCGCTGAACCCCCGGCAGACGGTCGGCAGGATCATCTCCAATCCGATGGAGATCAACGGGATCGAGCCGGAGGGCGGACGGGAGAAGCGCGTCCGTGAACTGCTGGAGATCGTCGGCCTGAACCCCGAGCACTACAACCGCTTCCCGCACGAATTCTCCGGCGGTCAGCGCCAGCGCATCGGTGTCGCCCGCGCGCTGGCCCTGTCCCCGAAGCTGATCGTGGCGGACGAGCCGGTGTCGGCCCTGGACGTCTCCATCCAGGCCCAGGTGGTCAACCTCCTCCAGGAGGTCCAGAAGGAACTGGGCATCGCGTTCCTGTTCATCGCCCACGACCTGGCGGTGGTACGGCACTTCTCGCAGCGCGTGGCGGTGATGTACCTCGGCAAGATCATCGAGGTCGGCGACCGGGACTCCATCTACACCCGCCCCCGCCACCCCTACACCCACGCCCTCCTGTCCGCCGTCCCCGAGGTGAACCTCACGGACGACGACTCGGCCGGCCGCGAACGCATCCGCCTGGCCGGCGACGTCCCGTCCCCCATCTCCCCGCCCTCCGGCTGCCGCTTCCGCACCCGCTGCTGGAAGGCTCAGGACAGGTGCGCCACCGAGGAACCCCCACTGATCCAGATCTCCGGCAACCACACCGGCCACTTGACGGCATGCCACTTCCCGGAGGAACCAACGATCGAGGCCCGCGACGAGGACATCGTCCTGGACCCGGCGTTGGCGGCGTTGGAGGAGGGCGAGAACTAGGGGGTGTCGTTTGGATCAGGCCGGCCGTGACGAACGGTGCAGATCGGCCGACCCCGAGCGGGGTCATGGGGGTGCCCCCTGCTCGAGCGAAGTCGAGAGCTTGGGGGAGCGTGCAGCTGCAAGGCGGAGGAGGGAGTCGACGCGATGGGGGTCCCCCTGTTCGAGCGAAGTCGAGAACTTGGGGGAGTCGGCGAGTGACGACAACGCGGCTGGGGGTCCCCCCTGCTCGAAGAGCTTGGGGGAGTGCGTGCCAGGGCCCGCGACGCCGGGATGATCCAAACGACACCCCCTAAAGGGACCGTTCGGCCACGGTGATGATCTCTGGGCTCGCGGGGGTCACCGGCCCCCGCTCCCAGTCGCCGTATTGCTCGACGACCTTGAGTCCGGCCTCCCCGAGGAAGCCGGACAGGGCCTCGGGATCCAGGAAGCGGAGTGTGGCCCGACTGACCCGCGGTCGGGCCCAGCCGTCGCCCTCATAGGTCTCGGTGAACGTCACCCGGCCCCCGACGGGACCGCCCTGGACCTCGTGCCACACGCGTACGGCGGTGCCGTCGGCGCCCGTGACCTCACGCACCCGGTCCGGGGTCCAGGTCTCCCAGGCGCGGACGGACGGGTTGCGGGTCTCGAAGACGAACCGTCCGCCGTCCGCCATGGCCGACCGCGCAGCGCGCAGACAGAGACGCAACTCCTCGTCGCTCAGAATCACTTGGAAGGCGTGCCCGGTCATCATGACCAGCTCGAACTCGCCGTCCCACAGCCGCGTCCGCAGATCCCCGAGCACCCATTCCACGGCGGGGGCGTTCCGTCGCGCCTGTACGAGCATGGCGGCGGCCGGATCGACACCCATCAGCCGTCCGGGGTGGCCGTCCTTGTGTGCCCGCCTGAGCAACTGCCCGGTGCCGCAGCCGACATCGAGCACGGACTCCGCGGCCTTCACCAGGCCCAGATAGAAGTCGTCACCCTCCCCCCACGGGTTGAGGCTCTCGTACAGGGCGGCAAGCGAAAGATCGGCGAACGAATGATCGACCACCGCGGCAGTTTGTCATACGTGAGTGAACCGTACGGCGCGATCCATCGTCTTCTTGTCAGGTTCTGAACTCGGGGCAACGCCCCCTCGGCACAGAGGACTTGGCGGTACAGCCAAGGCCCGCACGCGCCGTACACGCCACGGACGCGGTGGAGCTCTTCGCCGCTGAGTGACGCTGTTGAACCACTCTGAAGGCCCCGCGCCTGCGACAGGCGTGGGGCCTTCACTTCTGCGGGGCGGCACTCAGTTTCGGCCTCCGGCGAGGGTCAGTACTTGATGACCCACTTCATCTTCGGCGAGTAGCTGTGCCCGTGGTTGATCAGGATCCGGGCGCCGCACATGACCTTGCCGCTCACGACCTTGAAGTAGCCGCAATGCAGGGCCCCGATGGTGGTGACGGCGTTGTTCCGGAGGCTGGAGTAGAACAGCTGGGGAGCGTCACGGTTGTGCCGCCCGTACACCGGCTTGTCCCTGCCGTCCTCGCCCAGACAGTAGTCACCGCCGATGGAGACGTAGTTGCACAGCTTGGCGGCATCGTAGTTCCACCACTGATACGGCGTGCTCCTGCACTTCTCCTGCGTGATCTTCTTGTTGTAGCCGTTCCACTCCAGACACTTGCCCGTGTCCTTGTTGACGATGGAGAAGTAGCCGGTTCGGACCTGGGACCGGACCGGGGCCGGGCCCTGGGCCTGGGCCGGTGAGACCGGACCGACGAGCGAGAAGGCGAGCGCCGAAACGGCGACGGCGAGGCCCGATGTCTTGAGGTGCTTCATAGGTTGTTCCCCCAACTCCCAGTGCATGGTCGGACACTGTTGAGTTGATCATTGGTGATGCGCAGGGGAAAGCAAAGGAAGTTGAGCAACATCTGAGCCGCCTGATCAACGCGAGGCCCGTGGTGTGTCCAGGGATGCGAGCGAAGGCCCGCGCCTGGGGAGGCGCGGGCCTTCGTCCCCTGGAACAGGACGTTCATGGGCTCGGGTCAATGGGCCGGTGAAAGTCCGTTCCGTAGGCGACGGCTGACGGAAAGGGGTGTGTCAGACCGCCGGCTCGGGGTCCTTGGAGAGGCGCGGGGCCGGAATGATGTCCGTGGTCTCCGGGTAGTGGCAGGCGGTCAGGTGGCCGGGCTTGTTGCCGGACGCCTGCACCAGCGGCGGGGCCTCCGTCGCGCACTTCTCCGTCGCCTTCCAGCAACGGGTGCGGAAGCGGCAGCCGGAGGGCGGGTTGATCGGGGAGGGCACGTCGCCGACGAGACGGATGCGCTCGCGCGGCACCTCGTCCACCGTCGCCTCGGGCACGGCGGAGAGCAGGGCCCGCGTATAGGGGTGGCGCGGGTTGTCGTACAGGTCGTCGCGGTCGGCGATCTCGACGATCTTACCGAGGTACATCACCGCGACGCGCTGCGAGAAGTGCCGCACGATCGCCAGGTCGTGGGCGATGAACACGAACGCGATGCCGAGTTCCTTCTGGACCTCCTGGAGGAGGTTCACGACCTGCGCCTGGATGGACACGTCGAGCGCGGACACCGGCTCGTCGGCCACGATCAGCTTCGGGTTCAGGGCCAGCGCGCGGGCGACGCCGATGCGCTGGCGCTGACCGCCGGAGAACTCGTGCGGGAAGCGGTTGAAGTGCTCGGGGTTCAGGCCGACGATCTCCAGCAGCTCACGGACCCGCTTCTCGTGACCGCCGGGCGGGTTGATGCCGTTGATCTCCATCGGACCGGCGATGATCTTGCCGACCGTGTGCCGCGGGTTCAGCGAGGCGTACGGGTCCTGGAAGATCATCTGGATCTCGGACCGGATGGGCGCGAGCCCCCGGCGGTCCGCGTGCGTGATGTCCTGCCCGCGGTACGTGACCTTGCCGCCCGTCGGCTCCAGCAGCCGCGTGATCAGCCGGCCGGTGGTCGACTTGCCACAGCCGGACTCGCCGACCAGGCCGAGGCTCTCGCCTTCGGAGACCTGGAAGTCGAGCCCGTCAACGGCCTGGACATGACCGACGGTGCGCCGGATCGGGAAGCCGCCCTTGATCGGGAAGTGCTTGGTCAGCCCGGAGACGTCCAGGAGAGGAGAGGTGTTGCTCATGGTGGGGAAATCCCGTCTCTTGTACGTCAGTGGGCCTTGCTGGCGGCAAGGTCGGCGAAGAACTCGCGGCGCTGGTCATCGGTCAGGTGGCAGGCCTTGCCGCGGCCGTCCACGATCTCCAGCAGCGGGCGCTCCGTGGAGCACCGGCCACCCTCGACCTTCTCGACGAAGGCGCAGCGCGGGTGGAAACGGCAGCCGGACGGCGGGTTCAGCAGCGACGGCGGGGAGCCCGGGATCGGGTTCAGCGGCACGTCGACCGGACCGTCCAGGCTCGGCATGGAGCCCAGCAGGCCCCAGGTGTACGGGTGCTGCGGGGTGCGCAGCACCTCCTCCTTCGGGCCGCGCTCCACGCACCGGCCGCCGTACATCACCAGCACGTCGTCCGCGATGTCGGCGATGACACCCAGGTCGTGCGTGATGAAGATGATCGCGGTGCCGAACTCCTTCTGGAGGTCCTTGAGCAGGTCCATGATCTGGGCCTGGACCGTCACGTCGAGGGCCGTGGTCGGCTCGTCGGCGATCAGCAGCTCGGGGTCGCAGACCAGCGCCATGGCGATCATCGCGCGCTGGCGCATACCGCCGGAGAACTGGTGCGGGTAGTCGTCCACCCGGACGTCCGGCTGGGGGATGCCGACCCGGGTCAGCATCTCGATCGCCCGCGCCCGGGCCACCTTCTTGGAGGCGCCGGTGTGCTTGCGGTAGACCTCGCCGATCTGCGTGCCGATGGTGTGGTACGGCGACAGCGAGGCCAGCGCGTCCTGGAAGATCATCGACATCTTGTTGCCGCGGAGCTTTTCCAGCGTCTTGTCCGAGGCGCCGTTCAGCTCCTCGCCGTCGAGCTCGATGGAGCCCTCGACGGTGGTGCTGTCCGGGTTGTGCAGACCCAGGATGGTCAGGTTGGTGACCGACTTGCCGGACCCCGACTCACCCACGATGCCGAGGGTCTTGCCCCGCATCAGGTCGAAGGAGAGGCCGTCGACGGCCTTGACGGTGCCGTCCTCGGTCGAGAAGTGCACCTTCAGGTCCTTGATGGACAGGAAGGGCTGCTGGTCGGTGCTCGTCACGGGGACGCTCCAGAGGGGGGTGATGCGGGGTTGCTGTCGGGGGCGGGCGGGGTCAGGCGAGCCGGATCCGCGGGTCGATCAGGGCGTAGCAGGCGTCGACGATGATGTTGGAGAACACCACGAAGGCCGCGGTGATGACCATGACCCCGAGGAGCATCGGCAGGTCGTTGCTGAACACCGACTTCACCGAGAGCATTCCGAGGCCCTGGAGGCTGAAGGTCTTCTCGGTGATCATCGCGCCACCGAGCAGGACGCCCATGTCGAGGCCGAAGATGGTGACGATCGGGCCCATGGCGCCGCGCCAGGCGAACCGGAAGAAGACGTTGCGCCGGGACAGGCCCTTGGCGCGGGCCGTGCGGACGTAGTCCTCGGTGAGCGATTCCACCAGCTGGGAGCGGGTCATACGCGTGTAGTTGGCGGTCCAGATCAGCGCCAGCACCAGCCATGGCACGAGCAGGCCGTTGAACCAGGCGCCCGGGTTCTCGCTGAAGGGCGTGTACGACGGCTGGTCCAGGAGGTGCGTCTGGTACACGAGGAAGTACAGGGCGACCGGGCCGACGAAGTAGATCTGCATCGAGGACGCGATCAGCGAGCCGGAGCTGGCGATCTTGTCCAGGGCCTTGCCCTGCTTCACGGCGGCGAGCATGCCGGTGCCGATGCCGAAGATGAGGAAGACGACCGAGGAGCCGATGGCCAGGGAGGCCGTCGTCGGGAAGCGGTCCCAGACCGTGGCGAGGACCGGCTCGCGGTTGACGAACGAGTAACCCAGGCAGGGAGCGTCGCAGTGGCCGAAGCCGGAGTAGTCACGGCCCACGAAGATGGCCTCCAGCCAGTGCCAGTACTGGACCGGCAGTGGATCGGAGATCCCCATGTTGTGCCGGATCACCTCAAGGGTCTCCGGCGTGCAGACCTTGCCGCAGGCGATCCGGGCAGGGTCGCGCGGCACCGCGTAGAAGAGCATGAATGTGATCGCGCTGATGATCAGCAGCGTGATCGCGGCGCCGATGAATCGGCGGACTAGGAAGCGAAGCATGGGGGTTGGCTTTCCTGGGAGGGCCGTCGTGCGGAACGGGCCGGGCCGGGGTTACCGGAGGCCCGGTGGACGAGCCGAGGGCGGGGCGGCCGGAGCCGCCCCACCTCTCAGGGATGGATCAGGCCTTGACGTACATCTTGTAGAGCATGCAACCGTCGAAGTTCGGGTCCATCTTCACGTTGCCGAGCTTCGAGCCGTGCAGGTACAGACGCTTCATGTACACGTCGGGGATGAAGGCGCCCAGCTCGGTCACCTGCTTGTCCAGCGCGGCCCACATGGCGTTGGCCTTGTCGTTGTCCGTCTCCGCCGTGGCGGCCTTGATGGCGGCGTCGACGTCGGCGTTCTTCAGGTGGCAGTAGTTGGTGCCCTGGTCCACCACGTTGTGGCTGTCGAACAGCGGCTGGAAGACCGAGTAACCGGTCGGCCAGTCGGAGCCCCAGCCGCCCCAGTAGATGTCGTACTCGTTGTCGACCTTGCCGATCTGGTCGTACCAGGTGGTGGAGTCGATGCCCTTGGAGACGACGTCGAAGCCGGCGGCCTTCAGGGCGTTCTCGACGACGACCTTGACCTTGGCGTTGATCGGGTCCTGCTGGTAGGCGTAGACGATCTTGGCGCCGAGCTTGCCGGCCTTCTTCAGGACCGCCTTCGCCGCGGCCGGGTCGCCGGCCGGGTTCTTCAGCTTGCCCCAGACGTCCTGCGACTCGTAGCCGGCGACGAGCGGGCTCATGATGCCGGTCGCGTAGTCACCGCGGTGCAGACCACCCTGGATCTGGCGGATGCCGGCGGTCGGCCAGGCCTTGATGATCGCCTCGCGGACCTTGATGTCCGTGACGCGGGTCTGGTTGATCCAGTAGACGCTGGTGCCGCTGCTCAGGTCCTCGAACAGACGGTCCTTCGCCTTGGCGGTGGCCTGCGCCTGGCGCGACTGCGGAACCGTGCGCCACGAGACGGCGAACTGGTCGTTGCCGGAGTCGGCGATGAGGCGGTCGGCGGCGGTCTCCGCCTCGATGCCGAAGGTGAAGTCGAACTCGTCCGGGTACGCGTTGCGGATCGCGTCCGTGCTCGGGTCCCAGTGCTCGTTGCGGACCAGCACCATCGACTTGTCGGTGGTGTGCGACTTGATCTTGTAAGGACCGTTGGAGAACGGCTTCTTGTCGTAGTCCTGCTTGGTGTCGTGCTTCACCGGGGTCGGCGCGTAGGAGTGCATCGCGACGACGTAGTTGAAGTCCGGACGCGCCTCGGAGAGGTGGAAGGTGATGGTCTTCCCGCTCGTCACGATCGACTTCAGGTGCTTGTTGCCCTTGAAGGGACCCGGGTACGACTTGCGGAACTCCTGCGTGCCGGTCAGCCAGGACTGGACGTAGACGGCACCCTCGGTGACGAAGTTGGCGAAGGCGCGCTCGAAGCCGTGGCGGACGTCGTCGACGGTGACGTCGGAGCCGTCCTCCCACTTGACGCCGTCCTTCAGCGTGAAGGACCAGGTCTTGCCCTCGTCCTTCATGGTGCCCGTGTCGGTGGCGAGGTCGCCGACGAGGGTCATGGAGCCGTCGTCGCCGATCTTGTAGCCGGTCAGCGTACGGGAGAGGACGACCACGGCCAGCGAGTTCCAGGCGTAGTAGACGCGCTGGGGGTCGAGGTGCGAGAAGTCGTCATCGTTCAGCAGGGAGACCTTGCCGCCCTTCTTCGCGCCGGAGACCTCCGGAGCCGGGCCCTTGGAGTCCTCCGCGGTGCCGATCTTGACCGTGGTCGTGTGGGCCTTGGCCGCTTCCTGCTTGCCCGCCTTGCCGGAGCTGCTGGAGTTGCCGCTGCTGCAGGCGCTCAGCACGGTGGTGGATGCCGCAGCGACGCTGGTGGCAATCAGGAAATTTCTGCGCGAGAAGGACATCGCAATCCTGCCTTGGATGAGAGTTGGTGAGAGAAGTCCGGCACCCCGGCGTGCTTGCCGTGGTCCTGAAGAGGGCCGGATCAGCGCTTGGTCTTCGGGTCGAGCGCGTCGCGCAGCGAGTCACCGAGGAGGTTGAACGCCAGGACGAAGATCACCATCGTGATACCGGGGAACAGCAGGAAGGTGATGTCGTTCTGGTAGAAGCCGGCGGCGTACCCGAGCATGACGCCCCAGTCGGGGGTCGGGTCCTGCATACCGACACCGATGAAGGCGAGACCCGCCTCCGTGGTGACCATCGCCGGCAGCAGGAGCGTGCCCTGGATCAGGATCGGCGTCCACAGGTTGGGAAGCAGTTCCTTGAAGATGATGCGGGCCGGGGACGCACCCGTGACCTTGGCGGCCTCGATGAACTCCCGCTCGCGCAGGGCCAGAACCTGGCCGCGCAGCAGTCGGGCGATGGAGGCCCAGCCGAAGACGACCAGCAGCGTGATCAGGGAGACCACGACGATCCAGGTCGGCGTGTCCTCGTTGGCCGGCACGAAGAGGCTGAGGATCACCGGCGTGAACGCCACGAAGAACAGCTGCTGCGGGAAGGCGAGCAGGATGTCGATGACCCGGCCGAGGAACCAGTCTGTCTTGCCGCCGATGTAACCCGCCGTGATGCCGATCACCACGCCGAAGATCATGACGAGGAGCGTGATCGCGGTGGAGATCAGCAGCGAGTTGCGGATCGCGTACAGCAGGAAACTGAAGACGTCACGGCCCAGCTGGGGGTCGATGCCGAACCAGAACTCGCTGTCGATGCCGCCGTTCGGCTTCGCCGGGAAACCGTTGTCGCCCAGCAGGCCCGGGGTGTTCAGGCCGTACGTCGTGTACGGGTCCTTCCCGTACAGCTTGGCTATGAGCGGCGCGGCGAGACCGATCACGAAGAAGAGGATCACGATGATCGCCGAGGCGACGCCCGTACGGTCCCGCTTGAAACGGCGCCAAGCCAGCTGTCCCGGAGACCGGCTCTCGTTGCCCTTCGAGGAGGGAGAAGCGGTCTGCTTCTCGGTGCTCTCGTCGGTCACCTCAAGCGGGGCAGCCGTGGATGGAGTTGGGGGGGTCATGGTGCTCCTGGCCCAAGGGAGGGTCTGATGACTCCGCAGGGCACTCCCCTACGGGCTACGCCGGACTTTTTCAACGCAATTCATTCAAGGTCAATAAATTCTCGGTCGCCTTGGTTGTCTATTTACCTTCTTTACTCGTACTTGACTGTTCCGTAGCTACGCGGGTAGCGCGATGTAACCATTCTGTGCTTCACATCGGACTAAAGGGGCAATTCAGGCAACGAGTTCGATATGCGGACGCCTGCGTGTCGAAATGCGTACATCGGCGCAAGGAAATCCAACGTTTCGGCATCGTTCCGCGTAGATCCATTGCGTTCGTCGCTCAAGATCGCTCACGGCCCCGGTGGACGCCTGCGTGCATCCGGATGACCTGTCCACTGAAAGGCCCTCTCCTGGGTGGCGTGCGCATGCGATATGGGTGATTTGCGCTGATATTGACCGGTAATGGATCAACGCTCATGGAGGAGGCACGCCATGCGTGGAGCCACGCACGCCCGATGGGCCGCCGGCGCGATGGCGGTGGCGCTCGCCGCGACGGCGTGCGGAGGAGGGGGCGGCTCCGGCGAAGGCGCCGGAGTGCTCAGCTCCTCCTGGGGCGACCCGCAGAACCCGCTGGAGCCGGCCAACACCAACGAGGTGCAGGGCGGCAAGGTCCTCGACATGATCTTCCGCGGTCTGAAGCGGTACGACTCGAAGACCGGCCAGGCCAAGAACATGCTCGCCGAGAAGATCGACACCCCGGACTCGCAGAACTTCACGATCACCGTCAAGGACGGCTCGACCTTCAGCAACGGCGAGAAGGTGACCGCCAAGTCGTTCGTGGACGCCTGGAACTACGGCGCGAGCCTGAAGAACAACCAGAAGAACGCGTACTTCTTCGGCTACATCGAGGGCTACGACCAGGTCCACCCGGCCAGTGGCTCACAGACGGCCGACACGCTCTCCGGCCTGAAGGTCGTGAACGACCGGACCTTCACGGTGAAGCTGAACCAGAAGTTCTCCAGCTTCCCCGACACCCTGGGCTATGTGGCCTTCGCCCCGCTGCCCCAGGCGTTCTTCAAGGATCACGCGGCCTGGGTGAGCAAGCCGGTCGGCAACGGGCCGTACCAGATCGACTCATACACCAAGGGCGCCCAGATGGCCCTGAAGAAGTGGGACGGCTACCCCGGCCAGGACAAGGCGCAGAACGACGGCGTGACCCTCAAGGTCTACACGGACAGCGACACCGCCTACACGGACCTGCTGGCCGGCAACCTCGACCTCGTCGACGACATCCCCGCCTCCCAGCTGAAGAACGTCAAGAAGGATCTCGGCGACCGCTACATCAACACCCCGGCCGGCATCATCCAGACCCTCGCGTTCCCGTACTACGACCAGGCCTGGAACAAGAGCGGCTCGGAGAAGGTCCGCACCGGCCTGTCGATGGCGATCAACCGGAAGCAGATCACCGAAACGATCTTCCAGCGGACCCGCACCCCGGCCACCGACTGGACCTCGCCGGTGCTCGGCCCGGAGGGCGGCTTCCAGGACGGCCTGTGCGGGACCGCCTGCGACTACAACCCGACCGAGGCCAAGCGGCTGATCCAGGAGGGCGGCGGGCTCCCGGGCGGCCAGATCAAGATCACCTACAACGCCGACACCGGCTCGCACAGGATGTGGGTGGACGCCGTGTGCAACTCCATCAACAACGCGCTCGGCAACGACAAGGCCTGCGTGGGCAACCCGGTCGGCACCTTCGCGGACTTCCGCAACCAGATCAGCCAGCACAAGATGACCGGCCCCTTCCGGGCCGGCTGGCAGATGGACTACCCGCTGATCCAGAACTTCCTGCAGCCGCTCTACTACACCAACGCCTCCTCCAACGACGGCAAGTGGTCCAACGCACAGTTCGACAAGCTCGTGGACCAGGCCAACGCGGAGTCCGACACCGCCAAGGCGGTCTCCACCTTCCAGCAGGCCGAGGGGGTGGTGCGCGACAACATGGCGGCCATCCCGCTCTGGTACCAGAACGGCAGCGCGGGCTACTCGCAGCGGCTGTCCAACGTGGCGCTGAACCCCTTCAGCGTCCCCGTCTACAACGAGATCAAGGTCAGCTGAGCCGCCATGGGGCGCTATGTCGTCCGGCGACTGCTCCAGATGATCCCGGTGTTCGTCGGGGCCACACTGCTGATCTTCCTGATGGTGAACGTGATGGGCGACCCCATCGCGGGCCTGTGCGGAGAGCGGGCCTGCGACCCGGCGACGGCCGCCCAGCTGAAGAAGGAGTTCGGCCTCGACAAGCCGCTGTGGCAGCAATACCTGACCTACATGGGGAACGTCTTCACCGGCGACTTCGGCACCGCGTTCAACGGCCAGCCGGTCACCGAGCTGATGGCGACCGCGTTCCCCGTCACCATCCGGCTGACGATCGTGGCGATCCTCTTCGAGATCGTCATCGGCATCACCCTCGGCGTGGTCACCGGCATGCGCCGCGGCCGGCCCGTCGACACGGGTGTGCTCCTCGCCACCCTGGTCGTCATCTCCGTGCCGACCTTCGTCACCGGCCTGCTGCTCCAGCTCCTGCTCGGCGTGCAGTGGCACTGGATCCAGCCCTCGGTGTCCCAGGCGGCCACGTTCGGCGAGCTGATCGTGCCGGGCCTTGTCCTGGCCGCCGTCTCCCTCGCCTACGTCACCCGGCTGACCCGCACCTCCATCGCGGAGAACAAACGGTCCGACTACGTCCGTACGGCCGTCGCCAAGGGCCTGCCCAGACACCGGGTCATCACCCGGCACCTGCTGCGCAACTCGCTCATCCCCGTCGTGACCTTCATCGGCGCCGACATCGGCGCGCTGATGGGCGGCGCGATCGTCACCGAGCGGATCTTCAACATCCACGGCGTCGGCTACCAGCTCTACCAGGGCATCCTGCGGCAGAACACCCAGACCGTGGTCGGCTTCGTGACCGTCCTCGTACTCGTCTTCCTGGTCGCCAACCTGCTCGTCGACCTGCTGTACGCCGTGCTCGACCCGAGGATCCGCTATGCCTGAGCAGTCGTACGAGCCCGATCGCGCCATCGCGGGCACCGGGGCGGGCGGCGCGATGGATCTGGCGGCGAGCGAGGCGGAGACGCTGGAGCGGACGCCGGGCGGGCCCCAGGGCACCGGCCCGCAGGCCAAGCCCCGCAGCCTGTGGTCCGACGCCTGGCGGGACCTGCGCCGCAACCCCGTCTTCCTCGTCTCCGGGCTCGTCATCGTCTTCCTCGTCGTCATCTCCCTGTGGCCCTCGCTGATCGCCTCCGGCAGCCCCCTGCAGTGCGACCTCGCCAAGGCCCAGGAGGGCTCCCAGCCGGGCGCTCCCTTCGGGTACGACGGCCAGGGCTGCAACGTCTACACACGGACCGTCTACGGCGCCCGTACGTCCGTCACGGTCGGCGTCTGCGCCACGCTGGGGGTGGCGCTCCTCGGCTCGGCCCTGGGCGGTCTGGCGGGGTTCTTCGGCGGCGCCTGGGACTCCTTCCTGTCCCGGATCACCGACGTCTTCTTCGCGATCCCCGTCGTCCTCGGCGGTCTGGTCCTCCTCTCCGTGGTGACCAGCAATACGGTCTGGCCGGTCATCGGGTTCATGGTGCTGCTCGGCTGGCCGCAGATCTCCCGCATCGCGCGCGGCTCGGTCATCACCGCCAAGCAGAACGACTACGTCCAGGCGGCCCGCGCGCTGGGCGCCTCCCACAGCCGGATCCTGCTGCGGCACATCGCGCCCAACGCCGTGGCGCCGGTGATCGTCGTGGCGACCATCGCGCTCGGCACCTACATCTCGCTGGAGGCGACCCTGTCGTACCTGGGCGTGGGTCTGAAGCCGCCCAACGTCTCCTGGGGCATCGACATCTCCGCCGCCTCCCCGTACATCCGCAACGCCCCGCACGCGCTGCTGTGGCCCTCCGGAGCCCTGGCCGTCACGGTCCTGGCGTTCATCATGCTCGGCGACGCGGTGCGCGACGCCCTCGACCCGAAGCTGAGGTGAACCGCGGTGCTGCTGGAAGTGCGCGACCTGCACGTGGAGTTCCGGACCCGGGACGGGATCGCCAAGGCCGTCAACGGTGTCAGCTACGGCGTGGACGCGGGGGAGACCCTCGCGGTGCTCGGCGAGTCCGGCTCCGGCAAGTCGGTCACCGCGCAGGCGGTGATGGGGATCCTGGACATGCCGCCCGGCAGGATCACGGGCGGGGAGATCCTCTTCCGGGACCAGGACCTGTTGACGCTGAAAGAAGAGGACAGACGCAAGGTCCGGGGCGCCGGGATGGCGATGATCTTCCAGGACGCGCTGTCGTCCCTGAACCCGGTGCTCTCGGTGGGCGACCAGCTCGGCGAGATGTTCGTCGTGCACCGCGGGATGTCGAAGAAGGACGCGCGGGCGCGGGCGGTGGAGCTGATGGACCGGGTCCGCATCCCGGGGGCCGCCCAGCGGGTGCGCGACTATCCGCACCAGTTCTCCGGCGGCATGCGCCAGCGCATCATGATCGCGATGGCGCTGGCCCTGGAGCCGGCGCTCATCATCGCCGACGAGCCGACCACCGCCCTCGACGTCACCGTCCAGGCCCAGGTGATGGACCTGCTCGCGGAGTTGCAGCGCGAGTACGCCATGGCGCTCATCCTCATCACCCACGACCTCGGCGTGGTCGCGGACGTCGCCGACCGCATCGCCGTCATGTACGCGGGCCGGATCGTGGAGTCGGCCCCCGTGCACGACATCTACAAGGCGCCAGCGCATCCGTACACGCGTGGCCTGCTGGACTCCATCCCGCGCCTGGACCACAAGGGCCGGGAGCTGTACGCCATCAAGGGCCTGCCGCCGAACCTGATGGACATCCCCCCGGGCTGTGCCTTCCACCCCCGCTGTCCGATGGCCCGGGACGTGTGCCGCACCGACCCGCCGCCGCTGTACGAGGTCTCCGAAGCGCGCGCCAGCGCCTGCCACTTCTGGCAGGAGTGCCTGCATGGCTGAGCCGATCCTGGAGGTCAGCGGCCTCGTCAAGCACTACCCGCTCACCCGGGGCATCGTCTTCAAGAAGCGGATCGGCGCGGTGAAGGCCGTCGACGGCGTCGACTTCACGCTCGGCCGCGGCGAGACCCTCGGCATCGTCGGCGAGTCCGGCTGCGGCAAGTCCACGGTCGCGCGGCTGCTGTGCAGCCTGGAGCAGCCGACGGCGGGCTCGATCCGCTTCAAGGGCGAGGAGATCACCAAGCTGTCCGGCCGGGCCCTGAAGGCGGTCCGCCGCAACATCCAGATGGTGTTCCAGGACCCGTACACCTCCCTCAACCCCCGTATGACGGTGGGCGACATCATCGGGGAGCCGTACGAGATCCATCCGGAGGCGGCCCCCAAGGGCGACCGGCGCCGCAAGGTCCAGGAGCTACTGGACGTGGTCGGCCTCAACCCCGAGTACATCAACCGCTATCCGCACCAGTTCTCCGGCGGCCAGCGCCAGCGCATCGGCATCGCCCGTGGGCTGGCCCTGAACCCCGAGATCATCGTCGCCGACGAGCCGGTGTCGGCCCTGGACGTCTCGATCCAGGCGCAGGTCGTCAATCTGCTGGCCCGCCTGCAGAAGGAGTTCGAACTCTCCTACGTCTTCATCGCGCACGACCTGTCGATCGTGCGGCACATCTCGGACCGGGTGGGGGTGATGTACCTCGGCCGGATCGTGGAGATCGGTACGGACGCGCAGATCTACGACCACCCCACGCACCCGTACACCCAGGCGCTGCTGTCCGCGGTCCCCGTGCCCGACCCCGAGGCCCGAGCGCACCGCGAGCGCATCATCCTCTCCGGTGACGTGCCGTCGCCGACGAACGTCCCGTCCGGGTGCCGGTTCCGCACCCGCTGCTGGAAGGCCCGGGAGCGCTGCGCGGTGGAGGTTCCGGCGCTGGCGGTCCCGGAGGAGTTCCGGTCCACGGCGGGACCGGCCGCCCACGATTCGGCGTGTCATTTCGCTGAGGAGAAGCGGGTGGTGCCGCCGGAGGAGGTCGCATAGCCGTACAAACCCGTGACAATCGCGTTAACACGCAGGCAACTTGGCCGACCCGACACCGATATACGGACGCGTCAGTCTGAACAGCGTACGGCCGTGCGGGTGCCGTGAAACGGGCCGGGATGCCATGGCATCCCGGCCCGTTGCCGTCTCTACGCGAGGCCCAGGGAGCGCTTGAGGAAGTCGACCTGGAGCAGGAGGAGGTTCTCCGCGACCTGCTCCTGGGGGGTCATGTGGGTGACGCCCGACAGCGGGAGCACCTCGTGCGGGCGGCCGGCCGCCAGCAGGGCGGAGGACAGGCGCAGGGCGTGGGCCACGACCACGTTGTCGTCGGCCAGGCCGTGCACGATCATCAGCGGCCGGTGCGGCTCGGCCGCGGCGGACAGGCCGTCGTCCGTGATCAGGGAGCTCTTGGCGTACGCCGCCGGGTCCGCGGCGGGATCGCCCAGGTACCGCTCCGTGTAGTGGGTGTCGTAGAGCCGCCAGTCGGTCACCGGGGCGCCCGCGATGCCCGCGTGGAAGACGTCCGGGCGGCGCAGCACCGCGAGGCCCGCCAGCCAGCCGCCGAAGGACCAGCCGCGGATCGCCACCCGGGACAGGTCCAGGGGGTGGTGCTCCGCCAGGGCCTGGAGGGCCTCGACCTGGTCGTCGAGGCTCAGGGTGAAGTCCTGGTGGATCGCCTTCTCCCAGGCGGGGGAGCGGCCGGGAGTGCCGCGGCCGTCGGCGACGACCACCGCGAAACCCTGGTCGGCGAACCACTGGGAGGTCAGGTGCGCGTTGTGTGCGGCCACTACGCGCGGGCCGTGCGGACCACCGTAGGGATCCAGGAGCACCGGCAGGGGAGTGTCCCCGTGGTAGTCCCGTGGCATAAGCACGGCGCATGGAATTCGGCGTGCGCCCCCCTCGGTGAGCGTCACGCGGGGGGACAAACCAGGATCTTCGGCGTAAGACGTGACAGTCGCCGTCGGTTTTCCGTCACGCAGGACCTGCACCCGGGAACCCGGCCGATTCAGTGTCGCCGACACCATCACGGTCACGTCCCCGGCGCGCACCGCCGAGTGCACGCCGGGCTCCTGCGACACGCGCTCCACGCCGAGTTCGCTCACCCGGTAGACGTGCACCTCGCCGGTCTCGGGAGAGTCCGAGGAGGGCGGGACCTCCTCGCCCGCCGAGGCCGCGACCAGCACGTCCTGGTCGGAGACGTCCAGCACCGCGCGCACGTGCAACTGGGCTCCGGTCAGCGGCCGTTCGCCCACCGCGAGCACCCGGGCGCCCCCCTCGTCGGCGATCCGGACGAGTTGCCCCGACGGGGTCCAGCAGGGCACCCCGGCGAACAATTCAAGCCATGTTGGATCTTCGTCGGCGTGCACCATCCGGGTCGCCCCCGACTCCGGGTCCACCGCCAGGAACAGCTGGCTGCGCTGGTCCCGCGCCTGCACAAGAAGCAGCGGCGCACCCGCCTCTGACCAGTGCACACGCGCCAGATACGGATAGCGCGCCCGGTCCCACGCGACCTCCGTGCGCACCCCGTCGAGGCCGATCACGAACAGGCGTACGTCCGCGTTGGCGGTGCCCGCCGCCGGGTAGCCGACGTGGTGTGGCTCACGCTCCGGGTGGGCCGGATCCGAGATCCACCACCGCCGCACCGGCGTGTCGTCCACCCGCGCGACGAGCAGCCGGTCCGACTCCGGGGCCCACCAGAAGCCCCGCGAGCGCCCCATCTCCTCGGCCGCGACGAACTCCGCCAGTCCGTAGCCGACCCCCTCCGACTCCGGCTCCGCCAGCGCCCGGTCGCCCTCCCCCTCTGCGTCCACCACGCGCAGGGCGCCCTCGGCGACGTACGCCACGTACCGTCCGTCGGGGGACGGGCGGGGGTCGATCACCGGGCCGGGGACCGGGAGTTCGCGTGCCGTGCCGGCCCGCAGCTCCGCCGTGAAAAGCCGCCCTGACAAGGCGAAAGACGCCAACTCCAGGGCCGTGTCGGTGGCGTAGCCGACGATGCCCGCACCGCCCTCGCGGCTGCGCTCGCGGCGTGCCCGTTCCTCGGGCGAGAGGTGCTCCGTGGCACCCCCCAGGAGGGCGCGCGGGTCGGCCGCCACGCGCTCCGCGCCGTCCGCAGGATCGAGCACCCACAGGGAGTTGGCCCGGTCCGTACCGGACGCGGAGCGCAGGAACGCGACCCGCGAACCGTCGGGGGCCACACTGAACGCGCGCGGCGCGCCGAGGGTGAAACGCTGGGTCCGCGCGTGCCGTCGGGGGAAGGAGTCAGGCTCGGTCGTCATACCCCGACCATATTGGCCATGCGCCCCCTTGTGCGGCCGTGCGCCGAGCCATGCGCGAGCACGGATAGTTATGATCACTACCGCTGAGTGGGTATGAACCTGCTGGCTTCTGTATGGAATTGCTGGACCGATCTGCAACCCCCATAGTCCGAACCCCCCGCGTACCCGGGATCTTTGGAGGTGAGCCGCCGTGGCACTCTCGATTTCGGCGGTGGTGCTGCTGGCGATCATCGTCTTCCTGCTGATCAAGAAGTCGGGACTGAAGGGCGGGCATGCGGTCGTCTGTATGCTGCTCGGCTTCTACCTCGCCTCCTCGACCGTCGCTCCGACCATCAGCGAGCTGACGACGAACGTGGCGAGCATGATCGGCAGCATCAAGTTCTGACGCGCGCCGAGCCCGGCCCTCGGGCGGCCTCGCCGGGGCCGGACGATCCGCGCGGGCGGGTTTCGACGCGGCGAAGGCACTCGATGCGCTGAAGTGGTGTCGGCAGTCGGGTGATGTCTTTGCCCGGGAGGCCCGCGCGTGAGCCCCTGCCGGAGTCGTCAGTCCTCGGACGCGTACGGCACGAAGGCGCACCAGCTGGCGGGGGAGAAGGCCAGGCGGGGGCCCGCGGTGTTCTTGGAGTCGCGGACGTGGATGGTGCTGGGGGTGGTGGCGAGTTCGAGGCAGGAGTCGCCCTCGCTGCCGCTGCTGTAACTGCTTTTGAACCAGTCCAGAGCGACTTCGACGCAGGAGTCCCCCTCGCTGCTGCTGCTGTAGCTGCTCTTGAACCACGCCAGATCCGAGGCGTCCCCGGTCGAGGTGTTGCGGATCATGTATCCCCCAGCAGTCGCTCGATGAAGGCGGCTGACTCACGTGGTGTGAGAGCCTGCGCCCGGATGATGCCGTACCGCAGTTCTAGGATACGGAGCTGCCTGGGCTCGGAGGCCGGTCGGCCGTTGGCCACCACTGGCGAGCGCCCCACCGCCGAGCCGTCGGTGAATTTCAGCACCTCGATACCGCCGGCCAGACCTGCGTGCTCCTCGCGATCCATCGGCATCACCTGAAGCTCGACGTTCCGCAACTGACTTGCCTCAAGGAGATGCTCAAGCTGCTGGCGTAGCAGCGCCCTCCCGCCGAGTGGGCGTCGCAGGGCCCACTCCTCCAGGACGAAGCTGAGTTCGGGCGCCGGATCCCGCTCGAACACAACCTTGCGGGCCACTCGCGCGGCGATGAACCGCTCCACCTCGTCTTCGGTGTACGCCGGGCGCCGCATCAGGAGCAGGCCGCGTGCGTATTCCGGCGTCTGCAACAACCCATGGATGTTCAGCGGATCGTAGAGCTGAAGCTCGACCGCCCTGGCCTCCAGCTTCGCCAGGTCCCGTACCTTCTTCGGGTACCGGACCTTGGCCACGTCCTCCTTCATCGCCGAGAGCAGGCCACCCGCCCCCAATACCTCGTCCGCCCTGTCCAGATACTCGGGCCG
>NZ_JADDRL010000030.1 GCF_021538895.1 Streptomyces olivochromogenes | reverse complement strand
GGCGTGGCCGTGCGTGCTACCGGGCAGACAAGCTGCCTGGCGCCCCGACAGTGGTGTTGCCCCCTCGATTTGGCGGTCGGCTCACCCGCCTCAGCGGTGAGTCACATCATCGCCCGGCGCCCTTTCGGCGTGGGCTCGCAGGCACCGTGGCGTCACCGACGACGCACCCCACGGCCCGGCGCCGGGAGGAGACGGCACTGTCGTCCATGCTCGACACCTGTACCAACTGAACCCGGCCCAGCGTCGGCTGACTGGAGACGGTAGCCCTGCGCCACACCCCCGTCATCGACCCGGACGGTCTCATCGAGGGTCCTGGGCAAGCCGCGTTGTCAGTGGCGGCTGGAAGGCTGGAGCGATGAATGGCGATGAGCAGCTGCTGCGTGGTCGCGTCTACGGTCGTGACCACGATGACCCTGATCCCGGTCCGCTGCCGTGGCAGACGTATGCCGTGCTCATGGGCGGGCCGCTGGACGGGCTGCTGCTGGACATCACGGGCTGGCGGCCGGAGGAGGTCGACGACGGCGCTGCCCTGTCCACCGAGCTCGGACAGTTCCCCGGCGGCCGGTCGCTGTACGACCCGCGCCCCGGTGAACCCCGAGCTCTCGGCCCGGGTGTGACGTGCCGCCTCTACTACTCCGGCGACACACCCTGACCACAGGGCCGACCATGGCTGTGCCGGTGTCTGGCTTTGTTCACCGAGAACCGACAGCACCTCGACACGACACGGGGCAGCACCTGAAGAACTGCAGAAATCGACCAGTCCATGGCTTCGGGCAGCGCGGGCCCCTGCCGGGATGGCAGGGGCCCGCGGCATGAACAGCAGAGGAGCGCCGGGACCTGCCCTCGACGAGCGGCATCCTGGCCGACACGACTTACCGTCTGCTGGTGGCCCGACGGCCCGGCCTCACTTCAGGTGCCGGGTGAGGAACTGGGCCGCGGCGTCTCCCGCGAACTGCGGGACGCCGGTGTGCCCGCCGAGATTGGCGTGCAGCGTCTTCTCCTTGGAGCCGAAGGCGTCGAACAGGTCCAGGGCCGCCTGTCGGTCGTTGCCTTCGTCGTCCCACTGCAGCAGGACATGCAGCGGAATGGTGACCTGGCGGGCCTCCTCGAACATGGCGGCGGGCACGAAACTCCCGGCGAACAGAACGGCGGCCGAGATGCGCGGCTCGACCACCGCCAGCCGGATTCCGATAGCCATCACTCCTCCCGAGTACCCGACCGGGCCACCGATTTCGGGCAGCGAAAGGAGGGCGTTCAAGGCGGCCTGCCATTCCGGCACCGCCTTTTCGACCAACGGGAGGACGAGCCGATCGACGATCTCGTTGCTGACCGGCTCGCCGGCCTCCAATGCCCGGCGTAGGTCGGTGCGGGCCTGCTCGGCGACGGCGGAACGGGGCCGGTCACCGCTGCCGGGGAGCTCGATGGTGGCCGCGGCGAAGCCCTGGGCCGCGGAGTGCCGGGCCCGGGCCGCGAGGCGGGGGTACATCTTGTGCAGTCCGCCGGGGTGGCCGAGCAGGATCAGCGGAGCCGGTGCGGATGCGGATCCGGGGGTCCACAGGATGCCGGGGATCTCGTTGAGGGTGAATTCGCGTTCGAGGACGCCGTCGTCGAGGCGCTGCTCGGAGGTGAATTGCATGGTCGTGCCTTTCGGGAGTGCTTGAACGGCGCTCCCGGACGACCTATCGCCCGACCGTGACCCCGGAGGGGAGCACCCATGTCGATACTGTGTTCACGGGTACCACCTCCTCGTTCTCTCGCACGGCCTCCGGAAACGTAGCAGTGGTCGTGGTGGTCCGCCAACGGGTTTTTGCGGAGGCTCCGTGGCCGGATGACGAGGAGTCGGAACACCGGGCAGAGCTACGTGGGGCCGGGGGCAGTCGGCGCTTGATGACCTCCGCGGGCATCCGCGTCGACACGTCCAGGAAGCCACCGCCGTGCGGGGAGCCGCGGTCCGCCTTCACCTCGGCGTTGATGGCGCGGGCCACCTCGTCGCGGGGGAGCAGCTCAGGGGACGCCGGTTGTTGTCCGGGTCCTCGTACCAGCGGTCGCCCTCCTCATCCGACCAGGGGGTGTTGCGAAAGTGGATCTTGGTCGTGAATGATCAGGCTTTGTGGGCGTGGTGATCTGACAAACGGCCAGTGGGCCCGGCCGGAGCCGTTGCTGCCGCAGGGCATGAAGCCGGGTCGTCCGCCGGTATGGACACGGCGGCAGCTGATGGACGGCATACGGTGGCGGACCCGGACCGGTGCCCCCCGTTCGACCCCCGCCTTGACCCCAACGGAGCGGCCGATCCGAGTCGGGTACGTGGGAGCGGGTCTTGAATGCCCTGCTCGCCCTGGCGATGCCGAGGGAGACCTGGACTGGGTCGTCGCGGTCGATTCCGCAATCGTCCGCGCCCATCAGCACGCGGCCGGGGCCCGCAAAAGGAAGCCCGGCCACTGAGCCCGGCCACCACGCGATCGGGCACTCCCGTGGGGGTCTGACAATGAAGATCCACCTTGCCGTGGACGGCCGATGCCGACCGCTGTGCTGTGTCCTCACGCCCGGTCAGGCGAATGATGCGCCCGCGTTCGAGCACGTCATGGCCGCGCTGCGCGTGCCCAGAGCGGTCGGCCGGCCACGCACACGGCCCCTGGTGGTCCTGGCGGACCGGGCCTACTCCTCCCCTGCCATCCGCGCGCACCTTCGCAGGCGAGGAATCCGGCCGGTGATTCCCCAGCCGGCCGATCAAGTCGCCGACCGCAGGCGCAAAGGCCACCAAGGAGGCTGTCCACCTACGTTCGACCGCGAGGCCTACAAACGACGCAACACCGTCGCACGGTGCATCAACCGCCTCAAGAACTGGCGCGGCATGGCAACCCGCTATGAGAAGACCGCCACCGTCTTCCGAGCCGGACTTCATATCGCCGGCATCTTCATCTGGTCCGCTCGCCTCTCCGAGAGAAGCCATCTGAGAAGCGTCAGTTCCAAGGTTCCCGGTAGGGATTTTCGCCCAGCAGCTTCGCTGCGGCCACGCAGAGGTCTTCGCCGAAGAGCTGGTTGCTGCCCCATTCGGAGCCCCACAGGTCGCACGCGGCCTGGGCCACAGCGCGCCAGGAGTAGTCCTCATCGCATCGCCACGTGCGGATCTGAGCAGCCATCTCCGGTGTGATCGTCGCCGGGTCAACAGTGTTGTGTGTCATCCCAGCGACCCTAGGGACGTTGCCGAGAGAGTAGCCACCGGATTACGCCCTCGGCCGCCCGGCGGACACGCCCAGGACTTCGCCCTCAGGAATCCGCAGGCGCACGGCGTCGGGGCACTCCCAGCCCCAGGAGCTGGGAGTGCCATTCCGGTGAACTGCCAAGATCCGAATGAGAGGACCTAGTCGAAGAGGCCGAGTTCGTGGAACTCCAGTCCGTCCGGGCCGAGTCCGGTGTTCTGCGCGTGCTCGGCCATCCGCGCGGCGTACTCGGGATGCGCGGCGAGCGAGGTGTAGGTGTCGAAGTCCAGGTCCAGGACGTCGGCGAGGTCCGCGAGGTACACGTCGAGACCGGGGTACATCACGGCCACGTACGGCAGGTCGTCGATATCGGTCACCAGCACCGGGTACTCGCCCGTGGAGTCCGGCGAGCCCAGGTAGAGCAGGCGGCGCGAGTCGCTACCGCCAACAAGCGGCAGGCACACGGCGGGCAGCAGTTCCTCGAAATCGCCGAACATCGCGGCCATGCCGCCGCAGGAGCCGTACATCCACTCCGCCGTCGCCCCCAGCCCCCGGTCGCCGAGGACGGGCTCAGCCGGGTCCTCGTACCAGCCGACGTCGGCGAGCCAGGAGCCGTCGAAGGCCAGCCAGCGGCGCAGGCTGGGCGGCAGCGGCCGGCCGCCGGGCAGCCTCAGCCGGTCGAGCACCTCCGGCGCCAGCGGCACCGGTTCATCGAGGTCCGGGGCGTCGCAGGTGGGCCAGCCCTGCTCCCGGACCCGTTCGATCACCCGGTCGATCAGCGCGGCGCCGTGCATGTCCTCGTTCATGCGGTGCACTGTGCCACGGGCCACCGACAACGCAGGCCCCAGGCCGTCTCTTCCGGATTTTGCCCGACCCGCACCGCTCGGCACCGCACCTCGCCGCGTCGGCGGAGCACCAAGTACGTCCAGTACGCAGGCGCCCCGCCAACACGCCGATGCTTCCCCCCGGCCCTGCGGGCCTGGGGAGACGGGGGAGACCCCGTGGCACCGGACGACGCGGGCTTTGACCGGCAAGATCCGAAAGAGACGACCTACTCGGCGGTGGAGCTGCCAGCACCACCTGCGCCCTGTATCTCGCCGCCATCAGCACCTACCACTGACCAGTGGCGCCCAGACGCGGCTCGGGTAGGGCGTCCCAACCGATGGACGCGACCGGAGCGGGCGCTCACGTGCCCGCAGACAGTGCGGCTACAGCCGCGACCCCACCCCCAAACTTTGAGCGTCTGCACCCAGTCGTGGCCACGCTGGTCGGCGAGTAGGACAACGCAGGTGTGCGTTGATGGAGGTTCGCTGAGGCTGTTGGGGCCAACTACGGCGCTGGGTCCTGCAGTCGCCAAGGTCGGGCAATCTCGAAGCGTGTGTTCCACCCGTAATGCGCCAACTGCTCGGCCTCAGCCGTGCGGCCTTGTTCCTCAAGACAGACCACAGCCAGTGCCACTACCTCTTGGTTGCCTCGTGCTGCAGCCCGCTTACTCCAGGAGAGAGCCTCTTCCCAGCGGCCTCTGTCGGCGAGCCGATGCGGAGTCGCCACCGGCAGCTCAGGGCGGTTAGATGCTCAGGTGTTGAACTGGGCACAGATGTACGACTGCTACGGGGACGTCGCTCGCGTCCCTGAGCTCCTGGCGCGGGCCGAGCGCGAGGACGACGACGCGGCGTGGGATGAGTTGGGGTACCGGCTGGTCCTCGAGCGCGACTTGGTGTTCCCCGCCAGTTTTGCAGCACTGCCGCGTCTGGTGCGTCTGGCTTCGGGGAGTGCGAGGGCGCGCGGGCTGGCTGGGGCGATCGTCCGGTGCTCGGCAGGGGGCCACGGCTGCGACGATCTGCTGCCGGGCTGTGCCGAAGCGATCGCGGAGTTCTGTGGGTTGCTCGATCGGCACCTGCGGTCGCGGCCGGACGACTACCTCGCGACCTTCCGCGACTTGATCGCGGCCAAAGGGCACTACCACTGGAGTGCGGTTCTGGGGGACTTCTCGGACGACTTTTACCAGGTCGCCTGCCCTCACTGTGCTGTAGAGGTGACGATCGCCATCGGTAGTTACGGACGCTATTCAGCGATCCGGGACTGGAACCTGGGCGACGTGGACCGACGTGACCTGAGGCCGGCACCCTCAGAGGGCCTCTCCGGCACCGGTCGTTGGATGCACGCGACCGTCGTCCGTGATGGGCAAGTTGTGCTTGCCGACGGAATCACCCATCTCTTCGGCCAGGCGGAATGCCCGCGCTGTGCCAGCGTCTTCAACATCGCGGATGAGTACGACTCTTCCAATCGCCCTCTCATGTGAGCGGTGCACTGGAAGCGGCCGAGCGTACCCCGTCCACGTGGATGGAGAGATTTGGCTGTGATGCGCTGTTGCGGCCCCCAAGGCGGCGTGACTGCCGCCGCCTTTCGGGCCCGCTGATGCTGTAGTTCCCTTTCACAGCAAGGGAATTCGGACCTATTTCGGTTCTTTCCCTGAGGCTCTTGGTGGGGCGGGTCACGGATCGCTAGGTTCGCTGCCGTGCGGCGGCAGTGCTCTGCCCAGCACGTGTGGGGGAGTGGCGATCGATGTCGTCGTGCATCCATTCGCCCATCATCAAGGGGGGATTTCCGCATGTCCGGTTCCATCCGCATGCCGCTGGCCGGGTCCAGGTGGCGAAGACTGTCCGTCTGGGCGGTCGTGCTCCTGATCCTGTCGTTCGGGCTGGCAGGCATCGAGTCCACGCCCGCGTCCGCCGCCCCGCACGGCGACGGCAGTGCCGCCCGGGCGGCGACCGGCAGTGGTGATCGGGTGACGGCTGCCGTCTCCACCAAGCCGCGGCAGTACACGGCCGAGGAGCTCGCCCAGCTCAACGCCCGGCTGTACGACGAAGACACCATGGACAAGGGTAAGCCGGGGCCCAAGCCCAGGCACGCTCCGCTCGGTGCCGCGGTCGCTGGTCCGTCCTCGGTGCGGTCCTTCGCCAGCGTGGTGCGGGACAGCGCCATACCGACGTCCGGGATATCGGGAGGCGCCTCATACCTGTCGTCGACACAGGAGCCGAGCACCGACGCCAACGGCTCCAATATCTTCCAGACCGGCAACTGGTATGCCACCCGCTCCACCGACAACGGTGCGACCTGGTCCTACCTCGACCCCTACTCGCTGTTCGGGTCAGGGTTCTGCTGCGACCAGGTGACCCAGTACGATCCGGCGACCGGCCGGCAGTTCTGGCTGCTGCAGTTCAGTGACCACCTGGTGATCGCCAACGCCTCGGCGTCCGGCTCGGGCGCGTACACCGGCTGGTGCTACTGGAACATCACCCCGAGCTGGATGGGTCTGGCGAACACCACGGCGCTGGACTTCAACGACATGTCGATCAGCAACAGCAACGTCAACATCTCCACCAACTTCTTCCCGAGCGGCGGGGGAAGCGGTGCCGGGCTGCTACGACTACCGAAGAGCCCGATGAGCACCTGCAGCGGCTTCAACTACAGCTATCTGACCCGTACGGACAACCTCACCTTCAAGCTGGTGCCCGGGTCGACCGACACCCTGTACTGGGGCAGCAACTGGGGCCAGACCAACGGCAGCTCCTTCCGCGTGTTCGCGTGGCCGGAGAACTCCGGGAACTACTCCTGGTGGGACCGCACCGTTCCCTCGTACGGCTTCTACACCCGTAACAGCGGACAGAACTGCGCCAGCACCGACGGTGTGGTGACCAACTGGTGTCAGTACGCCGACTCCCGGGTCCTGGGCGCCTACCGGGCCGGCGGGCTCATCGGCTTCTCCTTCAACGCGAAGCAGGACGCCAGCCACCCGTTCCCCTACACGCGGTTTGTGTGGTTCAACGAATCGGACAAGAACCTCAACGGCTCCGGTGACCTGTGGGGCAGCTGGGGCGCCATCCAGTTCGCCTCGCTCGCACCCAACTCACTCGGCCGGGTGGGCCTGGAATTCGCCTGGGGCGGCGGCACCGGTGGCGCCCACTACTACCCCGGCAGCGGAATCAACTCCCAGCCCGCCAACGCCATCGACACCAGCCCCAACTACTACCTGTGGGGCGCCGGCAACACCTGCACCTACGCCGGCCTGCCCCGCTGGGGCGACTACCTCACCGTCCGCGCCTACAAGGCCGACCCGACTCGCTGGGTCGCCGCCGGCTACGCAATGAAGGGCGGAAACTGCGGCGCCGCCGGGGCCTACCCCGAGCCGCACAACGTTCTGTTCTCCTAGCATCACCCGCACCTGCAGCAAGCAACCTGGGGCCGGGCGGGAACCCGCTCCGCCCGGCCCCGGGCCATGCCAACCGACGGAACCGACCAGCAACGTGGGAAGTCCAACCCGTATGAAGTGTCCCCTTCGCACCGTGCTCGCCGTCCTGGCGCTGGCTGTCGCGCTCTCGGCTGCCGGATGCGGGGACTCTCACGGGGCCGGATCGCCGACCCCGTCCGACTCCGGGATCAAGGGCCGCACCTTGGTCGACGGCGGCTGCCCGATGGTTCGCGAGGACAGCCCTTGTCCCGACCGGCCCCTGCGCGCCCGGCTGACCATCACCGGCGGCAGCCCGGAACGGACGGTCGCCGAGACCACCAGCGATGCCGACGGCCACTTCCGAATCTCGCTGCCGCCAGGCACCTACACCATCCGCCCCACCAACCTCACCGGCGCCATGACCCCGATCGCCCAACCGGTGTCCGTCACCGTCAAGGGCGGCCGGTTCACCATGATCGTCATCTCCTTCGACTCGGGCATCCGCTGAGGCTCTGCTGCTTGTCCTCGGGGGCTGCGGGAACCGAACGGAGACCCAAGACGTCGCAGTGACGTCCGGTGGCACAGGGGCGTGGCGCAGCAGGCGATCGTCACGGACTGGACCACCGCACTGAGCCCAGTTCGGAGTGACGCGAAGGCCGTGACCGAGGCTGGCAGGCCCACGACGCGAACTTTCTGAAGACCATCATGCGTACTACCGGATCAAAGGGCGTTTCCCGGCGACTCGTCTGTCCTTCTCACCTGGGGCTGTGGTCCTGTGACCATCGCCTGAACCAGGACGGCCAAGGCATCGGCTCGCTTTGCCTCATCGAGCCCGCAGTCTCTGACCACCCGCTCAGCGGCCAGATATCGCGAGAACTACAGCGGTTGTTCGAAGTACGCATGCAAGTGCACCGCAGCGGCCTCGGCGGACTTCACGAAAGTGCGGCTCACATAGCCGGCGAGCGCAGCCGACACTGCACCCAGGCTCCCTGCCACGACGGCTCCAGTGATCGTGCTCGCCTTCAACGCCACCACTACGAAGCTCACCAGCAGCGCAAAACCTGCCGCGCTTGCCCACTGAGCATTCCGGAAAGAATGCCTAGCCTGACCCAACGCAATGTCGTGATACAGATTCAGGCGCGGTTGTGCCGGGCAGCGCGCGAGGCCGCTCGCCCGGAAGGCTCCGCTGCTCACAGCTACGCATCGGGGGCGGCCAGATTGGCCAAGGCTCGCTCGTGCTCCCGATCCAGGATCTCGGTGAACCTCCTGTCATGATCCGATACGTGGTGATGTCTGTGATGCTCTGCAACCAGGGCCCAGTATCTGCGCCCCGGTGGGGCGCTGAAGATCTGTGCAGAAAGAGCCCTCAGTTCGTCCTCGTCGATCATTCCAATTTCGAACATCGAGCGCCAGAACGAGAAGATGAGGTTGGTGTAGATGTGCTGCCGGTCCTGCTCGTTATCCCCGGTGATTGGCCCCCAACAGGCACGGAGGCCGGGGTCGTCCAAAGCCTTGGACAGTAGCTCACTGTGCATGGAACGGTGCGTCAATTCCCGATTGACCGTATTGTCGCGCGCCTGCAGGATTAGGGAGGCGGCGACTCCGGCAAGCGCCAGCATACTGAAAACTGTGGCAATGTCTCCGTACGTACCCGCTATGTCACTTAATCTCGCCCAGCCTCCTGGATGGAGCTGACCAATAGCCAACAGTGCAAGCGGCGTGCAGAGGAGGAATGCCAGCAATGCCAGCAGCGCCGCACCGATCAAGAGGTAGCGTCGATAGGTCCACTGGCCATGGTCACGCCGCCTGCCACTTGTCCTCGCCACGCCTGCTCCCTGCGCCGTCCGGGTCTGCAGTGATACTGACATGAACTTGCCGTATCCGAGCGGGAGTTCAACGGAAGGCTTACGGAAGGTTCCACGATGCAAGCAGAACTCAGCCGCGCATCTTGGTACAGGAGCAGTGCATGCGGCGACGGTGCTAGTTGCGTAGAGGTAGCGCACCCCGGCACCTCGATAGGCGTTCGCGATTCCTGGGGGGCGGTTCTGGTCTTCAGCGAGCTTGCGTGGCAGTTGTTTACCACTGCTTTCCAATGCGGCAATTGCGGCGAAGGCAGGGTTGGCGGAACGGGCTTTGGTTACCAGCCCCTGCAGATTCTTGCGTGACACTGTCGGGAATTGGCGAAGCTCGGCGTCCACACCCGCCACGAGGCCGCCTGCCAGTTTGCGTCGTAGGGTATCCGGCCCGCTGGCGACTTGGCCCGAGGCCGCATGCCATCGCCGCACGACGCCGTCGGAGGTTGCTGCGGCGAGGAGAGAGCCCTCGGGATGAAGGCCACGCCATGCATGCCATCGGAACGAGAAGCGAGTACGTCACCGCTGCGGCGGTCAGAGAACGTGTCCCCAAGCGCCACTCCGTAAGGGTCGGCGGTTGCCAAGGTTTGCCGTCCGGAGAGAATGCGGCGGCGTGGATGATGTCGTCTGTGTTGATGCAGTGGCTTGAGACGAACTCGCGGGCGCTCATGTTCCACACTCTTATGTGATGGTCGGCGTCGGTCGCCAGGCGGGTGCGGTCTCGTACGCCGAGCAACGGATCCACTTGCGGGCCACGAATCCGGCTGAGTCCATCTTGGCCGCCGTCCGGCCGCGTTCACGGGTCACCTGAGGTGCCGACTCGGGCACCGCCGCTTCGCGATGGCCTTCATACGACTGCGGGCGGGCCGTGGAGGCGCCCCGCATCGCTGCCGCGAGGCCACAGCAGCGTCGACCACGGACTGACGTGTTCGGCAGCACTGAGCGATAACCGGGCATGGCTCGGGGGCGGGCAGCCGCGTGCCACAGCCGTGTTCGAGGCACTGTGCCTTTATGTGGTCACCAGCCGGTTGGCCCACCTCGTGCCGACGCGTGCCTAGAGGTGTGAGGCCAAGGCGGCGTACACCTTCTGCCAGGCGTCGGAGCCGGCCTCGGGGTCGTAGTCGGCCGGGCGGTCGGCGCAGGCGAAGCCGTGACGCGCGCCCGGGTACGTCACCAGCTCGTGCGGCACCTCGGCTTTGGTGAGTCGCTGCTCGGCCTGCTCCCACTCCTCGGCCCCGATGATGTGGTCCAGCTCGCCGCGAAAGCCCAGCACGAAGGCGCCGCCCGCGGCGATCCGCTCAGTGGTCTCCAGCGGGGGCACGGGACCGACCAGTGGGAAACCGCTGTTCAGCAGCCACCCGGGGTAGAAGACCGCGGCCAACTCGAAGCTCAGCGCGGTCGCTGCCCGTACCGCGATGTGGCCGCCCATGCTCAGGCCGAGGAACGCCACGCCCTGCTCCCCGGCTTCGGCGCGCGCCACCGCCAGTGCCACGGAAGCGTCAGCCACGAGCTCGTCCCGGTCGAGCGCGCGCATCAGCACCAAGCCGTCCTCGCGCTCCTCGGCGGAGTAACCGAGTGCGGTGCGGCGGGCGTTGCGCCAGTAGTAGTCGGGCGCCAGCGCCGTGTACCCGGCCGCCGCCAACTCCGCGCAGGTTCCGCGGACATAGTCGTTGACTCCATACAGCTCGGAGCAGACCACCACGGCGCCCCGCACCGCACCCGTCGGGCGGTGCACGTACGCCTCGATGCCGCCTGCCTCGCCGAGTGTCTCCCACTGACCCGTCATCACTACCCCCGTGTGTCAAGTGTGGAATTTCGGCTCAACTCTAGTGTGTGACAACGGTGTTCATCCTCGGCATTGCTCGATGCAGCGGAAGCCCGGCCACCCCCTGCTGATGTTCATCATGACGTGAACCGGGTTACAGCAGGCTTGTCACCTGCGCCTGCTCGCTGCCCCCATCTGTATCCGTCGGCTGGGAGATGGCACGCCACCCGCGTGTATCCGCCCGGAACCAGGGGCCAGCCGCGAAGCCCAAATCGCCAGTCGAGGTCGACTTCACCCCGCCTTCGCCCGGCACCCCGTACCCCTCCACGCGCACAGCGGTGCACCCCGTCCACCAGGGGTCTTCCAGACCGAGTGGCCACCCTTCGGTCAACGGCGCACGTGGTGCCGCTCGTCACGAAAGTGGCCCCTGCAGTTTTGACCGGCCGGGACAAGGGCTCGGCCGGGCCGGGTTCAGGAGGCGGCAGACGTCAGGTAAGTCAGGTACATCCCTCCCTCGCAGTCGGACATTTTCCGCAGGGTCCAGCGGCCCCGGACGGTCGCGGAGGAGAAGTTCGACTCGGCATCGGCCTCTTCCACTTCGCCGCCCTCAGGGATGTAGCCGGCCTTGGGGAGCTGCTTGTGCAGGAACGCCAGGGTGGTGTCGAAGCCGCCCCGTACGACGGTGGCGACGATGAGCCGGTCGCCGGTGCGGTGCTCCACCGAGGTCACGACCGTGCCGTCGGGCACCGGCAGGCTCCGCGGGAAGTCCTTGGGGAGCGGGAATGAGGCGGCAGTGGGACAGCCGTCGGGCGCGGCGCCGGCCGCGTTCCCGGCCGGCGGATCGGTTGCCTGCTCCACCGTGTACGGCGTCGTCCCCGGGCGCTCGGCGTGCTTGTTCGCCGCCGAGCATCCGGTGACCGTGGTCAGGCCGAGGACGGCTCCTGCGAGTACGGCAGCCGAGGGCGATGGCTTCATCTAGTTCCTTCCTTCGGGCTACTTGTGCTTGCCGCGGACCACGGCGTCGTACGCGCCGTACAGCGTGGCGCCGGAGGACTGGCGGGCTATCGAAGCCAGCGCGTCGTAGTTCTGCGCTCCTCCGGACGCGCAGGTGCCGGTGCAGCCGTCGGCGTAGGCGGCGAGCACGCGACCCTGGGCGTCGATGGTGACGTCGGTGAAGTCCAGGAGATTGCGGTCCTTGCCGCAGGTGGTGCCGCCCGTGCAGATCGACCCCTTCTGGACGGGGTCGGTGGGGGTGGCGTCGGCGGTGACCCAAGACTGGCCGCCGTCGTGGGTGGTGGCCACATATAGGTGCCACACCCCCTTGAAGCCGGCCGCGTCCTGGTAGTTGCCGCCCGTGGTGGTGCCGAGGAAGGCGAAGGCGGCGCGGTTGTCGTCGCCCGCGGTCACGGCCGGGAAGACGATGTTCTTGATGCCGAGAGCCGCGCCGACGTTCTGGTCGTACAGCCACGTCCTGCCCTTGTCATGGCTGACAGCCATGCGCGGTGTGCCGTCGCTGTTCTGGTAGCCCATGTAGACGGTCCCGCCGGCCCCGATCCCCAGGCTCGGGTCCGAGTCACCGGGGGTGCTGGACGGGTTCTTGCGGACGGTCCACGTCAGCCCGTTGTCCTCGGAGACGGCCACGGCCTGATGGCCGCCGCAGCCCTTGTTGGGCACGTACACCGTGCCGTCCGGGGCGACCTTGACATGCCCGTGCAGGCCGCCGCAGTCCAGCAGCGAGTACATCGGAACGGCGGGCCCGTACGTCAGACCGCCGTCCCGGCTGACCGCGCAGGAGGCGTCGGCGATGTCCTGGGAACAGTAGTAGACGGCGTCGGGGTACGACGTGAGCGGTCCCGGACCGCCTGCGGCGAAAGGGCCTCCGCCGATGGTCTGGTGGTCCACACCGGAGTTGATGCCCGAGCCGCCCGTCGGCGTCCACGTTTCACCATCATCGTCGGTATAGCAGGTCAGGGCGGTCTTGCCGGCGAGCTGCGACTCGAAGGTTCGGTGGGTGACCGGGTCGGTGAACAGGATCGGGTCGAGGCTGGTGGTGCTGCCTTGAGGGCAGCCGTTGGCCGCGATCGCGCTTTTGTCCCGCCATGTGGCGGCACCGGCACTGTCGTAGGTGACCTTGAGCGTCGACGTGTACGCCTGGAACAACGCGGCGCCACTCGCACGGTCGACGCCGATCGAGGGTTCACCGGCGTTGTGCGCGTCCGTGATGCCGTCGGGTGCCCAGGAGTTCGCGTACGTCGGCGGTGTGGCCGTACTCGGCGGCGGATCGGTCGGAGCGGTGATCAGGCTCGCGGTGCCGGTGAAGCCGTTGCCGAGCGGCGCGTACGGCACCACGCGCACGGTGTACGACGCCGACACCGCCGGAAGCAGCACGGTTTCGGGGTCGCTGGAAGAGGCCGAGCCGGCCACCTCCCGGCCGTCCGTATCGAGAACGTACAGGTCGAAGTCGGCGGCGGGGTCCGGCCATCTGATGTCGATGCGCAGGCTGTGACCGGCGTCGTAGCCCGCGGGTACCGACACCTTCAGGGCGTAGTCGTCGCAGAGTTGCGTGTTCCCGCAGCTCACCGTCCCGGCAGTGCCGGAGACATTCGGGACGGCGAAAGGACCGGCGCTCCACGTGGTCGTGGGCGCGGTGTCGCTGACCGATCCGGAGGGCGGGGTGGCGGCGTCGGCAGCCCCACTCGGCAGGGTTCCGGCGACGAGCGCCAGCAGCCCGATGGCGAGACGCCCCCGCGACCGCGGGTGGTGGTGAAGACGGAGTGCGGAGAGGAGAGCCACAGGTACCTCGTGGGTTCGCGAGTTGGACGAAGAGTGGTGGTGTGTGGCCGTACGGGTGATGCCTTCGTCTGCTTTACGGGGAGGCAGGAGGCGTCCGTCGCGCGAAACCGAACTCTTTTCGGTGGGAGGCCGTTCCTGCCGCGTCCAGCGGTGTGGTCGGACGGGGGAGCCGCTCCTGGACCACCACGGCTCGACCGCGGTGAAGCCCGCCATCCCATTCGGGCCGCACCCCGTTCCCGTCGGAAAAGTGCCCCCGCGTGACTGCGCGAGGGCACTTATCAGGCCTGGTCAGAGGGCGTCGACTCCGCTCACCTTCCAGCCGGCGGAGGTGCGGGTGAGTGTCATACGCACCCGGTTCAGGTCCAGCCGGGGCTTCGCGACCTGAGTGCTCTCGGTGACCTGGTTGACGAAGAGCAGGACGACGGCCCGGTCCGGTGTGGCCGACACGACGGAGACCGCCGGGGCGCCGCCGTCGGCGGGTGTGGCCACGGTCGCCTTCACCACGCCGTGGTACTTCGTCGCGGTCGGCGCGACCACCGCCTTGGTGGTCTTGCCGTACTGGTCGCGGAAGTGCCCGGTCAGCAGGATGCGGGCTCGGGCGAAGTCCCGGTCCAGGTGCCGGTAGTCGTACGACAGCACGACCGGCGCCGCCTTCCGCGCGGCCGCGAGGGCCTGGTCGCGGGCCTGCTCCGCCTGCCGCCCCTGCCGGTACTGCCACCCGAGAACGGTGGCCGCGACCAGGGCCGCGACGAGGACGACGCCCAGCACCGCGGTGAGCACGCTCCGCCCGGCCTTGCGCGGTGGCGCGGCGACCTCCGGCTCCCCCTCGAACGACTCGGGCGACTCGGGTTCCGGCGGGTCCTCCCAGCCCTTCGCCGGGGGCTCGACGAGCAGAGTGCGCCCGGAGGGAGTCGGCTCTTCCTGGCGGGCGCTGGGCTCGGGGCTTGCGGGCCGCCCGGTGCGCTTGGCTGCCGCGCGGGCGGCCGCGGTCATGGTGCGGCGGGCCGGTGAGCCGGTGCCGCGGGTGCGGGAGGTCGGGTTCGCCACGGTGTCTCTCCTCATCGATGACTTCACGGGTGGGTCAGCCCACGAACGCGACGTCGGAGGTCAGCCAGCGGCCGGCCACGCGCGCCAGGTCGAGCTGGAGCCGGTAGGTGCGCGCCTGGCCCTCGGGCGCGGCGGTGTTGGTCACCTTGCTGTCGGCCACGACCAGGACGCGGGCCGAGTGCGCGTCGGACCGCACGATGCCCGCTTCCAGAATCTGCCCTTCGGACACCGACTTGTTCTGCGCAACCAGCTTCGTCAGTTGTGCGGACTGCAGGGCGAACTCCTTCTTGAACTCACCGGTGGCGCCCTTCAGCACATTGCCGCTGTCCCGGTCGTAGTGCCGGTAGTCGAGCGAGATGAAGCTCAGCGCCGACTGGCGGGCCGCCGCCAGGATGTCCTGACGGCGCTGTTCCGCCGCGCGCTGGTCGGCCAGCCTCAGGCCCAGCCAGACGCACAGCACGGTCGTCAACACGGTCGCGGCGACGAGCACCGCCGACAGCAGCCTCATGCGCTCGCCTCTCACGCCATCGGTCCCACGAGCAGCCATTGCCACGACTCCTTTCCGAACACGGTTTGTTCTCCGCCCGTCGAGCCGATCTCGACGGGCGTTCCGTCCGGGCCGATGGGGGTCCCTCCCTGCTCGAGCGCAGCCGAGAGCGTGGGGGAGGTGCCGGTCTCCGG
Source organism: Streptomyces olivochromogenes (assembly GCF_021538895.1). GTDB lineage: Bacteria > Actinomycetota > Actinomycetes > Streptomycetales > Streptomycetaceae > Streptomyces > Streptomyces olivochromogenes_A. The sequence goes on along the minus strand of NZ_JADDRL010000030.1, from coordinate 72,165 downwards.
GTCGTACGGGGCCACGAACGCGGCCTGGTCGGTGCTGTACCGCCCGGTCGTCGCGCCGGGCGCGTTCTGCGCTCCCCGCACGGAGGTCTTGCTGCCGCGCGGTGCCGTGCAGCGCGCGTCGGTGTTCGCCGGGCGCGTGCCGGTGTCGGCGGGGTCGCGCCGCTGGGTGCCGTAGCCTCGGGTGCACGCGGGAGGGTCGTCGGCGTTCACGGTGAGCCCGAAGTGGGTGGTGCCGTCGCCGGGGATGACCGTGTAGCTGCCCGCGACATTGAGCGGGAGTGTGACCAGGGCCTGTTCGACGCCGGGCAGCCGGGCCATGGTGATCTGGCCGCCGCTGATGAGGTTGGCCAGCAGGACCGGCACGTGCGGCCGCGTGGACTTCAGCAGGGACTCGACCTCTTGCGCGGCGGGCGCAGTGTTGCCGATGAGCCGGCGCAGATCGCCGTCGCTCGACTTCAACTGCTCGGTGAGCGTGGCGAGATCGCGGGAGAACGACTTGATGGCCGAGCCCTGGTCGGCCTGTGTCTTGAGCACCTTCCGCGAGTCCTCGATCAGCGAGACCGTCTGGGGGAGCGACTCGGATGCCGACTCCACCAGCGCGTTGCCGGAGTCCACCAGCCGGCTCAGGTTCGGTCCGGTGCCGGCGAACGCCTTGCCCAGTTCGTCGACGGTGACCCGCAGATCGTCCTTGCCGACAGAGTTGACCAGCCGGTCGAGGCTGAGGACCAGGTCGGTGACCGGCAGCGGGGTCCGGGTGCGACTGCGTGGGATCGGACTGCCGTCCATGAGGTACGGCCCGTCCGACCGCCGTGGCTGGAGGTCGACGTACTGCTCACCCACCGCCGACCGGTCGGCGATCACCGCGAGCGTGTCGGCCGGGATCCTCGGGGCGCCGTCCTCGATCTTCAGCGCCACCGAGATCCCGGACCCGGTCAGCCGCAGATCCTCCACGCGGCCCACGGGCACGCCTCGGTAGGTGACCTCGGCGCCGGGGAAGACGCCCCCGGACTCGGCGAAGTCGGCGCGCACGGTGTACCCGCGGTGCAGGACGTCGTCCACCAGGCCCGTGTACCGGGCGCCGACGTATGACACGCCGAGGGCGGTCACGGCCGTGAAGGCGAGCAACTGGGCTCTGACCGTACGTGTGATCACGGCAGTATCCCCTTCAGCATCAGCTCGGCAAGGCCCGGATCGACCCCCGGCGGAAGGCGACGCGAGCCGTCTCCGGTGCCGTAGGCAGCGGTGCACACCGGCGGGCACAGCAGGGTGCTGCCGTCGGAGGGCGTCGTGGGTATGGCGGGCACGGAGGGCGCGGAGGGGGTGCCCGGCAGGGACGGGATGGACGGGACAGGGGTGGGAGTGGGGACGCCGGGAAGACGCGGTGTCCCGGGGGCCGGGGACTTCCCGCCCTTGCCAGGCTTGCCGGTGACGTTGCCGTAGAGGTCCGCCAGGTCGAGATCGGCGGTGATCTTCAGGTTGACGTAGTCGCCCTTGACGGCGTCCGTCGCGTTGCGCGGGAACGGGTAAGTGGTGAGGATTTCGAGGGAGTTGGGCAGGTCGTCGCCCGCCTTGTTCAGTTCCCGCAGGATGGGCTGAAGCTTCTTCAGGTTGGCGACGGTGTCGTCGTGGGAAGCGTTCACCACCTTGGTGCCGGTCTTGCCGAGGTTGGACAGGGCGGTGAGCATCTTCGTCAGGTCCTTGCGCTGGTCGGCGAGGGCCTTCAGGGCGGGCGGCATGGTGTCGACGGCCAGGGCGATCGTCTTCTTCTCCTTCTTCAGCCGCTTTGCGAGCCGGTCGACGCCCTTCAACGCGCGCACGATCTCCGCCCGCTGGTCGTCGAGGCCGCCGAGGAACGCGTCGAGCTGCTTGAACAGTGACCTGACCCGGTCCTCGCGGCCGCTGAGGGCCTTGTTCAACTCGACGGTGATCGTCTTCAGGTTGGCTACCCCGCCGCCGTTGAGCAGCGCGGACAGGGCCGACAGTACTTCCTCGACCTCCGGGTTGCGGCCGCTGCGGGACAGTGGGATGCGGTCGCCGTCGCGGAGCCGTCCGACGGGCCGATTGCCGGCCGGAGCGGACAGGGCGACGTACTTCTCGCCGAGCATGCTGGTCTGCCTCAGATCGGCGACCGCGTTGCCGGGCAGCTTCACCGAGTCGGCGATCCTGAGCCGCACGCGGGCGTGCCAGCCGTTCAGTTCCACCTTCTCGACCGCGCCGACGGTGACGTTGTTGACCTTGACCGCCGACTGGGGCACCAGGTCCAGGACGTCCCGGAACTCGACGGTGACGTGGTAGGCGTGACCGTCCGAGGCGGCGCCGCCGGGGAGCGGGACGTCGTACCAGCCGTTGAACTCGCAGCCCGTCAGCAGCAGCGAACCGACCGCCGTCCAGGCGGCCACCAGCCCCTTGGATTGCACGCTCATGCCGGTGCCCCCAGAATTCCGCCGAGGGTCTTGTCGACCGTGCCCGTCGACGCCGGGGCCGACGGAACCTTGGGCAGGGAGTCGAAGAGCTTCTTCAGCCCGGCACAGTTGTCGTGGTCGTCGCCGGTCGTCTTCAGGATCGAGCAGAGGAGAGCTGACGGATCCTGCGAGGCTTGCGCGTTGTTGCGAGTGTCGAGGGTGCCGGCGGCGGGGTTGTAGGCGTTCTGCAGGTTCGACAGGCCCGTGGGGGCGACGGTCAACAGTTCCTTGAGAGCGTCCCGTTGGGTGACGAGGACCTTGGTGACCTTGGCCAGGCCCTGCACGTCCGCGGTCAGCGCCTTCTTGTTGCCCTTCACGAAGCCGGACACGTCGCCGAGTGCGGCGGCCAGATACTTCAGCGCGGCCGCGAGATCCTTGCGCTCCCCGGCGAGCTGCCCGGCCACGTCGGCGAGGTCGGTGTTGAACGACCGCACGCTGGTGTCGTCCGCCGCCAGCGCGGCCGTGAACACCTGAAGGTTCCGCACGGTCCCGAACAGGTCGCCGCGCCCGTCGGACAGCGTCGTGACCGCCTGGGACAGGTCCTCCACCGTCTGGTTGAGGTTCTCGCCCTGCCCCTGGAGGTTGTCCGCGCTCACCCCGAGCAGCCGGGACAGCGAGCCCTTCTTGTTGGCCCCGTTCGGGCCGAGTGCCTCGGCGGTGGTGTGCAGGCTGTCGAAGATCCGGTCCAGCTCGACGGGGACGGCCGTACGGGACTCGGGGATGACGTCTCCGTCCCGCAGCACCGCGCCCTTGCGGTACACCGGCAGCAGCTGCACGTAACGGTCGCTGACCACCGAGGAGTTGACGATGGCGACCTGTGCGTCGGCGGGGACCTTGCGGCCCCGGTCGTATTCCAGGTCCACCCGCACCCGGTCGCCCTCCGGGGTGATCTTCCTGACCTCGCCGATGCGGACGCCCAGGACGCGGACGTCGGAACCGGGGTAGATGCCGACGGTGCGCGGGAAGTACGCCGTGACACGGATGGGACCGGGGCCCGGCCACAGAACGACGGCGAGGCCGACGACGATCGCGAGCGCGGTGAACAGGGCCAGGAGTCGGCGGGTCATCGGGTGCCTCCCGTCCGCGGCGTGACCGGGGCGGCGACCAGGTTCTGGACGTAGGAGTCGAACCAGCGGCCGTTGCCGAGGGTGTTGGTGAAGAGCCGTACGTAGGGCGCGAGCAGCCGGACGCTGCGGTCGAGGCTCGTCTGGTTGCGTTCGAGCATCGTCACGAAGGTGTTGAGGTTCTTCAGTGCGGGCCCGATCTCCTTGCTGTTGTCGTCGACCAGGCCGGACAGTTCGATGCCCAGCAGCGCGGAGCTCTTGAGCAGCTTGTGGATCGCCGCCCGCCGCTTGCCGATCTCCCGGAACAGGGCGTCACCGTCCTTCACCAGCGCGGAGAAGTCCTTCGTATGACCGGCCAGCACTTCGGTGACTCCGTTGGCATGGTCGAGGAGCCCGCGCAGCGCCTTGTCACGGGCGGCGACGGTCCGGGAGATCCGCGACAGCCCCTTGATCGACGCCCGCACCTCTTCGGGGGAGTCCTGGAAGGTGACGGAGACCGTGTCCAGAGCCTTGGCAAGCCGGTCTGTGTCGACCTCTTCGGTGGTGGTCGTCAGGTCGCTGAACGCTTGGACGACGTCGTACGCCGACACGGTCCGCCGGAGCGGGATCTCGCTGCCCGGCTTCAACTGGCCGGGCCCCTTCGGGTACAGGGCCAGGTACTTCGCGCCGAGGATCGTCTTGACACGGATCGACGCACCCGTGTCGGTCCCGAACGCCGGGTGGCCCTTCACCTTGAAGGTCACCTTGACGTGGTCGCCGTCCAGGTCGACGTCCTCGACCTTGCCGACCTTGACCCCGGCGATCCGTATCTCGTCGCCCGGCTTGAGCCCGCCGGCCTCGGAGAAGGCCGCGCTGTAGGTGTCGCCGCCGCCGATCAGCGGCAGGCTGTCCGCGTTGAAGGCGGCAACGGTGAGCAGCGCGAGGACGGTGAGGCCGACGGCGCCGACGACCACGGCGTTGCGCTCACGGAAGGGCTTCAGGCGCGGGCGCTTGAGCCGGATCCTGGGCAGCTTGGGCGGCAGGACGCGTACTTTCACGAGGGGTTCGGGTCGGGGTTTGCGCTTCGGCAGGAGCCTGGGGAGTTTGGGCAGCTTGGGCGGCAGGACGCGTACTTTCACGAGGGGTTCGGGTCGGGGTTTGCGCTTCGGCAGCAGTCTGGGGAGTTTGGGCAGCTTGGGCGGCAGGACGCGTACCTTCACCAGCGGCTCGGGTCGGCGGACACTGCGCCGCCTGATGCGCATGCTCATCCGCCACACCTCGCCCGTGCCACGTGCAGCTCCGGAGTGATCACCCGCTTGGTCTTCGGCAGCACGATCCGGCCGTCGAAGTCGCAGAGGTAGAAGTTGAACCACGAGCCGTACGAGGCGGTCCCCGTCAGCTTCTCCAGCTTGTTCGGCAGCCGCTTCAGGACGCCCTCCACGGTGTTCTCGTTCTTGTTCAGCGTTCCGGTGAGATCGCCGAGCCCGGCGATGTCGTCCTTCAGCGGTGGACGCGCGTCCTTCAGCAGCCCCGACGTGACGTCCGTGAGGTCGCCGATGCTCACCAGCGACTCCCCGATGGGCCTGCGGTCGGCGGACAGCCCCGAGACCACCCGGCGCAGCTGCGTGAGCAGCCCGGAGAAGCGCGAGCCGCGCTTGTCGAGCGTCTCCAGGACGGTGTTGAGGTTGTCGATCACCGATCCGATCAGTTTGTCGCGGTCGGCGAGGGTGCTGGTGAGCGACGCCGTGTGCGCGAGCAGGCTGTTCACCGTGCCGCCCTCGCCCTGGAGGGTCTGGACGATCTCGGTGGCGAGCTGGTTGACGTCGCTCGGACTGAGCGCGGCGAACAGCGGCTTGAAGCCGTTCAGCAGGGCGTTGAGGTCCAGCGCCGGCTGGGTCCGGGACAGCGGGATGGTGCCGCCCGGCCGCAGCCGGGCGGTGACGTCGCCCGTGCCCTCGGTGAGCGCGATGTACCGCTGCCCGACCAGGTTGCGGTAGCGGACGACTGCGTGGGTCCCGGCGAGCAGCGGCCGGTCCGTGCTGACGGTGAACGTGACCTCCGCCAGGGTCCGGTCCTTGATCCGGATACCCCCGACCTCTCCCACCCGCACTCCGGCCACCCGGATGTCGTCGCCGGTCTCCAGCCCGGTGACGTCGGTGAACACCGCGTGATAGGTGTCCTTGGGGGTGAAGGAGACGTTGACGATGGTGGCGGCGAGCAGCGCCGTCGCCGCGATCGTGACCAGCGCGAAGAGGCTGAACTTGACCAGCGGGGCAGCGGTCTGCCGGGCTCCTGACCTGCTCATGCGACACTCACCGCCGTTCCGCGCGCGAGCGGTCCGAACAGCAGGGTCGCCACGGGCGGCACCTGGTCCGCGGGGACGCCCATGACGGGGGCCACGAGCGAGCCGACGGCCCGCTGCTCGGCCCGGGTGGCGGACACGTCGACACTTCCGGGGAGTGCGCCACTGGAACCTCCGGCCGACGTACCGTCATTGAGATGGGGTTTCGGGCCAGGCACCTGAGGATGCGGTAGGCCACGGCAGTTCGGGCCGGATCGCTCGCCGTACACCGGCTCCTCACCGGGTCGGTACGCCCCCTGCGGCCGGACGATCTCAAGGGTGATCCGCATCTCGCCGCCCCGGAAAGCGTCCTCCGACGCTTTCTCCTGCCGGACCAGGCCCTGGAACAGGCACGGGTACTCGGGGGAGTAGCGGGCGAACAGCTCCAGCGTGGGGCGGGAGACCCGGCCCAGGGTGATCAGCCGGTCGCCGTTCTCGGACAGGAAGTCGTTCGCCGTGCCCGCCACGGAGGCGGTCGCGCGCAGAGCCGAGGCCAACTGGCTCCTCTTCTCGACGATCGTTCGGCTGGTGGTGGCCGTGTTGCGCAGGATCCGCATCAGGTCGGGCGCGGCGTCGCCGTACACCTCGGCGACGTCCGCGAACCGCGTGATGTCCTCCTTGAGGGAGGGCATGTGCGGGTTGAGGCGGCGCAGGTAGCCCTCGACCCGGGTGAGGTTGTCGCCGATCCGGTCGCCGCGGCCCTCCAGCGCGGTGGCGAATGCCGAGAGCGTGGCGTTGAGTTCACCCGGCCGGACCGTGCGCAGCAGTGGCAGCAGGTCGTTCATCAGCTGCTGCACCTCGATGCCGACCTTCGTGCGGTCCTGGGTGATGACGTCGCCCGCACGGATGGGCCGGGCCGACGCGTGCGCGGCGCCGGCGGGAGCGACGAGGTCTACGTACTTCTCGCCGAACAGCGTCTTGGGCAGCAGCCGCGCGTGCACGTCCGAGGGGATGTACGACACGTACTGCGGCTTGAGCGCGATGTCGAGGGTCGCCTTCGTGCCGTCGGCGTGCACCTCGCGCACCTCGCCGACCAGCAGCCCGCGCAGCTTGACGTCGGCGCGTGGATCGAGCTGGTTGCCGAGGGTGTCGGCCTCCAGGGTGACGGGAACGACGGAGGTGAACGCCTGCTGGTAGACGGCCACCGCGAGCGACAGCAGCAGCGCGAGCACGGCGAGGAACGCGATGCCGTACAGCCTGAGTCTCATTCTGTGCGTGCGCACCGCTCTCACCCCGCTATCCGTACGGTCGTGTTGGCGCCCCAGATCGCGAGGCTCAGGAAGAAGTCCAGGACGTTGATGGCGACGATCGAGGTCCGCACCGCCCGGCCCACCGCGACGCCGACACCGGCCGGGCCGCCGCTCGCGTGGTAGCCGTAGTAGCAGTGCACCAGGATGATCAGCAGGGCGAAGACGATCACCTTGCCGAAGGACCAGAACACGTCGACGGGCGGCAGGTACTGGTGGAAGTAGTGGTCGTACGTGCCGGTCGACTGTCCGTAGTAGCCGGTGGTGATGGTGCGGGCGGCCAGGTACGAGGACAGCAGCCCGATCACGTACAGCGGGATCACCGCGACGAAGCCGGCGATCATCCGCGTCGTCACCAGGAACGGCAGCGACGGGACGCCCATCACCTCCAGCGCGTCGGTCTCCTCGCTGATCCGCATCGCACCGAGCTGCGCGGTGAACCCGGCGCCGACCGTCGCGGACAGAGCGAGTCCGGCCACCAGCGGGGCGATCTCCCGGGTGTTGAAGTACGCCGACAGGAACGCCACGAAGTTGGAGGTGCCGAGCTGGTTGAGGGCCGCGTAGCCCTGGAGGCCGACCTCGGTGCCGGTGAAGAAGGACAGGAACGCGATCACACCGACCGTGCCGCCGACGACGGCGAGCGCGCCGCGCCCGAAGCTCACCTCGGCGAGCAGCCGCAGGATCTCCTTCTTGTAGCGGCGCAGGGTGCGGCCCGTCCAAGCCAAGGAGCGTCCGTAGAAGGAGAGTTGGGCGCCCAGCTCTTCGAGTGAGCGCAAGGGGCGATCGAGGAGCTTTTGCGGTCTCATCGGCTACCCCCTCTGCGGGACGACCTGGAAGTACACGGCAGTCATCACGAAGTTGGTCACGAACAGCAACATGAAGGTGATCACCACGGACTGGTTGACGGCATCGCCCACGCCCTTCGGACCGCCCTGCGCGGTCAGCCCCTTGTACGAGGCGACAATCGCCGCGATGGCCCCGAACACCAGCGCCTTGATCTCCGCCGCCCACAGGTCGGACAGCTGGGCGAGGGTGGTGAAGGACGCCAGGTAGGCGCCGGGAGTGCCGTGTTGGAGGACGACGTTGAAGAAGTAGCCGCCCGCGACACCGACCACCGAGACGAGGCCGTTGAGCAGCACGGCCACGACCATCGACGCCAGCACCCGCGGTACGACGAGCCGGTGGATCGGGTCGATGCCGAGCACCTGCATCGCGTCGATCTCGTCCCGGATCTTGCGCGCCCCGAGGTCCGCGCAGATCGCCGTGCCACCCGCGCCTGCGATCAGCAGCGCGGTGACGATCGGCGAGGCCTCCCGCAGCACGGCGAGCACGGACGCGGCACCGGAGAAGGACTGTGCGCCCAACTGCCTGGTCAGGCTGCCGATCTGTAGCGCGATGACCGCCCCGAAGGGGATCGAGACCAAAGCCGTCGGCAGGATCGTGACGCTCGCGACGAACCACGCCTGCTGGATGAACTCCCGTGCCTGGAAGGGGCGTCGGGGGAGGGTCCGGACGACGTCCAGTGCCATCGCGAAGAGGTTGCCCGAGTGCCGGAGGGCACCCGTCGGGGAGAGTCTCATGTGCCCGTCACCCCTGTCCCGTGCAGCTCCGCCTCGCGTCTGGCGATCGCCTCCCAGCGGGGCGGCCGGGTGATGCCGGGGCTGGGGAGCAGGCGGGGAGTCAGCGCATCGGCCGAGCCGCCCTCGTCGATCTGGGCCAGCTCCTGCTCGACCTGGGCCGCGTCCTTCTCCTCCGCCATGCCGATCGGCCCCTGCATCCGGCCGTTCAGGAACTGCCGTACGACGGGCTCGTCACTGGCCAGCAGCTTCGCGCGGGGCCCGAACATCACCAGCTCGCGCCGGAACAGCAGCCCGATGTTGTCCGGGACCTGACGGGCCGAGGCGATGTCGTGGGTGACGATCAGGAAGGTCGCGTCGATCTGTGCGTTGAGGTCGACGATGAGCTGGTTGAGGTAGGCCACGCGGACCGGGTCCAGGCCCGAGTCCGGCTCGTCGAACAGGATGATCTCCGGGTTCAGGACCAGGGCACGGGCGAGCCCGGCCCGCTTGCGCATACCGCCGGAGATCTCGCCGGGCAGCTTCCCCTCGGCGCCGATCAGCCCGACCATGTCCATCTTTTCGAGGACGATCCGCTTGATCTCGCTCTCGGACTTGCGGGTGTGCTCGCGCAGCGGGAAGGCGATGTTGTCGTACAGGTTCATCGAGCCGAACAACGCGCCGTCCTGGAACAGCACGCCGAACAGCTTCCGTACCTCGTACAGGTCGTGCTCGCGCAGGCGGGTGATGTCCCGGCCCGCGACCTTCACGGAGCCCCGCTCCGGCTTCAGCAGCCCCACGAGCGTCTTGAGGAACACCGACTTGCCCGTCCCCGAGGGGCCGAGCATGACCGAGACCTCCCCGGCGGGCAGCGTCAGCGAGACGTCCTGCCAGATGACCTGGTGGCCGAAGGACTTGGTCAGCCCTTCCACACAGATCTCGATACCCATCCGGTTGCACCCTTCGCCCGTGGAGCAGCTCCGACATCTGCTCTACGGGGAGGGGAGGGGCGTCCGTCGCGGCGGACGAAGAATTTTTTACGGACGTGTGTACGGGGTGCTACGGCAGCTTCGGCGACGGCATGCGCGAAGGCGACTTCGGGGCGGGGACGGAGAGCGGAGCGGTCGGTACGGCCGAGGCCGGGGGAAGCGACGGAACCGACGAGGCGGCCGACTTCGTCGGCAGGTCCGGCACGGCGGTCGGCAGGCCCGGCACCTTCGGCACCTCGGGCACCTGCGGGACCTGCGGTGCCGACAGCTCCGGGAGCGGGGACGCGGACACGTCCGGCAGGGGCGGCACAGGCAGCGGCAGGGACGTTTCCCCGGCGGGTGACGGCGTCCGGTCCCGGGCCCCGGGCGCCGGGCGCGAGGGGGCGGGCGTCCTGGGGGCGTGCCCGCGGCCCGTGGCCTCGGTGCGCAGGACCTGCGCATCGCTGGACACCACCGGCCGTGGCGCCGGACCGTTCTCGTTTCCGCCCCCGTCGAGCGCGTACGGCAGCACGAATCCCGCCACCACCAGGGTCGCCGCCGTCGAGGTGACCGCGACCGCCTGGGCATGGGTGCCCCCGCGCATCCGCCCGCGCCCGACCAGGAACAGCACCAGTGCGAGCGTCCCGGCCAGCGAGGCGCGCAGTGTCCGCCGTGCCCGGGCTAGCAGCGACTCGACGGTCCGGTAGCTGAGCCCCATCCGTACCGCGACCTGGCTCACGTCCAGGTCCTCGGACCTCAGCCGGAGCGCCTCCGCCTGCCGGGCGGGCAGCTCACCGCTGCGCACGGCGAGCCACTTCGCCTCTGCCCGGTCGCACACCGCCTCCTCGACGGGTACCGGGCCCGGTGCGACGAGTCTAGGGCGGCTGCCCACCTCGGCCTCGCGGTTGACCTGTCGGTGCCGGTCGACGCACAGCCGCATCGTCACCGTCGTCAGCCAGGCGCCGAGCCGCTCGTCGTCGAGGTCCGGGCGCTCCGCGGCCCGCAGCATCGCCTCGTGAACGGCGTCCTCGGCGTCCTCCTGGCTCATGGATCGCCGCCGAGCCACCTTGAGCAGGTGTTCGCGATGGCTCCAGACGCGCTGCCAACGCTCGTCCCCGGCCGCTGTGTCCGCAGGCATGTCCGTCGCCATGAGGGCCCCTTCGCACTCACCCGCCGGTCCTGTGCTTCCGGCGGGTGGCGACATTACCGCCGAGTAGTGGCAGTTGTGGAGGGGGTGACGCGCATCGTGTTCCAGCCGTTGCCGGTGGTCAGCGGCCCAGCGTCGGGCAGCACACCGCCGCTGGGCAGCGTGAGGGTCGGCTCGGGGAGGGGAACCCGCGGCGTCCCGGACTCCTTCGGGACGCCGGCCTTGGGGGTCGGGCTGGGGGAGGGGGAGGTGGGCGACGTCGACGGCGTGCGCGAAGGATCAGGCCCCGTCTTCCGGTCGTCCGACGGCTTCGGCGACGAGGGCTTCGGCGTCTTCGTCCGGTCCGACCGGGATCCGTCGGACGCGTCCGGCACCACGCGATGTCCGGTCAGGTAGTACGCGTACCACGCTGTGACGGTGCGCAGATAGGCGTCCGAGTGGTTGTAGCCCAAGACCGCCCGGTTCAGGTCGGCGGGGTTCGACAGGTCCCGGCCGCCCGCGCACAGGTAGCGGCCGGCGGCGAGCGCCGCGTCGTAGACGTTGTTCGGGTCCGTCCGTCCGTCGCCGTTGCCGTCCGCTCCCCAGCGGGCCCAGGTGGACGGGATGAACTGCATAGGACCGACCGCGCGGTCGTACACCGTGTCCTCGTCGTACGCGCCGTCGTCGGTGTCCGCCACGACGGCGAAGGCGCCGCCGGTCAGCCGCGGGCCGAGGATGGGCTTCACGGTCGTACCGTCCGGGGTCACCCAGCCGCCCCGTGCCTGCCCGGACTCCACCTGACCGATCGCGGCCAGCAGCTGCCAGTGCAACCGGCAGCGGGGCGCGCTGCGCGCCAGCTCCCCCTCGGCACGCCGGTACGCCGCGAACACGCTCGCGGGCAGGGCACCGCCGCCTGTCACGCCCTGTGCCGAGCCCTTCTTCCGCGCCCGCAGCGGGGGAAGACCAGTGCGGTATGGAGTGTCGCCGGAGACGCTGAGGTCGTGCTCGGCGGGTGCCGCCCTCCGCGCGGGCTCCGCGGCCTCGGCCGAAACCACCCTCGGCGCTTGCGACGCGGTCAGCACGGCCATCGCCGTCACCGCGATCGCCGTACCCCTGGCACCCCTCGATGCCCCCTTGAGTGCACGCGATGTCACTGTGCAGTCCCCTCCGTGGATGAATCCGTCGTCTGCTCTACGCGGCCGGAGGGCAGGTCCGTCGCGCGGAACCGGGGGAAACGGGCGGGCGCGTCATCGGGGGCGGGGTACGCATGGGCGTCCGTCGAGATCTTGTCCATAACGGGCCCGAACTGCGTGCAGTCCGCCCGCTGTCCGACGGTCGTCAGGGGCAGTGGGCGGTAGTGGCCGTCCGCACTGAGGTGGCGCTGCGTGGTGAGCCCGCACGCCCCGCGAGCGGCCCAGGCCCTCGCCTTCCGTACCACTTCCGTCGGCCTGCCGTGGAGGTTCTGCCACGCCGCTTCGCCTCGGTGTTCCGTCGGTACGTCCCCCTTTGAGGCGGGAGCCGGCGGTGTTCGGCGTGGGCGCCAGGCGTGTGCTGATGTGCCCGCACGATGGTGGCGTCGGCCGTGATGTGCCGGTCGACCTCGCCTGTCGCGTCGGCTTCGGCCTGACGGTGATCGCCGAGGTGCTCTCGACGCGGCCGGTTGCGGCACTGTCAATTTGAGTGGCGGGTGTCGAGTGAGGAACGATCGTCGGGTTTGTTGATCTCCGGGAGGGTCCTGTGGTGGAGGGCGCCGGGGTGGCGGTCGCCGCGGTGCTGCGCCGCCGTCGGCCGCGGGCTGGCGACGAATGGCACTTCGACGCAGTGTTCGTCAAGTTCAACGGGGTGCGGGGCACTGTCTGTGGCGGGCCGTCGATCAGGACACCGCCACTTGATGTCCTCGGTCGAGCACCCTTCCCACAAGGGCCTCTGAACAACCGGGCCGAGAACGCGCACCATCCCACCCGCTGGCGCGAACGCGCGATGAAAAGGCTTACGGTCCACCGGCCCGGACTCAGCGATTCCTGTCGGCGTTCAGCTGCATCTCACCGCACTTCCGGCCCCGCCGTCACTTGCTCAGCGCACCCGAATACCGCGCCGAGATGCAGCACCGCTTCACCATCTGGAACCGGATAACCGGCACAACCACCGCCAGGGCCTGAGCCGCCACCGTCGCAGGCCCTCCGTGGCTGCTATTCCATCGGCGACGACCGGCTGTTGGGGGTCAGCCGCCGCCGCAATGGCACCGCCAACGCCCTGGCCGCGCTGAAGTCGATCCGCGCGGCCCGACCCTACGGGCCCCATCTATGTCATCCTGGACAACCTCTCTGGCTACACCGGCGCCGACATCCGCCGGCGGGCCCAGAAGAGCAAGTCGAGGTGTGCTTCACTCCGACCTACGCCTCCTGGGCCAACCCGATCGAGGCCCAATTCGGCCCGCTGCGGCAGTTCACCCTGGCCAACTCCCGCCACCACAGCCACCCTGTGCAGACCCGGGCCCTGCATGGCTACCTGCGCTGGAGCAACGCCCACGCCCGCCATTCCGATGTGCTCGCCGCCCAACGAAAGGAACGGTCCCAGGATGGTGCGTTCCGGTTCTTGGCATGTCCGCTGTTATCGCCTGGGAGGATGTGACGATGATTCTGGTGACTGGCGCGAGCGGAAATGTCGGAACGGCTCTCCTCACTCGTCTTCATGCCGACGGCGTGGCCGCGCGGGCGGCTTACCGTGATCCGAACACCACGGCTCAGGTGATCAAGGCAGGCGGTCATGCAGTGACGCTCGACCTGGCCATGCCGGACACGATCGGTCCTGCGCTCGATGGCATCGAGGCCGTATTCCTTCTCGGCGCAACGAGCCCCGCCCAAACGACGCACGAACTCAACCTGCTGGAAGCCGCCCGTGCGGTGGGTGTCTGGGTGGTCAAGCTGTCGGTCTGGAGGGCCGACGAGGGACTCTCACCGATCGCCCGGCTACATCAGCCTGTCGAACACTCGCTGGTTACGTCCGGTTTGCCCTGGACGATCTTGCGTCCCAACTTCTACCTGCAGAACTTCCTGCGTCAGCGGTCCATCCGCGAGGTCGGGGAGTTCAGCTTCCCATTGATCACTGCACCCATAAGCTTCATCGACATCGGCGATATCGCCTGTGTCGCGGCGAGGGTTCTCACCACGGATGGCCACGACGGCTGCGTCTATGACCTCACCGGGCCGAAGGCGCTGACCTACGCTGAAGCCGCCGAAGTGCTGTCCGACGTCCTCGGCAAGTCGGTGCGCTATGTGGGCCTGCCGGACGACGAAGCGCGCGCGGCAATGCTGAGTCGCGGGATGCCGGAGTTCCACGTCGATGCCCTGATCGGAGTTGCCCGCGCGTACCGCGACGGCGGTGCCGAGACTGTCACTTCAACCGTGGCAGACCTCACGGGCCATGCAGCCATCGGTTTTGCAGACTTCGTGCGCCAGAACCGCAACTTCTTCGATTGACCATGGTCCTGATCGGCCTGCACCCGGTGCGAGATCACCGAAAGCCGGTGCCCTGCTGACGAGCGCCGGCAGCACCATCACCCGCTGGACTGCCAACCTGGCTGATCGGACAGCCTCCCGACCTGGCCAGATCTGCAATCACAGACCTAGGCTGCCGGTCATGAATCCGGCAATGACCAGCACTGCGACTACTGAGCCCGCCATCCTCGACGCCAAGGAGTTGACGTCCGATTCGGAGCTGGAAGCCCGGTTTGCCGAGTCGGCCCACCAGATCCTGGCGGAGCTGGTCAGGGGAGGTGCTGCGCTGGGCTGGGTCGAACCACCCTCGCGGGACGAGGTGGCGGAACACCTCGGCCTCGTCATCTCTGCGGTGCAGGTTGGGGATGCGGCCCTGCGTGCCGCTTACCTCGACCGTCGGCTTGTGGGGTTGGGGTACTGGCTGCGCTACGCCCGACCGACCCATCGGCCACACGCCGATCTTGAGAAGATCGCGGTAGATGCTGCTGCCCAGGGGCGTGGCGTCGGTCGGGCGCTGGCAGACGCCTTGATCGCTGACGCCCGGGCGTCGGGTGTCGAGGTCCTCACCCTGGACGCCCGTGGTGACAACACCAGTGCCCTGCACCTCTACCGGTCGCTGGGCTTCACTGAATACGGTCGTCTCGCCGACTTCGTCGCCGTCGGCGAACACCGCTACGACAAGCTCTTCTACATGATGGACTTCCGCCGGCAAGACTGACCACTCATCCTCCCGGCACAGCGCCGCCCACGGCATCCGTCACGCCCCGAAGTAACCTGC
This sequence comes from Streptomyces olivochromogenes, assembly GCF_021538895.1. Classification (GTDB taxonomy): domain Bacteria; phylum Actinomycetota; class Actinomycetes; order Streptomycetales; family Streptomycetaceae; genus Streptomyces; species Streptomyces olivochromogenes_A. The sequence goes on along the minus strand of NZ_JADDRL010000030.1, from coordinate 57,147 downwards.
ACCGTTAAAGACCTCTAGCCGTTCCGAGTCGCCCTTCTGCTCGGTGCGGTAGGTGGCCGGTACTCGGCATCCCAGCTACTACTGCGCGCGACGCTGTTGGATGCGTGCGCGACGGTACTGCCGGGCGAGGACCCGCAGGGAAGCCGGCCCTGACGGCCCCGTCCCGTGGCGAAGCAGTGATCCCCCCGCGTGTCTTACCGCGTGAAGCTGAAGCTCCTGGACAGCAATGAGGGCATCAAGGAACGGCTGATGCTCGGCCGCAACGAGTGAAGGAAGCGTCCGGCACCCCGCGAGAGCCGCCTCGGCGAGATCGGCCTGTGCACGGACCAGTTTCTCCAGCGCGGGCGCGCACGCCTCCGAGCGGGCGCGCAGGTCGTCAAACTTCAAGCCGTACCGAGCCAGTTCATCTGCCGGGATGCCGATTCGGCCGCTCGCGGCATCTTCGGGCAGGTCGGCCAGGAAGTCGCATCGCTGCCACCCTTCGATCAGGGCCCGGCACCCGCGAACGAACGGCTCGTCCGCTCCGGCGGTCGGATCGGGCGCGAGTAGCGAGGCGGTCAGCATCAGGCCGGGCAGTGAGTAGCTGTCCACGTAGGCCTGGAAGTCGTCCTCCGTGTCGAAACCGGTCCAAGCAGCTTCGACCGGAGCGCCGTCAAGGAAGGCGCGCACCCGTGCACCCATGTGGGGGTGACGGCGCGTGGTGTCCCACAGAGCCAAGAGGGCGTCTTGGGCAGGTGGCCCGCTGCTCGCCAGTGCTTTTGTGGTCTCGGCGTCCCAGGCACGCAGCGCCGCCTGACGGGCGGTCACGTCGCCCGCATCGATCAGTTCGTCGGTCGCATGCATGTACGCCACCGCAGCGATGACGGGCGGGTGAAGGCGCGCCGGCAGCAGCAGGCGCACGGCGACGTACTCATGCAGCGCGAATCTGCGCACTGGCCTTCGCTGGGCATCGTAGGTCTCCCGCAGACGCGGATCAGTGATTCCGGCCCTTGTCAGGGCGGCAGACCAACGGATCATGGTTCTCCTAGTGTTCGGCTGTTCGGCTGTTCGGCTGTTCGGCAAGCACGGTGGGCTGGATCGGCTAGCCGTACATGAGCATCCGGGCCGCCCTGAGAAGGACACGGGGTCGGGTGAGTCGAGCGTCAGGTGCGGAACGCGCTTCGGTGCAGGGAGGTTTGATGGCGCAGAACGCACTGTCCTTGGTGTGGCGGTTGCTTCCCTTGATCATAGGATCGAATCCTTGCCGGCGACCACGGTCAGGGCCCTCTACACGTTGCTCTCCACCTTCTACGTGAAGATCATGCCGAGTGCCGCCACCGTGTTTTGCGGGGCCACCGAACAGCCAGGGCTTCGGCGTCGTTGAGTGGCGTCCGATTTGTGCTCGAGCGAGGCCGACTTCTACAGGATCAAGAAGGTTCGCGTGAACGCCATGCCACGGGAGGGGGCGACGGCGTTCCGCCACAGTGTGAAACCGCCCCCACCCTCCGTCCCGACTCTTGCTCTGCCTATCGAAAGTCGATAGATTTCCATCGCAACTCGTTGGAAGGGTGGGTCATGGGAAAGCTGACAGTGCGTGCGCTGCGTGCCGTGCTCGTGGTGGTGCTCGTCGGCACCGTGTTCGTACAGGCAGGGATGGTGTGGGCATTGGCCACCGACCCGGAGGACGGGTCGCTCCCGCTGACCCCGCTGCGCGTGATGACGATCCTGGGCATGGTGTCCGCCCAGTTCGCCCTGGTCTGCGTATGGCGGCTGGTGACGATGGTGCGACGCGGAACCGTGTTCTCCCACGCCGCTTTCCGGTACGTGGACGGGATGATCGGCGCGATCGTGGCGGCTGCCCTCGTGTGGTTCGCGGTCACGGCCATCAATGCGCCGGGCCAGCGGGACGACCCGGGCGTCACCGTCATCATGGCCGGGATCGGCGTGGCCATCCTGGGGGTCGCACTCATCGTGCTCGTGCTCCGGATGCTGCTTGCCCAGGCCGTCGCACGCGACGTCGAAGCGGCGCAGATGCAGGCCGAGTTGGACGAGGTGATCTAATGCCGATCGCCGTCGACATCGACGTGATGCTGGCCAGGCGGAAGATGTCCGTGGGTGAGCTCGCCGAGCGCGTAGGGATCACGCCCGCCAACCTGGCGGTACTCAAGAACGGCCGCGCCAAGGCGGTGCGCTTCGCTACGCTCGCCGCCCTCTGCGAGGTACTCAAGTGCCAGCCGGGCGACCTGCTGCGCTGGGAGGCCGAGGACGCCGCGGGCGGATGACGTGCCCCAGGGTGGGCGTGAAAACCTCGAGGTCGCGGGCATCACGGACCTGGATGCCGTCCTGGACGATCCGCGGTGGGTCGAATGGCGCGGCCGGTGCCGCCCACGCGTGGAGCGACGCCTGACCTCACCGTGGCCACTGACACATGCACACGTCGTGTCGCAAGCGCAACGAGCCCGCCTCGGTGAGCGACACAGTACGTCGCGGCGTGCGTCTCGTCCGCCGTGGACCTGCGGGTACCCGGGACGGCATGCGACTTCATGGCGCGTGTGCTGCGCTTGTAGGAGTGGACGGGCCCGCGGCACGCCCCGGGCCCGTTCATCGGCGGGCCGCTGCCGACGGGCGGTCCGGGCGCTGGCGCGGAGAGCGGCTGTCAGAAAGAGGAGCCATGTCCCACACCACGAAAGCGGCGCGGCACCTGAGCGGTCTGCGGAACGCTCGTTACGGTGAGATCCTTCTCATCTCGCCGTGCGAGGACGGTCATATCAAGGCGTCCGTTTACAACACCTTTGGTCTCAACGACTGTCCGCTGCAGCTGTGGAACGCGCTCGACCCCCGCGCGCTGGCAGAGCAGCTCCAGGTGTCGATGGTGTTCCTGAACGGACCTCGCTTCTGGACGATTGACGAGGTCACGGCGTTCGAGTGGGGGGACATCGCGACGTTCGACAGTCTTGAGGCCCGCTGCGTGGCCGAGGTCCGCATCCCCCCGGAGATCGACCTCACCGGGGCAGCGGCCAAGAAGTTCTACGTCGATACCACCGTGAAACGCGACACCGAATACGTCCTGTCCCGCAAGAAGCCGGTGTACGCACTGGTCGCCCCGGGCGACCGCACCTACATTTTGCAGGCGTACTCCCACACCGTGGATGACAGCCAGACGCTGGACTCTTTGGCCACACTCGGCCAACGTCTTCGGCTTCCACAAGGCTGGGAGTACCGGGTCCGTACCCTGGAAGAAAACCTTGTCGTGCGAACGGTCTCGGGCGAGGCCCATGTCGTACAGGACGAGTTGGAGAACACCTACATGCTCCTTCACCCCCGTGACGGAGCTCCGTCGTAACCCGCGGCTCGCCCGATCCGTAGCTGGTCCGTCTCCGATCCGGATCGACGGCACTCGGTCAATCGGTCATCCCATTCTGAAGCCATGCGGGTTGGCCGACAGGTCGCGGCCCGCGCAGCGGCGGGCGTCGGCCCACGCGTCGTGTCTGCTCGGTCAGGACTGAGGTTGATCCCCGGGTGACTCTGCTGGTGAATTCACGGGCCGGTCACGGAGAGTGATGCTTTGAAGCGTGTGAGGCGGGAGATCCAACTTTCTTGGAACCGGGCCTCGTTGAGCCAGGCGGCGACGCGGACGATGTTGAGGGCCATGGCGGTCAGGGCGTGCCCAACGTGGGTGCGAGCCTGGCCGCGGTAGCGAGTGTGGTGGATGTTGCACTGGCGGGAGGCCTGGGCGAAAGTGCCCTCGACGTCGGCCCGTCGGGCGTAGCGTTTCTTCCAGGCGGTGGTGGCCTGCTCGGCGCGAAACCGGGCCGAGGCCGAGAGCGCGGGTGGGGTCGAGGGTGGTGAGCGCCCCTGTGCCGCTACCTCTTGCCGTTCCGTGTCTACAACCTCTGGACGGAGCAGTGGGTGCGCAACAAACCCCATCGCTCGACGCCATTGCGCAGAAATGCGCAGCCCACGGGATCACTGCGCAGCACAACAAGCCCCTCACGACCAACTGCATTACCGAGCAGCCCGTCGACTTCAAGCGGCGTCGGCAGGCACTGATCCGCCACCACCCGCAGTATCAGCAGTGAGGACTCGCGCCCCGCTTGCCACTGCGCACTTGAGAGAAACCGCAGGTCAATCGAGCACTGTGCAGCCATGACCCATTGCGCAGCCGGTGCGCACAGCAATGTGTGCTCTGCGCACCCCCTGTCGAGACAGGAGGACCATGCGCGCCTTGCGCATTGCCCCCGACACCACCGTCACGGAAATCGACCTGCCCGGTTTTGTCCACGAGTTTGGGAAGTACCCCGGTACTTGCGCTCGGCTACCTCGCGCGCTCGCGCATCGCGTGACGAAGGTACTCCGAGGCGACCGTCCGATACGCCCCTGCAGGGCATCCCATTCGGCGTTAGGGTTTTAAGAGAGGCCGTCCAGGTGAGGAGGCCGGAGATGCTGGTGGAGACGCTGGCGGCCCTGGCTGTGGCTGGCGGTGGTGCGGTGGTGCAGGCTGCGGGGACTGATGCGTGGGCCGGGTTTCGGCAGGCGATTGCGCGCTGGTTTGGGCGGGGTGACGCTGAGCGTGAGCGGGCGGAGCTGGAGCGGCTGGATCAGACCGCGACCGCGTTGCAGACCACCGACCCGGTCCAGGCGGAGCGGGCGCGAGACAGCCAGGAGGAATTCTGGCAGGCCCGTATTGAGGCGATGCTGGAGAACTTGGGCGAGGGGGAGCGCGGCCCGGCAGCCGACCAGCTGCGTGCCCTGCTGGCCCAGCACGTCGGTGACGTCCGAGTGGCGGCCGGGCCGGGCGGGGTGGCCGCTGGCGGCAACATGGACGTCCATGCGGAGGACGGCTCCATCGCAGCCGGGGTCATTCACGGGGGCGCGCACATCGGCCCCCCTCCGACGCCGGATCCGCCCAAGGACTGAGCGGACCGGCAAGCCCCAGCCCGCTCTCCAACCCGGCACCTGGCTTCCTTCGTGCACCAGGGAGTATCACCGCCAGCGATCACAGTCTCGCAGTCGGTCGGGCTGGCAAGGTCGAGTTTCACGCCGCACCGCGTCCCCCGGTGACCTGGCCGCACCAGGTCGGCGTCCTGCCCCGAGAAGCCGACTGCTTCCAGGACCGTGCCACCGCCCGAGAGCTGAGTTACGGGGTAGGCAGGGACGGGACCGAAGTGCCCTGCCAGGTATTGGCCGGCCTCGGCGGAGTCGGCAAGACCCAGCTCGCCGCCCACCACGCCCGCACCCTGTGGCAGACCGGGCAACTGGACCTGCTGGTATGGGTCACCGCAGCCAACCGTGACGCGGTCGTCACCGGCTACGCCCAAGCCGCAGCCGAGATTCTCGGCGCGGACCCCGCTGGCCCGGAGCCCGCCGCACGCGCGTTCCTGGCCTGGTTGGAGCCCAAGCCCGCCACCAAGCGCCGCTGGCTGGTCGTGCTTGACGACCTCGCCGACCCCGCCGACCTGCGCAACCTATGGCCCCCCGCCAGCCCCCACGGCCGCACCTTGGTCACCACCCGCCGCCGCGATGCAGCCCTGACCGGACGCTGCCGACGACTGGTGACGATGGGCCTGTTCACCACAGACGAGGCAGCCGCCTACCTCACCACCGCCCTGGCCGCGCACGACCGCCACGAGCCCGCCGACCACCTCCTCGGGCTTGCCGACGACCTCGGCCACCTGCCGCTGGCACTGTCCCAGGCCGTTGCCTACCTCACCGACGTCGACCTGGACTGTGCCACCTACCGGCGCCGGCTCTCCGACCGTGCGCGCACCCTCTCCGACGCGCTGCCCGACCCTTCCGGGCTGCCCGATGACCAGGCGACCACCGTCGCCGCAGCATGGTCCCTGTCCATCGAGTGCGCAGACCACCTTCCGCCAGCGGGGCTTGCCCGCCCCATGCTGCAGCTCGCCTCGATGCTCGACCCCAACGGCATCCCCGCCGCGGTCCTGACCAGTCGGCCAGCGTTGGGCCACCTCGCCCAGCACCGCAATGCTGTCCCAGAACAGACAGATTCTGGAGAGATCACGGCCCCAGACGCCGCACAGGCGCTGCGTGCGCTGCACCGCCTCAGCCTGATCGACCACACACCCGACAGCCCACACCACACCGTCCGCGTGCACCAGCTCCTCCAACGTGCCATCCACGACCCCCTCCCCGCAGGCCAGCACGACCAGCTCGCCCGGACGGCTGCCGACGCCCTGATCGCCGCCTGGCCCGAAGTCGAACGCGATACCGCCCTTGCCCAAGCTCTGCGCGCCAGCACCGAGGCGCTCACCCTCCACGCCGAGGGCGCCCTCTACCAGCCTGATGTCCACCCCGTCCTCATCCGCACCGGTCTGAGCCTCGGTGAGGCCGGCCAGGTCGCGGCCGCCCTGCAACACATCCAGCACGTGGCCAGCGCCGTGCAGTACCACCTCAGTCCCGACCACCCCGACGCCCTCACCACCCGGTGTCACCTCGGCTCCTGGCAGGGAGCGGCGGGGGATGCGGCTGGGGCCGCCACGGCCTTTGAGGAGCTGCTCGCGGACCGGGTGCGGGTGCTGGGGCCCGACCACCCCCAAACCCTGATCACTCGGGGCAACCTCGCCTTCTTGCGGGGGGAGGCGGGGGATGCGGCAGGAGCGGCCACGGCCTTTGAGGAATTGCTCGCGGACCGGGTGAGGGTGCTGGGGCCCGACCACCCCGACACCCTCGCAACGCGGGGCAACCTCGGCTGCTGGCAGGGGGCGGCGGGGGATGCGGCTGGAGCCGCCACGGCTTTTGAGGAACTGCTTGCGGATCTGGAGCGCGTACTGGGGCCCGACCACCCCGATGCCCTCTCCACGCGGGGCAACCTCGCCTACTGGCGGGGAGAGGCGGGGGATGCGGCTGGGGCTGCCACGGCTTTTCAGGAGCTGGTCGCGGATCTGGAACGTGTACTGGGGCCCGACCACCCCGCCGCCCTTTCCACGCGGGGCAACCTCGCCTACTGGCGTAGGGAGGCGGGGGATGCGGCTGGGGCCGCCACGGCCTTTGAGGAGCTGGTCGCGGATCTGGAACGCGTACTGGGGCCCGACCACCCCGACACCCTCGGCACCAGGAACAACCTCGCCTACTGGCGAGGGCGGCGGCGGTGGCGGCTGATCACCAATCGGATTAGGTCCGTCGTTCGCGGCGAGTGACACGGTTCTTACCGGCACGACGGCCGTGAGTTCAGCGCGACTCAAGGACCTTCACCAGGAGCCCACGGTGTCTTCGACAGGCAGGCTCGAAAGTGCGGTCGGTTCGCCGCCACCCTACTCGGGAGGAGACGGTTGCGCCGGGTCGATCCGGCCCGGCTGATAAGGACTGAGTTCGGAGAGAGTTCCTTCGGTTCCTCGGTCGGGGAAACGGGTGCGGTTCGCCGCAGGGCAGCGGATGTGGTGCGGATCGAGGAGATTGACCAGTTCAACAAGCTGGTGTTGCAGCCGGAGCAGACGGTCCGTCGCGTCATCGGGTTCGCGGGCTGCCGCATCGATGTGGTCGAGTTGTCGGCGCCGGTCGGGCCGCGCACCGCCCCGTTCGACCTGACCAGCCCCACCGCGCCCGGCGTGACCGAGACCTACACCACCTGCAAGCAGCTCTCGGACGAGCACGTGGACGCCGGGGTCTATTGCGGTGTCCACACCGGTCGGCCGATGAGTCGGCGATCACGCTCGACAGGAGCGTGGCCCGGCACGTCCGGCGGAATACGGGACGCTTCCTGGCCGCACGGTAGGTCGCGGTCACAGTGCCCGCGCCGCATAGGCCCTGACGTCCGCGTCCCGGTCCGTCGTCGCGGTGGCCAGGGCGGCTCGGGCGTCCTCGATGTCACGGTGCCGGGTCAGGGCCAGGACGGCTGCCTTGCGGACGTCGGCGTTCAGGTCGGTGAGGGCCTTGGCGAGGGCCGGCACGGCCAGGTCGGAGTCTGCGACGGACAGAGCGGTGGCGGCGCCGGCCCGTACCTGCCAGGCCAGGTCTGACAGGGCGGCCTCGGCGCGTGTGGCCAGGGCGGCTGGGCAGCCCGTCGTGCCCAGAGCCTCGTAGGCGGCCCCGCGCACCAGGGCGTCGGGATCGTCGACGAGCGCGGCGAGGGCCGAGCAGGCCATGTCCGAGCCTGTGCCCAGGGTGGCCAGGGCCTTGGCGATCGTGACGCGGACCTCGCGGGACGGATCGACGGCCGCCGCGCGGGCCAGCTCTGCGGTGGCGTCGACCGACACGAGCGCACGCACGGCCGCGATGCGTACGGCGGTGTCGGAGTCCGACAGGGAGTGCGCGAACAGCTCGGCGTCACCAAGCCGTAGGGCACGCAGCACGTCCAGTGTGGCGGCACGGACGGCGGGGTCGGCCTCGGACAGGGCGGCGGCGAGGCCGTCGCGCAGGGCCGGCTCCGGGACCAGCGTCTCGACCAGTTCGCGCAGTGAGGCGACCGCGGCGGCGCGGACGCCGGCGTCGGTGTCGGTGAGCGCCGCGGCCAGTGCCGGTCCGGTGCCCGGCGGCACGCTCTCCGTCAGGACCGTGACGGCCGTCCGGCGCACGCTGGGCTCGGGGTCCGTCAAGTAGCCGGCGAGCACGGAGAGATCAGGGTTGTCCTCCGCGAGAGAGAGGAGTTCGAGCAGGCGAGGTGTGGCCGGCGCGTCCGCTTCGGCACGGGGCCGGGCGGCTGTGTCGGCCATGGTGAGTTCCTGCCGCGGCGCCACCGGCGCCGCTTCCCTGGCCCCTGCCGTCGCCACATGTTCCGGGTGGATCTCGCCGAGGTGCCGGGAGGGGCCGCCGGTCGGGGTGAAGCCGTCGACCGGGACCAGGTAGGGAGCGACGGGACGGGCCGTGAACTGCATTGCGCCGGAGGGGGACTTGTACAGGTCGAGGTGGTGGAACCAGGACGTGTCGTCGCGCCGTGGGTGGTCGATGCGGTCGTGGTAGAGGCCCCAGCGAGACTCCGTGCGGGCCAGCGATGCGCGTGCGGCCATCTCCGCGCAGTCGCGGATGAAGGTGACCTCGGCGCAGCGCATGAGTTCGTGCGGTGTGCGGGCGCCCATCGCGGCGATGTCGGTGTGCATCCGCTCGAAGGCCTCCAGGGCGAGGGAGAGACGGGCGCCGGATTTCGGCGGGGCGACGTAGTCGTTGACGAAGCGGCGCAGTTTGTACTCGACCTGGGTCTGAGGCGGGCCGTCCGGGTTGCGCAGCGGGCGGTAGATCAGCTCGTGCGCCTCGCGGAGCTGTTCGGCGGGCAACTCCCCTTCGTACGCCTCGTACTGGGCGGCGTCCGCGCCCGCGAGGTCACCGAAGACGAACGCGCCGATCATGTAGTTGTGTGGTACGCAGGCAAGGTCCCCGGCCGCGTACAACCGGGGGACGGTCGTGCGGGCGTGGTCGTCGACCCGTACGCCCGAGGCGGAGTGGCCGCCGCACAAGCCGATTTCGGAGATGTGCATCTCGACGTCGTGGGTGCGGTAGTCGTGCCCGCGGCCGGAGTGGAAGGAGCCGCGGGTCGGGCGCTCGGTGGAGTGCAGGATCGACTCCAGCGCGGAGATCGACTCCTCCGGGAGGTGGCTCAGCTTCAGGTACACCGGGCCGCGGTCGCTGGCCACCTCCGCCGCGAACTCGGCCATCATCTGCCCCGACCAGTAGTCGGAGTCGACGAAGCGTTCGCCGTGCCGGTTGACCTGGTAGCCGCCGAAGGGGTTGGCGACGTAGGCGCAGGCGGGGCCGTTGTAGTCCTTGATCAGTGGGTTGATCTGGAAGCACTCGATGCCGGTGAGTTCGGCGCCCGCGTGGTAGGCCATGGCGTAGCCGTCGCCCGCGTTGGTGGGGTTCTCGTAGGTGCCGTAGAGGTAGCCGGAGGCGGGCAGTCCGAGGCGGCCGCAGGCGCCGGTCGCCAGGATCACGGCGCCCGCGCGGATGGTGACGAAGGCGCCCGTGCGGGTGTGAAAGCCCACCGCTCCGACGGCCCGTCCCTCCGTCGTCAGCACGCGCACCGGCATCACCCGGTTCTCGATCCGGATCCGCTCCCGCATCTCACGCCGCCGCAGCTGCCGGTACAGGACCTTCTTGACGTCCTTGCCCTCCGGCATCGGCAGCACGTAGGAGCCGGAGCGGTGGACCTGGCGGACCGCGTAGTCGCCGTGTTCGTCCTTCTCGAACTTCACGCCGTACGACTCCAGGCGCCGCACCATGGCGAAGCCGCGCGTGGCGGTCTGGCGGACGGTGGACTGGTCGACGATGCCGTCGTTGGCACGGGTGATCTCGGCGACGTAGTCGTCGGGCTCGGCACGGCCGGGGATGACCGCGTTGTTGACGCCGTCCATGCCCATGGCGAGTGCGCCGGAGTGACGTACGTGGGCCTTCTCCAGAAGGAGCACGCTCGCGCCGTGCTCGGCTGCGGTGAGCGCGGCCATGGTGCCGGCGGTGCCGCCGCCGACGACGAGGACGTCGCAGCTCATCTCATCGGCGCCGGTGAGGGCCGGGATCTGCAGGGGGGTGTCCACCGGGGTGCCTTTCAAGATCCGAGTGACGTGAGGACTTCGCGCCGCAGGGCGATGCGCGCCGGATTGTCATGGGCGGCGCGCTCGCGTGGGCGCGGCACTTCTCGTACGGAGATGAGGCGGCCTGCGCCGAGCAGGGCCACGCGGTCGCCGAGGAACAGGGCCTCGTCCACGTCGTGGGTGACGAAGACGACGGTCGCGCCCGTGCCGTGCAGCACCTCGACCAGCAGATCCTGCATGCCGGCGCGGGTCTGGGCGTCGAGCGCGCCGAACGGCTCGTCCATGAGGACGGCGTGGGGCGCTCCCGCGAGGGCGCGGGCCAACTGGGCGCGCTGACGCTGGCCGCCGGAAACACGGTGCGGCAACTGCCGGGCCTGCTCGGCGAGTCCGACCCGGGCCAGCCACGCCTCCGCCTGAGTGCGGCGGTTCGGGCGCGACAACCCGCGTATGGCCAGCGGGAGTTCCACGTTGGCGCGCAGGGTGCGCCAGGGGAGGAGGGCGTCCTCCTGGAAGACCAGGGCGCGTTCGGCGGTGGGGCCGGCCAGGGACTGCCCGTCCTGGCTGATCTTTCCGGCGAGCGGGGGCAGCAGGCCCGCCAGGGTGCGCAGCAGGGTCGACTTGCCGCAGCCGGACCGACCGACGACGGTGAGGATCTCGCCCGGCGTGATGTCCAGGTCGACGCCCTCCAGGACGGAGGCGTCGGGGCGGCCGAGCGTGGCGGCGTGGAGGGTGAGCCGGGTGCCGCGTACGGGGGACGGAGCGTTGTCCACCGTACGGAGGTCGGGCTTGGTGTCAGACGAGGTGCTCATCTCGTGCCTCCTCGGTGTCGGAGGGCTGGTCGGTGTGCGCGGCGGTGGGGGCCTGCCGGGCGGGCACGGGCGCGCGCGGTGCCGCCGGCCGGGCTCCGGGGACGTACGACGTACGCGGCAGCCACCGGGTCAGGCGTCGGCCCAGGAGTTCCACCGCGGTGGAGGTGAGCCAGCCCAGGACGCCGATCGTGACCATTCCGACGAAGACGCCGGGGTAGTTGACGATCGTGTAGTCCTGCCAGGTGCGGTAGCCGACACCGTACTGGCCGGAGATCATCTCGGCGGAGATCACACAGATCCACGAGACACCGAGGCCGACCGACAGGCCGCCGAAGATGCCGGGCAGTGCGCCCGGAAGGACGACCGAGCCGAGAATCCGCCACTGGCCGCCGCCCATCGTGAGCACGGCCTCCTCCCACACGGGGGTCAGCGCGCGGACGGCGTGCCGGGTGGAGACCAGGATCGGGAAGAAGGCGGCGGTGAAGGTGATGAAGACGATGCCCTGTTCGTTGGAGGGGAAGAGGAGGATCGCGACGGGGACCAGGGCGATCGCCGGGATCGGGCGGACCACTTCCAGCAGCGGGCCCAGCAGGTCCTCGGCGAGCCGGGAACGGGCCACGAGCACGCCCACCGCTACGCCCACCACCGCAGCCAGCAGGAAGCCGGTGAGGATGCGGGTGAGGCTGTCGGTGAGGTCCGTCCAGTAGTCCGCCCCCAAGAGGCGGTCGGCGAAGGCGTGGGCGACGTCGGTGACCGTGGGGAACTGCGAGAAGCGCAGCCACAGGTCGACGTCCAGGCCGGTCAGGAGCTGCCAGAGGCCGAGGGCGGCCGCGAGGGCGGCGACCCGCAGCGCATACCGGCCGATCGGCGGGAACGGTCGACGGTACCGGCCCGCTCGCGGCGCGGACCGGCTCATGCGGCACGCTCCAGCGCGTCGGCGTAGGTGATGACGCGGGAGCCGCCGTGCGCGGAGACGTACGCCTGCGCCGTCGCCGGGGCGACGAACGGCAGGAACTGGTCTCCGTCGGCCACCCACACCGCCTTGTCCGCGAACCACACGGTGCCGGTAGTGGCGTCGGGGACGTAGGCGGCGCGGATGCCGTCGCGGTGGGCGACCACGTACCTCAGGAGCTCCGCAGGGGACTTGAAGGCCTTGGTCTCCTCGGCGCCCTCCGGCCATGCCTCGCTCGCGGCAGCCGGGGGAGTAGCGGCGAGCTGCTTGGCGTACGACGCCCCGAGAGCCTTCTTCACGTACTGGTCGTCGACGAAGGCGTCCACGTCCACATCACCGGTCAGCTTTGCCGCCTTCAGGACCGACACGTCCTGCTTGAGCGCGGAGACGAGCTGCGGCTTGACGGCCGGGTCGAAGGTGGAGATGCCGTGGGCGCCGTTGTAGAGGTAGACGACCTCGGCGGGCAGGCCGGTGGCCTTCGCGACGTTCTCGGCGGCGGTCACGGGATGGGCGTTGAGGTAGTCGGTCGCCTCTGCCTGGGCCTTCAGGAAGGCCTTCAGCACGGCAGGGCTCTTCTTCGCGAAGTCTTCGCGGGCGGTGACGCCGTGAAAGGTGGGCAGGTTCAGCTGGGCGCCGTCGTACAGGGCCTTCGCCTTGCCCTGGTAGGCGAGCAGACCGGGCCAGGCGACGAACTGCGAGAGTGCGTCCGTGCTGCCCGCCGCCAGGGCCGACGCGCCGACGGCGGGCTGCTGGTTGAGCTTCTCGACGCCGTCGTTCGGATCGATGCCGCTGCGTTGCAGGGCTCGTACGAGTGTGCCGTCTGCGGCGGAGCCGACGCTCGTGGAGACCTTCTTGCCCTTCAGGTCCTTCAGGGAGGTGAGCTTGGAGTCGGGGGCCGTGACGATGGTGTTGAGGCCGCCGCGGAGGTTGTAGCCGGTGACGGAGACCAGGCGGGTGGGGCGGTTCAGCTGCTTGCCGCGGGCGGCGTTGATGAGCAGGGGGAAGTCGCCCATCGAGCCGATGTCGATCTTCCCGGCGGTCATCTGCGCGGTGATGGGGGCGCCGGTGGCGTAGTCCTGCCAGTCGACCTTGTACGTGCGGCCGTCGCCGAGGGAGTTCAGCTCCTTCTCGAAGTAGCCGAGGGAGCGCAGGAGCGTTCCCGCGGTGACGGTGTTGATGGTCTTGGACTGGTAGCCGACGGTGACCGTGACGGTGGAGCCGGCACCTCCGGCCGCGGCGTTGCCGCCGCAGGCAGTGAGCGGCGCGAGGAGCAGGGCGGCGGCTGTGGCGACTGCTGTGCGTTTCATAGGGGTGTGGCCTTTCACCGGAGCAGGTAGGGCATGTTGACCGTGACGGCTCCGGTGGGACAGCGGGCCGCGCACGGGCCGCAGTACCAGCACTCGTCGACGTGCATGTACGCCTTGCCGGTGCTGTCGTCGATGGCGAGGGAGTCCAGCGGGCACATGTCCACGCAGAGCGTGCAGCCGTCGATGCACTTCGACTCGTCGATGGTCACGGGCACGTCGGCCCGCTGGGGCGCCAAGGGCATGGCTGTCTCCGGGAATGTGCGTGAGAGGGGTGTTTACAGGGACCGGTGCAGCAGACCGCTCATCGAGATACGGTCGCCGCGGAAGCGGATGAACTCCAGGTCGACGGGCCGCCCGTCGGCGAGGTACGTGAGGCGTTCCAGCATCAGGACGGCCGCACCGCGCGGTGCCTGCAGTACGGCGGCGGAGTGGGCGTCCGCGTTGACCGCCTCGAGGCTGATCTCGGCGTGACCGAGGCGCCGGCCCGTGAGGGACTCCAGGAGCCGGAAGATGTCGGTGTTCTCCAGGTCCTCGCCGAGCAGGGCGGTGCCGAGGTCCAGGGGAACGTAGGTGAGGTCGAGGGACAGGGGAAGGCCGTTCAGCCGGCGCAGACGTTCGATGTAGAGGACGTCGGTGCCGGGTGGGAGGCGCAGGCGGTCGGCCACCGGGGCCGGGGCGGGGACGGGGCCCACGGTGCGCACCTCGTTGGTGACACGGCCGTGTTCGCGCAGGGTTTCCGCGAGGCCCATCAGGCGGTCGAGTCCGTGGGGGTACTTCTGGGCCACGACGACCGTGCCGACGCCGGGGAGGCGTTCCACCAGGCCCTCGGCGCGCAGAAGGTCGAGGGCCTGGCGAACGGTGTTGCGGGAGGCGCTGTAGTCCGTGGCGAGGGTCGTCTCGTGAGGAAGCGCGCCGTCGGGGAACCCCCCGGCCAGGAGCTGGTGGCGGAGCAGGTCGGCGAGCTGGCGTGCCCGGTCCGCACGCAGCCGCCGCCGCGCGCGGTGGGCGGCGACGGTGGTCGCGCCCTGGCCGGCGTGGTCTCGGACGCGGTCGGTGGCTGACATGCTTCGGACCATACCTATCTGGTAGGGAAAGCGGTGTTGCTGAAGTGTTGCGCCACCTGACACATGACCAGATGTCCGCCTGACCTGGGATTTCGTCGGACGAGCGGGAAGATCTGCCAGCGCCGGGGTCTACGGCTCGCGAAACCCCACGAAGCGCTTCGCGCGAGATTCGCGAAGGCGATTCTCGCTACGCGCCTCGACGCGGGCAGGGCCCGCCGCCTCCTGTACGGCCCCTCAGTGAGGCGGCAAAGGACGCGGAGATGCGCGTGTCGCGGTACGAGAACGCGGTGCTGCGCCGCCATTTGGCCCCCCGGTCCGCTGTGAACCCGCGGACCGGTTCAGGTGTCGTCGGCATTCCAGAATCGACGGACGGTGACGGGGACGCCCAGCGCTACCCCCAGGTCCGCTATGCGCTGCTTGGCGGCCGAGAGGTCGTGGGTGAGGGCGGAGCACAAGCGGTAGGCAGCCCACTGTCACGGGTGCCCGTCAGACGGGCAGCAGCCCGGGCAGCCAGCGAGTCTCAACGCTTCCGGTCCATCCCCTATCGCGCCCCTTCCCGCCTATGCGCCTTCGGCGGGTTCTCGGTAGATGCCGTCGTCACCTGCGTCCCGGGACCACTCGCCGAAGTCGGTGTTTCCCAGGTCCATGTTCACCACGAAGCTCTCCAGGTACTCCCGTGGGATACGGAAGGACGGCGCGGGTTGACCGGGTGGGTTGTCGACGGCGAGCAGCGGCAGGTCGGGGGAGGCGAAGGCTTGCTGATCGGCGATGAAAAGGACGGTGTGGTGGGGCCAGTCGTCCTCGTCACGGCCGATCAAGGTGCGCAACTGGTCTTCGGTCAGGCCGTCGTAGGCGGTGTCGTCGATGGGTGTGACGTCGATGCCGCCGCCGTCCTCGGAGCCGTTGTCGATCAAGTCCTGCAGGCGGTGCCACGCCTGGGGTGCGGTGAAGCAGGTGCGGACGAGGACGATCCCGCCGCCCTCGGAATGGATTGTGGGGGCGTCGACGGCCGGCTGGTAGGGCGAGGTGCTGGGGCCGGTGTAGTCGGCTGCGGGAAGGGTGGTGTGGTTGCTGCTCTTGTGGATCTGCTCGGGGGCAGTGGGGGCCTTCCACACCTGGACGAGATATGTCTCGGAGGGAGGGCGGGCCTTGGAGGGCCGGGGCTGGCGGGGCAGGGCGGCGTTCTTGGCGTCGGCACGGCCCCGTGCGTGGGTGCGGATCCGGTAGGTTCCGGCGCCGTCGAATGCGAGGTTGGTGGTGAATGCTTTGTCATAGCTGGCGACGAAGGCCTGGCCGCGGGTGAAATCGGCGGAGATGTCGAGGACGTCGTCCCAGCCGTCCGTGTCCAGTGCGGGCTGTTCGGCGTGGATCTCGACGGTGATGCGGAGATAGCCGCGTTCGAAGCCGGTCAGGATGGTGCCGAAGTCCTTGTGGAAGCCGATGAGGGTGTTGGTGATGCCGGAGTGCTCGGGAAACTCGATGACGCCCTGGAGCATGGGGTCGATCAGTAGATCATGGTCTTCGACGTAGAGGTCCTTGGTCTCGGTGGTCACGCCGTCTTCAACTCCGTCTCGCCTTCCCCGTGTACGGCGCTGGGTGCTGCTCCCAATCGGTTGGGGGCAGCACCCAGATCATCGATGCGCTACGGCAGTCCTACTTGATGTGGACATAGTAGGCGTCGCTGTTGAGGACTCGCTGGCTCTTGTAGCAGCTGCCCAGCAGCGCGTCGGCGGTGCGGTTGTCGCCGGCCGAGATGACGCGGATGCTCCCGCGACGGGGGTTGCCGCCTTCCTTGGTGGCTGCAAAGGGGTACTCGTCACAGTCCTTGCCCGAGGGGGCGTGCGACCGACCGCACATGGCGCTGCGGTGCTTGCTGATGGTTCTCTCGTCGGTGATGCGGTGCAGCGGCGTGGAAGCGCCCGGGTGCCCGGTGATGGCCCGCTGGGCGTCGGCGATATGGGTGGCGGACTCGTTCACCTTGGGGTCGGTGTGGGAGAGGCTGAAGGTGGGGGCGAAGCCGGGAAGGCGCATCCCGCCTTCTTCAGACGCGTCCGGTTGTCCCGTGACCAGAAGGTGTCGTCGCAGCGGAACTTGGCGGAGTTGTGGCTCTGCACCGCAGGCTGGCGGAAGTAGACGATCCGGTGGCCCAGGAGAGCTTGATCCTGGCGATCGCCCAACTCGGCCGCGAACACAGGAAGAACACGCTCCCGCGTGGGCCTGGGGTCTGTGGTCAGATCCAGGCCGACCGCCCGAGGTCCGCAGCGGTGCCGGCCTCGCCTGGCTGTGCCTGGTCGACGACCCCGTTCCCAACGAGCTCCGCACCCTCCTGACCGACCCGAGCACCGATCAACGCAGCGCCCTACTTCAGCGGGTGCCATGGCTTTCATCGGTCGACTCCAACAGCGGACTGCGCCGCTGCACCCACGAAATGCTCACGCCGAATATCCCCTGGACTGGCGCTTGCCGGCCCGCCGCTCGGAGGGCGGATGACCAGCATGGAGATGTCAGTAAGCCGGCTTCGACCTGCTCGGCGCGGGCTCGGGTGCTGGCGAGGCGGTAGACACCTCACGGTGCCAAGCGGTCAAGCCGGTGTCGTGGGAGGCCGGTGTAGCCTTCTGCCTGTTCGATTTCAGGCAGAGGCTGGGATGTGATGCACGTAGCGCGGGTCATGGAGTCGTTGGCGGAGCAGGGTGTGACGGTGTTGTTCAAGGTCGACGCCGAGCGCATGCGCGATGGGACGCAGCCCTGGACCTTCGTCGCGAGCGGGGCTCCGTTTCGGGGTGATCTCCTGGTCCGCACGGACGCCGTCTCTCTGGAGGCGTGCCTGGATGTCTGCCTTCCGCGACTTCGTGAGCTTGGCCTGGTGATTCCCGATTGACGGCGCGGCCCAGAGCGGGCAACGAGCCGTGATAGAGCTTCCCGAAGGGTCATGGTGGGACTGGGACATCGTCGCCTGGGACTCCGGGCGGTTGCGTCTGGGCGCCGGGCACGACATCTCGTATGCCCACCGCCTGGAGCTGGTGTTCAGCGACCCGGTCTTCGTCACGTGCCCGGCCGCCTTCCAGGACCCGGTGTTCCGTGCGCCAACGCCTGAGGTCCGACTCGTTGCCCGGCAGATCGGTGAGACACCTCCCGTACTGATTGCCTTCGAGGCCGATGCGGGCGGGCCGAGTCTAGCCTCGGGCCTGGTCGCGGCCGGGCAGCTCGACATCGTCCTCGGAACCGTCTTCCGGTACTGGCGCGAGAATCTGGCAGTCGGGGAACGGCTGGCTCCCTGGGTGAAACCTCCGGTTTGATCGGTCCTCGGCCTATGCGGCCGCCGCACCGAGGGCTTCGCCCGAAGGCGGGAAGGCAGCGAGTTCGTCGAACAGGCGGCGGTTCTTGAGGCAGTGGTAGAGCTGGCCGAGCAGCCGGTTGAAGAGATTGCGCTGGGCGGCGGCGTGCCAGTCGGAGTGCTCGTCGCGTCGGCGCCGGTAGTGGGCTTTGGCTCCGATGGAGGCCGTCAGGGAGGCGAAAGCCCAAAGATATGCCGCATGGTTGAAAAGATATGACGCATGGTTGAGACGGTCGTTCTTCACCCAGCGCCGGGTGATGCTCGACTTCTTCGCGGTGGCCCGGGTGATGGGTGAGGCGCCGGCGTAGGCCTTCAGGCCACGGACGTCGGCGAACCGGGCGCGATCGTCTCCGATCTCAGCAAGCACACGGGCACCGAGCTGGGTGCCGAGGCCTGGAAGCTGAGGATGATCTCCGCGTCAGGATGCTGCGAGAAGGCCTCCTCCACCGCCTGTGCGAGTTCGTCCGCGGCGGCGCAGGCGGCCATGAACTGGTCCAGGAGAGCGAGCATTTGCCTGCCCAGCGCGTCCTCGACCAGAGGCGGCTGGTGGGCCCAGTCCGGGCGGAATGCCTCGCGGAGCCGCTCGGCTTCGGCTTCGATACCGCGCTTGCGGCCGGCTCGTTTGAGCGCGGCCGTGATCTGCGGGCGCGTCGGAGGGGCGGCCCTGGTCGGCGTGGGGACCAGCTTGAGGAGCTCACGGACCTCCGGGCGGCACAGACCCTTGTCCCAACTGGCGCAAGCCGCTAACACGGCTGGGTTGTACTCGCGCAGCAGGGAGCGAAGCTGGTTGGCGAGCTGCTGTCGATTCCAGACGGCGTCCTGCTGGGCCCGAGCCAGGACCGCGGGACCAGGTCGCTGTCATCGGGCAGGGGTCGGTGGGCATGTATGTCGATGCGGAGGATGTTCGCCAGGACGAGAGCTTCGCCAGGGTCGGACTTCTTGCGGGAGACGGCGTGCCGGTCGGGGTATCGGGCGGCGGCCAACGGGTTGATCGCGAACACCTGCCGCTTCCCAATCCGCAGCGCGGGTACGAGCAGGCCGCGACTGGTCTCGATCGCCACCGGAATCGGGTTCTCCTCGGTGTCTCCGTACTCGGCGAGCAGGTCCAGCAGGACCTTGTAGCCGGCCGCGTCGTCGGTGATGTGCCGCCTGGCCATCAGTGTGCCGACATCGTCGACCAGGGCGACGTCGGGGGTTCGTTCCGCCCAGTCGATCCCGCAGTAGATCAAGATGTCCTCCCGAATGTCCCGGTGTTGAGTTGGTCGCGAGCACATGCGGGCCGCGCAGCGACCTAATTCCAGGACTCAACCAACTGGCTGGTCCGCCACCTCACTAGCCGTTCGTGGCACCAGCGCGCCCCACGGGCCTCGGCCCATTGCTGGAGCTCGGACGGCTCGGGCGTAGCGAGAGGTCTCCATGTGGCGGCCTCGCATCACCAACACCAACGAGGGCTCAAGCGCGTGGTGTTGACAGTGCTGGGGTCCCGAAGACGCCGAACGCCGCCGCTCTACGACGAGGGATCAAGAGTCAGGAGTCAGTCAGGCATCCGTTCGACGCCCATGGGACGCCCCCAACGTTACGAGTGCCGTCTCCGGCATTCGAACGGACCAAGAGCTGCGGCTTGGCTCCCACGATCCGTTAGCGAGGAATTAGGAGTCCATGCCGGTCTCAATGATGGTGCCGTTGAAGGTGAGGCGGTCGACGACAGCTGCGCAGAAGCGAGGATCGGTGAATGTCTTCGTCCAGCAGCCGAGCGACTCGTCGGGGGCGATGGCGACGCCACCACCGGCCTGCCCAGCACCTCGAACGCGACCTCGTTGCCGTCATGGCCGGCCTCTCACAACCCTGGAACTCCGGCGTCGTTGAGGGACATGTCAACCGGATCAAGATGCTCAAGAGGCAGAATGTTCGGCCGTGCGGGATTCGAACGCCTCCGCAACGCGTCTTGCTCTACCCATGAAGCCAGGTCAGCTGGCGTCCTCGACGAGCCCCATATTGGCAGGGAAGCCCTCCAAGAACTCACGGCGCGCAGGATTGGTCTCTTCCGCAGCCATCCCCCCGAGCAGGTCGATGAACTCACTTCGCTGGTCGTTCGACAACTGAGTCAGCAGGTGGGCGACGCCCTCCAAGATCTTGACCGCGTCATCCGGATCCATCTGCTCGTCCGAACACCCCTCAACGAACCAGAGGACATCCACCAAAGCCTCGGCCAGAGCACAGGCCAGCGACGGATACATAGGCATCGAACCGATCTCCCACCGGACGGCGAACAACACCCAGCCATCCCACCACACACCAGGTGGATCTTCGATCCACTCTTGCCTCGGTCGGTCGGATTCGGCCCGGTCGGTGCCCCCTTTTTTTTGCCGCTCTGAGGCTGACGGAGTCGATCGCGCATCGCGACCAGTCCAACTCGCCGCGGGCGCCGAGTTCGTCCAGGAGGACTCGGTGGAGCCTGGCCGACACACGGTCCTGGCTCCACCGGGCAAAACGTCGGTAGACGGTGGGCCAGGCAGGGCCGAAGACCGGCGGCAGCTGTCTCCAGGTGCAGCGCGAGGTGGCCACGAAGATGATCGCGGCCAGTGCCTCTCGGTCACCTGCTCGAGCTCGCCCGCCGCCCTGCGGGCCGCTTGACCTCGGAAGACGGCCCCACATGCCGGAACAGCACCCACAACTCGTCCGGAACCAACCGCTCAACCAGGTCTCCCACGAACCACGCAGCGGCCCAAAGGCACCACAAGAACCGGCGTCGTAGGGAGTTAATTGGCGGCGACTTCGGGAGTCGCGTGCACCACCCTGGCATGATCAACAGAAGTCAGTTTTGATGTCAGGCTGGAGCCGCCGATGGACGTGACCGAGTCAGCGCATGCCGCGCGAGTGTCCGCTTACGCGGCCGTGGGAGCACGGCTGTCCCTGTTCAGCGACCGTCGGCTTGAGGATGCGGTGGCTGCCGCGCCAAGTCTCGGCTCCGGTATCGGCGGTAGGTCGGCGGAGATGGAAGTCGAGGGGATGCGCGTCTTCGTCAAGCGGGTCCCGCTGACGGACATCGAGTTGCAGCCGGAGCACGTGCGGTCGACGGCAAACGTGTTCAAGCTTCCTCTCTTCTACCAGTACGGGGTGGGGTCGGCGGGGTTCGGCGCCTGGCGTGAGCTGGCCGCGCACATCATGACGACAGGCTGGGTACTGAAGAACGAGTACGCGGGTTTCCCGCTGCTGTATCACTGGCGGGTTTTGCGCGACAGTCCCCCCGTCGGCTTCATCGACGAGTTCGGCGGCCTTGAGGGGGCCGTAGCGCATTGGGAGGGCTCGTCGGCAGTGCGCCGTCGGCTGGAGGCGATCGGAAGGTCCTCCTTCAGTCTGGTGCTCTTCCTGGAGCATGTGCCACAGACGCTCGCCGAGTGGCTCGGCGATACCCGTGATGCCGCCCCGCCGGAACCGGGAGGTGAGTCGCCCTATCGATGGGTCGAGAATGCGTTGCTGCGGGGGACCGAGTTCATGAGCGCGCGCGGGCTGGTCCACTTTGACGCGCACTTCGCCAATCTGCTCACAGACGGCCAGCGGGTGTACTTCGCAGACTTCGGGCTCGCGTTGAGCCGCGACTTTGAACTCTCAACGGATGAGCGCGATTTCCTCGCTGATCACCTTGTGTACGACGGCACCTTCGCGCTGAACCACCTGCTTCACCATCATCTGCCAGACGACGTGCGTGGTGGCACCGAACACGGGGCCTTCCTGTGCGAATGGGTCGACGGCCACCGACCCGCAGACGTTCCGCCCGACATCGTCGCGATCATCAACCGTCACGCTCCGCACGCAATCATCCTGGATGACTTCCATGATCGACTACTTAGGCAGAGCAAGCGCACTCCCTTCCCCGCGGCTGAGGTCCAGCGGGCCCTGGCTGGCGCGTCAAGATCAGTGGAGTGAGAGCCCGTTGCTCCGCTCTGGTCAGCCGACGGTGGCGCGTTCGGCCTGGGCTTTGGTGTGGGCGGGGCGGTAGGACTTGGTGCCGGTCTGGATGATGGCGCCGCTGAAGGTCAGCCGGTCGACGATGACCGCGGCCGTACGGCGTGCGGTGCGGGGGAGACGCACAGGGCTTCCTCTCGTAGATCACGAACGGACCGTGATCTTCGTACGCCACATCGCTCAGCAACCCTGGCCACCCATCACTTGACCAACACCTCGATCGTTTGGCGCAGGCAGGGACAGCTACTCATCAGGCCTGTCGACGGTCGTAGCGGCCCGACACCACCCCGGCAGCTCGGCCTGCATGATGGGGATTCCTGCCGCTCAAGTGGCTGCCCGTGGGCCGCGACCGGCAGGGCTCAAGCCCTGGCGGGCTGTCACCCGATGGGAAGGTGGCCGGGGTGACGAGGTTCCCTGCCGGGGCGTGGCTGTCCTACGGTCCCGAATGCGTGTCCCGCACCTGGGGGAGCGGGTCGGGCCGGTTCGGGGAGAGGACTGCACAGGGGTAGGCACGGATGAGGAGTGGAGCGAGCACGTGCGGACCTCGCCCACATGCTCACCCACCTGCAAGGCGACCGACTTCCCGCATGGATCGAAGCGGCCGGCGCCACCACCGAACGGCCCAGCCTCTGCCACTTTGCTCAGCACCTCCTGCGCGACCTCGACGCCGTCACCGCCGGCCTCACCCTCCCCTGGAACTCCGGCGTCGTGGAGGGCCATGTCAACAGGATCAAGATGCTCAAGTGCCAGATGTTCGGCCGCGCAGGATTCGAACTCCTTCGCAGGCGGGTTCTATTGGCGTGACCGAGCGTTACCGGACCACAAGAGGTGGACCAGAGCCGGTTCTCGTGAACAAAGCCACGACGGCTGAGGGCGCTGCTGTTTACGCCGGGGCGGTGGTGACGAGCGTGCCATATCGGCTGGACGCGGCGGTCCTGGCGGCCCCTTGAAAGGCGGCGGACTGCACCGCTATACCAATGCCATCAGGGGGAGGGGTGCGCATGTGGACGAGGGTGCGCGCACCGGTGCTCGCGTGGTGGGCGGTGCTGCTCGCGGGACTGGGGCTGGGCTTGGCGACGGTGCGGATCGCGACGGAGGCACCCGGCTACGGGCTCGCCGAGGCCGGGGCGCCGGTGGTGGTGGAACTACTCGCGGGGTGGGGCCTGATGTTGGCGGGCTTGTTCTCCGTGGTGCGCAGGCCGCGGGCGTCGTTCGGTCCGCTGTTGGTGGCGGCCGGGTTCGCGTGGTTTCTCGTGGAGTGGAACAGCGCCGTGGTGTCCTCGTCCGTCGCGTTCACGGTCGGTCTGGCGCTGTACGCGGCGTGCCCGCCCATGGTCGGGCACGCGCTGCTCGTGTACCCGGACCGGCGGTTGCCCGGGGTGGACACAGTGGTGGCCGGAGTTGGTTATCTCACGACGGTCGGCGCCTTGGGTGTACTTCCTGCGCTGGTGTTCGATCCGGCGGCGCAGGGCTGTTCCGCGTGCGCGACGAACCTGCTGATGGTCGTGGACGGTCCTTTCGCCACGGTGAACCGGATCGGGGTGGGGCTGGCCGGCGCCGGGGTGGCGCTGTCGGCCTTGTGGTGCGGCGGGCGGCTGGTCCGGGCCTCGGCGGTGCTGCGCCGGAGGTCGGGGCCGGTCGTGGTGCCGGGCCTGGTCTATCTCGTCCTGGTGGTCGCCGATTACGGGCATGCGCTGGGCCGGGGATACGTGAGCAACGATCCGGTGGACCGCGGGCTCTGGCTCGGGCAGGCCGCCGCCCTCGTCGCCGTCGCCGCCGGCGCCTGCTGGGAGTGGCAGCGGGCCCGGCGTACCCGTACGAAGCTGGCCAGGCTGGTGATTGAGGTGGGGCGCACTCCGCAGGCGGGCGGACTGGTGGGCGTGCTCGCCGAGTTGCTGGGCGATCCGTCGCTCGCCGTGTTGTATCCCGTCTCTGACGGCCGCCAGGTCGACGTCGACGGACGGGCGGTGGCGGTGGACACCGGCCGGGAAGTGACCCGGCTGGTGCGGCGCGGTGCGGTGGCTGCCTCGCTGGTGCATCGGCCGGGGCTGCTCGAGGGCGTCGGCAGTGCCGACGACATCGCCCGTACGGTCCAGTTGGCGCTGGAGAACGAGCGGCTGCGGGCGGAGACCCGGGCGCAACTGGCGGACCTGCGGGAGTCGCGGGCCCGGATCGTGGCGCTGCGGGCTGCCGAACGGCGTCGGCTGGAGCGGGACCTGCACGACGGGGCCCAACAGCGCCTTGTGGCGCTGGCGCTGGCGATCCGGCTCGCCACGTTGCGGGCCGACGACCAGGACCTGGCCGACCGGCTGACGCGCGCGGAGTCGCAGGTGCAGGCCGCGCTGGCCGATCTTCGTGCCCTCGCCCACGGGCTGTACCCGGCGGCGCTCGCGGAGGAGGGGCTCGAGGCCGCACTCGATGTTCTCGCCGAAGGCGCAGCGGTCCCGGTCACGGTCGCCACGACGGCAACGGGGCGCTGCGCCCCGGCCGTCGAGCTCGCGGGCTACCTGGTAGTGGCGACGGCGGTCGGGCACAGCGGCTGCCGCCGGGCCGACGTTCGGGTGGACGATGCGGACGGGGGGCTGGTCGTGGAGGTCGAGACGGACGCCGGCCCGCCTGGGGAGCTGGGCAGAGTGCAGGACCGTGTCGGCGCCCTGGACGGCCGGCTGACGCTGGCGGGCACGCCGGACGGCGGGACCCTGATCCGTGTGGAGCTGCCGTGCGCATCGTGATCGCCGACGACGAGGTCCTGCTGCGCGAAGGCCTTGCGCGGCTGCTCGTCGAGACCGGACACGACGTGGTGGACACCGTCGGCGATGCGAATGCCCTGCTGCGGGCAGTCGAACGTGAGAGTCCCGACGTTGTGGTGGCCGACATCCGGATGCCGCCGACCCATACCGACGAGGGGCTGGTGGCTGCCGCGGCCATCGGTGACACACACCCCGCCGTCGGCGTGCTCGTGCTGTCGCACTACCTGGATTCCCGGTACGCCCTGCGGCTGCTCGAACGGCTTCCCGAGCGTGCCGGATATCTGCTCAAGGAGCGGGTGTCCGATGTGGCGGTGCTGCTGGACGCCCTGCAGCGGATCACGGAGGGCGAGTGCGTGATCGATCCGACGATCGTGTCGCGGCTCATGGCGAAGAAGCGGGCGGCCGGGCCCCTGGATCGGCTCAGTGCGCGGGAGCGCGAGGTCCTGACGCTGATGGCGCAGGGCCATTCCAACGGCAGCATCGCGGCCCAGTTGTTCCTCAGCCAGCGGACCGTCGAGGCGCACGTCGCGCATATCTTCACCAAGCTGGGCGTGCCGGAGTCGGCGGACTACCACCGGCGGGTGCTCGCTGTGCTGTTCCTGCTGCGGGGATTGTGATCCCCGGCGGCGGCACGGCTGTCATGGACCTCGGTGTCGGGATCGCGTTCCTGGCCGCCGGGCTCGTAGTCGCGCCGCAGCGGCGCACGGCGGTCGCCGCGCTGATGGTCGCGACGGGCGGATCGTGGCTGGCCGGTGATCTGGGCGCCGGCCTCGCGCTCGTACACCGGGGGCCGCTCGTACATCTGCTGCTGAGCTATCCGGAGGGCCGGCTGCGCAGGCCCGCGCTCCGCGTGGTCGTGGTGCTGGCGTACGCCGATGCCCTCGCCTATCCACTCGCCCGCTCGGAGCCCGTGACCATCGCGCTCGCGGTGACGGTGGTGGCGGCCGCGGGCACCCGTGTCGCGCGTACGAACCGCTCCGGGCGCCGGTCGTCCGCGCTCGCCCTGGCCGCAGCCGCCGCCGTCATGCTGGCTCCAGCAGCGGGGGCGGTGGCCCGGCTGGCCGGTGAGCCGCACAACCGGCCGGCGCTGTGGGCGTACGAGGCGGCTCTCGTCGGCTGCGCGGTGGTGCTCGCCGCCGATCTGCGCTGGCGCCGCCGAAGTGACGCGCTCACCGGGCTGGTGATCGACCTCGGTGATCTGGAAGAGGGCGCCACACTCCGGGAAAAGCTCGCCGACGCCCTGGGAGACCCGGCGCTGACCGTCGGGTACTGGCTTGCGGAGACCGGCGGCTACGTCGACGAGTCCGGGCTGCCCGTCGATCCCGCCGCTGCGGCGCCGGGGACTGCGGTCACGGCGCTGCAGGAGGACGGGGCGCGGGTCGGGGTACTGCTGCACGACAGTGCCGTGCTCGACGATCCCGACCTGGTGCGGTCGGTCGCGGCACTCGCCCGACTCGCGCTGGTCAACGCCCGGCTGCAGGGGCAGGTACGGGCCCGGGTCGCCGAGGTCGAGGCATCCCGTCGCCGTATCGTGGCCGCAGCGGACGAGGAACGTGACCGGCTGGAGCGTGAGCTCGCCGAGGGCGCTCAGCGGCGGCTCGGCCTTGTCGCGGAGTTGCTCGACGACGCACCCGACGGGATCCCCGGCCAGGTGTGCGCCGCCCGCGCCCAGCTCCGGGAGTTCGCCCGCGGCGTCCACCCGCGCACCCTGACCGAGTCCGGCCTCGCGGCGGCGTTGGACGAGCTGGCCCGGGAAGCGCCGTTGCCGGTGCGGTCCGCGGTCAGCGGGCACCCCCTTGCGCCGGCGCTTGCGGCCACCGCGTACTTCGTGGTCTCGGAGGCGCTGACGAACACCGTCAAACACGCACACGCCACGGCGGCGCGGGTCACGGTCACCGTCGCCGAGGGCGTCGTCACCGTCGAGGTGGCCGACGACGGCGTCGGCGGTGTCGACCCGGCACGCGGTTCCGGGCTCCGGGGCCTGGCGGACCGGGTCGACGTGCAGGGCGGGACCCTGGACGTCGACAGCCCGGCCGGCCAGGGCACTCGGATACGCGCCCGGCTGTCTGTCACCCCGTGAAGGCCGCCGCGGGTGGCGGGCACTTCCGGCTGAGGAGACCGTCGTCAGGGGTGTCGTTGATCCGCCGCCACGGCTTGACCCGGAACGGCGTCGGCGAGACCTGGCCCTTGACGCCGGCGAGTGTCAGGAGGTCGCGATACGCGCTCCACTGGAAGACGAAGCGCTCGCCGAACTGATTCGTGGCGTGGTTCGGACTGGTCCCTCCGCCGCCCCCAACCGTCAACGTCAGCTGCCGGTCCCGCACGGTGAACTCACCGTAGGCCCAGACGCAGGCCTCGCCGTTCTCGGTGGTGAACGCGAAGCGGCCCTTGGCGAAGACGAGCCTGAAGTCGCCCCAGTTCTCCGGCTTGGCCTCATCGCCCGCGGCGCCTGCCGCGACCAGCTCGTCCTCGGAAGTCGTCATCCTGTACGTCCCGTCGAGCGCGCTTCGCTCGGTGGGTGAGCGATTTGTGCCCTGGCCCTCGCACGAAGGGATCTCCGCGTCCCGGGCCGCCTTGGTGTCGTGTCGCAAGGCTCGGATGCGGTCCAGGTACCCGCGGGTCCGGGCGTCTTCGCGCAGCCATGCATGGACGGGCTCGACGGCCTTGCGTAGATGGGCGAGCTGGGCAGCGGTGGCGGTCTCGAACCGCACCCGGCCGCGCTGGCACAGGGCCTGGCTGCCTTCGTCGGCTTCCGCCTGACGAATCTCCGTGGTCATGGACTCGACCGCGGCATGCGAGGCCCGGCGCAGGTCGCCGCGCTGATCACCGCTGAGCGTCCGCAGGCGTTTCGGGTTAGCGACGACGACCGCCGGCCGCGGCCACAGGTTCACGTTCGCCGTGATCGATTCCGCGGTGGCGTCGTACCGGTCCTCCTCCACGTTCAGCACCTGGTGCTCCACACCGTCGAGTCCGGCGATCGACGCCCCGTAGAAGGGGCGCGGTACGGGCCGCGCCCCGAGGGTGCGCAAGGTGCGGGCGGCGACCGCAGAGGGCGCGGCTCCGATCCTCGCACCGCGGTAGTCCTCCGGCCCGCGCAAGGACCGGGTGATCCCGACGGGTTTGCGCATCGGCCCGGGCAGTATGCCGATCCCGTCGACGCCGACCTTGCGGACACCTTTGAGCATCGTCGCGCCGATATCGCCGTCCAGCACCTTCTGCTGCAGCGCGTAGCTGTCCACGGCCAGCGGCGCGACCAGCGCGTCGAAGTCGGACACACCGGCGCCGTGCCAGGCGCGTACGGGCACCACCGCCAGGTCGTAACGGCCATCCCTGACCGCGCGGATGAGGTCCGCTTCGCCGGACTCCCCGTGCTTCGAATGTATCCGATCGATGCGGAGCTCCCCCTCGGAGACCTCGCCGACCCCCTGGATGAACGGCTCCACCTCGTCGAGCCCACTGAACATTCTCAGAACCGTGGGCCGCGGCTCGCTCCCGCCGCCCGCCTTGTCCACCGAACCACCGCATCCACTGGCGACCAGCAGCGCGGTCACGGCACCCAGCCCCGCCCACAGACGTCTGCTCCGCATGGCGACCCCCTCCGTTGACCCGAAGGTACGCGCCGCCGATGCCTGCCCGCGTCGGGCAGAACACCCGAAACCGCGTCCCGACCGTACGTGCCGGCACGTACTCCCACCACCGACACCCGCGCGCCCGCCCCGATTCCGCCGCGCGCCGCCGCTCCTAGGGTCCTTCGTTGCCACTCGAAGGAGGCCACCGACATGAACAAGCTCCGCTCGGCGCGGCTCATCTCGACCGCGCTGCTGACCCTCGGCGCCACCGCCGCGCCCCTGTCGGCGTCGTACGCGAACACGGCCGGTGACCCGACCGGCCACATCCTCTTCAGGAAGACCTATCCCCGTGACCGTCAGGCGTACTTCGCCGCGACAGCGGACGGCGACAGGCAGCGGGTGCTGACCCGGCGGGGCGCGTACTGCTGTCTGCTGCGTGTCTCGCCCGACGACCAGCTGATCCTGGTCATGCCCGGCACCATCACCGAACTGCCCGTCACCGGCGGCACCGTCAGCATCGACGGATCCGGCTACCGGAAGCTCACACTGACCGACCCGACACTGAACCTGGTCCCGCAGGCATGGTCCCCGGACGGACACCGGGTCGCATACGAAGGCTGGGACTTCGACGACCCCGACCGGACCGGGATCTACACGGCGAGCCATCCCGACGGCACCGACCTCGTCCGGGTGACCACCCGTCCCGGATCAGCCCACGACATGCCGCTCGACTTCTCACCCGACGGCAAGCAGTTGGTGTTCTACCGGGCCGCGCGCAGCGAAGACGACGGACCCGCCGACCTCGGCGGCTCCCTCTGGGTGGTGAACACCGACGGCTCCAACCCGCACCGGATCACCACCGAGGCGGTGCCCCCCAACTGGTGGGCGCGGTGGTCACCTGACGGCTCCCGCATCCTGTTCGCCGGCGAACGGTTGCAGCCCAGCGGGGCGATCTGGACGGTCGCCCCCGACGGCAGCCGTCTGACTCGCGTCTTCGCCGACCCCAAGGGCGGTTTCCCGATCGAGCCGACCTGGTCACCGGACGGCGACTGGATCATGTTCGCACTCGACCCGACGAACGACCAGTTCACCCACCCCGCCAACCGCCTCGTCGCCATCAGGCCCAACGGCAGCGGACTCCGCGTGATCAGCGCCACGCACGACTTCAAGAGCCAGCCCGAGTGGTACGAGGAGTAGGGTGCGGCGCACATTCAGGTTGTCGCCAGTGTGATGCGCCAGAAATCCTGAAGGTTAGTTACTGCCTTCTTTTCATGGCGCACCGTGGTCCTGCTGCTGTGAGCATTGTTCCTTCCGAGGGAGAGCGTGTCGAACTCGTGGGCCGGGCGGGGCTGCCAGACCTGCGAACGGCTGAGCGGGCCCGAATCATCCTGGCATGCGCCGAGGGGACGTCGGTCCGCAAGTGACGCGGGAGGTTCGCCGCCGAGCGGATGGCGAGGCTTAAGGACGAGGGCCCCATCGGCCGGCCGAAGACTGCCCAGTACCTCGCAATGCGGGCGAAGATCGTGCTGCGGTGCGCCGGTGGTGTGACGAACAAGCAAGTCGCAGCTGATCTGGGTGTGGACCAGTCGACCGTGGACCGTCGGCGTGACAGAGCGTCACCGGACCACAAGAGTCCACAACCAGGGACAACCAATGAGGGGATGACTGGAGCCGACGGCAGCCGATGTGCCGGGGCCGGGGCAGCGAGGTAGGGTCGCCCTGGCCCAGGGTTCGACACTGGTGGTCCTGAGACGTGAGGGGGAAAGGTGAGTCGGCTCAGCGGATGTTCTGGGCGCTCGACGCGTACTCCGGCGGAGCCACGCGACCTACTGAGGCCCGCATCCGGGCCGTCCGGCACCCGT
Source organism: Streptomyces olivochromogenes (assembly GCF_021538895.1). Lineage (GTDB taxonomy): Bacteria > Actinomycetota > Actinomycetes > Streptomycetales > Streptomycetaceae > Streptomyces > Streptomyces olivochromogenes_A. The sequence goes on along the minus strand of NZ_JADDRL010000030.1, from coordinate 27,077 downwards.
TGCCTTTCGGGGCCGTAGGCGCGGTGTTCTCCGGTGGCATGTGTGCGCTGACCATCGGCCGGCTGGACTGGCAGGTCGTACTCTTCGGACTGGTGTTGGGCATGCTTGTCGGTCTCGTCATCGTCTTTGAGCGCAAGCGGCTGGAACACTACGGTTTCCGGCCGGAGGCGGCTTCGAACGGTCGGGAGCACGACGGCGACGCTGAAGGCGCGCGCTGACCGGCCTCGACTCAGAGAGCCGGCCCCTCCACCAGCCCCGTCAGGTTGTCCAGCGCCATCCGCTGCCCCAGCTCATTGTCCGGAGGCGGCACCACGTCCGAGACGCCCTTACTAAGATCGGCAGTCACGCTGCGTACGCGACCACAAGAAGTGGACCAGAGCCCGCACTGAGATACACAGCCACCGCCTGCCAGCACCGCTCCAATCACTCGTGGACAGGACCTTGAGTGCTGGTCGGCGTCGCGAGGCTCCTCGCCCCGCCTCCATGGCAGCGGTCGGTCTCGTACGAGCACGATGTTGGTGGTACGGGTTGCGCGGAGCACTCAATGGTCCACGCAACCTCAGTGGTGCCTCAACGGTGGAGATTCTGCGCGGTGATGGTGGCTTTCTCGGTGGCCTCGCGGACGGCCGCGTCGTCCCCGTTCTTGAGGGCTTCCTTGACCTCTCTGACCGCGGCCTCGGCCTCGGTCTTGATGTCGCCCGGCACCGTGTCCGCGTGGTCCTGAATGAACTTCTCGGTGGCGTAGACGAGTTGATGGGCTCGGTCGCGCGTCTCGGCGGATTTACGGCGCTGACGCTCCCGCTCCGCGTACCGCCCGGCCTCACGCACCATGCGCTCAAGGTCGGCCTTTGGCAGGGCGGATCCACCCGTGACCGTAACGCGTTGCTCCTGGCCGGTGCGCAGGTCCTTGGCGGACACGTGCATGATGCCGTTGGCGTCGATGTCAAAGGTGACCTCGATCTCGGGCTCGTTGGCCTTCGCCGGAGGCAGATCGGTCAGTTTGATCGTGGCGATCTTCCTGTTGTTCGCCGTGAGCTCGCGCTCGCCCTCGTAGACCTTGATCTCCAGCGCCGCCTGGTTGTCCCGTGTCGTCGTGAAGATCTCGGACCACCTGCTCGGGATCGTGGTGTTGCGCTCGATGACCTTGGTCATGATGCCGCCCTTGGTCTCGATACCGAGGGACAGCGGGGTGACGTCGAGCAGCAGGACGCCCTTGACCTCGCCCTTGAGGATACCGGCCTGGAGGGCTGCGCCGACGGCGACCGGGTCGTCCGAACGGACGCGTTGGCGCTCCTTGCCGCCGGTCAGTTCGTCGACCAGCTCGATGACCGCAGGCATGCGTGTCGAGCCGCCGACGAGGACGACGTGGTCGATCTCCGCGAGCGGTATACCGGCATCCTGGATGACGTGGTGGAACGGCGCCTTGCAGCGCTCGAGTAAATCGACCGTGAGCTGCTGGAACCCGTCCCGGGTGAGCCTCTCGTCCAGGTGCAGCGGGCCCTCGGCGGAAGCCGCGATATAGGGCAGGTCGATCGTGGTCTCGGCGGTCGAAGAGAGCTCGACCTTCGCCCTCTGCGCGGCCTCGCGCAGGCGCCGAAGCGCTGTCCTGTCCTCGGCGAGATCGACGCCGTGGTCGTCGGCGAATCGCTTGACCAGATGGTCGACGATGCACTGGTCCCAGTCATCACCGCCGAGTGCGTTGTCGCCGCTGGTGGCCTTCACCTCCACCACGCCGTCGCCGATCTCCAGCAGCGACACGTCGAAGGTGCCGCCACCGAAGTGGATCACCATGACTGTCTCATCGTCCCGGTCCAAGCCGTAGGCGAGAGCGGCGGAGGTCGGCTCACTGATGATGCGCAAGACGTTCAGCCCCGCGATCTGGCCGGCCTCCTTGGTGGCCTGCCGCTCGGAGTGGCTGAAGTACGCCGGGACGGTGATCACCGCATCGGTGACCAGCTCGCCCAGGTACGACTCGGCGTCCCGCTTCAGCTTCTGCAGGATGAACGCGCTGATCTGCTGCGGCGTGAAGTCCGTGCCGTCGATGCCTACCTGCCAGCCGGTGCCCATGTGGCGCTTGACCGAGCAGATGGTGCGGTCCGTGTTGGTCACCGCCTGCCGCTTGGCCGCCTCACCGACCAGCACCTCATCGTTCCTCGTGAAGGCGACGACGGAGGGCGTGGACCTGTCACCCTCCGCATTGGTGATGACGGTCGGTTCACCACCTTCGAGAACACTCACCACAGAATGCGTCGTACCAAGGTCGATCCCGACAGCACGAGCCACCGTCCGCTCCCCCCAGCCGCCGCGGCGACAGCCGCGCGTGAACTTCCCCTCAATCAGGTTTCCCTGACGGCCAGTTCGTACACGGCTCTTCAACGGACCTCAGGCTCTCCTCTTGGAGAGGGACAGCCAGCCCGGCCGAAGGGCGACGCGACGAGCTGACCTCCAGCTTGCTGGTGACCTTGCGTGATCTCCAGGGGCGTATCGGCTCCAGGCTCCGCCGGTCTCGTGCCCGAGCCCTACACCGGCTCCCAGACCGCCCACTCCAAAGACGGAGCGGAGACAAAGCTGAAGAACGCCGTCTGCGTCGGCACCAACACCCTGTCGTCCGTCCGCAGCGCGATCAAGAACAACTGGACCACGGCGCTGCAGGTCACCGAAATCGGCTGACCCCGGCTTCTGACACAAAACGAGCGACCGACAACGCTGATCGCATCAGCGGCTCGGGCGACGGTCCCCGCGCCGTCGTCGAGAGTCGTGGCGCAGAGCACCTGCGCAGGTGGACTTCAGGCGGCGGGAGCGAGCCCGCAGGAGAAGCGCCGCACCCGCTGCTGAGGCGAGGAGTACACCGCCCGCGGTCCAGGCCACCAGCGCGGTACGGGATGTCCCGGAGGGGTGCGCCGCCGCCTCCGTGGAGCAGGCGGCCGCACGTGCGGCGGGGGCGATGCGCAGCCGGGCCCACGCCTTGTCAGGACCGGACTGGTCCACGTCGTGCCGGTAGACGACGTAGAGCCCGGGCGCGGCGTCGCACTTGAGGGCGGTGGTGGCGGTCAGGACGGCTTTGTCGCCGCGCAGGACGGGCCGGCCGGTGAACGCACGGGAGGTGAGGGTGATGTCCCCGTCCGCTCCCTCGTCGAAGTTGTGTGTGATCGTTATGCGACTGCCGGCCCGGAAGGGCCGCACGTCCCACTCCGACTGGGGCCAGGTGTCGTCCGGAGCCCAGCGTTCCTCCGGGTTGGGCGAGGGCATCTTCGTCACCTTGTCGCGACAGGCGCTGCGCGCGGCCTCGTCGGCCGGTTCGACACGTACACGCGCCCAGCGGAAGGGATGCTCGTCCGGGCCCAGGTCTCCGGCGCCCCTCTTGATGACCGTGTAGGTGCCCGGCCGGGCTTCGCATGCGATGGTGACGGCGGTGGTCAGCAGCGGGTTCATCATGCGCAGCTTCCCTGCTGCGATGAACGCAGGTGATTCGATGATGTCGGCGTAACCGGCCTCACCCTCTTTGGCCTCGACCGTCAGTGCGTCGCCGGGATGCACCGATCGGACACTTCCGAACGGCAGCGACGGTGCCGACGCGGAGGCCGAGACCGGCCCAGCCGCCAGGAGGGGCAGCAGGAGCGGGAGTGCCGTCCACGCGGCTGTACGGAGTCGGTCCATCGCCTACCTGTCTGATATTTAATGCCATATCAGGAACTGATGGCTCATATGCCACTAATCTTCATGTCAAACTGGCTTGCGATTCCGAGGCGTTCGGTACCGCTCATCGTTCGGCCTCCTCCAAGATGGAGAGACACCCAGTTGCGTTCCAGGTACAGATGGGTTCCGGCCCTGGCGCCCGGCCTGTGCGCGGGCGTACTCGGCACCGGCCCGGCGTCTGCCGCGGCCGGCACTCGGCCGCCGTCCGCTTCCGCCATGCCAACGGCCTCCACTGCAAAGGCCAAGAGGTCGTCGGCCCCCTCGTCGTTGTCGGCGGTCGCGGGGGCCGGCGAACCGACCGCCCCGCCATCCGCCTCGGCGCCGGCCACGAGCACGGAGCCCACCGAACCGACCGAGTCCCCCAGGGCGACGGAGCCAAATCAAACTGCTATTGGGGCGGTTGTCGGCGTACTCGTTGAAGTGCTCGGCCGAGTACGGACGAACGTGCTCAGCATGTTGGAGCCAGCCAAGCCCTTTGCGCGGTCGAGCTCATTCCGTCTATCGTTCGATTTGCCATCATCGTGGACGTGGAACAGGACAGTGCCCAGGGCACGGGAAAGCGATCGCCATGGGCGTTTTTGTCCGAATCAGAGGCTGGCTGGAGTGCGACGACCGGCAGCTTGCCCAGGTCAAGGAGATCGTCAGCGCCGAGGACCAGGATCGAACGTATAGCGGCGGCTGGGGTTTCCCGGCGAGGCAGTACAACTTCACTAACTGGGTCTTCTTCGGCGCTGAAACGGTGTCGTGCGTGCCGTGACCGCCGGGCTGACGGAGTGGTGGGGGAGTTGTCCCAGGTGGTCAACCCGCGTAGCGCACCGTGGTGTGGGCGCGGTTGTCTCGTTGGCGCAATTCTCCAACCCTCTGACCACCACCGACGAGGAGAAGTCGGCTCTGTCCTCCATGCTGGATGCCTGCACCAACTGAACCTGGCCCCGCGCCAGGCGGGCTGTCCATTGCAGAGGACATTCGGCTGGCCGCGTGGAAGGGGTTGCCTAGGGTGGAGCTACCGACGCGGGGTGTAGCAGCTCGGTAGCCCGCTGGGCTCATAACCCAGAAGTCTTCTCTGAACTACTGAGGCTGGACTCGTGGTGTCGTGAAGTGCTGATGCTTCACACACCATCTCTCTGCGGCATGCCCCAGGCAGGCGGTTCCGCCTGGCAGTGGAGCCGGTTGGAGGTTGAGCCTGTCGGCGGCGCATGACAGGCTCATGCCCCGTGATCGATGATTTCGCGAAAGAGTACCTCCACAACGATCTGCGAGTGATTCGCGACGCGATGCTCTGGAAGCTCGACGGGCTCGGCGAGTACGACATCCGACGCCCCCTGACCTCGACGGGTACCAACCTTCTCGGCCTGGTCAAGCACCTCTCGATCTGGGAGTCCAGGTACTTCGGCGAGGTCTTCGACCGGCCTTTCCCTGAACCTCTGCCTCGGTGGGACGACGCCGGGGAGTCCGGTGCCGACATGTGGGCGACCGAGCATGAGACGCGTAGGGAGATTGTCGACCGTTACCGTCGAGTATGGGAGCACTCGGACGCGACGATCACCACCCTCGCCATCGACGCTCCTGGCTGCGTGCCCTGGTGGCCACGCCCCAACGTGAAGCTGTTCAACATCTTGGTTCACGTGCTCACCGAGACCAGTCGGCACGCCGGACACGCCGACATCCTGCGCGAGCAACTCGACGACTCGACAGGGATAACAGCCGAATACGCGACTCCGCAGCGAGACGCGGTGTTCTGGAAAGCCCAGTGCGCGAAGATCGAGCGAGCTGCTAAAGCAGCCGGCACCAATCCCGATCACTTTGATATCACCAACGCAGGCGTCCGCTAAGCCGAACCGACCGTGTGAGCGGATGAGACAGGTCCCCAGCGGCTAAGAGGTCGCTATCTCCCGGACGTCACCGCGCGACGCGCTCGCACTACCAGAACGCATAGCGCTCCTCGGCGAAGCGCGTGCCAGCCCACGACGCGGCCTTGGCCTTCCGGGGGCGGCTGTGGTGGGGTGAATGCGCCGAGACACCGCTGCATCTCCAATCGAACAGGCCCGGTATCGTCGCGCTGCTGGCTGTCCAGGCTTGGGGCGCTCTACTGACCGGAGGTTGATCGTGGTGACGGACGTCTGGGGTGTGCTGGAGGAGGAGCAGCGTCTCCCGTGGGCGTTCACGCCGTTCGAACGTGTCGGGCCACTGGAGTTCGGCATGACACACGAGCAGGCGGAGGCGGCAGTTGATGGCGTCCTGGAGACCGGTCTACTGGCGGGTTTTCCCGGGAACGAGGTGCGGGCTGACTTTTGGTTTGAGGAGTGCCTTGATGCAAGGTTTTTCGGGCCAGCTGTAACTGTGTATTACAACAAATCGATTGGCCTGGCAGGCATTGCCGTCAACGCGCTGCGTGGGCCGCAGGTAAACCTGGACGGGTTGGCACTCGTGGGGCAGGTGCCATCACGGGTGGAGGATCTGTTCATCGAGTACCTCAAGACGCACAAGAAGGAACTGCATTACTCGCAGCATGCCGATCCGTGCTCGGTGCAGCTTGGTCTGGTGCTTCGGGCTCAGCGGGCTGGCGATCTCGTGCTGAGCCGTCCGGTGATGGTGGCCGAAGCATGGGCCGACCGTTGCGGGGACACCACGGAGGGTTGCATCCCCCAACAGGAGTGGAAGACCTTCGAGTGGTGAGCGCCGGCGGTCCCTTCCGAAGTAAGACGATGTCTTGATTGGGGGCGAAAGGCGAGAGCAGGGAGTCGGACTAGAGCGTTTCCCCCGGGTGCCGGTCGCATTGTGTCGCCAGGGTCGTGTGGGCGATCATGGTGCGGTGAACACGGACTATTGGGCGGTGCTCGCTGACTCGGACCGGGAGCAGTGGGGATACGTTCCCCGCCAGACGGTTGGACCGCTGAACTTCGGGGTCGATCGACATGAAGCGGTCACGATCATGGCGGGGCATGGCTTTGTTGCCGAGGAACGCGAGATCGAGCGCTGGAACCCGCAGCGTGCGCAGTGGCGAGTCGTGTTCCGCAGGACTGAGCCGGACGAGCATCGACCTGCCGTGAACTGCTACTTCATCGAAGGCGTGGGCTTGACCTGCGTGCTCGTCGATGGGCTGCGTGGTCCTCAGGTCACTTGTGAGGGGATCCGCCTGATCGGCCGTGTGCCGTCAGAGCTTGACGCGGAGATGGAGGCGCACGCTGTAGCGCGGGACTTGAGTTGGAGGTACTGCCCTACGAACGACCTATGCTGGTCCGACTTCGGGTTCGATCGGGGCGCGCAGCGCGCTGGAGATACGGTCTTGAGCTGGGCATCGTTCTCCAACCCAGGGGAGCTCGCGCACAGTTCCTGGGACATCACTCCGGCAGAGGTCCGGCGCCAGGGGTAGTCCGCCCCGGTTACTGAGGCACAGCTGGGAGCTGGTCTCACTGGATGACGCCCCGGACAACCAATCAGCCAACGTGTCTGACACGCTGACCTGGAGCGATGACTCAGCGTCGGAACCAGCCGAGGACCTTCAACGGACGCCATCGATGTCGATCGGCTGCCGGGTTCACGGCCGTCTGGGTGAGTCTGACCGGTGGAGTGTTGTTCGCGGCCTCGCAAGGCGGTACGAGTCGATCGGGGAGCCGTGGTATGTGTGCGTGATGCCTGCGCTCCGTCCGGAGGGCATCCAGAACGGTTGGAGTGAGCGGGTATGGTCCTGGCATAACGGCTGGTGTTGGCTGCGGTCTTCGGGGTCGCAGGGATCGCCAAACTCATGGACCACAAGAGGCTGCCTCACGCAATCGTAAGCTTCGGCCTGCCCGCTCGAACTGGAATGCTGCTTGGATACCTTCTCATCTTCTATGAGTTCGTTACAGCCTTGGCCCTTATGGTCAACCCGTGGGCAAGAATCGGTGCGCTTGGAGCGCTCGGTCTGTTGCTGACGTTCTGTTTGGCCATCGTGGTGAGCATGGCACGCGGCCGGACCCCGGATTGCCACTGCTTCGGAGGGCTACGCGCCACGCCGGTTGGGTGGAGCACGCTCGCACGCAACGGGCTCCTCGTAGTTACGGCGGGATTCGTCGCAATCGACGGACGTGTCCCATGGTTCTTCACGGGCCTAGGGACCATCGCAGCGGCGTGTTGGGTGGTGTTGGGACTCAAGCGATCCAGGAAAGTGCGACCCGGCATGATCACACCGGGCTTTTCGCTGCCTGACGCAGCGGGACAAGTATGGACTCTCGACAAACTGTTTGCCGCCGCGCGTCAGCCACTCCTGCTTCTCTTTACTGATCACGCGTGCAGCGCGTGCGACGCGCTGTTGCCACAGGTGGCCCGGTGGCAACAGGACCATGCAGAACGGCTGACCATCGCAATCGTGAACGGCGGTTCCTCCGCGGGCGGCGTTGCCGTCTCACGTGAGCACGGGCTGCGGAACCTACTCGTAGACGAAGACCGAATGCTGCTCACCACCTACGGTCTGACCGCCACCCCCAGCGCACTGCTGATCGACACCGACCAGATCCTCGCCGCCGCGCCGGCAGTCGGGTCTGCAGAGATCGCCGATCTGGTGGCCGGAGCACTCCAACCGCGTGGTAGATCAACGATCGCACGACGCGCGCTGTTGTTCGCCTCGGCCATGGTGGTGCCCGCCGTCTTCTCCCCCCGCGCGACAGCCCGCGGCCTTACTTGGGCGAACTGGCGCCCAAAGCAAGTGAAGTTCGCTGGGGGATGGCTCTGCAAACAGCGCTACGCGCTGTGCACCAAAGCCGCCTGCAAACCCTCGCCGAGCGACCCGAACATCCTCATCTGCCGCTGTGTGGTCGAATACGGGTACTCCTACGGCTATACCTCGTGTGCAGAACGGGCACCAGTCGACAGGAGATTGGTTTCGACGTTCTCGACACAAAATACCAGCCACCATACCCGCACCATGACCTGCACATCCCGAGCACAATGGGCAAACTGTCTGGACGTGGAGTGTGAAATCGACCCGTACAACCCGAGAAACGCAGTGTGCCGCTGCAAGTCCGTGGAGAGTGGCGACTTTTTCACATTCGGGGGAAACTGCGACACCAGCACCTGTACCTCTGTGATTTGGTCAGCGGCAACCCCTCCCGGAGTCCCCTTCCAAGCCGCTATGGAGAGCATCGGCCTATCAGTCACACTCCCCGAAGCATGCCCGACAGGCACGGACAACGATGGCCTTCCCGTCTACTGGCCCTAACAGAAGTGGTTGATCATGCGGCCTCGGGCTTGTCCGTTCGTTGGTGATGACCTGCACCAATCGATCCGAACGGTGAGCCAGGAGGCCTGTCCGACCATGCCGTGGCTTCGGGTTCGGCAACGCGTCGGTGCGGCGGAGCCGTCCACCGCACCGGAGGTGGCGTGGTTCAAGGCTTGAGGGGCTGGCGCAGGTCGAGGTGGCAGCGGAGTCGGACTCCAAGTCGCCCGGGGCCCCGGCTCGCGCGCTCGACGGTGGTAATGGCCCACATCGCGGCGAGCGCAGCGTGAAAGGCGAACGCGGTCTCGTCGTCGGCGGCCGCGATGTCGACCACCACCAGGCCCGGTTCCGACACGTGTACCTCGTGAATCACGTCCATGACCGGCACGACGGTCTCCTGGTCGGAGTGGATTCGTCCGGAGCTCACATTTCACCCGGTTGGACATTCCAGGCGTAACTTGATCCTCCGGTGCTGGCACAGGACGCCGTGCCGGGTGCGAGCGCGACGCTGTATCCACCAACCAGGTGGCCGGCCGACGGGGCACCGGCCAAAGGGTGATCGCGGGGCGAAGGCAGGGTGACGGGGTCCCGTTTCCTCATGCACCCCTGTGTGCCACTTGGCGTCTCCGCGGGGCGAGGGCGGCCGGAAGCCCGCGGACGGCGAGGTGTTCCGCGATGTGCCGGAGCAGGGCACCCGCCCGATCGGCGAGACGTTTCCCCGCACGGCGGATGCGCACGGTCGTGCACACCATTGGCCAAGGCGACTCGGAGCGGGTGGCGCTCGAGGCGGGTACTCCCGCTTCCCGGTCACCGTCCCGAACGGCGCCCTGCTGGGTTGTCTGCCCATCAAGGACACCCGCGGCATCACCGAACGGGACCGAAGGACGCGGGCGGTGACGCGTGACTGCGCTCGCGTCGCAGGGCGCAGGTCGGCTGAATCATCGGCATGCGTATAGAGGTTTGATTCCGTTCACCCCCTCACAGGCCGATGTGGTCCCTTTTGGGTTATGTCGAGTGTGTCGTCCCTTGTCCAGGGGATTTGTTCTATCGGACACCCTGGGGGAGGCCCTGCATGTCCAGCGCTGTCATCACCGGCCGACACGCGGCCCGCAGCGGTGTGCGCGGTACGCTGCTGGTGGCCTTACTGACATTCCTGATCACGACGTGCATTTCCGCCTTCGCTGATGTGCCGCCGTCTGCTACCGGCGACAGCGCTGTCCTGCACCATTCGCAGGCATTGACGCCAACGTCCGACGAGGATGACACCGGCGAGACCCTGCAGGTGTCATCGTCGTCGGACGGCGGCCTCGACGTGGTGCGCGACGCACCGCATCACGGCGGAGGGCACCGGGCATCCATCGTCTCGCCCTGCCGCCACCGCTCCCGCCTGGCGGTCCTCGGCTGGCATCGGGTCGTGTGCGACACCCTCGCCCGGGTCACTGCCCTTGGCGCCCAAGGACGGGCACCAGCCTCGGCTCATCGCCGGGCCGGAGACCAACTCCCTCAGTACGACGTCCTGCGCTGCTGACCGGCCCGGCCGCGTCGCTCCCCCTGCCCGGCTCGCGTGCGGGGGCAGCGACGGCCAGTCCGCGCTGCCAGCAACCGGTCCAGACCGCAGGAGATTCACCATGTCTCGCGACATCTACGCCGTCATCGCCGCTTGGGTTCGCGCAGAAGCCACCCGGCAGCCCGTCCCCCCAACGCCCGCACCCGAACCGGCCTCCCTGCCCGCGCCGGCCACCCCGGCCGACGATGCCCCAAGTGCCCTCGGGCCGTCCCCAGCGGGAGGCAGTATGACGCGTCGCTGTTGGCCGGTCCGCCTGGTGAATGGCGTGGCATCAGCCCTCCGCCGAGGCACCGCGGCCGTCACCGCGCCATGGCGCCGGAAATGCTAACCCCCTGCCCCGCCGTACCCCCATCTGACGATCTGCGCCAGAGATGAGCCTTGCCCATATCGACGGACATCTGGCGCTACCCGTGCAGCGCGGCGACCAGACTGATGACGCGGTCGAGGACCTGGAGGAACAGGTTGCCTCCTTGGAGAGGGGGAGTGGTCGCTCCCGATCACCGCTGTCCTGGCGGTCACCGCGGTGCCGTTGACGATTCTGGGTGTTACAGCTGAACAAGTTGCCAAGGCCGTGCTGCGCGGGCGGTCGACCAGGGCTGCAGCGGTCGATGTGCCCCGCTACCTGCCCCTGGTTTACCGCGCCTACGGCTTCAGCCCCCGCCTTGTTCAGTACCTGGGCAGTCTCGGCGGGCAGGCCCGCCGAGACTTCGGGCACCAGCCCCCTACCCGCTGCTAAGATCGAGCACGGCTACCGCGAACTCACACATGTGCCGGGCATGTTCTGTTAGTTGAGCTGGGCGGTGTTGGTGGCGACGAGTTCTCCGCCGGCGAAGCCCTCCACGCGCGCCGAGTGGGCGGTGGCCGCGTCGGGGACGGTGACGTCGGCCTGGCCGTCGGACAGGTCGACGGAGGCGCGCGGGCGCTGATCGACGTAGACGTCCAGCCGGTCGATGTTGGTGGCCTTGACCTTGAGCCGCAGCGCACCGCCGGCGGCGGTCGCGTTCGTGATGTTCACGGCGTGCGGCGTGAGGCCCTTGAGGATCTCCCCGGCGCGCTCGAATAGGTCGGCGTTGCCTTCCATCAGGTCCCGGCGGGTCATCCGGTAGGGGATGTCCGGGGTGATGCCCAGGTCCTCCACCGGCGTGCCGGAGTTCGTGCCGACCCGCAGGCTGCGGCGGATCGCCACCCGCATGCCGGCGCCCTTCGGCAGGGGCCGGTATGGCGTCTCGGGATCACCCGTGAGGAGGTCGACGAGGTGTTTGTGCTCCCAGACGTTGGCGCCGCCGGCGCCGGTGTTCTCATCGGTGCCGAGGACGGGGCCGATCTGGTGGTCCTGGAAGCCGGCGGCGAAGATGTCGGTGGCCGAGTAGCAGCGGGCGCTGGTGATGAGGACGACCGGGCCGACGTACTGCTGGCCGATCGCGTTGGCGCCGTCCTCGGGTGTGAGGGCCACGGCGCTGGAGTAGGTGGCCCCGATCTCCACGGCCTGCTCCATGGAGGGCAGCCAGGCGCCCAGGTCGTCCTGGTTCCTGCGGCAGATCCGCAGGTTGAGCGGGGTGTTGATGAACTGCGTCGGCTCGGGGGTGATGCGGCGGGGGGTGAGGGTCTGTAGGGCGAGTTCGGAGTTCCAGATGACGCCGCCGCCGTTGTCCCGGACGTCCAGGATCAGACCACGGTCCGGCATCTCGCGGAGCAGTCTGACGAACTCGTTGATGAACCCTTCCACATTGAGTTCGTTGAAGGTGAAGATCCGGATGTAGCCGAACGTGCCGGCGGCTGTCTCCACCTCCTGCGCCCGGAACACCTTGGGCATCGAGGAGGAGATCTCGCCGGCCCGCACCTCGGGGGCGGCCTCGCCCGCTTCGAGGGCTTGCTGCCGTGCGACGACCTTCGGCGCGAACAGCATCACCTTGGCACGGTTGGCCTCGTCCATGTCTAGGTCCAGGCCCACGGCCAACGCGGCTCCCGTCGGCGCCGCTGCGCTGACGAACGTCGGGAGGAGGTTGTTGTCCACGATCCGCCAGCTCTCGCGCAGCTCGCGCGCGGTGCCGTCGGCGTCGAGGTAGCTGACGGTCACCCACTCCTCGAACGGGGGAAGGTGCATGACGAGCGGCCGCAGGGTCAGCGACTGGATGCCGCGGCTGCGGCGGGCGGCCGCGTTGCTGCCGGCGAAGCGGGCGGCGTTGAGGTCGACGGCCTTGGCGATGGGGATCCCGCTCCAGTGGGTGATCTCGACGCCGGGCGCGAAGCCCGGGGCGGAGAAGCCCTGGGCCACGTGGGTGACCATGAAGTGCTCCCCCTGCGCGTCTTCGTACCGCTCGACGAGGAACGGCAGGAAGGCGACCTTGCCTGCGTAGGGTGCAGGGAGCAGGTAGTTGGTATGGAGGTCCCGCACCGAGTGGAAGATCTCCGACAGCTCGGCGTGAAACAGCCATTCCAGGGGCTTGGTCGACTCGGTCTGCCGCTCCAGTCGGCGGTGCAGCACCCGTAGGCGCTGCACCGGGTTGACGGCGTACATGGCGGACTTGAGCGGCAGGTGGACGTAGTTCTGGTCCAGCATGAGCAGGGCCTGGTCGACGATGAGGCGGCGCTCGGCCAGCGTCAGGGTGCCGGCGCCCGCGAGGAAGGTGGGCAGTGCGGTGGCCGCGGTCAGATGCTCCCGTACGGCTTCGGCGGAGTGGGGGACGAAATCCGGGGCGGAGCGGTCGGCGGGGTGTGCCATGGTGTGCCTTCCGAGGTGGGAACGGGGCGTTCGGGGACTTCACCCTCAGTTATCGGAATCCGCCCGCGGATGAGTGAGCCGGACATCCCCGTTTCGCCTGAAAGGACCGCCCACCGCGGACGATCTTCAAGCCGGCGACCTGACGAAGCATTACTAGACCGCTGGCAGAAGGCCGGGGTCTTCAAGCAGCTGCACCGCCTACTGCTTGTCGAGTTGAACGCGGCCGGCGAACTCAACTGGACCCGCGCGCGTGGACGGCTCCCATATCCGCGCGAAAAGGGGGGTGCCGCGACCGGTCCGTCGCCGGTCGACCGGCGGAAGGCGGGCAGCAAACGCCGTCTGATCTGCGACGGCAAGGGCACCCCACTCCCCGTCATCACCACTGCCGACGTCAACTCACGCAGTTCCTGAACCTGGTCGATGGCATCCCGCCCGTCGCCGGACGGCCCGGCCGACCGCGACGGCGCCCCGAGTGCGTCCTGGATGATAGAGCGTACGACTCCCGGGCGGTGCGGCGTGAGGTGTGGCGCCGCCGGATCATGGCGGTGGTCTCCCGTCAGGGCGCCTCGAAAATCAAGGGTCCGGGCAAGCTCCGCTGTGGCGTCGAGGACCTTCGCCCTCCTTCACGAGTTCAAACGCCGCGCCGTGCGATGGGAGCGACGCCTCGAACTCCACGACGTCTTTGTCTCGTTGGGCTGCGGTCTCATCTCCTGGCGACGTCTCAACAACGCCGCATCGTAATTGGGTTACGAGTCTGGGGGCAGGCAGCCCCGGTGCGCCCTGGCGGATCTCTCTGCTCTCGGCGAAGCAGGGATGTGCGTGCTCACAGTCCGTGTTTGAGTGACCCGATGAAGATCTTGGTGCTGGGCGGAACGGCGTGGGTGGGCCGCGAGGTCTCGCGGCAGGCATTGGAACGTGGGCACCGGGTGACCTGCCTGGCTCGCGGGGAGAGCGGCGAGGTGGCCGAGGGCGCCGAGTTGGTTGTTGCGGACAGACGTGACCCGTCAGCTTACGAAAGCCTGCCGGGACAGGAGTGGGATGCCGTTCTCGAGGTCTCGGGGCAGCCAGGTTTCGTCCGCGGGGCCCTGGCGGCGCTCGGTGAGAGCGCGGTCCATTGGTCGTACGTGTCGTCGGTCAGCGCGTATGCCTCGCATGCGCAGCTGGAGGCGGACGAGTCGGCGGACCTGCTTCCGGCGGCCGAGCGGGACGAGGTCGACCACGCCGAGTTCGGGGAGGCCAAGGTGGCCTGCGAGGAGGCCGCGGCGGCCGCAGTGGGCGACCGGCTCCTCATCGCACGGGCGGGGCTGATCGGCGGCCCCGGTGATCGCAGTGGTCGCTGCGGCTATTGGGTCGCCCGCGCGGCCCGCGAGCCGCTGGCCCCGCTGCTGGTGCCGGCTTGCCCTGGCATCCCGACGCAGGTGGTGGACGCGCGAGACCTCGCTGCATGGTTGCTCGACTGCGCGGAGAAGGGGACGACCGGAACGTACAACGCGGTCGGCCCGATCGTGCCCTTCGGGGAGTGGGTGGCGCTGTCGAGGGAGATCGGCGGGCACACCGGGCCGGTGGTGGAGGCGGACAACGACTGGTTGCTCGGGCAGAACGTGGTCCAGGCCATGGGTCCGGAGTCGCTCGCGCTGTGGGTGGCCGACCCGGACTGGGTCGGCTTTAGCGCCCGCAATGGCGCAGCGGCGGCCGCGGCCGGCCTGCGGCACCGGCCTCGGGCGGAGCTCCTGGCGCAGACCCTGCGCTGGGAGCGGGAGCAGGGTCTGGACCGGCCCCGTCGGGCCGGCCTCAGCAGCCGGCGTGAGCGCGAACTGCTGGAAACGTGGGGTAGAGCGGTGCGGGGGTAGGCGCGTGACCGAAAACGAATCGACGCAAACGTGACGCCATGTTCCCTATGGACATGGCCTTCAGGACAGCAGTTGGCGAATGCACCAAGCGCCGGAGTTGAGAGCTCCTGCAGGCCGTGGCCTGCCTCACCACGCTCGGAGGTGCCTCATTCAGGCCCCAGTAGAGTGGTGGCAGACGAGAGAAGAGATCCTCCGATGGACTCCCGCATATCGCGCATACGCTCCAAGTTGGCGAAGGTGCCATACCAGGCACAGCGCAGCCACTCGATGGGTGCCGAGCGCCACGAGTTTCGTGTTGGCCCGCGCGTCAGTTCCGTGCAGGCCGACGCCTTCGAGCGCGAACACCACATCGCATTGCCGTCGGCCTACCGAGAGTTCCTCGTCGAAATCGGAGGCAGCGGTGCCGGCCCCTTCTACGGCATGCTTCCGCTGGAGGACTGCAGGCTCTTCACCATGGACCGACAGCCCTCGGACGGCACCCCGCGGGGATTCCATCACGTGGACCACCCAGAGGCGCTGCAAGGAGATCGGTTCCTCCACATTGTTGAGATGGGCTGCACGGACCTGTGCCTCATCGGCGTGACCGGACCCCTCACCGGCCGCGTGGTCACCGGCAACGCGGAGGGCTTCTGGCACCCGAACGTCTCCTCGACCCAGGACTTCCTGAGCTGGTACGAACGCTGGCTCAACCACATGCGGGACGGTAAAGACAACCCCGCGCTGGGCCTCACCTCTCGCTCGACCGTCGCATGCGCCTCCTGGGGCCCCCGAGCCACGGCCCGGAGAACCTGGTGACCGCACGCTGCAAAGGGCCGAGGGGACGGGACGCGGAAAGAATTGAGGAGCAGTTCCCGGGGTTCAGTTGCCGGGCCGGTTCTTCTTCGTCCGGTTGTCGGTGGGCGGGCCTTTCCGGGACAGGCGTTGGGTCACGAGCGTGATGGAGGCCCAGTTCAGGTGGGCTTCGGCGTGCCGCGGAAGCCGCTCGTATTCCCGGCAGTTGCGCCGGGCATTCATGATCCAGCCGATGGACCGTTCGACCTTCCAGCGCCGGGGCAGCACGACGAAGCCCTTCGCGCCCCTGGGGCGTGTCTACGCTGTTGCGTCACGAATGGGGCAGCGCGGCTCCGCGACACAGCTCGCGGGATCGAAAAGCCGAAGTGGATGACGCGCCGTGCGGGGGTGTCGGGGGTCCGCATCGCTTCTGCCCGGCAGGGGAGCAGGCCGCGTCCGCCACCTGGTTGACCCGGCCAGTGGGGAGTAGGCCCGGGACATCAGGGCTCGATACCCGGGCCTTGCGCGGGCGGGCTACATCCAGCGAGCCGGCGTTCATGGGGCGTCTGGGCGTTGCTGTTGGCGAGGTCCCGGCACGAGCAACTGGAAAATGTTCGCCGCTGCCTCAAGCCGCGCCGGCGGCGATCGCTGCACTTGCCGGTCCGCTCGCGCCGGGTGACAGTCGCCGCTGAGGCCGCACACATGCGGCGAGGCGGACGGCGACTATTCGGGCAGCCGAACCATTGCCGCTGGCATAGCAGTCGCTCGATGCCGGCCGTGCGCAGGTGGCACAGGGTGCGCGGGGCGTCATGGCACAGGGGGTCGCGCAGCAGGGCGGCACAGGTCAGGCGACGGCCGCGCCGTCGAGGAGGGCGCGGCTGTCGACCGTCTTGACCCAGGTGGGACGTGCGTCTGCGGGCCCGAGGTGGCCGGCGGAGACCTGATGTTCGTCCATGCTGCCGGTGGCGCCGCGGCCGTGTTCCTCGGTGACGTCCATGGGTGCCGTCAGCTCCAGCCTGTGTTCCCGGGTGGTGCCGACGATGGCCTGGGCCAGTACGTGCGCCCCGGAGCGGTTCACGTTGGTGTTGGGGGTCTGGTGGCTGCTGTCCCTCACCGGCCCCTGGCGTTGCCTGAGCTCTGGCACGAGAGGCCACCCCGTCGCCAGGCGGCGCCGCTGGCAGACGGATCGTCGTCGACGTGGGCGGCGGTGTCGGGCGCGGACTCGGTCGACGTCGAGACGCTCAGTCGAGGGTCGCGAGGTGGTCGGCGGTGCCCCCGTTCCACTCGATCATGAAAAGGGTGGCGTCGTCGGTGGTGCGCCCGCCCCGCTCGCTCTTCAGGGTGTGGGAGAGTCGGCGCAGATCCGCCCGCACGCCCTCTGACGGGTCTTCCCCCAGGCGGTTGACGCAGCGGATGAGGCGTTCCTCGCCAAACGGCTCCCCGCTGGCGACATGCTCGTCGATGATGCCGTCGGTGTAGCAGAGCACCCGGTCGCCTGGCTGGAGCACGTGCTCCCTGACTCGGGGCATTTCACCGCCGAAGCCGACGGGCAGCGTCGTCGCGCTCTCCAGCTGCTGCACGACCCGGCCGCCGCGGATCAGCAGCGGCGCGGGGTGGCCTGCGTTGACCAGCTCCATCTCACCGGTGGCGATGTTCAGGTGCATCAGTTGCGCCGTGACGAAGTGGTCGGGCCCGAACTGCCGGGAAATGGCATCATCCATGAACGCGTACTTTTCGTCCAGGCTGATGAACACGCGTCGGGCATGCCGGTAGGCGCCGATGGCCACGGTTGCCATTGTGGCGGCGTCCAAGCCGTGGCCCATCGCATCAATGACGGCCATGTGCAGGATGTTGCCGTTGAGGGCGTAATCGAAGCTGTCGCCGGCGACGCGGTAGGCGGGCTCCAGGGCTCCGGCCACCTTGACCTGGGGCACGGACATCGTCAGCGGCGGCAGCAGGCTCCACTGGATCTCTGCGGACACGCTCATCGGCTCCCGACGCCGGGTCTGGAAGAACTGGTCGGTGTATGCGTTCTTGGTGACCAGCATGTCGGCGACCAGGCTGGCGAGCCTGTGCAGCAGGCGCCGGTCGTCGTCGCCGACTGTGTCCAGTGTGAGGGCCATTACGCCCACCTGGTCACTGCCGTCCAGCAGTGGCAGGTAAATCCGGACGCCGCCGCTGGCCTGCGGAACCTCGACCCTGTCCCCGCGCAGGAAGGCCCGCCCGGCGGGGGAGTCGGTCACCGGCTCGGGCTGGGCCACATGCAGTTTCGTGCCCGGCAGCGGCACCAACAACTCCTGCGCGTAGTCCTGGAGCAGGATGGAGACGTCACGACCGCCGATCCTGGCCACCCCCTCCGCGATGAGTGGAGCGATCATCTGGGGCGGCAGGAGCCGCGCTCTGTCCAGCAGCAGGCCGAGCAGCCGCTCGCCGAAACCCTCCGATCGGTCAATGCTCTCCGTGCCCATGGCCGGGTTTGCCACCTATCTTCCTGTGTCCACGCTGGTCACCGCCTCCGCACAACGTGACCTGGGAAGCCGCCGAAGCGGTTCATTACGCCATGCGCGGCATGTCGGCCGTACGGTTTCCGCGTTTCGTTACTCCTTGCCCGCAGAGCGTCTGCTCCAGGGAAAGACCACGCTGCTGAAGCGCAGGAGGGCTGCGGCAAGTCACCGGTGTCGGACAGCGAAGGAGTGGGCTGCGGGAGAGTGAGAGGCGGAGCTGACAGTCGGCGATGCATGACAGTCGGCGCGGCACGTCCTCGACCGACGGCAATGTGGTCGATGCGGTGCCGGAGCTCTCGACGTCGCGGAGATCTGAACAGAACGGACAGCAACGACAGCGGAGGCGGCGATGGATCATGGCGTCGGGGCGGTTGCGGGTGGCTGCCAGACCGCAGCTGGACACCCACATCCCAATCGGACCGACCGGCAAGAAGCTGCTGCCCCTGACGGTCTGGAACGCTGATCCGATGCCCGCTGCGACTGGTCACGCGCACAAGACGTGGGCCGACCTGAGAGAACCGCGCTGATCGTGCTTGGAGAAACCCGCCGGCTGAAGCGCTCAGCCACACTTGCCCGCGCTGCTGGGGGAGAGGGCTGCCCGGTCAGGTGTGGAAGAGTGAGAGCCGGCCGCCGGCCTTCTGCTCGGGCACAGCCTGGTCCTGCTCCCGGTGCTCGTGCTCGGCCTGGACGGCCTGGCGTTCGACGGTGACGGACCGCTGCCTGCAGGCGTCGCACAGGTATGGGTGGGTGTGCCGTACGGCGTCCCGACCAGCCTCCCTTTTCCTGGGCGCGGCTCGGACGAGCAGCCCTCCGCAGGGTGGCCGCGGACCTTGGCCTCAGCGTCACTGACCAGTGGACGAGCGGGCACCGATGGTTTGTCACCCTGGCTCAAGGAAGATCGTTCACGGGCCGCCCCGACGTGGGACCACCATGACGGGGCGGGCAGATCGCGGGCGACTCCTCCGGGACCTCTCGGGCCCTCGACTTGGTAGGCCATGCTCGGTGTATCGCCATCGGTCCGACGGCCATGACCTTGATCGATCGCGTCACGGCCGCCGGGCCGTTGGAGCGCCTCGTGGGCGACGGCCACAGTGTCCGACGAAGCCGGAATGCCAGGCTCGAGAGCGGCGTCAAGCCGTACCGGCTGACGGAGTCGGTCCTGGGCACGACCGGGGGAGGGCAGGGGCACGCGGACCAGGGCGCTGAGCGGTCAAAGTACTTAGGGTGTGAGTGACGATTCAGTCGTTCATCCACCTAGACGAGTGTTCTGTGACGGAAGAGCAGCAGTCGCCCGAGTTGCTCGGCGCGCTTGGAGCAGAGCAGGCCGCGGACCTGCCGTACCAGCAGTCCGCCTTGGACGCTGCTCGAGTCGTGGCTCAGGGCGCCGCCGTTGTGGCCGCTGTGCTGGGCGCGGCGGGTCTGTCCGGCTGGGTCTTCGGCATCGACGTCCTGAGACGCGGGCCCGGTGCCGGCGCGACCATGAACGCCAACACCGCCGTGGCGCTGTTGGCACTCGGAATCTCCCTGTTTCTGGTGGCTCGCGGATGCGTCACGCCGTGGATGATCGCCGCCCGTGGGGCCGCAGCCCTGGCGGCCTTCGTCGGCGGGCTCACCGTTGTGGAGTACGTGACCGGGGTGGGCCTGGGCATCGATGAACTGCTCTTCAGGGACGACACGGTGCGGGTGGCGACAGAGGTGCCTGGACGGATGGCATCGAACACGGCCACGGCACTGATGATCGGGGGCGTGGCAGCCCTGTGCGCGAGCTCGTCCCGGCTTCCCGCCTGGACGAGTCAGGTCCCGGGCCTGGCCGTTCTCACGCTGGGAATGCTGCGCCTGTACGGGTTCGCGTACGCCGTACCTGAACTGGAGCGGTTCGGCGCCTACACAGGCATGGCCCTGTACACCGGCCTGGCTCTGGTGCTGCTGGGCATCGCCGCCTTCCTCGCCCGGCCGGACCAGGGTCCTGCCGGACTGCTGATGAACGCGGGTACGACGGGGGCGCTGGGGCGCCGCCTGTTCGCCACCGTCCTGGTCGTACCGCCGCTGCTGGGCTGGCTCGTCCTGGCCGGTGAGGACGCGGCACTGTTCGGGACACGTCTGGGTACCGCGCTGCTGGTGTGTGGGCATGTGGCCGTGTTCACCGCGGTCATCTTCTCGGTCTTGGTCGTGGGTCGCCGTATCGAGGTGGCGCACGCCCGTGCGGAGTGGCAGGTGCGGCAGAACGAACTGCTGCAGGCGTTCATGGACCACACACCCGCGGTGGTGTTCATCAAGGACCTGGAGGGGCGCTTTCTGGCGGTCAACACGACGTTCGAGGAGAGCCTTGGCCTGTCCCGCGAGCGGGTACTGGGTCGCCGGGACCGGGATGTCATGCCGCCCGGCCTCGCGCGTCAGGCGCGGGCCGCAGACCTCGCGATGCTGGCAGGGGGTACCCCCGTACAGCGGGAGGAACTGCTCACCCTGCCGGGAGGCCCGCGGGACCTCCTCACCAGTCTGTTCCCGCTCACCACGTCGTCCGGCAAGCCCTACGCGATAGGCGGCGTGGTCACCGACATCACCGAACGAGTCGCGGCCCAGCACGAGGTCCGGCGCGCTCACCAGCGCTTCCTGGCGTTGCTGGAATCCGCGCCTGACGCCACCCTGATCACGGACGGCCACGGCACCATCGCCATGGCCAACGCTCAGGTGCAACGATTGTTCGGACATGCGCCGGCCGACCTCGTCGGCACCCAGGTCATCGATCTGGTTCCCGTCTCGCGGCGTCGACGGCACAGCGCCTTCCTCGGCGCCTACCTGCGGCAGGCGGACCCGAAGCCGATCGTCCTGGACCGGGGCCTTTACGGGCTCCACAGCGACGGCAGTGAGTTCCCGGTCGAGGTGAGCCTCAGCAGGCTCCAGGCCGACGAGGGGACGTTGGTGTTCCTGTCCGTGAGGGACATCACCGAACGCAGGCAGGTCGAGGCCGAACGCGCCGAGCGCTACGAGGAGCACCGACGAATTGCCCACACCTTGCAGCACAGTCTCATGGGTGAGCCGTCCCGTCTGCCGCACCTGTCCAGCGCCCACCGGTATCTGGCGTCCGTCCAGGACCCCGGGGTCGGCGGCGACTGGTTCGACGTCATTCCCCTGGACCGGGACCGCACCGGCATCGTCGTCGGCGACGTGATGGGCCGGGGGCTGGAGGCAGCGGCGGTCATGGGTCAGTTGCGCGCCGCGTCCCACGCATTGGCCCGCATGGGCATACCTCCCGGTGAGCTGATGACCGGGTTGGACGCGTTCGTCAGTGACCTGGCGGACCAGCTCGTCACCTGCGTCTACCTGGTGGTGGACCAGAGCGGCCATGAGGTCACCCTGTGCTCGGCGGGACACCTCCCGGTCATCGTCCTGCCCCCGGACGGGCCTGCCCGCCTGCTGCAGGCACCGGTCGGTGTGCCATTGGGCGTCAACGATTCGTGCTGTGGCGGCGGCGTGCCGTTCCGGCAGACGACCCAGCCGCTGCCACCGGGCAGCACTCTCGCGCTCTACACCGACGGACTGGTCGAGAGACCCGGCACTGACATCGAGGCCCAGATCGACATCCTCGCCCACACTCTCAACGACGCGCTGAAGGGCGTTCCCCCGGATGCGGAGAGCCTCGATCACGCCGCTGACCGGTTGGTCAGAACCCTCATCCCGGAGACGGCCAAGCATGACGACGACGTGACGCTGCTCCTGATCGGGTTGCCCAAGCCCGATGGGGCAGGTCATCGCAGTGAGCGCGTGAGCCCCCGCGCGCGCGGTGTTTCCGGTCCAAAGTGACCGAGATCTGTACATTTATCTAGGAGGAGCTACGAGCTGTCAGGCGTGCGACAGTGGCGCCCGTGCCCAGAAACCACGCAGGTGAGGGCAGTATGTTCGACTTGAGTGCGCCGATCGTGGTCACGTTCTTCGTGTACGTGGCCGTCATGGTCGGGACAGGTGTCTGGGCGTACAGCCGCACTCGTACCTTCGCCGACTTCGCGCTGGGGGGCCGCAGGCTCAGCGCGTTTGTTGCCGCCCTGTCCGCAGGGGCCAGCGACATGTCCGGCTGGCTGTTTCTTGCGTTTCCCGGCGCGGTGTACGCGGCCGGTGTCGGCGCCAGCTGGATCGCGGTCGGCCTGGTGCTCGGTACCTACCTCAACTGGCTGCTCGTTGCGCCGAGGCTGCGCACCTATACCGAGCGCGCCGGGAACGCCGTGAGCCTGTCGGCCTATCTGGAGGAGCGGTTCGAGGACCGCACCGGGATGCTCCGGATGGTCTCGGCGGTGGTCACGCTTGTGTTCTTCACCGTCTACGTCGCGAGTGGGCTGGTGGCCGGCGGGCTGCTGTTCCAGCAAATCTTCGATGTCAGGTTCGGGCTCGGAGTCGCCCTGACCGCCCTGGTGATCGTCATCTACTCGTGCCTTGGCGGCTTCCTCGCGGTCAGCCTCACGCACGTCATGCAGGCCACACTGATGTTCCTCGCCCTGCTCGTGCTCCCCATCGTCGGCATTGGGGCACTGGGTGGCTTCGGGGCACTGCGCGACACCCTCAACAGCAAGACACCCAGCCTGCTGGACATGGGTGCCCAGGTCGACTTCATGGACGGACGGTGGTCAGCGGGCGGGTCCCTCGGCGTCGTTGCGATCACTTCCCTGCTCGCCTGGGGTCTGGGCTATTTCGGTCAGCCGCACATCCTGGCCCGCTTCATGGGCATCCGCAGTACCGGCGCCGTCCCCACAGCCCGCCGCATCGAAACAGGGTGGGTCATCGTCGTGCTCGCCGGCGCCACGCTCGTCGGCCTGGTGGGCATCGCGCGGACCGGAGCGCCGCTCAACGACCCGCAGACGGTGTACATCACCCTGAGCCGGACACTGTTCGATCCATGGGGCGCCGGGGTGATGCTGATCGCCGTACTGGCCGCGATCATCTCGACGGCGGACAGCCAGCTCCTCGTGTCGTCCGTCGCTCTCACCGAGGACTTCTACCGCGCGCTCCTCCACCGGCGCGCCTCGGACAGGGCACTGGTGTGGGTCGGTCGCGCCGCTGTCGTCGTCGTGACCGTGGTGGCCTTCGTGATCGCGCTCAGGGGCGGCGGGCTGCTGGGTATCGTCGCCTACGCCTGGGCAGGCTTCGGAGCCGCCTTCGGGCCGGTCGTCCTTCTCTCGCTGTACTGGCCGCGCATGACCTGGGCCGGGGCCATGGCCGGGATCGTGTCGGGTGCGGCAACCGTGCTGCTGTGGAAGAAGATCAATCCGCTGCTCGGCCCTCTCGAGTCGGGCGTGTACGAGATGGTCCCAGGCGTCCTGGTCGCCACGGTCGCCGCGCTGGTCTTCGGCAGGTTCGTCGGCCGCCCCCCGAAAACGGCCTTCTGGCGGATGCCGGGCGGCGGAGTGAGCCAGCTGGTGCTCACTCCCTTCCTCGCCCACGCACCGGTCGGCATCGCAGTCCTCGACACGGACCTGCGGTACGTCTGGGTCAACGAGCCACTGGACCGCGAGATCCCCCTCGAACGGCGGCTGGGCCGACGGATGACGGAAGTGCTGCCGAAGGCGGAGGCCGAGGCCCTTGAGGAGAAGCTGCGCGAGGTTCTGGAGACCGGCGATCCGGTGATGGACTACGAGTACCGCGGCCCCAGCCACACCGACCCCGACCACAGCCGCGCGAGCTCCGCCTCCTTCTTCGCCATGAAGGACCGCCACGGCCGGAACGTGGGTGTCTGGTACATGGTCATCGACGTCACCGAGCGCTGGCGGGCCCAGGATCGCCTGGCCCTGCTCAACGACGCCGCCGCCCGCATCGGCAGCACCCTGGACGTGACACGGACCGCACAGGAACTGGCCGACAACGCTGTGCCGTCCGTCGCCGACTTCGTCGCCGTCGACCTCTTGGACTCGGTCACGAAAGGCGAGGAGCCGGCGCCCGGGCCGGTCGGTATGGCACCCGTCATCCGGCGCGCGGGGCAGCAGTCGGTGCGTGAGGGCTGCCCCGAGGCGACGCTGGCAGTGGGAGAAGCGGTTCGGCGCGCACCTTCCTCGCCCGTGACCCGGTGCCTGCTGGAGAGCAGAACCCTCGTGGAACGGACTCTGGACCAGACCACCAGCCCGTGGGTGACCGAGGACGAGTCGACAGGCGCCTCCATCCGCGCCTACGACATCCAATCGGTGATGGTGGTTCCGGTGCGGGCGCGCGGGGTCACCCTGGGCGCGGCGACGTTCGCCCGTTCCCGGCGATTGGGCCCGTTCGAGGAGGACGACGTACGTCTCGCCGAGGAACTCGTCTCCCGCGCCGCGGTGTGCATCGACAACGCGCGCCGTTTCACCCGCGAGCACACCGCCGCCCGCTCCATGCAGCACTACTTGCTGCCGCAGGAACTGACGGGAGGGTCTGCTCTGGAGGTGGCGTCGTGGTATCTCCCGGCGGATGCCCCCACTGGTGTGGGTGGCGACTGGTTCGACGTGATTCCGCTCTCTGGAGCACGCGTCGCACTGGTCGTCGGGGACGTGGCCGGTCACGGCATCAACGCGGCGGCGACCATGGGACGCCTGCGCACTGCCGTCCGCACGCTCGCCAACCTCGACCACTCTCCGGACGAACTGCTGGCGCATCTGGACGACCTGGTCATCGGCCTCATGGGGGCCCAAGGCAGCGACGGATCGACGGCAGCCGAGGACGCCGCCGCGGGTACCGCGTTCATGGGAGCCACCTGCCTGTACGCCGTCTACGACCCGGTCAGCAGGCGGTGCACGCTGGCCCGGGCAGGTCACCTCCCGCCGGTGATCGTCGGTCCGGACGGCGGCGCCGAAATTGTGGACCTGCCCGCCGGACCGCCACTCGGCCTCGGGTACCTCCCCTTCCAGTCAGTCGAAATGGAACTGGCCGAAGGCAGCCTCATCGCGCTCTATACCGACGGCCTCATCGAGTCCTTCGACCGGGACATCGACGTCGGACTCTCCCGGCTGGGTAATGTCCTCGCCGCGCCCCGGCCGACACTGGAGGAGAGCGGCCGCAGGGTGATCGACGACCTGCTGGCCAATCCGCCGTCCGACGACGCGGCACTGCTCCTCGCCCGGACCCATGCCCTGCCCCGGGAGCGCGTCGTCTCCTGGGATCTGCCCAGCGAGCCGGCCACCGTCGCGCACGCCCGCGCCCTCACCGCCCAGCAACTGACGGCGTGGGGCATACCCGAACTGACGTTCACCACCGAGCTCATCGTCAGCGAACTGGTCACCAACGCCATCCGCCACGCAACCGGACCGGTCTGTCTCCGCCTGATCCTGGACCGTGGCCTGATCTGCGAAGTTTCCGACACCAGCGGCACCTCGCCACGCCTCCGCCATGCCAGGACCACCGACGAGGGAGGGCGGGGCCTGCTGATCGTGGCCCAGATCGCCCGCCGGTGGGGCACTCGCTACACGACGACGGGCAAGATCATCTGGGCGGAGCAGGCCATTCCGGCCGACACCGTTGCCTCGTCGATTTGACTCGGATGGTTTCGCCGGGGTGGCCACACCGATGGCTTCCGTACTGGTTCATGCAGGGACACTTGGAATCGCCGCTGGTTCCGCCGGCAGACCAGAACGGCAGCCTGGTCAGGAGGCGAGAGGGGCGGGTGCGCAGAAGTGAGAACAAAGGGGATGCCGTGGTCGACGAGCCGATGAACTGGCCGAACTCCGGCCACTCACCGATCACGTCCAAGAGCTTGAGCGAGACCTGGCAGCGACCCTGTGCGTGCCGGAAACGTCATCCGCGCTGGTCAGCCGGCTGTCAAGCCCGGAGCCGCCGAGTGGCATGATGATCGCCAGCGCTGCTACGCCTCGCCTGCCTTGCCGTCACGAACGCCTTGGCCACCCTGCGACCGCTGCCGATCAGTGACCATACCAAGGACGCCGAGATCCTGGCCCTACGCCACCAGTTCACTGCGCTCGAACGGCAACTCAGCGCAGCTGGGCTCAGGTTCACTCCCGCGGATCGGGCGTTCCTCGCTGCCCATGGTCCGCCTCCGGCGTGGCCCCCAGGCGCCGTTCTCGCGGGCGATCCGCAGGATATCGGCGCATTCACGGCGAACTTGCCACCCTGGGAATCCGGATCGCCCCCTCCACTGTCTGGGAGATCCTCAAAGCGAGGGCATCGATCCCGTGCCGCAGCGGACCTCGACCACTTGGGCGGACTTCCTACGTTCCCAGGCTTGTGCCCTCCTGGCCATGGACTTCATGGAGACAGTCACCTTGACGGGCCAGCGCCGGTACGTTCTCGCCGTCATCGATCACGCCACCTGCCGGATCCGCATCCTGGGCCATCGTGGAGCAGGTGGTGGATGACGGTGGCCTTCCCACCCGCGCCCCGGGTGCTTCGGGCGGGCAACGGACAGGGGTGGACAGCAGCGGACAGTAGTCGCCCCCGCTGGCCCTGGAAGGTGGACATCGCTCTGCCGGATTCTTGATCACGCCAAAGGGCACACCGCGAGGGTGGCGGTGAAGGGCCGGGCGAGCGTGCTCGGCACAGAGGAAGAAGCGCATATCTGCGCTTCGGAAGAAACCTGGAGAACTCGATGAAGCAGCTGCTGTTCCCGAACAACATCCAGTTCTGGTACGAGAGCCTGCGTTCGATGAGTCACATCGCCTATGGCGGTGCGGACTTCGGTGAGGTCGTCTCCACCGCGGAGCGGATCAGCGAGGGTGATTACGACAGCTGGTACACGGAGTGGCTGGCCACTGCCGACCGTGTGTCCCGGGAGGCGGAGAAGGCGCTGGCGGCCGGGCACCAGGTCAGC
>NZ_JADDRL010000003.1 GCF_021538895.1 Streptomyces olivochromogenes | reverse complement strand
CAGCGTCAGCGACTGGACACGCACGATAGGGGACCTCTCCTGGGGGCATGGGCGGTCACCGAGCCCGATCCGGAGCCCGCCCGGGCACCCGGCCACCGTACGGCGGTCCGGACGATCTACGGCGTCTGACACCCCGTTGACTTGTGACAGGGGCCGGGAACCTGAGCCCCTATCGGCCCAGGCCGTCCCGGCCACCCGTGTCGGCGCGGGATCAGCGACGACAGCGGTCCGCGCCACAGACGTGAACTGCCCTGCTGTCGCGGGGAGTTCAGCCAAGGAGCTTCAGCATACGCAACGCACTCCGATGGTCACCAATGCGGCGACCCACGGTCCGCCCCCTTGATGTGACCGCGACAGTCGGGCCATATTGGTCCGGACCATTGCCGTCATCCCGTCCCCCGGGAGGCTGAACCGTGCGACGTGTTCCCCTTCCTCCCGTCCTGGCCCTCGGGGCCCTGCTGCTGCTCGTGTCCTGCGGTTGGGGCGGCGCGGCCGAGGGCGAGAGCGGGCGGATGCCCGGCGCGCCGACGGGGGTGACCGCCGCGGCCGGGAGCGCCACCAGCGTGCACGTCATGTGGAACGCGGTGAGTTCGGGCCCCGGCGTCCGGGCTTACGAGGTATATCGCGGCACCACAAAGGTCGGCGAAGTACCGGCTTCGCAGCACATGGTGGACGTCACCAGGCTCAGGCCGTCCACCATGTATGTCTTCACGGTGCGGGCCCGGGACACCGACGGGCGCGTCGGCCCGAACAGCCGGGAGGTGCGCGCGCGAACGCCGGCCGTCGTCGCGGCGGACCGCTCGGCGCCGACCCGCCCGCGCGAGCCCACGGGCCGGGCGGTCGGCAGCCGGGCCGTCCAACTGTCCTGGACCGCCTCCACCGACGACCGGGGCGTGCTCTCGTACGAGATCCACCAGGGCGCCACGAAGATCCACAGCGTGGGCGGCGGCCAGACCGCGACGGTGGTCACCGGCCTGCGCCCGGGCCACCGCTACACGTTCACCGTCCGGGCCCGCGACGCCGCCGACAACCTCTCGCCGGCGAGCGCCCCGGTCCGCCTGACCACACCGGGCACGGACGACGGCCGGGACACCGCCCCCACCGGGTTCCGGGCGGCGGCCCACCGGGCCGACGGGGCGTACTACATCGACCTGTCCTGGCAACCGCCGCGCACGGAAGGCGTGGTCACGGAGTACCAGATCCGGCTCGACGGCGCCCCGGCCACCTCCCTGGTGTGGGGCGGCATCCCGCCGCGCGGCCGGGCGGACTACAGCTTCTACGTGGGCCGCGCCGCCGGGGAGGTCCACCGGGTGCGGATCCGGGCGCGGCTGCCGGACGGGACGTGGGGCGGATTCTCGGCGGAACGGACCGTGACGACGGGGGCGGACGGCGCCGGCACGAGCCGGTGACCGCCCGCCACCCGAGGCCGCCAACAGCGGAAACGGTCACCTGATTGGCGGCGGCCCGAGTGCGGGCCGAAGCGCCGCGTCGTTGGCTGAGCCTGAGGCAGCACGGACGTTTCCCGACCCTCGGCGGCGCATGGGACGTTCCGCCAACCGTGCCGCCGGAGGGCACCCAATGCGCACAACTCGATTCCTTCTCCGCTCCGGCCCGATAGTGGCGGCCGCCGCGCTTCCGCTCGCGTTCGCCGGGCCGTCCACCGCGGTCTCGGGGATCTCCGTGAGCACCATCGGGTCCACCGTCTCGGTCACGACCAGCGCCTGCTCCCAGACCAACGGCAACTGGGGCAACGCGTCCCTGCTGTCCAGCCGTCAGGCGAACTTCGCCCAGGGCCGACAGGTGGCACTCGCGGGGACGACCATCAGCCAGTCCGCCGCGTGGTCCGGCGTCAGCCCGGGGACCTACACGGTCGTCGTGGTCTGTTCGAACGGCACCACGGCGGGCACCCAGTCCGTCATCGTCTCCGCCGGATCGGGCCCGACGATCTCCTCGACCTCGGCGACCTCGTCGCCGTCCCGCGGCGTCATGGGCGGTCTGGGCGGCGCCGCCCGCGACTACGGCCCGATCACCTTCGGCATCGGCGCGGCTCTCGTGGGCACCGGCGTGATCGCCACGGTCTGGTACCTGCGCAAGCGCTCCAAGCCGTACCGCTTCTGAACCGTCCGGCGGCACCAGCCGGAGCCGGGCGGTCGAGGAGAACCGCGGACCTCAGTCCGCCGTGTCCTCGGCGCCCGGCAACCCGTCGAGCTCCTTCACGGCGTGGCTGAGCCACTGGGTCCAGAAGGTCTCCAGGTCGATGCCCGCCCGCAGCACCAGGTGGCGCAGCCGGTCCTCGGTGCTGTCCTTGCCGGGCGGGAAGTCGCGCCGCTCGATCTCCTCGTACTCGGCCAGCTGGCGCCGGTGCAGTTCGAGATGGCGGCGCAGGTCGTCCTTGAGGCCGCCCGTGCCGACCACCGCGGCGGCGCGCAGCCGCAGCAGCAGCGCGTCCCGGTGCGGCTTGGGGTCCTGGGACGCGGAGGTCCAGCGGGCCAGTTCGGCGCGGCCCGCGGGCAGGACCTCGTAGCGCTTCTTCTGCCCGCGGGCCGGCTGCTCGGCCGGAAGGGCACGGACGTACCCCTCGGCCTCCAGCCGTCCCAGCTCCCGGTATATCTGCTGGTGCGTCGCCGACCAGAAGTAGCCGATCGACTTGTCGAAGCGGCGGGTCAGCTCCAGCCCCGACGACGGCCTTTCGAGCAGGGCGGTGAGGATCGCGTGCGGGAGTGACATGACCTCATCCTAGGGACGCGCCGCGCGGCCCCTACAGGCTCGCCGCCAGCTCGGTGCCCTGCTGGATGGCGCGCTTGGCGTCCAGCTCGGCCGCGACGTCGGCACCGCCGATGAGGTGCGCGCTCCGGCCGGCGGCGAGCAGCGCCTCGTACAGGTCGCGGCGCGGCTCCTGACCGGTGCACAGCACGACCGTGTCGACCTCCAGGACCGTGCTTTGCCCGTCGACGGTGACGTGCAGGCCCGCGTCGTCGATCCGGTCGTACTGGACGCCCGGGACCATGGTCACGCCGCGGTGTTTGAGCTCGGTGCGATGGATCCAGCCGGTGGTCTTGCCCAGGCCGGCGCCGACCTTGGTGGTCTTGCGCTGAAGCAGGTGGACGGTGCGCGGCGGGGCGGGCCGGCGCGGGGCGGTGAGACCGCCCGCGGCCTGGTAGTCCATGTCGACGCCCCAGGCACGGAAGTACGTCGCCGGGTCCTCGTGCGCCTTGTCGCCGGCGTCGGTGAGGTACTCGGCCACGTCGAAGCCGATGCCGCCGGCGCCGAGGATGGCGACCCGGTCGCCGACGGGGGCCCCGTCGCGCAGGACGTCGAGGTAGCCGAGGACACGGGGGTGGTCGACGCCGGGGATGTCGGGGGTGCGCGGGGTGACGCCGGTGGCGACGACGACCTCGTCGTGGTCGGCCAGGTCGTCGGCGGACACCCAGGCGTTCAGCCGGACGTCCACGCCGTGCTCGTCGAGCTGGTGGCGGAAGTAGCGCAGCGTCTCGTCGAACTCCTGCTTGCCGGGGACCTTGCGGGCCACGTTCAGCTGGCCGCCGATCTCGCTCGCGGCGTCGAACAGCGTCACCTCGTGGCCGCGCTCGGCGGCGCTCACCGCGCAGGCCAGACCGGCCGGGCCCGCGCCGACGACGGCGACGCGCTTGCGCCGCCGGGTCGGGGAGAGGACCAGTTCGGTCTCGTGGCAGGCGCGCGGGTTGACCAGGCAGGAGGTGATCCTGCCGCTGAAGGTGTGGTCGAGGCAGGCCTGGTTGCAGCCGATGCAGGTGTTGATCGCCTCGGGGCGGCCCGCGGCGGCCTTGTTCACGAAGTCGGGGTCGGCGAGCATCGGGCGGGCCATGGACACCATGTCCGCGTGGCCACCGGCGAGCAGTTCCTCGGCGAGCTCGGGGGTGTTGATGCGGTTGGTGGTCACCAGGGGCACGGACACCTCGCCCATGAGCTTCTTGGTGACCCAGGTGTACGCGCCGCGCGGCACCGAGGTGGCGATGGTGGGGATGCGGGCCTCGTGCCAGCCGATGCCGGTGTTGATGATGGTCGCCCCGGCGGCCTCGACGGCCTTCGCGAGGGTGACGACCTCGTCGAACGTGGAGCCGCCGGGGACCAGGTCCAGCATGGACAGCCGGTAGATGATGATGAAGTCCTCGCCGACCGCCTCGCGCACCCGCCGGACGATCTCGACGGGGAACCGCATGCGGTTCTCGTACGAGCCGCCCCAGCGGTCGGTGCGGTGGTTGGTCTGCGCGGCGATGAACTCGTTGATCAGGTAGCCCTCGGAGCCCATGATCTCGACGCCGTCGTAGCCGGCCTGCCGGGCGAGGCGGGCGGCGCGGGCGTAGTCGTCGATCGTGCGCTCGACGTCGGCGTCGGTGAGCTCACGGGGCGAAAAGGGGCTGATCGGCGCCTGGACCGGGCTGGGCGCGACCAGGTCCTGATGGTAGGCGTACCGGCCGAAGTGCAGCAGCTGCATCGCGATCTTCCCGCCCGCGCGGTGCACGGCGGCGGTGATCTCGGCGTGCTGCTCGGCCTCCACCTCGGTGGTGAGCCTGGCCCCGCCCTCGTACGGCCGGCCCTCGTCGTTGGGGGCGATGCCGCCGGTGACGATCAGGCCCACGCCACCGCGCGCGCGGGCGGCGTAGAACTCCGCCATCCTCTCGAATCCGCGCTCGGCCTCCTCCAGGCCCACGTGCATGGAGCCCATGAGCACACGGTTGGGCAGTGTGGTGAAGCCCAGGTCGAGCGGGGTCATCAGGTGCGGGTAACGGCTCATGGGGCCCTCCGTGCGCGGTGTCGTCGCCTCTGTTGTAGAGGACGGCCGACCCATTGTGCAACTAGTTGCACAATGGCGGAGGGGTGAGCCCGGCCACGTCACCGGGCGCGGTGCGGCGGCGTCGGCGTCACCGGCTTTCGAGCAGGACGTGCAGCTCCTTCTCCTGGTCGCCGGAGGCCGAGGAGAGGTTGCGCACCGTGAACAGGGAGTCGAGGGTCGTGCGGAGCCGGTCGATCGCCCAGTAACCGCCCTGCGCGTCGGCCTCGACGGTGGACGAGAGACGTGCCGGGATCGTGCACTCGTGCGCGTCCGTGACCTCGAACGTGCCGAGCCACACCATCGGGCGAGTCTCGTGGAGCTGCTGCGGTACGTCCTCGGCGCACCGGTCGGACTCGAAGCACGTGCACAGCGCGTCGAACACGATCCGGGCGTCTTCCTTGCTGCAGCCGCTGATCTCGACGGAGACGGACTCGTCGTGGGTTCGCTCACGGGTCATCGTGATCGCTCCTCTCGTGGCGGCGGCGCGGCACCGCCGGTCCCCCGTGCACCGCGCCACCTCCCCAGAAAACCACCACTTTCCGGGCGCGCACCACCCGTCGCGGGGCTCGGTCGAGACCTCAGCCGCGGGTGAACCGGTACGTCTTGCTGTCCGTGAGCACGCAGAAGCCCGGCGAGATCACGATCACCCGCAGGGTGCCCGTACGGCGGTCGTAGTCGATGCCCTCGGTCTCGAAGGTGCCGGAGCAGGAACTGCGCAGCGGCAACTGGCGCAGCGCCGTGACGTGGCCGGACACGTCCGCCGAGCCGTTCGGCGGGCCGGACAGGTCGACCTGGAGGAGCGGCTTGGTGACGCCGAAGAGCGTGCCGGCCGGGTCGTCGGAGGAGCAGAGCAGGGTCGTGGGACCGGAGAAGTCGCAGCCCTGGACGTCGCGGACGGCGTGGTCGAGGTTGACCGTGGAGGCCTGCGGCAGGTTCGCCGAGGGCGAGGTGCTCGCGTTCACGCCCGGGGTCGGGAAGACCAGCAGCCGGCTCATCGTGCCGTACTCCCCCGCCAGCATCCACTGGCCGTCGGGCGAGACTGCGACCCAGGAGTTGTTCAGGGCCTCCCCCGGGCTGAGTGTGTGGACGTACTCGGACCAGGCGCCGCCGGGCGCCTGCACCCGGAACATCTTCGAGTTGCCGGAGTCCCGCTGGTACGGCTCGATGTAGTAACCGTTGTACGAGGCGTCGGGGTCGCCGACGTGGTTCCAGCCACGGCTGCTGACACCGAGGGGGATCGTGCCGATGCCGGTGTACCGGTTGGGGCTGCCGGCCGGGACCTCGACCGAGGTCAGGCCCTGGCTCTCGGTCAGCGGGTCGGCGCGGTCGGAACCGGCCTCGGTCCAGGTGTCGGCGGCGAAGGCGGGTGCGGCGGGCGCGGTGAGGGACAGGACGACGGCGGTGGCGAGGGTGACCAGTGCGGACAGGAGCGCGTGACAACGTTGCCGGGCGGGCGCGGGCATGGGGGCCTACTCCTCGGTTTCGGGGGTGGGGACGCGCTTGCGGCCGACAGTCTGGCCCGACCGGATAGTCATGTACAGACCAAATTCGAAACGTGAGGTGAACAGGTGCGGCCGGCGGTGATGCGCGTCATACGCTCGCCCGCCCCGCGGCTGCGGCTTCGCCGGACGACCGCCGCCGTGTTGAGGGATCGTGGAGACAGTCGTCGGCAGCGTCGGAGATTCGGTGTGAGCGCGATAGAACAAGGGGAGTCGGCACGGGGGACGGCGTGCCGTGCGATCGGTCGAAGGCGGTGCGTGTGATGGGTGCAGCCGAGGCTCCCGTGGCCGAGGGTGGTGGTCCGGTGCGGCCCAGCGGGCTGCTCGACATGCTCCGTGTGGCCTCGGTGGTGCTCGACTCCAAGGGCCGCATCGTGCTGTGGAGCCCCCAGGCGGAGGAACTGTTCGGTTATCCGGCGCAGGAGGCGCTCGGGCAGTACGCCGCCCGGCTGGTGGTGCACGAGGAGCACTTCCAACTGATCCGCAAGCTCTTCGCCGACGTGATGGAGACCGGTCAGAGCTGGGCCGGGGCGTTCCCCGTCCGGGTCAAGGACGGCAGCACGCGTCTGGTGGAGTTCCGCAACATGCGGCTGATGGACGACCGCGGCGACATCTACGCGCTGGGGCTCGCCGCCGACCGGTCGACGGTGCGCCGCCTCGAACGGGACTTGGCGCTCTCGCAACGGATCGTGCACCAGTCGCCCATCGGACTGGCCGTGCTGGACACCGAGCTGCGGTACGTCTCGGTCAATCCGGCTCTGGCCAGGATCAACGGGGTTCCCCCCGAGGAGCACGTCGGACGCAGGATGCGCGACATCCTGCCGATGCTGGACAACGACAGCCTGGAGGCCTCGTTCCGGCGGGTACTGGAGACCGGGGCGCCGCTCGTCGACCGGTCCTCCGTCGGCCGGACCCCGGCGGACCCGGACCAGGACCACGCCTGGTCGATGTCGCTGTACCGGCTGGAGGACCCCATGGGCCGGGCGCTGGGCGTGGCGATGTCGGTCGTGGACACCACCGAGCAGCACCGGGCGGCCGTCGCCGCCGAGACCGCGCGGCGCCGCCTCACCGTCATCGCCGACGCCTCCGCCCGCATCGGCACCACGCTCGAACTGGAGCGCACGGCCCGTGAGCTGGCCGACGTCGCCGTGCCGGAACTCGCCGACGTGGCCGCCGTGGACCTGCTCGACGCGGTGGTCGAGGGCCGCCCCAGCACGCTGAGCCCGTCCGAGCCCGCGGTGATCCGCGCCCTCGCCGTGCGGGCCGAGCAGGACGGGGACGCGCTCCGGGCCGCCGATCCGCCCGGGAAGCTCGCCCGGTACGGCCCCGACCGCCTGGTCACCGAGTGCGTACGGACCGGCCGCCCGGTCCTCGTGCCGCAGGTGAAGGACGAGGACCTGCCGCGGATCGCCCGCTCCCCCGAGGCGGCCGTGCAGCTGGGACGGGCGGGTCTGCACTCGTATCTCGCCGTGCCGCTGATCGCGCGCGGTGAGGTCCTCGGCGCCCTCGACCTCAAGCGCACCCGCAATCCGGTGCCCTTCGGCGAGGACGACCTGCTGCTGGCCCGGGAGCTGGCCTCGCGCGCGGCCGTGCAGATCGACAACGCGCGCTGGTACCAGAACGCCCGCAACACCGCCCTCACCCTGCAGCGCAGCCTGCTGCCGAGCCACCCGCCCGTGACGACCGGCCTGGAGGTCGCCTCCCGCTACCAGCCCGCCGGTGCCACCAGCGAGGTCGGCGGCGACTGGTTCGACGTGATCCCGCTGGAGGGCGGCAAGACCGCGCTGGTGGTGGGCGACGTGATGGGCAGCGGGATCGGCGCGGCCGCCACCATGGGCCGGCTGCGCACCGCGACCGCCACACTCGCCGCGCTCGACCTCGATCCCGCGCTGCTCCTGGAGCACCTCGACAAGATCACCTCGGGCCTGGACCACTCCATCGCGACCTGCGTGTACGCCGTCCACGACCCGCAACTGCGCCAGTGCCGCATCGCCAACGCCGGCCACCTGCCCCCGGCCCGCGTCCGCGCCGGGCACCCGCCGGAGCTCCTCGACCTGCCGACCGGGGTACCCCTCGGCGTCGGGGGTGTCGCCTTCTCCACCACCACCGTCGACCTGGCTCCCGGCGAGGAGCTGGTCTTCTACACCGACGGGCTGGTCGAGACCCGCCACCACTCGCTCGACGAGCGCCTCGACTTCCTCCTCTCCCTCCTGGACGACCCGGCGCGTCCGCTGGAGGAGACCTGCGACCTGCTGCTGCGCACCTTGCACCACCCCGACAACCACGACGACGTGGCCCTGCTGATCGCACGGGCGCAGGAGCTGACGTAGCCCGCTGCCCGATTCACAGCGATTTATTACCAGGGCCTTATCGGTGTCCTACGACAATCACAGGGAGGCATGCGCACGGGATGCCGCGTGTCATGGCCGATGGGAGCGAGCTGTGATGCACGAACCGGAGCGGGAACACGGCCACGCTGACCGGCCCGCCGAGTCGAATGCGCCGAATCCGCTGAATCCGCTGAATCCTCCGGATCCATCGAACCCCCCGATTCCGCCGATGCCCGCGCATCCGCCGTGGGCCGCCGGGGCGGAACCGGTCCCCGCATCGGAGGCGGACCCCAGGACGGAAGTGATCGCCGGACCGGGCGGTGGCCCTGAGCCCGGTGTGCCCCCGCGCACGCGATGGCGCCGGCGGTCGGCGCGCGCCCGGGCGGTGGCCGTGGCGGTCACGGTCGCGGCGCTGGCCCTGGGCGGCACGGTCGCCTTCGCCGCCACCTCCGGCGGCTCCACTTCACAGGCCGTACCCGCCGCCGGATCCCCGTCCGGGTCGCCCTCGCCGGACCACCGGCACGGACACGGCCCCGGCTGGTTCGGCCTCGGTGGCGAGATCGCGCACGGCGAGGCCACGGTGAAGGACCGCGACTCAGGGAAGTGGGTCGTCCGGGCCTTCCAGCGGGGCACCGTCGACAAGGTGGCCGGTGACCAGGTCACCGTCAAGAGCGACGACGGAACAGCGTGGACCTGGACGGTCGGCTCCGACACGAAGGTGTTCGGCGGCGGCTCCTCGGGCTCGGGCGCCGGCGCGCTGAAGAAGGGCGACAAGGCCCTGCTGGCCGGCACCCGCTCCGACAGCACCCGGACCGCGGTGGTCGCGGTCAAGGGCGCCT
The DNA here is from genome assembly GCF_021538895.1 of Streptomyces olivochromogenes. Taxonomy (GTDB): domain Bacteria; phylum Actinomycetota; class Actinomycetes; order Streptomycetales; family Streptomycetaceae; genus Streptomyces; species Streptomyces olivochromogenes_A. Next base: position 194,519 of record NZ_JADDRL010000003.1, on the reverse strand, counting down.
TCACCGACTGGGGACCGGACGGCGGACACGGCGGCTTCCGCGGCCACGGGCCGTGCGGCGGCCCCTGGGGCGGCCCCGACCGCACCATGTCTGCGAGCCCGACCGGGAGCGGCGCGACGACCTGACGTCGGCGCGCCGCGACGAACCGCCTCCGGGACCCGTCCTTACAACCGCACGCCGATGACCACGTGGGCGTACAGCTCCTCGCACACCGCCAGACGCGTGGTCAGCCCGGCCCGCCGGAACGCGTCCATCGCCGACGGGGCCTGGCGTTCGCTCGTCTCCACCAGGAGGCAGCCGCCGGGGGCGAGCCACCCGGGTGCGTAGGCGGCGACGCGGCGCAGGACCTCGAGGCCGTCCCCGCCGCCGTCGAGGGCGACGAGGGGCTCGTGCTCGCGGGCCTCCGACGGCAGGAGCTGCACCTCGTCGGTGGGGACGTACGGCACGTTCGCCGCGAGGATGTCGATACGGCCGCGCAGTTCGGCGGGCAGCGCCTCGAACAGGTCACCGGCGTGGGCGTGAGCGCCGTACGCGGCGAGGTTGCGCCGCGCGCAGCGCACCGCGACCGGGTCGACGTCGGCGGCGTGCAGTGCGACCGGGCCGAGGGCGGCGGCCAGGGCCGCGCCGACCGCGCCGGAGCCGCAGCACAGGTCCACGACGACGGACGCGTCCGGGGCCTGCGCGAGGGCCTGGTCGACCAGGAACTCGGTGCGCCGGCGGGGGACGAAGACGCCCGGTTCCACGGCGATGCGCAGGCCGTGGAACTCGGCCCAGCCGAGGACGTGTTCGAGGGGCAGTCCGGCGACGCGCCGGTCCACCATCGCGGCGAGCTCGTCCGGTGTGCGGGCGGTGGTGAGGATCAACTCCGCCTCGTCCTCGGCGAAGACGCACCCGGCGGCGCGCAGCGCGGTGACGACGACGGTGGGGGAAAGCGAGGGCAATGGGGGCATGGAAGCCGAGAGCCTTTCGGAAGCCTGGGGCCGAAGGGCGCTCCCGCGGTCACCTACGGGCGGTGATCCGCGCCGTCCGGAGGAGAGAGCACCCGACCTGACACAGCGGTAATGGGTCTCACCTCCTCGTCGACTCGGGCCGGGACTTCCCCGGCCGGACGGCCACCTTATCCCAACGGCCGGACGGCAACACGCGGATACCGGTCGACGTTCAGACCCGTCAACGCTCGGATCCGTCAACGGTCGGACGCCGGTCAACGCTCAGACGCCGACGGTCTCTTCGATCTCCTCCTCGGCGCGCTCCCCCTCGCTCACGCGGTGCGACAGGACGGCAGCCGCCTCCGCGGGCGCCGCGGCCCGCTCGTAGGCCGCCGCGGTCGCGGTGATCGCGAGGCCGAGCAGTAGCCAGACCGCGAGCGTCCACACGTCGCGGGTCAGACCGTCGTGGCCGAAGTACAGCAGGCTGCGGGCGCCCTCGATGAACCCGGCGCCGTTCCAGAAGGCGTGCAGGGTGCCGAAGAAGCCGTTCTGCAGCTCGGGGCGGAACAGGCCGCCGGAACTGGTGAAGTTGAGCATCACGAACAGCACCATCATGGTGAGCGTGGTCCACCGCTTGAGGAAGGTGTGCAGGCCGACGCCGATGAAGAGGATGCCGGCGGAGTAGAGCCAGGCCATCCCCCACAGGCTCGTGAGGTCGTGGTCCGCGAGGTGGAACACCGGCCCGGCGAGGAGCGCGCCGATGCCGCCGACGACGGCGGAGACGCCGAGCGCCAGCAGGGCCCGGACCCGCGGGGACAGCGCGGCACCGGCGGCGCCGATCGCGGCGACCGAGGCGTACGAGCCGATGCTCAGCGCGATCAGCAGGAAGAACAGGCCCTGCCCGGTGGGGTCGTCGGCGGCCGGCGGGGCCACGTCGGTCACCTTCAGCGGGTCGCCCTGCTCGGCGGCAACGGGGGTGAAGACCTTCTCGACCGCCGTGGCCCCCATGTCGGACGCGGCACTCGCGACGAGGAGCTCCGGCGCCTTCTTGGCGGGCACGTAGGCCCCCGTGACGTCCCGGGACCTGAGCAGGTCGATGGCGTCGGCACGGGTGGGCACGGTGCGGATGTCGAGCTTGTCGCCGGCGGCGTCCTTGACCGTCTGGGCGAACACCTTCGCCCTGGGACCGTGGCCGACGACGGCGACGGGCAGATGGTGGGGCTCCGGGGTCACGAAGGCCCCCATGTACGCGAGCCCCATACCCAGACACATCAGCAGCGGGGTGATCAGGTGCGTGAGCACATGGCGCAGCGCCGGGGACCTCATCGCGCTCGACCTCCTCATAGTTGGCTTATACAACTCTCAGTTCAAGTTGTACTATACAACTAGAACGCCGGAGGAGGCATTCCGTGACAACAGCGGAGACGGCCGTCGAGGCCATCCAGCGCGAGATGACGATCTTCGCCCGCCGGGCCCGGGCCTCGGCGGGACGCATGCACCCCGAACTGTCCCTGGTCTCGTACACCCTGCTCGGCCACGTCGAGGAGAGCGGCGGCTGCCGGGCCGCCGACCTGGCCGCGCACTACGCCCTGGACAAGTCCACGGTCAGCCGTCAGGTGACGGCGCTGGAGCGGGCCGGGCTCATCGAGCGCCGTGTCGACCCGGAGGACCACCGCGTCCAGGTGCTGCATCTGACGGAGGCGGGCGCGGAGATCCTCGCCCAGGTCACACTCAGCCGGCGGGCCGCGTTCCGGGAGCGGCTCGCCAACTGGCCGGAGGAGGACCTGACGAGGTTCGCCCGCTATCTGGAGCGGTACAACGCGGGGCCGGCGACCGCCGCCGACCCCGACTGAGCGGACCCGCGCCCTTGCCGGGGCGCCGGTACGGCTTCCTGCGCTAGGGAACCGGTACGGCCTCGCGTCCGTCGGCCAGCCGCTGCGGGGCCCGGGCCGCCAGGAACGCCGTGGTGCGGCGGAGCCGGAAGCCCAGCGACTCGTACAGGCGAACGGCGTTCGCGTTGCCGGCGCCGGTGTGCAGGAACGGGCTCTCCCCGCGCTCCCGGATGCCGTGCGCGACGGCGAGGATCAGCCGGGTCGCCAGGCCCTCGCCGCGGACGGCGGGGTCGGTGCAGACCGCGCTGATCTCGGTCCAGCCGGGCGGGTGCAGCCGCTCCCCCGCCATCGCGATCAGCGCGCCGTCCCGGCGTATGCCGAGATAGGTGCCGAGTTCGATGGTGCGCGGCTCGAACGGTCCCGGCCTGGTGCGCTCCACCAGGTCGAGCATCTCGGGTACGTCGGCGGGGCCGAGGCGGACCGCCTCCGGTTCCGGTGCGCCGGCCACGCCGTCGCCGACGAGTTGCACGCCCTCGACCCGAAAGGTGATCTCCCAGTCGTCCGGGACCGGGCCGCGGAAGCCCGGCAGCGGGACCTCGGCGCCCGGTCCGGCCAGCGCCGCGAGGTCCGCCCAGTCGTCGGCGTCCGGCTCGTCGGGCAGGGCGAGCCAGGGGGACACGTCCACCGGGTAGCGCAGCACGCGGCCGCGCCGCTCGGCGAAGTGCGCGTGCGGGCCGGTGAGGGAGGCGCGGGCGGGGTTGTCGAGGACGTGCGGGGCACCGGTGTGCGCCGCGCGCGTCCCGCTCTCCCGGGTCATACGGCGACCTCGATGACGGTCTTGCCCAGGGCGTGGCCGTCCTCGACCGAGCGCAGGGCCTCGTCGGCCCGGTCGAGCGGGAAGCGCCGGGTGACGTACGGGTTCAGACGGCCGCCGAGCACGAGGTCCGCCACCGCGTCCAGGACGGCGGCGGTGCGGGCGCGGGCGACCCGGGAGCCGCCCAGTTCCGCGACGGTCTGGGGCGCGGCGCCCGCGCTGATCAGTTTCGTGCGGTCGGCGAGCAGGCCGGCCGCCTCGGCCAGTACCGCCCCGCCGACGAGGTCGTACACGGCGTCGACGCCGTCCGGCGCGGCGGCGCGTACCCGCTCGGCCAGACCGGGCCCCGCCGGCACGTGCACGGCCCCCAGTGACTCGACGAAGTCCTTCTTGGCCGCGCTCGCCACGCCCACGACCCGCAGCCCGAAGTTGCGGGCGATCTGCACGGCGGCGGCCCCGACCCCACCGCCCGCTCCGGTGATCAGCAGGGTCGCGCAGGCGGGCAGGTCGAGCTGGCGGACGCCGTCGTACGCCGTGGCCGCGGCGACCGGCAGGGTGGCGGCGTCGGCGAAGGACAGCCGCGCGGGCTTGTGCGCGGTCACCTCGGCGGACAGCAGCGCGTACTCGGCGTACCCGCCCGCGACGGTGTTGCCGAAGACCTCGTCGCCGACCGCGAAGCCCGTCAAGCCGTCCCCGAGCTCCTCGACGACGCCGGAGACCTCGCTGCCGAAGACGGCGGGGAAGACCCGCTCACCCGTGTCGCCGGGGCGGCGCAGGCCCCCGCGCAGCTTCCAGTCGACCGGGTTCACGCCCGCCGCACGGACGGCGACCAGGAGCTGACCGGGCCCGGGACTCGGCCGGTCCAGCTCCGCGAACGCCTCGGTCTCCGGCCCGCCGTACCGCGTGAAGACGTATGCCTTCGGCATCTGAGCTCCCTCACTCTCCTCGCGCCGTCACCGGAGCACCGGTGCCGCCACTGAGCTGCAAGGATCAGTACCCGGCGGCTATTCCCCGGGCGCGCGCGGGTGTGCGCGGCGCCGCCGTGATCGGGCCACCGGGCCCGTGGACGGAGCACCGCCGTCGGCCACGTACGGTTGAAACATGAACGTCACCCGAGGCTTCACCGGGCACGCCCGCGCCCACCGTCCGGGGCTGCCGCCCGGCCAGTACGACGCGGGCGACGACTGGCCCGTCCTGTCCGCCGAGGTCACCCCCGAACTCACGCCGGCCGACTGGACGTTCCGCGTCGACGGTCTGGTCGCCGAGCCGCGCACCTGGGACTGGGACGCGGCGCACGGGCTGCCCGCTTCGGCGTACGAGGGTGACATCCACTGCGTGACGAGCTGGTCCAAGTTCGGGGTGCGGTTCGCCGGCGTGTCCCTGGACGCCTTCCTCGATGTGGTCCGGCCCCATGGGTCCGCCACCCATGCCGTCGCCTATGCGCACACCGGCTACACCGCGAGTCTCCCGCTCGCCGATCTGACCGGCGGGCGCGCCTGGATCGCCTGGGAGTACGACGGCGCGCCGCTCGCCGCCGAGCACGGCGGTCCGGCCCGGCTGCTGGTGCCGCACCTGTACTTCTGGAAGAGCGCCAAGTGGATCGCGGGCCTCACCCTGCTCGACCACGAGGCGCCGGGCTTTTGGGAGCAGAACGGCTACCACGCGCGGGGCAACCCGTGGGAGGAGCAGCGCTACTCCGGTGACTGAGACCTTCACTCCCCCGACGCGCTTCGCCGTGCCCGGGCGCATCGCCGTCGGCGAGCAGACCGCGACGCTGTGGCAGACGGCCACCCTCACCGAGATCCGGCGCGAGACCCCGCACGCCGCCACCTTCCGGTTCGCGGTGCCGGCCTGGGCGGGCCATCTGCCCGGACAGCACCTGCAACTGCGGCTCACCGCCGAGGACGGCTATGTGGCCCAGCGCCACTACTCGATCGCGTCCGCGCCGGACGGCTCGGGTCACATCGAGCTGACCCTCGACCACGTCGAGGGCGGCGAGGTCTCCGGGTGGTTCCACACGGTGGCCCGGCCGGGCGACACCGTCGAGGTGCGCGGCCCGCTGAGCGGCTTCTTCGCCTGGCCCGGCGACCGGCCCGCGCTGCTGCTCGGCGCCGGCTCCGGGGTCGTACCGCTGATGTCGATGGTGCGGCACCACCGGGCGCGGGGCCTGACCGTGCCGCTGCGGCTGCTGGTGTCCGCCCGCGGTCCCGAGGAGCTCATCTACGCGCGCGAGTTCGGCGCGGAGACCACACCCGTGTTCACCCGGACCGCGCCGGACGGTGTGCCCGTGGGACGTATGACCGCCGCACATGTGGCGCCACTCCTGGCCGAGCGGCCCGAGGGTGGGTGGGAGGCCTATGTGTGCGGGTCGAACGGGTTCGCCGAGCACGCCTCGCGGCTGCTCGTCGAGGCGGGCCAGCCCGTGCACCGGATCCGCATCGAGCGTTTCGGCTGAGGCGACGCGGGCGTGCGCCAGCAACTGTCGAGTGACCCTGTGGGGCTCTCTGCCATGGTCGGTACATCCGGGGTGTGAGGGCGTGCCGCTCCGGGGGTCGGTGAGGTGAGGCGACTGCGCCGTACGGGGTACCACACCGGTGTGGACGCTCGCACGCGCAGGCGGTGAGCGGGGAGCGGTGGGGCCGGCCCCGGCAGGGGCCGCTCCGGCTCTCGGGCTCCGGTGACGCCGAGGAGGTCGGGATGCGAACCCGGGTTCGTGGCTGGCGCTGGCGGTACAACCCGCTGCGGCGCCGGTCGGACGTCGTGGAGGCATGGACGGCGCTGGTCGTCGCCGTGCTGCTGGTGGTGGGCGCGCCGCTGGCCGGGGCGCTCGCGGGCCTGTGGGCCCATGGCCAGGCGCGGACGCTCGCCGCCGCGCAGCGGGCCGAGCGGCATCACGTCCGCGCCCAGGTGATCGGTGACCGGACCGACCGGCTCCCGGCGGTCCAGGGCGGCCGGGAGCGCGCGTTCCGGGCGCCGGTGCGCTGGACGGAGCCGGGCAACGAGACGCACACGGCCCTGGCCCGTGTCCCGGCGGGAGCCCGGCAGGGTGACGTGGTGGACGTGTGGTTCGATGCCCGCGGACGCGGGGTCGCCCCGCCGCCCAACGAGGCGGCCGTCTGGCAGCACACCGTCACCGTCGGCGTGTGCGCGGCCGGCGGAGCGGCGGCCCTCGCCCTCGTCGCGCACGGCGTCGTACGGCGCGCCTCGCTGCGCCACCGCATGAACGAGTGGGAGCGCGACTGGGCCCACACGGAGCCGGAGTGGACACGCCGGGAGGCGTGAACAGGGCACCGGGGGGGCACACCAAGTACCGCGGCAGCTAGGCCCGTTCCTGCCAGCGCCGGGCGATCCGCGCGTGGGCGCGCAGCGCGTCCGAAAGGGCCGGCAGGTTCGGCTCCGAGCGGTCGACCAGGACCCGTCCCGCCACCACCGTCGTCCAGGCCCGGGCGGGCCCGCAGCGCAGCCAGGTCTCGACGGGGTCGCTGAGCGCGCCCGCCAGGGCGACCTCGTGGAGGTCCCAGACGACGAGGTCGGCGCAGGCGCCCGGCCGCAGGTGCCCGAGTTCGTCGGCGCGGCCCAGGCAGCCGGCCGAGCCGCGGGTGGCGATGTCGAGGGCGTCCCGGGCGCTCATCGCGCCGGGCCCGCCGCGGTAGCGGGCCAGCAGCAGCGCGCCGCGGGTCTCCAGCCACAGCGAGGCGTGGTCGGTGGAGGCGGAGCCGTCGCAGCCGAGGCCGACGGGCATCCCGAGGCCGCGCATCTCGGTCACCCGGGCGGTGCCGCCGCCGATCAGCATGTTGGAGCTCGGGCAGTGGGCCACGCCGACCCCGGCGGCGGCGAGTCGGCGCAGTTCGTCGTCGTTCGGGTGGATGCAGTGGGCGACCCAGGCGCGGTCGGTCAGCCAGCCGCAGTCCTCGAAGTACTCGACGGGCCGGCAGCCGTAGGTCTCCCGGCAGTACGTGTCCTCGTCCCGGTCTTCGGCGAGGTGCGTGTGCAGCCGCACGTCGTACCGCTCGGCCAGCTCGGCGCTCGCGGTCATCACCTCCTTGGTCACCGAGAACGGCGAGCAGGGCGCGAGCGCGACCCGGACCAGGGCTCCCGGTCGCGGGTCGTGGTGGGCGCGGACGAGCCGCTCGCTGTCGGCGAGCACCTGGTCGGTGGTCTGGGTGACGCTGCGGGGCGGCAGTCCGCCGTCCTCGACGGAGCGGGTCATCGAGCCGCGTGTGGCGTGGAAGCGGAAGCCGATGTCGCGGGCGGCGCGGATCTCGGCGTCGACGAGGCCGGGCCGGGGGTGGACGTAGAGGTGGTCGGTGGAGGTGGTGCAGCCGCCCATCAGCAGCTCGGCCATGCCGACGTAGGCGGAGACGTACGCGGCCTCCTCGTCGAGGTCGGCCCACAGCGGGTAGAGCGTGGTCAGCCAGTCGAACAGGGAGCCCTGGACGGCGGGCGCGTAGGAGCGGGTGAGGTTCTGGTACATGTGGTGGTGGGTGTTGACCAGGCCCGGTGTGACGAGCCGTCCGGCCGCCGGGACGACCCTGCGGGCCGTGGGCTCGCTGCCGGCCGTGCCGACGGACGTGACCCGGCCGTCCGACAGGGCCACCCAGCCGCCCGGGATCTCCCGCTCGCCGTCGACGACGAGCAGTCCGGCGTCCTTGACCAGCAGATCGACCGCGGGCGTCATGCCTGCATCGTAGGCCCGCGCCCGCTCGCGGGCCTGGAGACCGCTCCGACTGCCCACGTACGGTGTGATCGATCCGCGCCTCACCTCGCAAAGGCGGCTGCCGATGGCCCTGTTCGGCCTTCCTCTCGGCGAGCTCCGCGCGTACCGCAGCGAGTCCGTGGAGCCCGCGGACTTCGACGCGTTCCGGTCCAGGTCCCTCCGCGAGGCCCGCGAGCACGACCTGGACGCCCGCTTCGAGGCGGTGGACAGCGGCCTTTCCACGGTGTCGGTGTACGACGTGACGTTCGCCGGGTTCGGCGGGGGCGGCACGGCCGATCCGGTGGGCGGCGCTCCGGCGTACCCCGGCTTCATGACGCGGGGCCTGGACGCCCCGACCAGCACTATTACCGGCGGATGTTCACGGACACGGTGCGGGCGATCGAGGCGGCCCGCACCACCGGGTGGCCGAGCTGCGCCGGCTGCGGTCGTACGCCTGAGGGTCTTCCCTCCGGTCCGACCAGTCGGTACGTTCTGGGGCCCGGGGCCGCGGCGTCGCGGCCCGAAGTCCCGGCGGACGACGGAGGGCCGATGTCGGAGCAGGAGCAGCAGGAGAACGAGTCACCGGTGCACGGCCACTGCGACCCACGCTTCACGGCGGTCCGGGAGGCGTTCGAGGAGAACTTCCGGGACCGGGGCGAGCTGGGCGCCGCGGTGTCGGTGAGCGTCGACGGCGAGCCGGTGGTGGACCTGTGGGGCGGCTGGGCGGACGCGGCCCGTACCCGGCCGTGGGAGCGGGACACCCTGGTCAACGTCTGGTCGACGACGAAGGGCCCGGTGGCGCTGTGTGCCCATCTCCTGGCCGACCGGGGGCTGTTGGATCTCGACGCGCCGGTGGCCGATCACTGGCCCGAGTTCGCCGCGGCGGGCAAGGAGAAGGTCCTCGTCCGGCATCTGCTCTCGCACCGCTCCGGCCTGTCCGGTCTGCGCGAACCGCACTCGCTGGAGGAGCTGTACGACTGGGAGCTGACGACCGCGCGGCTCGCGGCGACGGAGCCCTGGTGGGAGCCGGGGACGCGGACGGGCTATCACGCGCTCACCTACGGCTTCCTGGTCGGGGAGGTCGTGCGGCGGGTCTCGGGGCTGCGGCCGGGGGCCTTCCTGGCGCGGGAGGTGACCGGGCCCCTCGGGATCGACTTCACCGTCGGCCTACCGGAGGAGGAGTCCGGCCGGGCGGCCGAGCTGGTGCACGCACCGGCCGGCCGGAGCAGTGAACAGGCCGCGATCTTCAGCCAGTTGACACCCACGGCGATCGCGGCGCTGGCCAACCCGATCGTGGGTGCGGCCGAGGCCAACTCACCGCGCTGGCGGGCTGCCGAGATCCCCGCCGCCAACGGGCACGGCACGGCGCGGGCCGTCGCGGCGCTGTACGGCGTCCTCGCCGGGCGCGGATCCCACGGCGGCCGGCGCGTCCTGTCCCCCGAGGCGGCCGAGCGGGTCCGCGAAGGGCAGGGCAGTTGCCGCGACCTGGTGCTCGGGGCCGGTTTCGAGAACGACACGGAGATCGCGCTGGGCGTGTGGCTCAGCGGATCGAACGGTTCGTACGGGCCCAACCCACGGGCTTTCGGACACGACGGCTTCGGCGGCTCGTGCGGGCTCGCCGACCCGGAGGCCGGTGTGTCGCTGGGCTATGTGATGAACCGGATGGGGCCTCGTATCGCCGACGACCCACGAAAGATGGCGCTGGTCGACGCCGTGTACGGGGCGCTGTGAGGCGGGGACCGCGCGGTCCGGTTTCGGCCGAAACGGCGGGCCGCTCTTCCCTGATGGTTTAGACCAATGCTAGATGTGGTCGCGCAATGAGCCCGCACGGCTACGTCTTGTGACCAACAGGAGGCGCGGCATGGCCCGCACCACCCCCCACGACCACCCGCAGACGGAGGATCGCCCTCTGTACTGGCGGATCGCGACGGAGTTGCTCGCCGAACTGCGCGAGGGGGTGATTCCGCCGGGCGAACGGCTGCCGGGTGAGCGGCAGTTGGCCGCCCACTTCGGGGTGAGCCGGGAGACCGTCCGGCAGGCGCTGGAGGTGCTGCGCCGCGACGGCCTGGTCGCCACCGACCGGCGGGGCAGCCACGCCAACCTGTCGGGGCACCCGATGGAGGACCCGGTGTCCCTCGCCTTCCCGGTGGGGGCACGGACCGCCGACCCGTGCGCGGTCGACCGGGCCACGGTGACCTGGGAGACGCCCCCGCCGGAGCATGCCGAGGCGCTGGGGCTCGCCCCGCACCGGCCGACGCTGGTGCACCGCTACGAGTCCGCCGCGCCCGACGGCCGCACCCTGCGCGCGGCGGTGACCTCCTTCTCGGCGGTGGCGCTGTCCGAGGTCGAGGAGCTGGGCCGGTACCGGGACCGCGCCGACGGCGCCGCCGCCGCACAGTTGCGCCGGGCCTACGACTGGATGCGCAAGGCGGGCCTGTCGCTGCACCACCGGGACTCCATCACCCAGGTCGCCGACGCCGCCTCCGTACGGGTGACCCGGCGCGTGCACGACCAGTACGCCCGCCCGCTGGAGATCACCGACCTCGTGGTCGACGCCCAACAGGACGCGCTGGTCTACGAGTTCACAGTCCCGGCGGCGAGCTGACCGGGGCGCCCGGCACCCGGGCCAGCACGAGCCGGACCCGGGGGCCGCCGTCGGCGCGGTGCCCGAACTCGGGCAGGGTGTGCAGGTCCACCGTGAATCCGGCCCGTGCCAGCTCGTCGAGCACACGACCGAGCCGGAAGGCCCGGTAGTACATGACGAAGGGGGGCCGCCACACGGCGTTGCGCACCCGCATCACCGTGTCGAAACCGAACAGCATCCAGTACCCGGGGCTCGACGGCCGGGGCGGCGCGAGGACGGGGAACGCGAAGCCGCCGCCCGGCCGCAGCACGGACCGGACCTGGGTGAACAGCCCCGGCAGCTCCCGCGGCAGGAAGTGGCCGAAGGCCCCGAAGCTCACCACCAGGTCGAAGGCCGGCGCGAAGGGCAGGGCCCGCGCGTCGCCGCGCACCCAGGCGATCCGCGGCCCTCCGGGGCCGGGGTGCGGGGCCTGCCGGGCCACGTCGAGCATGCCGGCGCTGAAGTCGACGCCCGTGACGCTGCGGCCGCACACCCGCGCCAGCACGTCCACTCCGGCGCCGGTGCCGCAGCACAGGTCGAGCCCGTCCTCGAAGGGGCCGAGCCGGTCGAGCGCCGCCGCGACGGACTCCAGCACCGAGTCCGGCGTACGGAACGGGGTGTGGTCGAACTTCGGGGCCAGCAGGTCGTAGCCGCGCTCGACGGACGACAGTGCCTGGACGGCGAGTTCGCGCAGGCTCGGGCCTTCGGGGCTGAACATGCGGTCAGCCTAGGTGACCGGGTCGTTGCGGTGGACAGCGTAAGAGCGGGTGATTACTCTCATCGGCATCTACTCAACAAATTGACTATGGGGTGATCCGATGCGCGCGTTCCGCGAGGCGGTCGAGGCGGGCGACCTGGACGCCGTCGAGGCGCTGCTGGCCGAGGACGTCGTCTTCACCAGCCCGGTCGTCTTCAAGCCGTATCCGGGCAAGGCGATCACGGCGGCGATCCTGAACGGGGTGTCGCGGGTCTTCGAGGACTTCCGGTACGAGCGCGAGCTCGCCGGCGCCGACGGCCGCGACCACGCGCTGGTGTTCACGGCGCGGGTCGGCGACCGGCAGCTCAGCGGCTGCGACTTCATCCACCTGAACGAGGACGGTCTGATCGACGAGCTCACGGTCATGGTGCGTCCGCTGTCGGGCGCGCAGGCGCTGGCCGAGGCCATGGGCGCCCAGTTCGACCGGATCCTGAAGGAGGCCGAGGCGCGCAACGCCTGAGCCTCACCCGGACCGGCACTGAGCGAGCCGCTGAGCAGCACCTCGTGGCCCCGCACGCGCACGGTCGTGGCGTCGGTGACCGGACGCAACCGGGCCCCGCCCCTGCCGATACCGCGGCCGCGCACCTCGTCGGCGTACGCGGTGTGGCGGGGGCCGGTGGCGATCTCGGCGGGGCCGGGCTCCTCGCCGCCGACCGGGGTGCAGAGGAACAGGACGTACTTCATGACCGCTCCTGACGGGTGCGGGCGCCGAGCGGGACGGACACGTGTTCGTGGGCGATGAGCCACTTCGGTCCGACGTCGCGGTAGCCGGTGGTGACCCGCAGCAGCTCGTCCAGCGGCTCCCCGTCCGTCCGGGTGGCGCGGACGCGGACGAGCGCGTGGGCGAAGGCGATGCTCTCGTCCACCTGGAGGTGGAACTCCAGCACCTCGCGGGTCACGGGTCCGGTGACGTCGGCGAAGACCTCCTCGACGCTCTTGCGGAAGGCGTCGAGCCCGTGCAGCGGCCGGCCGTCGGCGAGGTGGAACGCCGCGACGTCGGGGGTGTAGCAGGAGAGCAGCCGGTCGACGTCGCGCTCGCGGGCCGCCTCGGTCAGTTCCTCGTCGAGCCGGCGGATCTCCTCCCGCGCGTCCACGTCGTCCCAGAACGGCCGGACCTCCATGGCCCCGACGGTCGCCACCGGGTGCTTGGCGGCGGCCTCGAGGGCCTCCTCCAGGCTGTCGCACTCCAGGACGTCGAAGCCGGCGACGTACTCCTTCGTCTCGGCGAACGGGCCGTCGGTGCGCAGCACCTCGCCGCCGCGCACCCGCACGGTCACGGCCTCGGCGGGCCGCCGCAGCCGGTGGCCGTGCAGACGCACCCGGCGGTCGCCGAGTTCCTCGACCCACGGTTCGACGGGCGGCATCGCCGAGGCGTCGGCGGTGTCGTCGCCGCAGACGAGCAGCATGTACTTCATCGTTCCTCCCGGTGTTCCTGAGCTTCCTACATCCCACCGACGAACGGGGCCGGGCCGGATCGACACCCCGCCGGAACGGAATAGGCCGCGCGGACGCCGTGTTGACGTGTTGACGTGTTCGCGGACATGCCGCTCGGTCGAGTGGTACTCTGCGGTCAGCACTTGTGCACGCCCCCCTGTGGGCGCCGGTGCCAGTTTCTCCCTCATCGCGCTGATCCGGCCGTCGTCTCGAACGGCCAGGCGCGTTGGTCTTCCCACAACACCTCTTGTCCGAGGTGACGTTCCCGCCGCCCGGAGGCACGTCCGTACGCCTCCCGCTCGCGGCCCCTTCCCCCTCTTTCTCATGCCATCCGTCCGTGAAAGGACCGTCCATGACCGCCACACTCGAACACCCTCAGGTGGAGCAGCAGTCGGCGCCCCGGCTCGTCACCGGTGTCCTCGACATCGACGCGAACGGGAAGGGACAGCTGCGCGCCGCGAACTGCCTGCCCTCCCCCTCCGATCCACAGGTCGGCCCCGCGCTGATCCGCCGGCACGGCCTGCGCAAGGGCGACCTCGTCGAGGGCGTCCGCGGGCCGCAGCGCTCCCTCACCGAGGTCGCGCGCGTCAACGGGCGTACGCCCGACGAACTCCGCGGCCGCCGCCACTTCCGCGACCTCACTCCCCTGCACCCTCGCGAGCGGATCCGTCTGGAACACCCGGCATCGGGCCTGGCCGGACGCGTCACCGACCTGTTCGCTCCGGTCGGCAAGGGCCAGCGCGGGCTCGTCGTGGCCCCGCCCAAGACCGGCAAGACCGTGCTGCTCCAGCAGATCGCGGCGGCCGTCGCCGGCAACCACCCCGAGTGCCGCCTGATGGTGGTGCTGCTCGACGAACGCCCCGAGGAGGTCACCGAGATGCGGCGCTCCGTGCGCGGCGAGGTGTACGCCTCCACCTTCGACCGGGCGCCCAAGCAGCACATCGCGCTCGCGGAGCTCGTCGTCGAACGGGCCAAGCGGCTCGTCGAGGACGGCGAGGACGTCGTCATCCTGCTCGACTCCCTGACCCGGCTGTGCCGGGCCCACAACAACGCGGCCGCCGCCGGTGGCCGCACCCTCAGCGGCGGTGTCGACGCGACGGCGCTGCTCGGCCCCAAGCGGTTCTTCGGCGCCGCCCGCCACGCCGAGGAGGGCGGCTCGCTCACGATCCTCGCCACCGCCCTGGTGGACACCGGCTCGCGCGCCGACGGCTTCTACTTCGAGGAGCTCAAGAGCACCGGCAACATGGAGCTGCGCCTGGACCGGGAGGCGGCCTCCCGCCGGTTGTTCCCGGCCGTCGACCTCGACGCGTCCGGTACCCGCCGCGAGGAACTCCTGCTGTCCCCGGCCGAGTTGGCGGTCGCCCGGGGCCTGCGCCGCGCGCTGCGCTCCCGGGACGGCGGCCCGGCGAACCTGGAAACCCTGCTGGAGCGGATGCGCGAAACCCCCGACAACGCCACGTTCCTGCGCCGCGTGCAGCCGACGCTGCCGACCGGCTAGCCGGGGATTTCGCCTGCGTCCGGGCCTACTTGGGGTTGTCGGCGTGGGTCAGTGTCTCCCAGGCCACGAAGTAGCCGTCCGTTCCCGAGGGGCGGTGCGCCTCGGTGAAACGGCGGGTGTTGTCCATGGCCACGCCCATGCGGTTGTGCAGCGCGTTGTAGGCGACCTCGGTCACCGGTCCCAGGCCGGTGTGCAGCGTGCCGCCGCACAGCCAGGACGGGACCGCCGCGCCGAGCTCGTACTTGGTGTGGAAGCCGAGCGCGTACCGCAGCCGGTCCTTCACCTGCGGATAGAGGTCCTGGCCCTGGATACGGGAGGTCTCCACGACGTGCGCGGCGGCCGCGATGCCCCAGCCCGTGTGCCCGAAGTCCCGGCAGGTCTCCTGCGCCAGGCCGTCGGCGAACGTGGCAGGGAGACCGCCTTGCCGTAACTGGCCCTGTCGTCCAGGTGGACGGAGATGCCGACGGCGGCGTCCATCATGATCAGTTCCCAGTTGCCGTTCTTCTTCGGCGCACCGGCGATCACCTTGGGCAGGTACACCTCGCGGAGCATCTTCGCGAAGCGGGGCTGGTTCGACCAGCCGCCGGTGTAGGCGTACTTGACGATCTCGGCCGCGCGCGGCCAGACCGAGCCCGCCCAGCCGGTCTGCAGGGGGGCGTTGCTGTTGGTGTGGTCCTTGATCCTGGCCGACCAGGCGTCCATGATCTCGATCGCCTTCCTGGCGTACCGGGTGTCCCGGCCGACGTACCGGATCAGCGCGTCCGTGTAGGCGGCCACGGCGTCCTGCCGCTCGTCCGAACACCCCAGGTCGGGGCGGGAACCGCTGCCGCGCTCGACAGTCCAGCTGTGCCCGGCTGTTGAGCACTCCCGGGTGGGCGAACCGCGCGGGCGCCGCGGGCCGGACCGGCGCGGCCGATGACGTCGTGGTGGCCGGGGCGGTACCGGCGCCGTGCGCGACACCCGCTGACGACGGGCAAGACCTGCCGCCACCCCCATGGCGATGGCGAAGCACCCACCGTTGCGTGGTCGACGAAGACGCGGGGAACGTACGACTCCCGCGACTCACTCGTCAATTCGCGCCACAGCACGGCGGTTGGGGCCCGCGAAGTTCACCGCCCGTTCAGGACCAGGCCGTCGGCGCACCGGGCCGGGAGGTGGGCCCGCCCGTCACTCGCCGCGCCAGACGTTGTCGAAGGCGGCCTTCTCGATGGCGCGCCGCTGCCGTACGGCCTCCAGTTCCAGGAGCGCGTCGTCGACCGTGGCGAGCACGGTCTCCACGTCCGCGTTCTCCACCCCCGAAGTGTCCCCGGTTGTCTTCTCACCGATCCCGACAGCCGCCGCCAGGGCCACCAGGACGGGCTCCCGCGAGGCCCACCGCTGCGCCGCCGCGTGGCGGTCGGGCGAGTCGGCCAGTTCCGTGCGCCCCTCCCGGAACGGCAGCCAGCGGTGCCGCTGCCGCGCCAGCTGCCCCTCCTTCTCGAAGGCGGCCACATACGCCGAGGCCAGGCCACGGCCCCGGCGCCACAGCCAGTCCTCGACCGACTCATGCGGCCGCTCCCGGACCAGCGCCTCGTCGGCCTGCCCCAGCAGACGGTCGGCCGTGGCCACCCGCATACCGGGCACGATCAGGTCGTCCTCCAGCGTGACGGCCTCGCCGGTGAGGAGGTCGATCAGCTCGGCGCCCGCCAGCGCGAGCGACAGGTCCCCCTGTTCCACGGGGCGGCTGGGCGACACGTCCATGGCGGTGAACGTCAGGTCCCGGGCTGTGGTCATGAGGACACTCCACCTCACAGGCATCGGTACGGCAACGCCGAGCCTAGGGAGTGATGACGGCGGTCGCACCCGATGCGGCCCCGCGTCCCGCGCCGTCAGTGCGGCATCCGGGTTGCTCGCGTCCACCGTCCGGCCCGGGCACCGCGCCGCACGACGACTCCGTTTCTAGGTTGATCATATGACGATCGGATTCTCTTCCCGGGTGCTCGTGTCGGCCTGTGCCCTCGGGGTGGCGGGCGTCCTGATGATCACGCCCGCCGCCGCCGGCCCCCGCACCGGGGCG
Source organism: Streptomyces olivochromogenes (assembly GCF_021538895.1). Taxonomy (GTDB): domain Bacteria; phylum Actinomycetota; class Actinomycetes; order Streptomycetales; family Streptomycetaceae; genus Streptomyces; species Streptomyces olivochromogenes_A. The sequence goes on along the minus strand of NZ_JADDRL010000003.1, from coordinate 177,880 downwards.
ACGGTGCCGCAGCCGTCGGTCCTCTACCGGTCCGGTACGCAGGTCAGGCCACTGCCCGGGGCGCCGGAGGTCCCGGACGTCTCCGCGCTGTCGTGGCTGGTGGCCGACGCCGGCACCGGCGACGTGCTGGCCGCGCACGACGCGCACCGCAAGCTGCCTCCGGCCAGCACGCTGAAGACCCTGTTCGCCCTCACCGTGCTCCCGACCCTGCCCGGCGGCATCCAGCACACGGTGCGGGCGGAGGAGCTGGCGGGTGTCGGCGAAGGCAGCAGCCTGGTCGGCGTCGAAGAGGGGCACACCTACCGGGTGGCCGACCTGTGGCGGGGAGTCTTCCTGAGCTCCGGCAACGACGCCGTGCACGTGCTGGCCTCCCTCAACGGCGGCTGGCACACCACGGTGACCCGGATGCAGGCCAAGGCCCGCGACCTGGGCGCCCGCGACACCCATGTCGTCTCCCCGGACGGCTACGACGCGCCCGACCAGGTCTCCTCGGCCTACGACCTGGCCGTCTTCGGCAGGGCCGGGCTGCGCAACCCGGACTTCGCCCGCTACTGCTCCACCGCCTCGGCCCAGTTCCCCGGCGAGGCGGGGACGTTCGGCATCGAGAACACCAACCGGCTGCTGACCGGCGAGGACGGCGTGGCGCGGTACCCGGGTCTGATCGGCATCAAGAACGGCTACACCAGCGAGGCCGGCAACACGCTCGTCGCCGCCGCCCGCCGCGGCGGACGCACACTCGTGGTCACGGTGATGAACCCCCAGGAGGACGGCGGGCTGACCGTCTACGAGGAGGCCCGCGGGCTGCTGGACTGGGGCTTCGGGGCGGCCGGCCGCGTCGAACCGGTGGGCTCGCTGGACGGCCTGCGCAGCGCGGCCCGGCCCAGCGCCGCCGCGGCGGTGGCGGCCGCCGCGACGACCGGTCAGGACGGGGAGTCCGACTGGCCCGACACCGGCGTCATCGCCGGCGCCGCCGGGCTCGGCGCCGGAGCGCTGGTGCTGGCGCTGCGGGGCAAGAGCGGCAGGGCGTCGCGCGACTGACCCGTCGGCAGCCCCAGCAGCAGCCCCAGCGTGATCCACGTGTACGTGTTGCTGCCGAGGAACCCGTCGATGCCGCCCGCGTTCTCGAACCAGAGCCACACCACACTGGTGCACATCAGCGCGTACAGGACGCCCGCGACCCGCGCGTGGCCCGCGCGGACCAGCACGGCGAAGGACGGCAGCAGCCACACCAGGTGGTGCACCCAGGTGATCGGGCTGATCAGACAGGCCGTCAGACCGGTGAGCGCGAACGCGGCGATCCAGTCCTCCGCCTCCACGGCCCGGTGCACCCGCCACGCCCACACGCACAGGACGAGCAGGACGGCCGTCGCCCAGAACGGGCGGCCGGGTTCCCCCAGCCGGGCCAGCACGCCCTGCAGCGACTGGTTGGAGACGTAGTCGAGCCGGCCCACCCGGCTGGTGTCCCACAGCGCCTTGGTCCAGTAGAAGCGCGAGGCTCCCGGATCGACCCAGGCAGCGAGCGCCGTCGCGCCGATCGCCACGGCGGTGGCGACAGCGGCGGCCCGCCACCGGCGGGCGAGCAGCAGCAGTCCGATGAAGACGGCCGGGGTGAGCTTGATCGCGGCGGCGAGCCCGATCCCGGCGCCCGCCCAGCGGCCCCGCCCGGTCGCCAGCAGCAGACAGTCGCCCAGCACCAGCGCCAGCAGCAGGACGTTCACCTGGCCGAAGCTGAAGGTGTCGCGGAGCGGCTCGAACAGCGCGAGGGCGCAGGCGGCCAGGGACCAGCCGTACCAGCCGTACCGGCGCCACTCGGGTCCGGCCAGCACGCGCAGGGCCACGGCCAGCGCGACCAGGTTGAGCAGCAGCGCCACCACGACCGCCGCGTGCCAGCCCAGCACCGCCATCGGCAGCATGCCGACCGCGGCGAACGGCGGGTAGGTGAAGCCGTACGTCGTCCCGGGCACCAGGTAGTCGTAGATGCGGCCGCCGTGGTGGGCCCAGGCGTCCACGGTCCCGTAGTAGACGCGCAGGTCGAACCAGTCGCGCAGCAGCGGCACGGTCGCCGTGAAGGCCGCGACGGCGGCGGCGAGGACGAGGACGAGGGCCAGGCGCCCTCGTTCGGTGCGGGGCCCGCTCATGCCGTCCGTCCCAGCGCCGGGGCCTGCGCCGCCTGATGGGCCTGCCACAGGACGACCACGCCGAGGACACCTCCGGAGACGGCGAGCACCAGTTGCCCCGTGTCGGCGGGGCCTCCGCTCGGCAGGACGGCGAGCGCGAGCACTCCGGCCAGGGCCGCCACCCGGTGTCGTACCGACGTGTTGGGCGCGGCGGCCGCGATCAGGAACAGCCCCCACAGCACGTACCAGGGGCGGATGGCCGGGCCGAACACGGCCACCGTCAGCAGACTGAGGCCGAGGGCGTACACCGGTCTGAGGCGGAGCCGCAGCCATATGAACAGGACGGCGACGGCGGTGACCGCGAGGCCCAGCAGGTGCCAGGCCGGGACGGCGAGCGGCGCGAGGTCGCTGCCCAGGTGGTCGAGGAGCGCGCCGGTGGCGCGGCCCAGCAGGCTGGTGAGCGCCCAGTTGTGCGGGGACACCGGGGTGTCCAGGGCGCGGATCCAGCCGTAGCCCGTACCGGCGACGGCCGTCGCCACCACGGTGGTCGCGGCGGCGGCGGCCGTCGTCGTGAGGACGGCGCGCAACGGGTGGCGGCCCGCGCGCGCCTGGACCGCCACGACGGCGAGGAGGCCGAGCGCGGCGGGAGCCTTGACCAGGGCGGCCAGGGTGACGAGGACGGCGCCCAGGACGGGCCAGCGGCCCAGGGCCGCGGCCAGTCCGACGCCGAGCAGCCCGAGCATGATCGCGTCGTTGTGGGCGCCCGCGACCAGGTGCAGCAGGACGAGCGGGTTGAGGGCGCCCAGCCACAGGGCGGCGGCCGGGTCCGCGCCGCTGTGCCGGGCCAGCCGGGGCAGGGCGGCCGCCATCAGCGCCACCCCGAGGAGGGCGACGAGTCGCATCCCGAAGAGCCCCGCGGGCAGTTCACCGCGGGTGAGGCCGGACAGGGCGGAGGCCACGGCGAGGAAAGCCGGGCCGTACGGGGCCGCGGTGTTCTGCCAGACCGGGGCGACCTCGTCGGCCAGCGGTCCGCCCAGCTGGGCCGGCCCGTGCGCGTACACGTCCATGTGCGCGTCGACCATGGCGCCCTGCGCGAGGTAGCTGTACACGTCCCGGCTGAACAGCGGGGGCGCGAGCAGCAGCGGGGCCGCCCAGACGCCGAGCACGAGCAGCAGGGAGCGCGGGGTCGGCGGCTCGGAGCCTCGGACCAGGCGTCCGAGCAGCAGCCAGGCCGCTATCAGCAGGACGACGCCGAAGTACACCCCGACCAGGCCGAGGGCCCGTTGGGCGGAGGCGGGGGCCAGCAGTTCCCGGACGGGTAGCGCTCCGGCCGTCTCACCGCCCAGGGCGAGAGAGGCGGTACCGGCCAGACCCAGTATCTGGCAGCGGCGGAGATCGACGGGAAAAGCCATGGCCAACACTCGGAAAGCGTGTCAAGGCCGGGTGGCCGGAAAGCGACGTGCCGCCCTCTGGAGAGCGGCCTGCGCGTGACCGGAGTGTGAGTCCGGTCTCAGAACACGGACAGTCCGGTCAGGGTCGTGAACCGGTCGAGGGCCGCCACACCCGCGACGGAGTTGCCGCGTTCGTCCAGTCCGGGGCTCCACACGCACAGCGTGCACCGCCCGGGTACGACCGCGATGATCCCGCCGCCGACCCCGCTCTTGCCGGGCAGCCCGACGCGGTAGGCGAAGTCGCCCGCCGCGTCGTACGTCCCGCAGGTCAGCATCACCGCGTTGACCTGCTTGGCCTGGCTGCGGGTCAGCAGCCGGGTGCCGTCGGCGCGGATGCCGTGCCGGGCCAGGAAGGAGGTGGCCAGGGCGAGGTCGGCGCAGGAGGCCTCGACGGAGCACTGGCGGAAGTACTGGTCGAGCAGGACCGGGATGTCGTTGTCGATGTTGCCGTAGGAGGCCATGAAGTGGGCGAGCGCGGCGTTGCGGTCGCCGTGCGCGGTCTCCGAGGCGGCGACCTCCTGGTCGAAGTCGAGCTCCGGGTTGCCGCTCTCGGTCCGCAGGAAGGCCAGCAGTTCGCCGGCCGCGTCGCCGGTACGGGTCTGGAGCCGGTCGGTGACGACGAGCGCGCCCGCGTTGATGAACGGGTTGCGCGGGATGCCGTTCTCGTACTCCAGCTGGATCAGGGAGTTGAACGGGTTGCCGGAGGGCTCGCGGCCCACGTGCTCCCAGAGCTCGTCGCCCTCGCGGGCCAGGTCGAGGGCGAGGGTGAACACCTTGGTGATGGACTGCGTCGAGAACGGCTGCCGCCAGTCCCCCACCCCGTACACCGTCCCGTCCAGTTCGGCGACGGCCATGCCGAAGCGGCGCGGATCGCAGGCGGCGAGCGCCGGGATGTAGTCGGCGGGACGCCCGCGGCCGGGCGTCCGCTCGATCTCCTCCGCGATGCGTTCCAGGACCGGCAGAAAGGCGAGGGACGACGTCGTTGTCATGATCACCATTGTGCCTCCGAGCCGGTCCGGGCGCGTGGTCGCGGGTGGGTGTACGCAGGTCAGGCGGCTGGGGCGGTGCTGCCCGCGACGATCTCCGGGCGGAGCAGGTCCGCGAGGGTCTCGGCGGGCAACAGGCCCTTCTCCAGGACGAGTTCGGCGACCCCACGGCCGGTGGCGAGGGCCTCCTTGGCGATGTCGGTGGCCGCCGTGTACCCGATGTGCGGGTTGAGGGCGGTGACCAGGCCGATGGAGTTCTCCACGGTGGCGCGCAGCGCCGCCGTGTTGGCGGTGATGCCGGCCACGCAGCGCTCGGCGAGCGTGACGCAGGCGCTCCGCAGGTGGGTGATGCTCTCCGAGAGGGAGTGCAGGATGATCGGCTCGAAGGCGTTGAGCTGGAGCTGTCCGGCCTCGGCGGCCATGGTGATGGCGACGTCGTTGCCGATCACCTCGAAGGCGACCTGGTTGACCACCTCGGGGATCACGGGGTTCACCTTGCCGGGCATGATGCTCGAACCGGCCTGCACCGGCGGCAGGTTGATCTCGCCGAGGCCCGCGCGCGGACCGGAGGACAGCAGGCGCAGGTCGTTGCAGCTCTTGGAGAGCTTCACGGCGATCCGCTTGAGCACGCCGGACATCTGGACGAAGGCGCCGCAGTCCTGGGTCGCCTCGACCAGGTTGGCCGCGGTCACCAGGGGCAGCCCGGTGATGTCGGCGAGGTGGCGGCGGGCGGACTCGGCGTATCCGGCGGGGGCGTTGAGCCCGGTGCCGATCGCGGTGGCGCCCAGGTTGATCTCGTGGATCAGCTCGACCGCCTCGGCGAGCCGGCTGCGGTCCTCGTCGAGCATGACGGCATACGCCGAGAACTCCTGCCCCAGCGTCATCGGCACCGCGTCCTGCAGCTGGGTGCGTCCCATCTTCAGGACGTCGCGGAACTCGACGGCCTTGCGGGCGAAGGTGTCCTGGAGCACGGCCATCGCCTTGAGCAGCCCGCGCACGGCGAAGACGGTCGCGACCTTGACGGCGGTCGGGTAGACGTCGTTGGTGGACTGGCCGAGGTTGACGTCCTCGTTGGGGTGCAGGTACCGGTACTGCCCCTTCTCGTGGCCGAGCAGTTCCAGCGCCCGGTTGGCGATGACCTCGTTCGCGTTCATGTTCGTCGAGGTGCCGGCCCCGCCCTGGATGACGTCCACGACGAACTGGTCGTGCAACTCGCCGGCCCGGATCTCCCGGCAGGCGGCGACGATCGCGGCCGCCTTCTTCGGCTCCAGCAGGCCGAGTTCCTCGTTGGCGAGGGCGGCGGCCTCCTTGACGGCGGCCAGGGCGTCGATCAGGTGCGGGTAGGCGGAGATCGGGGTGCCGGTGATGGCGAAGTTCTCCGTGGCGCGCAGCGTGTGCACGCCCCAGTACGCGTCGGCGGGGACGTCGCGGTCCCCGAGCAGGTCGTGCTCACTACGAGTGGCGGCGGTCGTCATGAGGGTGCGGCCTCTTTCTGGGGGTGAGGACAAGCGCCCCAAAGGGGCGCGGGGAACGGCGCGACCAGCCACGCACGACCCGCAGACCAAGAACCGGTCGAACCAGCGGAGCCCTACGCACAGGCCATCAGCGGACGAGCACCCCCAAAGGGGCGCGGGGAACGGCGCGACCAGCCACGCACGACCCGCGGACAGAGACGGACGACCCGCGGACAAAGAACCGGTCGAACCGGCGGAGCCCTACGCGCAGGCCGTCAGCGGCACCGTGTCCAGGGCGCGCACCGGACGGACGCTGCCGACCGGTTGCCCGCCGCCGAGCAGGAGTTCGCCCGCGAACTCGGTGAGCAGGGCGGGGTCGACGCCGGCCCGGGCGAGGGCGGACGCGGCCACCGGGACGCGGGCGCGGTTCGCGCCGTCGGCGATCTTGACGGCGACGGCCCGGCCGTCGGGCAGGGCGGCGACCTGGACGCCCTCGAAGCCGTCCTTGGCGAGCAGCCCGGGCACGGCGCGCATCAGCGCGGCCACGTCCCGGCCGGCGCCGGAGGCCATCTCGGCGTGTGCGCGCATCGCGTCCGCGACCCGGGCCTCGGGGGTGCCGGGCGCGGCCGTGGTGATGCGCGCGAGGGCCCGGGCCAGGCCGTGCAGGGAGATGGAGAACAGCGGGGCGCCGCAGCCGTCGACGGTCACCCGGGCGACGCGCTGCCCGGTGAGGTCCTCGACCGTCGCCGCGATCGCCTGCTGGAGGGGGTGGGCCGGGTCGAGGTAGTCGTCCAGCGACCAGCCGCCCAGCTTCGCGGTCCAGAGCATGGCCGCGTGCTTGCCGGAGCAGTTCTGGGCGAGGCGGGAGGGCGGTCGGCCCTCGCGCACCCAGGCGTCCCGGACGACCGGGTCGAAGGGCATGTCGGGGACGTTGCGCAGGTCGTCCTCGGCGAGGCCGGCCAGCTGAAGTATCCGCCGGGTGCCGGCGAGGTGGCGTTCCTCGCCGGAGTGGCTCGCCGCCGCCAGCGACAGCAGGTCGCCGTCGAGCGGCAGCCCGGCCCGCAGCATGGCCACGGCCTGCACGGGCTTGAGGGCGGAGCGCGGGTAGAAGGCGGCCTCGATGTCGCCGAGCTGGAACTGCACCTGGCCGTCGGCACCGAGGACGACGACGGAACCGTAGTGGATGCCCTCCACGACCCCGCCGCGTATCAGGTGGGCGACGGGAGCGTGGAGGGGCTCACGGACAAGGGGTGCGTCCGCGGGTGAACTGCTGTACATGACTGCCCGGATCACTGGTGGGTGGAAGTGGACCGGCGCGGGTTTCACGCGTCGGCTCCGGTGGACTTGCGCGCCACACGGCCGCGGATGGCGTACCAGCCCGCGACCAGCGCTCCGACGATCAGCGGCAGGCACAGCACGGTGGTGCTGCCGGCGCCGCCGTCGGCGTACATGAGGACCAGGACGGCGGCCGGGAAGGCCGGCGTCACGCGTTCGGTCCAGGGGGAACCCGGCAGTCGGTGGCCGGGCCGGGTGAGCTCGCCCTGCTGGATCGTGTGCCGGAGGAGCAGGTGACGGAGTTCAGGACGATCTGGAACGCGTCGGCGGATGAGGGACTGCTCGCTCACGCCTCGGGCCCGCCTTCCGTGGGGGTGTCCGCCCGTGTGGGGCGCACGATGTCGGTGAGGGTCGTCTCGACGCGGTCGAGGTGGTGGCTCATGGCCTGGACCGCGTCGTGCTCGCAGCCGTCGACCAGCGCCTCGACGATCGCCCGGTGCTCCCGGTTGGACTGCTCGCGGCGACCGCCGAGCTCGTTGAGGAAGGCCGACTGACGCGCCAGTGCGTCGCGGATCTCCTCGATGACCCTGCGGAACACCGGGTTCTGGGCGGCCTCGGCCACGGCGAGGTGGAAGAGGGTGTCCATCGCGACCCAGGCGGTGGTGTCCGTCTCCCGCTCCATCCGCTCCAGCAGATGGGCCAGGTGGTCCAGGTTCTCGGGCGTACGGCGCGCGGCCGCGTACCCGGCCACCGGGATCTCGATGTGGCGGCGCACCTCCAGCAGATCGCTGGCCGCGTAGTCGCCGAAGGTGGGGTCTTCGACGGCGCCGGCCACGACGAAGGTGCCCTTGCCGGTCCGGGAGACGGTCAGGCCCATCGTCTGCAGCGCCCGCAGGGCCTCGCGGAGCACGGGCCGGGAGACCTCAAGGGTGCGGCAGAGCTCCGCCTCGGAGGGCAGCTTGTCGCCGATGGCGTACTCGCCGCGCTCGATGGCTCCGCGGAGGTGGGCGAGCACCGCTTCCATGGCGCTGACGCGCCGTGGGGCCCGGCCACCTGTCTGGCTGTCTGACAGGTTCACGGGAGCGATCCTGCGGGCTGCGGAAGGGAACTGTCAAGACCGGCGGAAAGAAAACATTCACGGGGTGCGACGCCTGAATGCAGGCATCACACCCCGTGTCGGGAGCGGAGTCGCTCAGCTGCCGATGACCCCGCCGGCCAGCAGCCCGAAGAGCGCCAGGCCCACCACGATCCGGTAGATCACGAAGGCGTTGAAGGAGTGCTTGGCGACGAACTTCAGCAGCCAGGCGATGGAGGCGTAGGCGACGACGAAGGAGACCACCGTGCCGACGACCAGCGGGGCGGCGCCCACGCCGGCGCCGAGGGCGTCCTTGAGCTCGTACAGGCCGGCGCCGGTCAGGGCCGGGATGCCGAGGAAGAAGGAGAGGCGGGTGGCGGCGACGCGGTCCAGGTCCAGGATGAGCGCGGTGGACATGGTGGCGCCGGAGCGGGAGAAGCCGGGGAAGAGCAGGGCGAGGATCTGCGAGCAGCCGACCAGCATCGCGTCCTTGAACGAGGTGTCGTCCTCACCACGCTTGTGGCGGCCCATCTGGTCCGCCGCCCACATCACACCACTGCCGACGATCAGCGAGCCCGCGACCACCCAGAGCGAGGCCAGCGGACCGTCGATGAGATCCTTGGCGGCCAGGCCCACCAGGACGATCGGGATCGTCGCGTAGATGACCCACCAGGCGAACTTGTAGTCGTGGTGCTGGCGCTCCTCACGGTTGCGCAGGCCACGGCCCCAGGCGGAGACGATCCGCACGATGTCCTTGAAGAAGTACACGAGCACGGCGGCGATGGCGCCGACCTGGATGACCGCCGAGAACCCGACGACGGACTTGTCGTCGACGGGGATGCCCATGAGCCCCTCGGTGATCTTGAGGTGACCGGTGGAGGACACGGGGAGGAATTCGGTCACCCCCTCGACGACTCCGAGGACGACGGCCTGACCGACGGAGATGGCGCTCATAGGATCCAGTTCTGACGAGATGGTCTTCGGGCGGTGTGGTCTTCTGCGGGGGGTGCGGTGTTCTGGGGTGCGGCGTGGTGAGGGGCGATGTGCTGGCGGTGCGGCCTTCCGAGGATGCCTTGCGCGGACCGGTCTGCCAAAGGCCCGACTTGCGAGGTCCGGCCTTCCGGAGGCCGGTCTCCCGAAGGCCCGGCCTTCCGGAGACTTGGTCGACAGCGCTGTAGACGGACCAAGTATGCCCGGACATCCGCGATGTGCCTACGTCCAGAACACCTCGGCGAGCGCCACGCCGCCGACGGCCGCACCCAGACCCGCCGTCACGCTCGCGACGACGTTGGCCGCAGCGTAGAGCCCCGCACCGGTCTCGGTCAGCTTCAGCGTCTCGTACGAGAACGTCGAGTAGGTGGTCAGGGCCCCGCACAGCCCGGTGCCCACCACAAGCCGCAGGTGGGCGTCGGCCGCGCCCACGGAGACCGCGCCGGTCAGCAGGCCGAGAACGAGACAGCCGGTGACATTCACCACGAAAGTGCCCCAGGGGAAGGCCGAGTCGTGCCGCGACTGGACGGCGCGGTCGGTCAGATAGCGCAGCGGGGCGCCGACCACGGCCCCCAGTACGACCAACAGCCAGTTCACAACGACTTCTTACCTCCCGTGACCGTTTCGCCCGATTCATCCGCCTCGCTCGCGCCGAGCGACATGGCGGGCGAGCCCGGTCGCCGTCACCTCCCGGACAGGACGCGGCGGGCCGTGGCCGACGCGAGCCAGACCGCCGTGAGCGCCGCGAGGGGGGTCGCGGCGAGGTAGGCGAGCGCCTGGGCCGGGTGGCCGTCGTCGGCGAGCTGCTGCACGTCGACGGCGTACGTCGAGAACGTGGTGAAGCCGCCGAGCACGCCGGTGCCGAGGAAGGGGCGCACCAGTCGGTTGACGGTCCACGCCTCGGTGATGAGCACCATGAGCACGCCCATCACGGCGCAGCCGGCGACGTTGATCAGGAAGGTGGCCCACGGGAAGCCGCCGACCGAGGTGGGCCAGGCCAGGGAGAGGGCATAACGGGCGGTGGCACCGAGGGCCCCGCCGAGTGCGACCACCCCCACGACCGGTAGCTGTGCGCGCCAGGCCGACTGGCGTGGTGGGGTGGGCCGGACACGGAGGCTCTCTGCTTCCGGGGCGGTCATCCTCGTACGTCTCCTGTTCGGCCCCTGCCGAGCGCTCGCGGCCGGGGCACAGGTTACCGTCGGGTGTCCACCGGGGTCACTTCGCGTACTTCATCGCGTTCGTGAGCCGATCGCCTCCAGCACGCCGAGCGGGTACCGCAGCTCGGTCAGCGCCCCCGCGGCAGGCGGCCGAGCCGGGCCCGCTCCCCCACCAGCCCCATCAGCCCTACGAGCCCTACCAGCCCTTCTCGAACATCCGGGCCACCTCGGCGATGCGGACCTCGTCGCGCCGGTAATACGTGCGGTGCCGGATCTTCTTGGTGCGGAGCAGGCCGATGCGGGTGAGGAGGCCGAGGTGGGTGTCGGCGACGCGGCGGGACACGCCCAGCTTGGCGGCGACCGCCCGCGCGGTGACGCCGTCCTCGGCGGGGTCGGCGTGCCGTTGGGACGGGAAGTGGGCAGCCGGGTCCTTCAGCCACTCCAGGATGTCCAGGCGCCTGTCACCGACGGGAGTCCTCAGCATCTCGTCGCCTCCGTCCGAGCCTCCTCGTAACCCGCATTCCCACTGTCCCGCACTCGAAGCCGCCACGCCCGGGACTCCGCGGCCCTTGTCCGGGACCGAACGGCCCCATGACGGGGGCCCGTTCACCCCCGGCGGCCGGAACAGGCGGAAGGGCCCGGCCGCCCCCGTACGGCCGGGCCCGGTCGGCGCGGGCTCGGCGATGGCCGAAGTGGGTGGCAAGCGGTCAGGATCGGAGAAGCCGTGGCGTGGTCGCAGGACCTAGCGTGAAAGCGCCGACGGAACGTGTCGGCGTCCATCCCGCGAAGGAGTGAGTTCCATGACCACCGGCCTGCAGACGATCATCTACCCCGTCAAGGACCTGGACCAGGCGAAGGCCCTGTTCACCGCCGCGCTGGGTGTAGAGCCCTATGCCGACGCGCCGTACTACGTCGGCTTCCGGGCCGCCGGGCAGGAGATCGGTCTCGACCCGAACGGCCACGCCAAGGGCATGACCGGGCCGGTTCCGTACTGGCACGTCTCCGACATCCGGACCCGGCTCGCGGCCCTGCTGGAGGCCGGCGCCGAGACGCTCCAGGACGTGACGGACGTCGGCGGCGGCAAGCTGATCGCCTCCGTGAAGGACGCCGACGGCAACCTGCTGGGCCTCATCCAGGACCCGGTGGCCTGAGGCCCGACGACCGCCCACACCCGCACTAGTTGCACGCTCAACAATTGGCTGAATCGGTGTTACCGTGCGGGTATGGCAGTCAAGACGGCCGAGGGCCTGCTGGAGCAGCGCTGGCGGGACATCCTGTCGGTGCACGCGCGCACGATGTGCGAGATCGACCGGGCACTGCACCCGCACGGGCTGGGCGCGAGCGACTTCGAGGTGCTCGACATCCTGGCCTCCGAGTCGCTCCGGGAGGGTGACCAGTGCCGCGTGCAGAACCTGGTGGGGCGGGTCCATCTCAGCCAGAGCGCGCTGTCCCGGCTCATCGGACGCCTGGAGCGGGAGGGCCTGGTGGAGCGGTCCGTCTGCGCGGAGGACCGGCGTGGCGTCTGGGTCGCCCTCACCCGCAAGGGCCGCGACCTGCACACGGAGGTGCTGCCGCTGCAGCGCGGAGTACTGGCCAGGATGCTCGAAGAGCCGACCGAGTAGCGGGCGCCGGGCCGGCAGCCCAGCCGATCAGACCTTGAACTCGACCCCGTCCGGCAGGACTTGCACGCCCTTTTCGGCCACCTGCGCGCGGGCCGCCGATGCCGGGTCGAGCAGCGGGTTCGTGTTGTTGAGGTGGGTGTAGATCCGGCGCGCGCCGGGGTGGCGTTGCAGCGCGGCGAGGCTGCCGTTCGGTCCGATGACCGGAAGGTGCCCCATCTCCGCCTGCCCGGCGCCCGGTCGCACGGCCGTGCCCATCTCGTCGGCGCTGAAGAACGTGCCGTCCAGCAGCACGCAGTCGGCCGACGCGCACAACTCGTCCAGCACCGGCGACCAGGCGGACACGCAGGGCGCGTACACCAGGACCCCTCCGGTGGACAGGTCCTCGACACGGTAGGCCGTCACCCAGCGGTCGTCCGGCTCCGGCGCCCCGGTGACCGGTACGTACTTCGGCACCTTGGTGCCCACCGGGTGGGCGGTGACCACCAGCCCGCCGGCCAGCACGAATCCGCCGGCGGCCAGGCTGTCGGCCCATTCCCAGGGGGCGTAGCGGTCGAGCGCGACGCGTGCGGGGGCGAGCGCGGCGCGGACCGGCGGGGCCGCGTACACCTTCAGGCCGGCCGCCCCGCGCAGCACGGTCAGGCCGGTGACGTGGTCGGCCTCGGCGTCGGTGAGCAGGACGCCCCGCAGCGGGGTGTCGCGCGGTCCGGGCCCGGGCCACAGGACCAGGGCCGCGTTGAGCTGGGTACGGATGTCGGGCGAGGCGTTGAGCAGCCACCAGTCGCGTCCGTTGCCGCTGAGCGCCACGCATTCCTGGGTGCGGGAGGGCAGTTTGCCGTCCCGGGCGGCCACGCACAGCACGCAGGCGCAGTTCCACTGCGGGAATCCGCCGCCGGCGGCCGTGCCCAGCAGGACGACCCTCACGATCATCCGCCCCTCTCGCCATCCCTGTCCTTAGCGTCCTCCGCTGGGATCTTCCCTCCGGAGCCGGGTGCACTACCCCTTGGCAGGGGGCAGTTCCGGCCGACCTTCGCCGGGACGGCGGTCCGCCGGGCGCCGGGGCGGGACGGGACTCGCGGCGAAGTCGCGCGGACCGGTCCACAGGGCGGGTACGGCGTCGCAGCGGCGGCACAGTTCGTAGGCGATCGTCTCGTAGTTGATCCGCCAGCCGCGGAACTGCGGCCACGCCTCCTCGACGGTGCGTTCGGATCTGAAGCCCGCCGCCTCCAGCATCGCCACCGCCGCGTCGAACTCGACCAGGGTCAGCTGCAGGGCGGCGTCCGGCCGAGGGTCGGCGTCGAAGGGGATGCGCAGGGCGCGGGCGATGTCGCGCAGCGCGCTGAACCCCGCGCGCAGCACCAGCCGGGCCTCCGGCGGGGCGCTGCGCGGCGCGAGCGCCAGCTGCATGGCCGCCGCGTCCATGACCGCGATCAGTCCGACCAGCCAGCTGCGGTGCGCGCGCGGGGAGCGGAAGGTCAGCAGGATCGGGTACGTGGAGTGGCTCTCGCCCATGTCCGAGGCGAGCCGTTCCCAGGAGCGGTACAGCTCGGGCAGAGCGGTCTCGGTGTCGACGAGCCACTGCCGGGCCAGGATCTCGGGGCCCCAGGAGGGTTCGCCGGCCCGGGACTGCAGGAGGGTGACCTCCAGTTCGCGGCGGTTGTAGGCGGCGTAGAGCGTGGGCAGGTAGGCGATCTGCAGGGCGATGACGACCGGGCCGGTGGCCGCCGCGACGAAGTCGAGGACGGACAGCTCGAGCCGGTTGCCGCTGGCGAAGCCGAGGGTGAACATGCTGGAGCCGGCCTCGCGGAAGGCGTTGGACCAGGACAGCGGGGACACCGCGTACAGGAGCAGGCCGAAGGCGAGGAGGGCGCCGCCGAGCCAGCTGGCCAGCATGCCGATCAGCATCAGCGGGGCGAGCCAGGTCTGCGCGCGGTCGATGTTCTCGTAGCCGCCGCGGGGGCAGGTGAGGCGCAGCAGTCGGCGCAGCGTCCGCCACAGGCGGAACACCAGCCCGGAGTACAGGCCGCGGGGCACCACGAGCGTGCGCAGGATGCTGCTGAGGACCACTGCGAGCAACAGTGCCCCGGCCACGCCGGAGATCCATTCCATGCGGCCATTCTGAACCGGACCCGGCGGGCGTACCGCCGGGTCGGGCCGCCCGGGTGCGGCTGCCGGGCCCCGTTCAGCCCGTCGGGCGGGCCAGGAGCGTGCGAACGCCTTCCGAGGTGAGGGTCAGCGCGTGGGCGGAGCTGCCGTCGATGGCGAGCGCGAGGTCGTCGTCGGGCCACTGCGAGGCGAGGGCGCCCAGCGGGACCAGTCGGTAGCGGGAGACGAACGGCAGCAGGTCGGCCATCGCCCCCTCCGAGGTGAACACGGGTACGACCGATTGGCCTCCGGGCCGGTCCATCACGGGCAGGGCGACCGCGGAGGGGTCTGCGGCGTCCGCGTCCGACGCGTCGTCGGGCACCGGGATGAGCACGTCGCTGCTCGCGAGCGTGTCCAGGGCGGCCGGGTCCTCGGCGTTCACGGCCAGCGCGTCGAGCGCCTGCTCGGCAGGCGTCGGGAAGTAGTCGTAGGCGGGTGTCTCCATGGCGTATCCCCTGGTAGCGGCGGTGGTACGGACCGCTCCGGACCCGTGGCGGGCGGCGCGGCCCTGCTCGCGTACCCGGCCGGGCCCGGACCACACCCACGGGACCACGGAGTTCGCCGCGTGGGACCACGGAGTTCGCCGTGGCGGCGCGACCCGCCGGGGGCACCCGCCGATTTGACACGGCGCCGGACCCTCACCAGCATGTGATCATGACATCCATTTTCAACAAGGGGGGTTAGTCATGCGTGTGGCATTCGTCGGCAAGGGCGGCAGCGGCAAGACGACCCTGTCGGCCCTCTTCTCCCGTCATCTGGCGCGCTCCGGCGCGCCGGTCGTCGCCGTCGACGGCGACATCAACCAGCACCTGGCGCACGCCCTCGGGCTCGGCGAGGAGGAACCGTTCGCGGGCCCGCCACTCAGCACGCGGACCGGGGAGATCAAGGACTATCTGCGGGGTACGAACCCGCGCATCCCGTCCCGCGACGCCATGGTCAAGACGACCCCGCCGGGCCGTGGCTCGCGGCTGCTGCGCCTCCTGGGGGACGACGAACTCCACTCCCGGCACGTCCGGGTGGTCGGCGGGGTGCCGCTGATGGTCACGGGCGCGTTCGACGAGAGCGATCTCGGGGTGGCTTGTTACCACTCCAAGCTCGGCGCGGTCGAGTTGTACCTGAACCATCTGGTGGACGGCCCCGGCGAGTACGTCGTGGTCGACATGACGGCCGGCGCCGACGCCTTCGCCTCCGGTCTGTTCACCCGCTTCGACATGACCTTCCTGGTCGTCGAGCCGACCCTCAAGAGCCTGTCGGTGTACCGGCAGTACCGCGACCACGCGGCCGAGTTCGGCGTCCCGGTCGCCGTGGTCGGCAACAAGGTCACCGGCGAGGACGACCTGGACTTCCTGCGCGCCCACGTCGGGGGCGACCTGCTCGCCCACTGCGTGCTGTCGCCCTTCGTGCGCGCCCAGGAGCAGGGCCGGGACCACGGTGAGCTGGAGCCGCACAACGCGCGCACCCTGGAGCGGCTGCGCACGGCCGTCGACGCGCGGCCCAAGGACTGGGCCGCCTTCCATCGGCACACCGTCGAGTTCCATCTGCGCAACGCCGCCGCCTGGGCCGACGCGGCCACGGGGCTGGACCTCGCCACCCAGGTCGATCCCGAATTCCGGCCCGGGCCGCAGGCGTTCGCCGCCCTCGCCTGATCACCGCTCGCGGCTCTCCCCCGCGTATCCACCCGAACAACAGACAGGACACTCCTTCATGTCGCTCGACGTCTCCCCGCAGTTGCTCGCCGAAGCCGAGAACGGCCCGGTGCGGGAGAAGGACTTCGTGACCACGGTCCGCACGTCCCTGCCGTACGCCTACGACCTCATCGCCCGTCTCGCCGCCGAACTGCGCGACGGCCAGGCCGAGTTCGCCGACAACCAGACCCCGCCGCCCTCGGAGCGGGAACGCGGGCAGTTGCTGCGCGCGTTGTCCAGTGACGCGATCCGGGGCAGCCTGGAACGCCATTTCGGTGTCGCGCTCGCGTTCCAGAACTGCCACCGGGTCGCGGCCTTCCACCCCGAGGCGCGCGGGGGCGCGACGCACACCCGGTTCACCTCGACGCGCGCCCAGATCCTCAACCAGTCACCGGAGTTCCGGGACTGCTGAGACCGGCGGTGCGGGGCGGCCACGTGAACCATTTCGCCATACCTTTTGCTCACCGTGTGCAGCGCGGTCGCACGGGGAAGCATGAGAGCGTTTACACCGCCGCGCTCGCCCCCGGGCGAAGCCCAAGGCCTTGCCCCGCGCACGTCCCCCCACGCACGACCGGCGCCCGCCCCACTCGGGCGCCGGTCTTGGGACTCGCCCCGCCCTGTCAGGCGCCGACCTCCGCGACCCGCGGACGGTCCGCCCTCAGGCACCGGGAGACGGCGTCGGCCACGGCTCGGACCTGGGGTGCCAGCCGCGCCGGCCGGATGACGTCGACCGCCCCGACCACCCCCACGGCGGCGACCACGACGCCACGCCCGTCGCGCACGGGGACCGCGAAGCCGCCCCGGCCCTCGCTGAGCGCACCGTGGACGACCGCGTGGCCCTCCCGGCCGACCTTGGCCAGGCAGCGTTTCAGGAGCGTGCCGCTGGTGATCGTGTGGCGCGTGTACGGGCGCAGCGGGCCGCTGCACACCTCCTTCTGGACGAGGTCACCGGCGTGGGCGAGCAGCACCAGCCCCACGGCCGTGGCGTGCAGCGGCAGCCGGCGGCCCGGACCGCCGTAACAGGCCACGGCGTCCGCGTCGTTGGAGACGAACGACAGGCAGATGCTCTCGCCGCCGTCGCGGATCGCGAGGGTCGTGGCGAGCGAGGTCTGCCCGTGCAGCGCGACCAGGTGCGGCTGCGCGGCGGCGGCCAGGGCGGAGGAGCGCGGCGCCAGTACGGCCGTCTCCCACAGACGCAGTCCGATGCTGTATCCGCCGTCGGCACACCGCTCCAAAGCACCCCAGCCGTGGAGTTTGTTCACAATGCGGTGGACCGTGGCGACGGGCAGCCCCGAGCGGCGGCTGATATCGCTGAGTGTGAGAGTGCGATTGTCCTTGTCGAAGGCGCCGAGGATGCTGAGCGTCCGATCGACGACTGAGCGTTCCGGAGCGGCGGAGCGGGGAGCGGTCATCCCGTTCAGATTCCCTTCACCTTCACGGCATGAGCGCGTGAAGCACGGCATGGGTGCGTGTTGACTTTTGTGTGCACCAGAAGTGACCTGGCACCGGGCGACCGCCTCTATCATTGAACCCTCAAGTGGCCATTGAAAGGTCGATCCCGGAACGTTCATGGTCGATTTCGCATCGTTACGGATCCCCGTCATCCCCTACTCCCCCGCCTGCCGACCGCGCCTCGGCCTGGCGACGACGACCCTGGGCGAGCTGCGCGGCACGGTCTCCGCGGACTTCCGCTCCGCCCCGCACCGGCTGGACTTCCACCAGATCGTTCTGGTCACGGAGGGGGCCGGGAGCTACTCGATCGACTCCACCCGATTCCCGTGCCGTCCGGGCACGTTGCTGTGGACCCGGCCGAACCAGGTGGTCCAGTGCTTCGCGCCGTCCGGCATGGACGCCGACGTCGTGATGTTCACGGAGAACTTCCCGCTGCGGATGGGTGCCCGAACGGGGATGCTCGACGATGTGCTGCGCCCCTCCCACTGGCAGCTGACGGACAACGAACACACGGCGCTGCGCGGGGTCCTGAGGCTTCTTCAGGAGGAGTTCGAGCGGCCGGACCGGGGCCGGGGCCAGGAGCTCCTGAAGCATCTGCTGGCCGTCGTCCTGCTCCACATCGACCAGACGTGCCGGCTCCGCCACAAGGACACAGAAACCGACACCTTCGGCGGCGACCACGGCGAGCTCTTCCTGAAGTTCCGTGACGAACTGGACCGTTCGTACCGCTCCACCCGGCTGGTGGAGGACTACGCCGCCGCCCTCAACTGCAGCACACGCGCCCTGGCCCGGGCCTGCCGCGCCGTCGCGGGCACCTCGACCAAGGACGTGATCGACGCCCGGGTCGCCCTGGAGGCGCGCCGCCTCCTGGTCCACACGGACCTGCCCCTGAGCGCCATCGCCCGGCAGCTCGGATTCTCCGAAGTGACCAACTTCGGCAAGTTCTTCACGCGACGGGTGAATTCGACCCCCGGCGCCTTCCGGCGCGAGGCGCAGGCACGCCACCTGTAGTAATCCGGCGCCGCTCCTCGACCCTTCACCCGCCGGACACATTGGCCGTGCGCAGGTCCACGTCCGTCAACCCGGATTTCTTTCCACTCTCCGGAAGAGCGGTTGTTCGGGATTCGGGAACGTGGCAAGACTGTGGCCTGCGTGCTTCGGGCGGCCACTCCGAAGTCTTCGGCGAACCAGCGAACTAAATGTCTGAACCATTGATGCCCCATTGGGCTCCGTTCAGGGCGACGACAACTTACTGATGAGTTGCTGTTCTTGTTACCCGCGGTATTCGCAGGAAATGGCGTGCCTCTCAAATCCCGGGGCATTCCCGCGTTCTCAGGGAAGGACGACCGACCATGGCCGTAGTGACCGCTCGTGAGGCCGAGGACTGGCTGATCGAGAAGATCGCCCACCGTCTGGGCGTGGCGACCGGCGAGGTCTCGCGCGAGGTGTACTTCGACGAACTGGACCTGGACTCGACCGAGGCGCTCATCCTCGCCGGGGAGATGGAGAACTGGCTCGGTTTCGAGCTCAGCACGACGACCCTCTGGTACCACCCGACGGTCAAGGAGCTGGCGGCCTACATAGCCGAGGAAAGCGCGCAGCGTGCGGCCGCGTGACGTGCCGCCGCCGGTCGCCCGGGCGTTCCGCGCCGCCGCCCCCGGCCACCGGACGGTGTACGTCGTCCACCCCGGCGCGCTCGCGGCACAGGTGTACCGGGGCCTGGCGGACGCCCTGCCGGAGGGCGACGGGCTGACCGTGCTCGACCTGGGTGCCGTCCCCGCCTACGCGGAGGCGGCGCTGACCGGCGGGCGGGCCGCGACGACCGTGGAGGCCCTGGCCCAGGAGCTGTTGGGCCACCTGGAGCCGATGCCCACCGCGTACACCCTGGCGGGCTGGTCCTTCGGCGGTGTCCTGGCGCTCGCCATGACGGGGGCGATGCCCGCCGAGCGCCGGCCGGAGCGCCTGGTGCTCCTGGACAGCATCGCGCCCACCGAGGAGTACAAGCAGCCCGACGACGCGCTCGAACCCGAGCTGCTGCTCGGCTGGTTCGCCATGTACCTGGGCGCGAAGCGGGGCCGCTCCGTCGTACCCGACCCGGGCGCGCTCGCCGGGTGCGGCACCGACGAGGGCCTCGCCGCGGTGCTCGACGCGGCGGTCGCCGCCCGGGCCCTGCTCCCGGAGACCCCGCTGCCGGGCCTGCGCAAGCTCTACGAGACCTATGTCGACGGGCTGTTGCGCAACAACCGCCTGACGGCCCCGCACCACCCCTCCCCCGCCGCACTCCCCCTGGTGCTGGTGAAGGCCGAGCGCAGTCTCGTCCCGGGCGATCCCACGCTCGGCTGGCAGCCGCTCGCCCCGCACGGACTGACCGTGCAGGTCTGTCCGGGCGACCACTACACGATGCTCAGCCGGCCCGACTCGCTCGACGTGATCGCACCGTTGCTGCACGCCGTCTGACCGTCCCCGTCCGACAAGAGAGCCTCGCCGTGAACGCTTCGAACCCCGCCGACCTCGATCGCCGACTGGCCAAGGATCCGGTCGCGATCGTCGGACTGTCCGCTCTGTATCCCAAGTCCCGCGACCTGCGCGAGTTCTGGACGAACGTCGTCTCGGCCGCGGACTGCGTCGAGGACGTCCCCGCGACCCACTGGGACGTCTCGCAGCACTACGACTCCGACCCCGCCGCACCCGACAAGACGTACTCCAAGCGCGGTGGCTTCATCCCCACCGTCCCGTTCAACCCGCTGGAGTTCGGGCTCCCGCCCAACACCCTCGAAGTCACCGACGTACTCCAGCTGTTGAGCCTCGTCGTGGCCCGCGACCTGCTCAAGGACGCGGGCGCCGACCAGGGCTGGTACGACGCCTCGCGCACCGGCGTCGTGCTCGGCGTCACCGGCGCGAACCAGCTCACCCAGCCGCTCTCCGCCCGTCTGCAGACGCCGGTCCTCAAGGAGGTCGTCCGCAGCTGCGGACTGTCCGACCGGGACGCCGACGAGATCGCCGAGAAGTTCAAGCTGGCCTTCGCACCCTGGGAGGAGAACTCCTTCCCCGGCATGCTGGGCAACGTCGTGGCCGGCCGCATCGCCAACCGCCTCGACCTCGGCGGCACCAACATGACGATCGACGCCGCCTGCGCCAGCTCGCTCGGCGCGGTGAAGGCCGCCGTCAGCGACCTGCTGGAGCGCCGCTCGGACACGATGCTGGTGGGCGGCTGCGACGCCGAGAACACCATCTTCATGTACCTGTGCTTCAGCAAGACGCCCGCCTTCTCCAAGTCCGGCCGCATCCGCCCCTTCGACGAGAACGCGGACGGCACCCTCATCGGTGAGGGCATCGGCATGCTGGCGCTGCGCCGGCTCGCCGACGCCGAGCGGGACGGCAACCGGATCTACGCCGTCCTGCGGGGCATCGGTTCGTCGAGCGACGGCCGCTTCAAGTCCATCTACGCCCCGCGCAAGGAGGGGCAGATGGCAGCCCTGCGCCGGGCCTACGAGGACGCGGACGTCACCCCGGACTCGATCGAGCTGTTCGAGGCGCACGGCACGGGTACCGCGGTCGGCGAGGCGACCGAGCTCTCCGCGCTCTCGGCGGTGGTCTCGGAGTTCACCGAGGACCGGCAGTTCGCCGCCGTCGGCAGTGTGAAGTCGCAGATCGGCCACACCAAGGCGGCCGCCGGCGCGGCCGGGATGATCAAACTGTCGCTCGCCCTGCACCACAGGCTGCTGCCGCCGACGATCAACGTGGAGCGGCCGAACCCCGCGATCGACTGGCCCACCAGTCCGTTCTACGTCGGCACGCACACCCGGCCCTGGATCCGCGACCCGCGCCGTCCTCGGCGCCGGGCGGCCGTCTCGTCGTTCGGCTTCGGCGGCACCAACTTCCACCTGGTGCTGGAGGAGCACGGGGACGGGGACGACCTGCGGGTGATGTTCCCCGTGAGCCGCGTTCATCTATGGCATGCGCCTGACATGGATGAGCTGGTCCGGGCAGTGGAGGGCGGTGCGGAGCCCGCGTCCGACCGGGCTCCCGCCGACCACCCGCGGCTCGCCCTGGTCGCCCGCACCGAGGCGGAACTCGCCGAGCTGCGCGCCCTCGCGGCCGCCCAGCTGCGCGCACGGCCCGCGGCCGAGGCCTGGTCGCACCCCAAGGGCCTCTACTTCGGCCGCTCGGCCGCCGCCACGGGCAAGGTGGGCGCCCTCTTCGCCGGACAGGGCAGCCAGTACGTCGAGCCCGGCCGCGCCGCGGTGCTCGCGCTGCCGCCGCTGCGGGCGGCCTTCGACCGGGCCAACGCCGCGTTCGGGGAGCACGCACGGCCGCTGTCCCGGGTGGCGTTCCCGCCGCCGGCCTTCGACGAGGTGACCCGCGCGGCCCAGGAGAGCGAGCTGCGCCGCACCGAGTACGCCCAGCCCGCCATCGGCGCGCTGGCGGCCGGCCACTACCGCTATCTGACCGGGCTCGGCTTCGACGCCGACGGGTTCCTCGGGCACAGCTTCGGCGAGCTGGCCGCGCTGTGGGCCGCGGGCGCCGTCGACGACGACACGTACTTCGCCCTGGCGCGGGCCCGCGGGGCGGCGATGGCGCCGCCGCGGGGCGCCGGATCCGAGCCCGGCTTCGACGCCGGTGCCATGGCCGCCGTCACCGCGCCCGCGGAGCAGGCGAGCCAACTGCTCTGCGAGCACCCCGAGTTGATCGTCTGCAACCGCAACGCCCCCGACCAGATCGTGGTCGGCGGTGCCACCGAGGCCGTGGAGCGGTTCGTGGAGGCGGCGGGCGCGGCCGGCGTGCGGGCCCTGCGCCTGCCGGTGTCCGCGGCCTTCCACACCCCCTTCGTGGCCCACGCGGTGGAGGAGTTCGGACGCCGGGTCGCCGAGGCCGGGATCGGCGCGCCGCGCCGTCCGGTGTTCGCCAACTCGCCCGGAGCCGCCTACGGTTCGGACGCCGACGCCAACCGGCGCACCCTGGTGGAACAGCTCGTCAAGCCCGTCGAGTTCGCCGACCGGGTCGAGGAGATGTACGCGGCGGGCTTCCGTACGTTCGTGGAGTTCGGCCCGAAGGGCGTGCTGACCCGGCTGGTCGACCGCATCCTCGGCGAGCGCGAGCACTACGCGGTGCAGCTGGACCCGGGCAGCGGCGGTGACGCCGACGTCGCCCTCAAGCGCGCGGTGGCCCAACTCGCGGTTCTGGGCCTTCCGTTGGCGGCGGACGACGGCTATGCCGCCGAGCCGCCGGCCGTCGAGCCCGTCAAGGGCATGACCGTGCCACTCAACGGCATCAACCATGTGCCCGACGCCCGCAGGGCCGCGTATCGCGAAGCCCTGGAGAACGGCTACCGGGTCGAGCGTCCGGGCGACTCCCCGTCGGACCCGGCCGCGCGACCCGTCCACACGGACCGGCCGGCCGAGGCCACGCCGCCGGTACCACGGGCCGCGAAGGCCCCCCTGCCGGTGCCGGCCACCGGGACGGCCGTGGCCGAGCGGCCGCGGGCCGCGCAGCCGGTGCCGGCGGCCCTGTCCCTCCCCGAAGACGTCCTGGAGAGCGAGCCCGTGGCAGAACATCACCCCGCCCCCGTCCCCGACCCCGCGCAGGCCGAGGATCGGCTGTCCTCGCTGATCGCCGACCACCTGGCCCTGCACGACGACTATCTGAAGGGCCAGCTCAGCAGCGCCCAGCGCATGATGGGGCTCCTGGAGCGGGCCGACGAGCAGGGCCGGGTCGACTCCGTGATCCAGGGCGTGGCCTCCGTCAAGGAGCACGGGCTGGCCATCGGGCGCACGCATCTGCGGGCCAACGAGATCCTGCGGGACCTGGCGTCGTTGGAGCTCGGCGCGGGCGCACCGGCGGACTCCGCCGCTCCGGTCGCCGAGCTGCCCGTCGCGACTCCCGTGACCCCGGCCGTCCAGCCGGGCGCGACCGTCGCACCGGCGGCGCTCGCCCAGGGTCCGACCGCCGCCGCACCGATGGCGCTCCCCGAGGCCACGGTCACCGCCACCCCGATTGCCCCGCCCACCGCTGCCCCGGCGGTGCACTCCGAGACCCCGGCCACTCCCGCTCCCACCTCCGCCGCGCGGCCGACATCCTCGGTCTCGGCGGACGACGTGTCGGCGGCCCTGCTCGACGTGGTCTCCCAGAAGACCGGCTACCCGGCGGAAATGCTCGACCTCGGCATGGACGTGGAGGCGGACTTGGGCATCGACTCCATCAAGCGCGTCGAAATCATGGGCCTCCTCCAGGAACAGTTCCCCAGCCCCACCCCCGTCGGCCCCGAGCAACTCGCCGAACTGCGCACCCTGAACGAGATCGTCGGCTTCGTGCTCAGCCTCGGCGGCACGCCGGACCCCGCACCGGCCGTCGCCTCCGCCCCGGTCATCGGCATCAGCACCGAGGCCGTCACGGCCGCCCTCCTCGGCGTCGTGTCGGAGAAGACCGGCTACCCGGCCGAGATGCTCGACCTCACCATGGACGTCGAGGCCGACCTCGGCATCGACTCCATCAAACGCGTCGAAATCATGGGCCTCCTCCAGGAACAGTTCCCCAGCCCCACCCCCGTCGGCCCCGAACAGCTGGCGGAGCTGCGGACGTTGGGTGACATCGTCGGGTTCGTCACCGGGATGACCGGGGCCTCCGAGACATCCGAAGCGGTCGTGCAAGAAGCGTCCTCGCCCGTCGCGTCCCCGCCCACCGCCCCCGCGGCGATCGGCCGGGGCCACGCCGCGCTGCTGGATCTGCCGCTGCCGGACCGGCTCCTCGGGGGCTCGCCGCAGGGTGCGAGCGCGCTCGTCGTGGACGACGGCAGTGAGGTCGTCGAGGCCGTGGCCGCCCGGCTGGGCACGGAAGGCTGGCGGGTGCGGGTGCTGCGCCTGCCGGGCGTGCCGCAGCGCGTCGAGGGCGCGACCGACCTGCCGCTGACCGGCTGGGGCGCCACCGAACTCGCCTCCCGAATCGAGGAGTTGGGTGACGAACCGCCGCACCTGGCCGTCGTCTTCGCCGCCGCGGACGACCTGCCGTGGGCCGAGGGTGTGCGCAGGCTCGCGCACACGCTGCTCATCGCCCGGCACCTGGTCGCCCCGCTGACCGCCGCCGCGGCCACCGGTCACCGGGCCGCCTACGTCACGGTCACCCGGCTCGACGGATCCTTCGGGCTCCACGAGCTGCGCGAGGACGCGGCGCCCGCCGGCGGTGTCGGCGGGCTGGTCAAGACGCTGGCGGTGGAGGCCCCCGAGTTGTTCTGCCGCGCGGTCGACCTGGCCCCCGCGCTCGGCGCCGACAAGGCGGCCGACCTGGTCCTGGAGGAGGTGTACGACGCGGCCGCCGGCCCGGTCCAGGTGGGCCGTGACGGCACCCGGCGGGTCACCCCGACTCTCGCCCTGGACGCCCCCGCGACGGCCGGCACCCCGCTCACGCCGGACGACCTCCTGGTCGTCACCGGCGGCGGGCGCGGGATCACCGCCCGCTGCGCGGTGGCCCTGGCCGCGGCGCACCGGCCCGGCCTGCTGCTCCTGGGCCGTACCGCGCTCGGCGAGGAGCCGCGGTGGGCGCACGGGCTGAACGACGCGGGCGAGCTCAAGGCGGCGGCCGTCGCCGAACTCAAGCGGGCGGGCGAGAAGCCGACGCCCAAGCGGGTCGAGCAGCTCTACCAGGCGGTCGTCGGCGAGCGCGAGGTCCGGCGGACCCTGGCCGAGATACGGGCCGCCGGCAGCGAGGCCGAGTACCTCGCCGTCGACATCACCGACGCCGCCGCGACCGCCGCCGCCCTGGCGCCGTACCGCGAGCGGATCACCGGCCTGGTGCACGGCGCCGGTGTCCTGGCGGACCAGCTGATCTCCGCGAAGAAGGCGGCCGAGATCGAGCGCGTCTTCTCCGTCAAGCTCGGCGGGCTCCGCTCGGTCGTCGCCGCCGTGCCGGCCGAACGGCTGCGCCACGTCGTGCTGTTCTCGTCGGTCGCGGGCTTCTTCGGCAACCGTGGCCAGTCGGACTACGCCATGGCCAACGAGGTCCTCAACGCCTGGGCCACCGCTTTCAAGGGCCGCCACCCCGAGGCGCACGTCTCCTCGCTGAACTGGGGCGCCTGGGACAGCGGCATGGTGTCGCCGCAGATCAAGGCGGTGTTCGAGGAGCGGGGCATCGCCCTGATCCCGATGGAGACCGGAACCCGGCTGTTCACCGAGCAGTTCGCGCCCGAGCGGGCCGGTGACGTGGTCACCGTCCTCGGGCCGACCACCCCGCTGTCGGTGCGCGAGCACGCCGTGCCCACCGCGCCGGTCGTCCTGGAACGCGACCTGTCCGCGCTGGTGACCGAACCGCTGGTCGCCGACCACGTGATCGGCGACGCCCCGGTGCTGCCGGCCGTGGCGGCGCTGGGCTGGGCGGCGGGCGCCGTCGAGCGTCTCACGGGCCATGTCGTCTCCACGATCCGGGACTTCGCGGTGCACAAGGGCGTCGTCTTCGACGGCGGCCCGGGCACGGGCCGGTTCCGGCTCTCCGTGGACCCGACGCCCGACGAGGCCGAGGCCGACGTGTCGATCCGGTCGGTGAGCGCCGACGGGGCCGTACGACCGCACTACGCGGCCCGGGTCGTCCTGGGCGGCACCGCACCCGAAGCCGGACGGCTGTCCGGGCTGCCCGCGCTCGGCGGCGGCACCGACGCCCAGGCCTTCTACGGCGACGGCACGCTCTTCCACGGCGAGTCGCTGCGCGGGCTGCGCCGGGTGCTGGAGTCCGGTGAGGCGCGGCTGGTGCTGGAGTGCGCGCTGGCCGAACACCGGCCCGCGGGCGGCGCGTTCGGCACCGAACGGTACGCGCCCGACACCGCCGACCTGCTGTTGCAGGCCGCGCTGGTGTGGATGCGGTTGAGCCGGGACACGGCGAGCCTGCCGATGTCGGTGGCACAGGCCGACCTGTACGAGGCGCTGCCGGACGGCGAGCCCTTCGTCGTGGTGGTGGAGCCGGTGTCGGCGAACGGCACGAGCGCGACGCTCACCGTGACGGCCTGCGCCCCCGACGGACGGGTGCTGACCCGCTTCACGGGCGTTTCCCTCGTGTCCACCCCGCAGCTGGCCGCCAAGTTCGCGAGCCGCTGAGCCGACCTACGGATCGCCGGTCCCGGCGGGCGGGCTTTCCCCCGCCCGCCGGGACCCGGCACCTTGGAGGAGACAGCTGCCATGCCCAAGTTCGCGATCGTCGGAATCTCCTGCCTCTTCCCCGGGGCGGACACTCCCGACGCGTTCTGGAAGAACCTGCGCGACGGCGTCGACAGCCGCACGGAGGGCGGCCCGGAGGTCTTCGGACCGGCCCCGGACCCCCGCGACGCCGACCCCGACCACACCATCACCTGCGTCCGCGGCGGGTTCGTCACCGGTTTCGAGTTCGACCCGACCGGCTACCTGCTCCGCGCCGAGGACCTCACCCGCCTCGACCGCGTCTTCCACTGGTCCCTGCACGTGGCCCGCGAGGCGCTGCGCGACAGCGGCCACGCCGGCCGGTCCGAACTCCTCGCCCGCACCGGCCTGGTGGTGGGCGACTACTCCTTCCCCACCCCGGCGTCCGCCCGGATCAGCCTGCCCCTGGTGCGGGAGGCCGTCCTGGACGGCCTGCGCGGGTCCGGGCTCCCGGCGCCCGCCCCGGCCCCGCTGCTCGACCCGGCCGCGGTGCACCCCGCCGACGCCCGAGTGAGCGGCGCCCCCGCCCGGGTCACGGCCGCCGCGCTCGGCCTCGGCGGCCCCCGCTACGCCCTCGACGCCGCCTGTTCCTCGGCCCTGTACGCGCTGAAGCTGGCCTGCGACCATCTCGCCACCGGCCAGGCCGACCTGGTGCTGGCCGGCGGTGTCTGCGCCCCCGACCCGACGCTCATCCACCTCTCCTTCTCGGACCTGCACGCCTACCCCGGCAACGGGGTCAGCCAGCCCTTCGACGGCCGCTCCACCGGCATCCTGACCGGTCAGGGCGCCGGCATGGTCGCGGTGCGACGCCTCGCGGACGCCCTCGCCGACGGCGACCGCATCCACGCGGTGGTCGACGGCATCGGCCTGTCCAACGACGGCGCCGGCCGCCACCTGCTGGTGCCCAACCCGGCCGGGCAGCTCGGCTCCTACGAACTCGCCTACCGGCAGGCCGGGTTCGGTCCCGAGCAGGTGGACTACCTGGAGTGCCACGCCACCGGCACGCCCATCGGCGACGGCACGGAGGCCGAGTCGGTGGCCGCCTGGTTCGGTGAGCGGGGCGCGGTGCCGCCGCTCGGCTCCGTGAAGGGCAACCTGGGCCATCTGCTCACCGTGGCGGGCCTGAGCAGTCTGCTGAAGGTGATCCTGGCGATGGGGCACGGGCACATGCCGCCGACGATCGGCGTGCAGCGGCCCCTCGTCGAGGACCTGCCCGTGGTCCGCGAGGGACGCGACTGGCCGGACGGCCGTCCGGGCCCCCGCCGCGCCGCCGTGTCCGCCTTCGGGTTCGGCGGTACGAACGCCCACGTCATCCTCTCCCAGCGGGCCGAACCGGAGGAGGCGCAGCCACAGCACACCGCGTCGCAGGACGCAGCGGCTGAGCACACCGAGCCGGTGGTCCCGTCCGCCCTCGACGTCGTGGGCCTCGGCGCCCACTTCGGCACCCTGGACTCCGTCACCGCCCTCGAACGCGCCCTGCACGACGGCACGGACGCCTTCCAGCCCCTGCCCGCCCCGCGCTGGCGCGGCCTGGAGGACACCGCCGGCGGGACCCTGGAGCGCGCGGGCCTCGACCGGGGCCACCTTCCGGAGGGCGGTTTCGTCGACCGGGTCGAGCTCGACCCGGCCGACCACCGCATCCCCCCGGCAGACCTGCGCAACTACAACCTCCAGCACGCGCTCATGTCCGAGGTCGCCGACGAGGCGCTGCGTGACGCCGGCTACGACAGGGACGTACCGCCCGGTCAGAAGGCGCCCGCACCGCGCCGGATCGCGGTCGTCGTGGCGATGGAGATCGAGCCCAGCGCCCATCTGCACCTGGCCCGCCACGGCCTGGGCGACTTCCTGCGCCGCGCCTACGAGGAGGCCGGGCTGCGCCCGACCGACGAGCAGCGCGCCGCGCTCGCGGACATCGCCCGGGACGCGGTGCACGAGCCGATCGTCGCCAACGAGGTCCTCAGCTACATCGGCAACATCATGGCCGGCCGGATCTCCTCGCTGTGGAACCTGACCGGCCCCTCCTTCACCGTCTCCTCCGACGGCGCCGGGGGCGCCGAGGCCCTTCAGATCGCCCAACTCCTGCTGCTCGACGAGACCGTGGAGGCGGTCCTGGTCGGCGCGGTCGACCTGGCCGGCTCCCCTGAGCGCCTGCTGCTGCGCGGCGCGCGGCCGGTGGCCGGGGCGGGGCTGAGCTTCGGGGACGGGCAGCAGGGCGTGCGGATCGGCGAGGGCGCGGGCGCGGTCGTGGTGACCCGCCCGGGCCAGGGCGCGCGGCCCGCGTACGCGCGGGTGGACTCCATCGCCGTACGGCACTGCGCTCCGGTCGACGGCGTGCTGCCCGAGGCCGACGAGAGCGTGCTGGCCGAGGCGGCCGGGCAGGCGCTGGCCGCCGCCGGGATCGGTCCGGGCGACGTGGGCTATGTCGAGGCCCACGCGGGCGGTACGCCGGTGAGCGACCGCGCCGAACTGGCCGCGCTGGCACGGGTGTACCCGGCCGGCTGCGGTGCCGTCGCGCTCGGCAGCGCCAAGGCCCAGCTCGGGGACACGCAGGCCGCCTCGGCGCTGGCCGGGCTGCTGCGGGCCGTGCTGTGCCTGCACCACGGCCAGGTGCCCGGGGCGCCCGGCTGGCGCAGGCCCGCCGCCGAGCTGGCCGACGCGTTCGCCGCCTCCGCGCTGCATGTGCCGGACGCGTCCCGGCCGTGGCTGCGCGGCGGTGACACGAAGCGCCGGTACGCGGCGGTGAACGTCATCGGCTCCGACGGCGCCCACGGCCACCTGGTGCTGTCCGCCGACCGCACCCGCGGCGACGCCGTCCCGTCCGACTGGCGCCGGGCCTGCGCGCCGGTGCTCCTGCCGCTGGGCGCGCCGGACCTGGCGGGCCTGCTGGCCGAGGTGGACCGGCACTTGGCACTCCTGGCCGACGGTGGCGACCCCTACCGCCTGGCCCGCGCCGCCGCCGAACGGCTGCCCGGCGCCGCCCTGCGCGTCGTCCTGGTCGGCCGGGACCGTGAACAACTGAGGCAGCAGCTGGAGTTGGCGGCACGGGATCTGACCGACGCGTTCCACAAGGGCGAGGAGTGGACCACGCCGGCGGGCAGCTGCTTCGCGCCGCGGCCGATCGGTCCCGAAGGGAAGGTCGCCCTGGTCTACCCGGGCGCCTTCAACTCGTACCCCGGCCTCGGCCAGGACCTCTTCCGTGTCTTCCCCTCCCTGCTAACCCGCTTCGAGGCGGAGGCGGCCGACCCGGACCGCATGTTCCGTGCCGCCCAGCTGTACCCCCGCACCCAGGTCACGCCCGACCGGCGGGAGTTGATGGCGTTGGAGGGGCGGCTGGGCGAGGACATCCCGTTCATGCTCGCCACCGGCACCACCTTCGCGATCCTGTACACCGACCTGGTCCGCGAGCTGCTCGGCGTGCCGGCGCACGGGGCGTTCGGCTACAGCCTGGGCGAGTCCAGCATGCTGTTCGCCACCGGCGGCTGGCGGCGTTCGGCCCGCCGGGACGACCGGATCAGCGCGACCCCGCTGTTCCGCGACCGGCTCACCGGGCCCCGGCGGACGGTCCGGGAGCTGTGGGAGCTGCCGGAGGACACCCCGGACGAGGCGGTGTGGGGCAGCTTCGTGCTGCTGGAGTCCGCCGACCGCATCACCCGGGCGCTGGCCGGCCACGACCGCGTCTTCCTGACCCATGTCAACACGCCGACCGAGGCGGTCGTCGCGGGCGATCCGGCCCAATGCCGCAAGCTCATCGAGGAGTTGGGTTGTCCCTCGGCGCGCTCGCCGGTCGGTTCGGTGATGCACTGCCCGGTGGTGGACGGGGAGCTGGCCGGTCTGGCCGAGCTCAACGACCATCCGACCGGCTCACCGGGCGGTCTGGAGCTGTTCAGCGCCTACGACTACGGGACGGTCGGCGACCTGGACCGGTCCGAGGTGGCCCGGCGCATCGCCCGGACCCTGCGCGGCACCGTCGACTTCCCGCGCCTGGTGCGCACCGCCCACGACCGGGGCTTCCGCTACTTCATCGAGACGGGCCCCGGCGCGACCTGCACCCGCTGGGTGCACGACACCCTCGGCGACGCCCCGCACGTCGCCGCGCCGGTGGACCGCCGGGGCGTGCCCGCGGCGCGGTCGGTGGCCCAGCTGGCGGCCCGGCTCGCCGCGCACGGGGTGCCGGTCGACCTGGCCGCCCTGCTCGGCCCGGACCCCGTACCGGCCGCCCGGCCCGCCCGGCTGCGGGTGCCGGTCGGCGGCGGCGCGTCCATCCCGGCGCGGATCGCGGAGCGGGCCGCCGCTCTGCCCGCCCCGGACCAGTCCCCCGGCGCACGGCCGGAGCCCGCGCCGTCCGTCCGTACGGCACCCGCGCCCGTGGCCGCCGCAGTCGACGTCAAGGATGTGCGGCCCGCCCCCGTGGCGGCCGTATCGCTGGAGGTAACCGACCTGATGCCCGCCGACCCGACCCTCGACGACGCCGAGGTCATCACCTTCGACGGTGAGCCGATCGCGTTCCTGCCCTGGGCGGAGCCGGCCGCCCTCGCTCCGGCCCCGCCGGCGCCGGGCAGCCGGCCCGCGCCCACGCCCTCCGCGCCGGCTGCCGGGGCCCGCGAGAGCCACGGTCCGTCCGACGGCGCGGCCGCCGGTCTGGTGCGTGAGATACGGCAGCAGATGATGACCACCCACTCGGTGGTCATGGAGACCCAGCGCATCCTCCAGGAGCACACGCTGACCCGGATGGAGGCGCTGCTCGACGACCGCACCGCCGCGCCCGAGGCCGCCGTCGAGACGCCTGCCGCCGAGGCCACCGCCGAGGCACGTGCCCTCCCCGCACCGCCGCCCGCGCTGCCCGCACTGCCCGCCCCGAAGACCCCGGAGTCCCCGAAGTCCCCGGACGTGATCTGGGACGAACAGCAGCTCCTCGCCTTCGCCACGGGCCGCCTCGCCGATGTCTTCGGCCCGGAGTTCGAGCCGATCGACAGCTACGCCAAGCGGGTGCGGCTGCCCGCGCCGCCGTACCACTTCGTCACCCGGGTGACCGCGCTGCGGGCCGAGACCGGGGTGTACGAGCCGTCCTTCATCCGCACGGAGTACGACGTCCCCAAGGATGCCTGGTACGCGGTGGACGGCGGTGTGCCGCCGGCCGTCGCCATCGAGGCCGGCCAGTGCGACCTGCTGCTCATCAGCTATCTGGGCATCGACTTCCGCAACAAGGGTGAGCGGGTCTACCGGCTGCTCGACAGCAAGCTGGTCTTCCACGGCGACCTGCCGCGCGCCGGCCAGACCCTGCGCTACGACATCTCCATCAACCGTTTCGTCCGCCAGGGCGACACGACGCTCTTCTTCTTCAGCTACCTCTGCTACGCCGACGGCGAGCTGATCCTCGAACTCAAGGACGCCTGCGCCGGGTTCTTCAGCCAGGCCGAGCTGGACACCCCGCTCGGCGTCGTCGTCACGGAGAAGGAGCGGCAGCGGCGGGCCGCGCTGACGAAGACCTGGTTCAAGCCCCTCGCGTACACCGACACGAACCGTCTCGGCGCAGGCGAACTGGAGTTGCTGGCCGACGGCAGGCCCGGCGAGGTCTTCGGTCCGCACCACGCCCAGGACCCGGGCCTCAACCCGGCGCTCAGGCTGCCCGACGCCCGGCTGCGCATGGTCGACGAGATCCGCATCGACCGCACCGGCGGGCCGCGCGGACTCGGCGCGATCACCGCGTACAAGCGGCTGGAGCCGGACGCCTGGTACTTCGCGTGCCATTTCCCCGACGACCCGGTGCTGGCCGGCTCGATGGTCGCCGAGGGCGCGGTCCAGACGCTGCAGGCCTATCTGCTGCACCAGGGCATGCACCTCGTCCTGCCGGACGCCCGCTTCCAGACGATCATCGGGCTGGAGACCGAGGTGCAGGTGCGCGGCCAGATCACGCCGCAGCACCGGGAGATCCGGTACGAGATCGAGGTCATGGAGCTGACACTGCTCCCGCGGCCCTCGGTGATCGCCGACGTCCTGGTGTACCTGGGCGACAAGCCGGTGATCCGGATGCGTGACTTCGGCATCCAGATCCGGGAGAAGGACGGCACGCCGTACCGGCCCCCGCTCGGCGGTGTCCCCGGGTTCCTCGGCCGCCGCAACCGCGACGGCGAGCCCGCGATGATCAACGAGCTGCACCTGGCGCACGCCGCCAAGGGGGACCTCGGGACCGCGATGGGCCCGGAGTTCGACGTCTACAAGGAGAGCCGGGCGCCGTACATCCCCAACGGGGACTTCCAGTTCGTGGACCGGATCATGCGATTCGACGGCACGCGGGGCGAGTTGAAGCCCGGCGCCGAGATGGTCACGGAGTACGACTCGCCCGCCGACGCCTGGTACTACGGCGACAACTCCCACCCGCACATGCCGAACTGCGTCTACATGGAGACGTCCCTTCAGGCGGCGATCCTCCTCGGCTACTACCTCGGCGCCACCCTCAAACAGCCCGAGACGCAGTACTCGATCCGCAACCTCGACGGCACGGCCACCCTGGTCAAGGACATCGACCTGCGGGGCCGGACCATCCGCCACCACTCGACGCTGCTGATGACGAGCGCCGTGCAGGGGGCCGTCCTGCAGAACTTCCGCTACGAACTCTCCGCCGACGGCGAGGTGTTCTACACCGGCGAGTCCCTCTTCGGGTACTTCAGCGAGGCGGCTCTCGCCAACCAGGTGGGCCTGGACAACGGCACGTACGTGGCGCCCTGGATCGAGCAGGCCAAGCCGTCCGGCGTACGGCGCATCGAACTCCCCGACGACGCGCCGCAGTTCTCCGGCGGCCTGCCCTTGCCGGGCGGCCACTTCCACCTCGTCGACCATGTCGACCTGGTCGAGGACGGCGGCAAGCACGGCAAGGGCTATCTGCACGGCCGGCGCCGCATCCGCCCCGACGAGTGGTACTTCGACTGCCACTTCCACCGCGACCCGGTGATGCCCGGCTCGCTCGGCGTGGAGGCGATCCTCCAGGCGCTGCGCCTGTACGTGCTGGAGCAGGGGCTGGCGCAGGGGATCGGGCGCCCGCGCTTCGCGCTCGCCACGGACGTCCCCATGAGCTGGAAGTACCGGGGTCAGATCCTGCGCCACGACGGCGAGCTGTTCTTCGACGCGCACGTCAAGGAGGTCCGCCGGGACGGCGAGCGGCTGGTCGTGATCGCCGACGCCGACCTGTGGAAGCCGGGACTGCGCATCTACGAGCTCACCGACGTGGCCATCGAGGTCCGTCCCGACGACACCCGCGACCAGGCCTGACCGGGCCCGAGGAGACGACCCCCGTCATGCAGACCCAGAGCACTCCCCTGCGGTGGTCCGGAGAGGTCGGCCCGCACACCGACCCCTCGGGCATCCACCAGGTCCTCGACGACCTCGAACGTCCCTGCTTCGTCGTCCGTACGCCGTCCGGTGTCGGGGCGGCCGCCGGCGGCCGGGCCACGGCCGGCGAGGGCCTGCCGCTGCTCGCGGCGGCCGGCCCGCTGCCCCC
Source organism: Streptomyces olivochromogenes (assembly GCF_021538895.1). Taxonomy (GTDB): domain Bacteria; phylum Actinomycetota; class Actinomycetes; order Streptomycetales; family Streptomycetaceae; genus Streptomyces; species Streptomyces olivochromogenes_A. The sequence goes on along the minus strand of NZ_JADDRL010000003.1, from coordinate 143,824 downwards.
GCACAGCCTCGGCTCGCCCGCGTTCCGTGCCGCGCACGGCGTCCGGCAGGCCTACATGGCCGGCGCGATGGCGGGCGGCATCGCCTCCCCCGGCCTGGTGGTCGCGCTGGCCCGGGCGGGCTTCCTCGCCTCGTACGGGGCGGCGGGACTGCTGCCCGAGACGATCGGGAAGGCGCTGACCCGGTTCGCCCAGGAGATCCCCGGACTCCCCTACGCCGTCAACCTCATCCACAGCCCTAGCGAGGAGCGCCTGGAGCGCGAGGCGGTGGAGCTGTTCCTGCGGCACGGGGTGCGGTGCGTGGAGGCCTCCGCGTTCATGAACCTCAGCGCGCACGTGGTCCGCTACCGGCTGACCGGGCTGCGCAGGGAGCCGTCCGGGGCGGTCGTCACGGACCACCGGCTGATCGCCAAGGTCTCCCGCCCGGAGACCGCCGAGCGGTTCATGCGCCCGGCGCCGGCCGCCCTGGTCAGCGCGCTGCTCGACCAAGGCCTGATCACCGCCGAGCAGGCCGAGCTCGGCAAGTACGTGCCGATGGCCGACGACATCACGGTCGAGGGCGACTCCGGCGGCCACACCGACCGGCGGCCGCTCACGGCGCTGCTCCCGGTGATCCTGCGGCTGCGCGACACCGTGCAGCACGAGCACCGCTACCCCGTCCCCATCCGGGTGGGCGCCGCGGGCGGCCTGGGCTGTCCCTCCTCGGTGGCCGCCGCGTTCGCCCTGGGCGCCGCCTACGTCGTCACCGGCTCGGTCAACCAGTCCTGCGTCGAGTCGGGCGCCTCGAAGGCCACCAAGGCGCTGCTCGCCGACGCCGGGATCGCGGACTGCGAGATGGCCCCGGCGGCGGACATGTTCGAAATGGGCGTGGAACTGCAGGTGTTGAAGAAGGGCACGCTGTTCCCGATGCGCGCCAGGCGGCTGTACGAGCTCTACCAGGCGTACGACGGTCTGGAGGCGCTGCCCTCGGCCGAGCGCGCGCGGCTGGAGACGCAGATCATGCGCCGGCCGCTGGAGGACGTCTGGCAGGAGTGCGTCGGCTACTTCCGGCGCCGTGACCCCGAGCAGCTCGCCCGCGCGGCCGACAGTCCGAAGCGGCGGATGGCCCTGGTGTTCCGCTGGTACCTGGGCATGGCCTCGCGCTGGTCCACGGTCGGCGACCCCGCCCGTGTCCTGGACTACCAGGTGTGGTGCGGCCCGGCGATGGGCGCCTTCAACGACTGGGTGACCGCCAGCTATCTCAAGGCCCCGGGCAACCGCCGGGTCGCGGAGGTCGCCCATCATCTGATGCGCGGCGCCGCCTTCCACACCCGGCTCGCGCAGCTGCGGGTCGCGGGCGTGCGGTTCCCGGCCTCGGCGGCCGACTACCGGCCGGTGCCGCTGGAGGCGCCCGCGCTGGAGGGTGCGAGGTGACCCCGGAGGAGGTCGAGCGGCTGCTCGGCGATCCGTACGACGAGACCAGTCCGTACGGGTTCGCGGCGGCGGTCGCCCGGGACGAACAGGACGCGTTCCCCGAGGAGTTGTGCGCCCGTCTCAGGGAGTCCGGCTTCCATCTGAACTACCTGCCCCAGGACTGGGGCGGCCGGTTCGAGTCCTTCGACCGGGGTCTGCTGCTGGTGCGCACGGCCGCCCGCCGGGACCTGAACATCATGCCGGGCACCATGTTCGGCATCACCGCCGCCACCTGCCTGGCCCTGCACGGCTCCGCCGCGCAGCGGAAGTACGCGGCCGACGTCCTCGCCCGGGGCGGCACGATCGGCTTCGCCCTGTCGGAGGCCGACCACGGCAGCGACCTGCTGGCCAACACCGCCCGCCTCGAACCGGCCGGGGACGGCTGGGAGTTGACCGGTGAGAAGTGGATGGTGGGGCTCGGCCGGCGCTGCGAGGCGGTGTACCTGGTGGCGCGGACCGGTGAGCGGGGCCCGGGGGCGTTCTCGGCGGTGCTGCTGGACCTCGGCGAGGGGGCTGGGCTCGACCGTGGTGCCGCGGTCCCCGCGAGCGGCATGCGGGGCATCGACTTCGCCCATCTGCGCTTCGACCGCTTCCCGGTCCCGGCCGAGGCCCTGGTCGGCCACGCGGGTCAGGCCCTGGAGTCGGTGATGAAGGCCCAGCAGGTGGTCCGGGTGATGAGCATGGCGGGCAGCCTCGGCTGCGCCGACACGGCGCTGCGACTGACGCTGGACTTCGCCGCAGGGCGCCGGGTCGGCCGTACGACGGTCCTGGAATCCCCTTATCCGCGACGGGAGTTGGCGCTGGCCTCGGCCGCGCTGCTGGCCGCCGACGCCACCGCCCTGGCCGCCGCGCGCGGGATCCACGCGGCGCCGGAGGTGTTCAGCGTCTGGGGCTGCGCGGCCAAGCACGTGGTGGCCGAGAGCGCGGAGGAGGTGATCCGCCGCTGCGGCTCGGTCCTGGCGACCCGGTCGGTGCTGCGCACCGAGGGACCCGGGGGCGGCCTGTTCCAGAAGCTCCAACGGGACGCGGCGGTCGTCCGGGTGGTGGACACGAGCACGCTGGCGAACCTGCGCTCCTACAGCGCGCAACTGGCCTCGGTCTCCCAGGCCTTGTCGGCCCCGGTGGCACCGGAGGACGTGGACCTCGTGGGGACCGTGTTCGACCTGCGTGCGGCGCTGCCGCCGTACGCGCCGGAACGTCTGGACCTCAACGCCCGGGGGCGTGATCCGGTGACCTGCACGCTCGCCGTGGTGGCCCCGCAGGTGCTGGCCCGGCTCACCGCCCGGGCCGAGCACGGCACCGCGCGGCTGGTGGCCCGTCTGGTCACGGCTCTGACGGCGCTGGCCGCCGAGGTGACGGCCACCGACCGCGGCACCGGTCTGGTCGACCTCGCCGAGCGCTTCGCCTGGCTGCACGCCGCGACCTGCTGCCTCCTGCTGTGGTGGGCGAACCCGGGGCTCCCGCGGTTCTCCCCCGCCTGGCTCGGCGCGTGCCTGGCCCACCTCCTGTCCCGGGCCGAGGGCACCGATCCCCGTCGCGAGGCCGCCGCCCAGCTGCCCGCCGTCGGCATCACCGCCGATCTCCACGCCCGCAACCGCCTCTTCAGCGCAGTCCCCGTCCGACTCGCCCCCGATCTGTGACCGTTGGGAGACCCACCCGTGCCGAAGGAAGACCTCACGGATCTCGCCCGGCGGCTGGAGAGCCACCTCGGCGATCCGCACGACCCCGGCAGCCGGATGCCCTACGCCCGCGTCCTGGAGTACGACGAACGCGAGGACTACCCGTACGAGTTCGTCAATCTGCTGCAGCGCTGGGGCGCCCTCGACCACTCGCTCCCGCGCGCCCAGGGCGGCCGGGCCGGCGACGTGGAGATCGGTTTCAACCTGATGCGGCTGATCGCCCGCCGGGACCCGACGACCGCCACCGCGTTCATCATCACCAGCCTGAGCTTCATGCCCGCCTGGATCGCCGGCACCGACGAGCAGAAGCGCACGCTGGTCGACGCCATCCAGCACGGCACGCGCTACGCCTGGGGCCTGTCGGAGCGCGGCCACGGCAGCGATCTGACCGCCAATGAGCTGACCGCCGAGAAGACCGAGGGCGGCTATCTGCTCACCGGCGAGAAGTGGCTGATCGGCAACGGCCGGGTCGCCGACGGGCTCAGTGTGCACGCCCGCACCGACCCCCGGGGCGGGCCCGGCGGCTACTCGGTGTTCGTCCTCGACAAGCGCCGTACGCCCGCCGGCAGCGTGGACGAGCTGCCGCGCGAGCGGATGCACGGCCTGCGCGGTCTCGACATGAGCGGCTTCCGGCTGGACCGCGTCTTCGTACCGGACTCCGCCCTGCTCGGCCGGGAGGGGCAGGGTCTGGAGATCGCGCTCAAGACCTCCCAGACCGCGCGGGCGTTGATCAGCGGGATCGCCCTGTCCGCCGTGGACACCGGGCTCCGGGTGACGCTGGACTTCGCCGAGGGCCGCCGGGTCTTCGGACGCACGGTGAGCGACATCCCGTACTCGCGCCGCCAGTTGGTGGAGTGCTTCGCCGATCTGATGGTCGCGGACGCGGTCAGTCTCGGGGCGGTACGGGCGCTCCAGGTCGTGCCCGAGCAGACCAGCGTGTGGTCCTCGGTCGTCAAGTACTTCGTTCCGACCCTGCTGGAGCGCACCTTCGCGCAGCTCAACGTCGTGCTGGGGGCCCGCTTCTACCTCCGCGACCACCCGCACTACGCCATCCACCAGAAGATGCTGCGCGACCTGCCGGTGGCCAACTTCGCCGACGGCAACACGGTGGTGAACCTCAAGAACATCGCGCTCCAGCTGGAGGGGCTGCTCACCACTGCGGCCGAGGCGAGCCCCGAGGTCCGCGCCGAGGCCGAGGAACGGGCGGCCGTCCTCTTCGGCATCGACCGGGACCTGCCGCTGTACCGACCCTGGGACCAGGAGCTGTTCAGCCGGGGCCGGGACGACGCGCTGGTGGCCGCGCCCGCCGCCCTCACCCGGCTGCGGCGGCTGGCGCAGGAGGCCAAGGGGGACGAGCGGGAGTGGCTGGAGCGGGCGGCGTCGGTGGCCGCCGAACTCCTCGCGCACGCCGACTCGGTGCGCGAGCGCACCGGCGCGCTGAAGGCGGACCTCGGCCGTGCGTACGGCCAGTCCGCCGAGCTCTTCGACCTGGCCAAGGAGTACTGCCTGCTGCACGCGGCCGCGGCCTGTGTGCACACGTACGTCCACTCCGCCGCCGCCCTGGACGACCCGCTGCCCAGCGGGGCCCTGCTGCTGCTTCAACTGGAGCGGCTGCGGCGCCACTTGAGGCCGCGGGAGTTCGTCACGGACGCGGCGGTGGTCGACGAGGTGATGCGGGTGCTGCGGCATCTGCACCTGGAGGACCTGCTGTTCTCGCACTGGCAGTTCCCGCTGGCCGCGCGCGGCGGCGGCCTGACCGCGGCCCGCCGCTGAGATGACCGACCGTCACCTGTGGCTGCTGCCGGAGTCCGCGGTCGATGCCTTCATCACGCGGATGGGCGGCTGGGACCTGCTCACCGACGGCGAGCGGGCGCGGTGCGAGCGCCCGCTCGCCCCTCAGGTGCGGCGGCGCCGGCTGGCCGCCCGCCTGCTGGCCCGCCATGCGCTCAGCGCCCGCTCGGGCCGCCCGCCGGACGTCTGGCGCTTTCGCACGACGGCCCACGGGCGGCCGGAGCCGCGGCCCCCGCACCAGGGGCTGCGGTTCAACCTCACGCACACCGACGGACTGATCGCCTGTGTCGTCACCGACGGCGACCGCGCCTGCGGAGTCGACGCCGAACGCTCCCCGGCCGCCCCGGACGCGCTCACGCACCTGCCCCGCTTCTTCGCCGAGGCCGAGCGCGCCGAGCTGGCCGGCGCGGCGGACGGCGAACGGGCCGCGCTCGTCGCCGCGTACTGGGTGCTCAAGGAGGCCTACCTCAAGGCGCTCGGCACCGGCCTTCGGCGCGACCTGTCGACGTTCGCGTTCACCCGCCCGCGCGGCGGGACCCCCCGTGTGAGGGATCCCCAAGGACCCGCCGACCACTGGCACTTCGACCTGATCCGTCCGACCTCCCGGCACGTGCTGGCCGTGGCCACCGAGCGGTCACGGCCGGCCGGCCTCGACACCACCACCCTCTTCGGCTGACCTCAAGGAGCCCCCGATGTCCGACAAGCCCACCATCGCCGTCGTCGGCGGCGGAGTCGCCGGCCTCTCCGCGGCCTACGCCCTGCGCGAGCACGCCGAGATCACCCTGTTCGAACGCGAGGACCGCTTCGGCGGGCACGCCAACACCGTCGAGGTGCCGGACGCGGGCCGGATCCTCGGCATCGACACCGCGTTCGTCGTCTTCAACCGGCTCGCCTACCCGAACCTCGGCGGCTTCTTCGACGAACTCGGCGTCGAGTCCAAGGAACTGGCGAGCGGCTTCAACTTCTTCGACCTCGACGGCGGATTCCAGTACGGCAGCCAGGAGCTGGACCTGCCCGAGAAGGAGGTCGACGCCCGCTATCCCGAGTACTTTCGGAGGATCTGGCACGAGGCCCGCCGGTTCCACGAGGAGGGCCGGCGGGACTTCTTCCGCAAGCGGACCAACATGCCGATGGGCGAGTACCTTGACCGGGGCGGCTACAGCCAGGAGTTCCGGTACGGGTACTTCATCCTGCTGTGCAGCGCGGTGTGGTCGGTGCCCGCCGAGCTGATCTGGGAGATGCCCGCGACGACCGTCATCGCCTTCTTCATGGCCCACGACGAGGGCGGTCTCGGCGGGCGCCGGGTCGACTGGCGGACGGTGGCCGGGGGTTCGATCTCCTACGTCCGCAAGGCGATCGCCGCCATCGACCCGAAGGCCCGGCTGTCCGAGCCGGTCACCGGGATCCGGCAGGAAGGGGACGGGGTGGTGGTGCGCACCGCGTCCGGGGACGAGCGGTTCGATCACGCGGTGGTCGCCACCCACGCCGACGTCACCCGGGGGCTGCTGGAGAACCCCACCCCGGCCCAGAGCGAGCTGCTCGCCCCGCTGCGCTACAACGCCTCCACGGTGATCCTGCACACCGACGCCTCGGTGATGCCCGCGGACCGCTCCCGCTGGGAGGCCTGGAACTACGGCAAGGTGACGGTGGACGGCCGGATCCGCACATACGTCGCCTACTACATGAACAAGCTGCACGGCTTCGAGTCGGAGACCGACTACTTCGTCACCCTCGACTACCCGCTGCCCGTCGCCGAGGAATCGGTGATCCGCACCTTCGCCTACGAGCACCCGGTCGTCGACATGGCGATGCGCACCGCGCAGCAGACCATCTACCGGGTCAACGAGGGCGCGCGGGTGAAGCTGTGCGGCTCGTACTTCCACTCCAAGCAGCAGTACCACGACCAGATCGGCTCACACGAGGCCGCGTTCTCCTCCGGGAAGGAGGCGGCGGCACAACTGCTGCGCGAGCTGGGGGCCTGAGCTCAGGCCGGTTGCGGTCCGCCGTCCGCGTGGCGGCGGGACGACTCGTTCTCCTGGGCCATGCGTCTGAGCGCGAGCAGCGCGGGCTCCAGGAGGACGGCCAGCAGCAGCGCTCGTTCGGCCACCTCCAACGGGTCCTCGATGCCGTCCAATTGGTCGAGGTCGAGGAGCGCGGTGCGCTCGGCGAGCCGACCGTACGGCAGCAGCGTGTGCCAGTCGAGGGGGACGCCGAGCGAGCGCAGCGAGGCGAGGGTCTCGGCGAGGGCCGCGCGGGCGGGGGCCGACTGGTGCACCTCCCAGCCCAACTCCTTGACGAGCGCGTCGACCTCGCCCGCCTCGGGGGCCTCGGCGGTGGGCTCGTCCGCCAGCCGGATCGCGCCGAGGGTGAGGCCGAGCGTGCGGTGGGTGTCGCCGGTGTGCCGCGCGAGGGCGTCCAGCAGGTCCCTGGTGGTGCTGACGGACAGCCCGCGCACACCGGTCAGCGCGCGGATCAGCCGGAGCCTGCGCAGGTGCTGCTCGTCGTACTCGGCCTGGGTCGCCGCGGTCTGACGGCCCGGCGGCAGCAGCCCCTCGCGGAGGTAGTACTTGATCGTCGTGACGGAGACGCCGCTGCGGCGGCTCAGTTCGGAGATGCGCATCGGATCGGCCCCGCTCTTGAAAATTGGATACCTCTAATGTCTAACATAGATAGTGAAGGTATCCAACTGGATCCCTTCTCCTCATCCTGCCTCTGACCCGAAGGCCGCAGCCATGCCCACCCTGCGCTGGACCACCGTCAACAAGCCCGCACCGGACGCCCAGGCGTTCGTCATGGCGTCCCGTCTGGAGGTGCGCTCCCTCTCCGACGTGCCGCGTTTCTTCCTGCGCTCGCTCGTCGCGTGGAAGCAGGTGACCGGCGCCCCCGGCGCGTTCGGCGCCTCGCTGATCGCCGACCCGCTCAAACGCACCTTCTGGACGCTGTCGGCCTGGGAGGACAAGGACGCGCTCTACACGTACGCGCGCACCGAACCGCACAAGTCGATCATGACCGGCCTGCGGTCCACGATGAAGCAGTCGGTCTTCACGTTCTGGCAGGTCCCCGCGTCCGACCTGCCCATCGACTGGTCGGACGCCAAGCGCCGGCTGGCCGAGCAGGAAACCCGCGCCTGACCCCGCCCTCGCGCACCGCCCCCCCCCGGACGCCGAACGCCCACCGCCCCAGGAGATCCCGTCATGACAGTGTCCGAACAGAGCCCGGTTCTCGACGAACCGGTGCCCGCCGCCGCGCCCGCGGGCCGCCGCATACCCCTGTGGCTCGCCGTGGTCGCCTGCAGCGTGCCCATGTTCATGGTCGCGCTCGACAACCTCGTCGTCTCCACGGCCCTGCACACCCTGGCCGTCGACCTGAAGGCCGACACCCAGGAACTGCAGTGGTTCGTCAACGCCTATGTCCTCAGCTTCGCCTGCCTCCTGATGACCGGCGCCGCGCTCGGCGACCGGTTCGGCCGCCGCGCGGTCTTCCTCGTCGGCATCGCCGTGTTCACCCTCGCCTCCATCGGCTGCGGCCTGTCCGACACCAGCGCCCAGCTGATCACCTTCCGCACCGTTCAGGGCTTCGGCGCGGCCGCCGTCATGCCGCTGTCGCTGACCTTGCTGTCCCAGGCGGTGCCGGAGCGGCTGCGCGGCCTCGCGCTCGGCATCTGGTCCGGTGTCAGCGGCCTGGCCGTGGCGATGGGCCCGGTGGTGGGCGGCGCCGTGGTCGACGGTCTGGACTGGCGGTGGATCTTCTGGATCAACGTGCCGGTGTGCCTGATCGCCATCCCGCTGGTCGTGTTCGCGCTGCGGGAGAGCTCCCTGCCCGGTGTCCGCCTCGACCTGGTCGGCATGCTGCTGGCGGCGGCCGGTCTGTGCGCCGTGGTCTGGGGCATCGTGCACGGCGAGCCGGACGGCTGGCTGTCCGCGAAGGTGCTGGGCGCCTTCGGCGCGGGCGTGGTCCTGCTCGCCGGGTTCGTCGGCTGGGAGGCCCGGGTCTCCGAGCCGATGCTGCCGCTCTCGTTCTACCGGGTGCGCGCCTTCACCCTCACCAACATCGTCTCGGCGACGATGTACTTCGGTGTCTTCGGCTCGCTCTTCCTGCTGGCCCAGTTCCTCCAGATCGTGCCCCCGCGCACCCCGCTGGAGGCCGGCGTACGCACCCTGTCCTGGACGCTCATGCCGATGTTCGTCGCCCCCGTGGCGGGCATCCTCAGCGACAAGGTCGGCGGCGGCCGGCTGATGGCGCTGGGCCTCTTCCTTCAGGGCGTGGGCCTCGGCTGGATCAACCTGGTCGCGGACACGGACACCGCGTACTCGTCCATGGTCGGCCCGATGATCGTGGCCGGCATCGGCATGGGCCTGGTGTTCGCGCCCACGGCCGCGGTCGTGCTCTCCTCCGTCTCCAAGGATCACGCGGGCAAGGCGTCCGGCGCCAACACCACCGTCCGCGAGATCGGCGGCGCGCTCGGCATCGCCGTCCTCAGCACCGTGTTCGTGGCTCATGGCAGCACGCGGAGCCCCCAGGAGTTCGTCGACGGACTCCACCCCGCGGTGTGGGTGGGCGTCGCGGTGGTCCTGGCGGGCGCGGTGTGCGCCCTGGGCATTCCGCGCCGTCCGCGCCCGGCGGACGCGGCCGAGGAGGCGTGAGCCGACCGGGGCGTGCGCCCGGGGAGGCGTGGACCCGACGCGGGGGTGCGCCTGAGGAGGCGTGAACCCGACAGTGCGACAGCGCGGGGTGGCCGCGAACGCCTGACCGGCGCCGGCCACCCCGCGCTCTCGCGTACGGCCCGGCCGACGGGCCGTCCCGCATCCGGGCTCAGTCGCCGAGCAGCTCCGCGAAGCGCTGGGCGCTGATGTTGCCGCCGGACAGGATGACGCCGATCCTGCGCGGTGCGGGGGTGAGGTCGATCCGGTGGGCCAGCAGGGCGGCCAGGGCGCTCGCGCCGCTCGGTTCGAGGACGGTCTTCATCCGCTCGAAGGCGAACCGCATCCCGTCCCGGATCCGGTCGTCGTCGACCAGCGCGATGCCGTCCAGCAGACGCCGGTTGATGGAGAAGGTGAGCTCGCCGGGGATGTCGGCGGCCTGACCGTCGGCGATGGTGCGGGGCACGGGGATGGCGACGCGCCGCCCCGCTTCGAGGGACCGCAAGGTGTCGTCACCGGCCTCCGGCTCGACCCCGATGACCCGGATGCCGGGCAGCAGCCCCTTGGCCGCGGTGGCGCTGCCGGCGATCAGCCCGCCGCCGCCGACCGGCACGACCAGGGTGTCCAAGTCCCCCACTTCCTCGATCAGTTCGAGAGCCGCGGTGCCCTGGCCCGCGATGACGTGCGGATGCTCGTAGGGCGGTACGAGCGCCAGGCCCCGCTCGGCGGCGAGGGCCTCCCCGATCGCGACCCGGTCGCCGGTGTAGCGGTCGTAGGTGACGACCTCCGCCCCGTAGCCCTCGGTCGCCTCCTTCTTGGAGCGCGGGGTGTCCTCCGGCATCAGGATCAAGGCGCTGGTGCCGAGTTCACGGGCCGCCAGGGCGACCGCCTGGGCGTGGTTGCCGGAGGAGTACGCGGCGATCCCCCTGGCCAGCTGCTCCGGCGACAGCCGGGACGCGGCGTTGTACGCGCCGCGGAACTTGAAGGCGCCGACCCGCTGGAGGTTCTCGCACTTGACGAAGACCTGGGCACCGAGCAGGTCGTCCAGGGTGCGCGAGCGCAGGACGGGGGTGTGGTGGGCCACCCCCTTGATCCGTGCCGCGGCGTCGTGGACGTCCCGCAGGGTGACGGGCTGGGCGTCGGACATGGTCGTACTCCCTACGACGGTCTGGGGCTGCCTGGTCTTACCTGGTCCATCGAATCACTGGAATTATTGTCCATCACCTATACTGAATGTCCAGACCGAGCACGCGGACCCGGTGCTCGGCGCAGCGCGAGGGGGCAGCACATGCCGGCCGACGAACAGGACGCGATCATCGCCGCGCTCACCCCGGTGATCGACGGGATCGCCGCGACCCTCGGTTCGTTCTGCGAGGTGGTGGTCCACGACTTCCGCCGCCCCGAACAGTCCGTCGTCGCCCTCGCGGGCTCGGTCACGGGACGCGGCGTCGGCGGGTCCATGAGCGAGATCGGCATGAAGCTCCTGGCGCGCGGCGACGAGGCGGAGGACGAGCTCAACTACCTCACCCGCACCCAGGACGGGAAGCTGCTGAAGTCGTCCACCATGGTGCTCCGTGACACGAGCGGTGCGGTGTTCGGTGCCCTGTGCATCAACGTGGACGTGACGGCCGTGAACCAGGTTCACACCCTGATCGGCGAACTCGCCGGCGTCACGGCACCCGCCGCGCCCCCGCCGACCACCACCTTCGGCGACGACATCGGCGCGGTGCTCGACTCGATCGTCGACGCCCGCCAGCTGCGCGCGAACAAGCCGTGGGCGCAGCTCACCCGCGCGGAGCGCCTGGACCTGTTCCGCGACCTGGACCGGCGGGGCGTCTTCGCCGTGCGCGGCGCGGTCCAGCAGATCGCGACCCGGCTCGGCATCTCCCGCGCCTCCGCCTACACCTACCTCTCCGCGACCCGGTCCGACGGCGACGACGGGGCGGCGAGCTCGACGGCACCCACGTCTCGGGACGGACGGCCCGCACCCGAGTCCTGACGGATCCCACGGATCCCTCCGCCCGGGTCCTGAAGGCGTCCCCTCGCCCAAGTCCTGAAGGATCCTCCCGTCCGGTAGATCCTGATATCAGGCCGGGAGTGGCGAGGACGCCGGAAATGAGGTGGTGGAGATGACGACGCCCCGAGGCAGCGACGCGAAGCCGGTCGTGGTCGGTGTCGACCCCGATCCCACGAAGCGGAAGGCACTGGCCTGGGCGGCCGACGAGGCCGCGCGGCGCCGGGTGCCGCTGCTCCTGATGCACGCCGAGGGCGTGCCGACCGGCGGCACGACGCTTCAGGGGCCCCGGGCGTCCTGGGAGGAGTGGAACCGGACGCTGCACACGACCGGGGACGAGATCCTCAAGGCGGCGGTGGCCTTCGTGGAGGAGCGAGTTCCGGACACCGAGGTGTCCGGGCTGCTGGCCGAGGGCGACCCGGTGTGGAACCTGCGGGAGCAGAGCGGCCGGGCCACGGTCGTCGTGGTGGGATCCCGGCATCTGAGCCGGGCCAAGGAGGTGCTCGCCTCGTCCTCCTCGGTCGCGTTGCCCGTCTCGGCGCACGCGGACTGCCCGGTGGTCGTCGTACCGGAGTCTGAGCACGTCGCCCAGGAGCCCGCCCACTTCGTGGTGGGCGTGGACGGCAGCACGCGATCGGCCGCCGCCGTCGACTTCGCCTTCGAGGAGGCCGCCCTGCGCGGCGCCTCGCTGCGAGCGCTGTACGTGTGGCAGCCCGGGCCGTTCGGGATCTTCGACGAACACGCGGCGCAGATGGAGTGCCGCCGCGTGCTCTCCGAGACCGTCGCCGGGCGCGGCGCCGCCTACCCGGACGTGAAGCTGAACCGCGAACTCGTCATCGGCCATCCGGTGGAGGAGCTGACCGAGGCCTCCGCCCACGCGCTGGGCCTGGTCGTCGGCACCCGGGGTCACGGGGGCTTCGCCGGCATGGTGCTGGGCTCGGTCAGCCAGGGCGTGCTGAACCATGCCCGCTGCCCGGTGATCACCGTCCCGGACTCGTCCTCGTAAGCGGCCTCCGGGCCGGGCCGGGGCGGCACCGCATCGCCCCGCACCTCACCTCAGTCGGCCAGTCGGTCAGTCCGTGTCCGGGCGGACGATCACGACCGGGCACTTCGCGTGCTGCGCCACGTGCTGGCTGACGGATCCCAGGAGGGCACGGGTGAAGCCCCGGTGGCCGCGGCTGCCCACCACCAGCGCCGCGGCTCCCTCGGCCGCCCGCAGCAGCACGTCGGCGGTGTTGCCGCGCACCAGGAGCGGCCGGACCGCGGCGGCACCCTCGGTGCCCAGGGCGTCCGTCAGTGCGCTGGTCAGCCCCTGCCGGGCGTTCTCCTCGTCGAAGTCGGTGTCCACGGCCGGCGCCGACCAGCTGTACTCACCCGGCAGCTCCCACGCCGCCACCGCGTCCACGCCGGCGCCGAGGAGGCCGGCGTAGCGGACGGCCCAGCGCAGCGCGGCGTGCGAGGACGGCGACCCGTCGACACCCACCACGACCCGCGGCTTCGCGGCATCCCTGTCCATCTGCCTCACCTCTCCTGTGGCTCCGTCGCCGCCACGGTCGTCCCCCTCCCTCCACGCTGCGCGACCGAGCGGCCGCCCGCCAGGGAAGGGCGGCCAAGGGCATGGCGCCGTACGCCGGGTGGAGGCGCCACCGGGTGGAGGCGCCGCCGGACGGACGCATCGCGCGCGGGGCGTGTAGCCGCGTGGCTGATTTCATCCGTTGCGTCGGACAGAGTTTGCGGCGCGGGTGGGAACATATGATCAAATCTGCGGATGCGTACCCCCCACCGCATACACACGCACCGTCCCCACCCGTCACCGGCCCCGCGGTCGAGCGGGCCGCGCCCTCCCTCGGACGATCCACCGTCCGAAGAGGTTCCGGCCCGCCGAAGTCCGTACGACGAACTGGCCGCCCTCGCCGACGACCCACTGGACGAGTTCGCCGCCGACCATCCGGCCCCAGAGGACCAGGACGCGGAGGAGCCCTGGGCGCCGCCCAACCATCGACGGGGCAGTCGGCGCCGCAATCGCGCCACCGGGCTGCCCGTCGTCCTCAAGTTCCTGACCTGGACACTGACCCTCGCCTGCCTCGCCACCCTCGCCGACCGCTGGGCGGTGCTGTACGCCGAGCACCGGGCCGCCGACCGGCTCAAGGACCAACTGGACCTGGCCGCCGCCCCGGAGGTACGGATCGGCGGGTTCCCCTTCCTCACCCAACTGGCCGCGGGGCGCCTGGACTCGGTCACGGTCACCGTCCCGAACGTGGCCGCCGAACGCGTCACGCTCACCCGGGTCACGGCCACCGCGCACGACGTACGCATCGACGGCGACGGACCCACCTCGGTGCGCGGCGCGGCGATCCCCCAACTGCGCGGCCATGTCCTGCTGTCGTTCGCCGACATGAACCGCGAGCTCGGCGCCTCGCAGGTGACCTTCTCCGCCCACGGCCGCGGCCAGGTCCTGGCGCACGGTGGGCTGCGCGTCGCCGGGCACGATCTGCGGGTCCACGCCGACGCCCGCATCCGGCGCGTCGGCGAGCGCGGCATCGCCACGTCGGTGAACGGCATGCGGCTGGACATCGGCGACCTCGCGACCTACCGGCCGGGCGACGGACCCACCGAGGGCCTCCACCTCACCCGTACCTCGGCCCGCCGCCTCACCCGCGAGGCGGCGAAGCTCAAGGCGTTGCTCGCGGTTCCGGAGATCGCGCACCGCCTGGGCCTGCCCGACCGGATCGTACGCGCCGGGCTGCGTGACGACGACGCGCTCCACCGGCTGACCGGCGCGCCGCGTTTCCTGCACGACCTCACCCGCGTGAACCTCGTCGACATCGCGCTCGCGCACCCGCGACTCCTGCGGCGGCTGGGCCTGGACCCGACGCTGCTCACCGCCCTGACCCAGCTCGCCCGTCCCCAGATCGCCGACCGCTTCGCCTTCTCCTTCCGGCTGCCGAAGCCGCCTTCCGGCGACGTGCGCCTGCGGGACGTGACGGTGGAGAAGGACGGCATCCGCGCGGACGTGACGGGGACGGGGCTGCTGCTGGGGCACTGAGAGCGCCGCGCCGAAGCCGGTCGGCTGAGCGCGGCCGTGCGTCAACGGCCGCCGGACTCCTGCCTCTTGACCAGGTCCAGCAGCAGGGCGTGGGTGCGTTGATCGGCTGCCACGATCAGCCCGCCCGCGCCCGTGTGCGTCGGCTGACCGTGCAGGCCGGTCACCGTGCAGCCGGCGGCACGGCACAGGGCGATGCCGGCGGCGAAGTGCACGCTGTCGCGCAGGTGGCCGTCGGTGACGTACGCGGCCCTGCGCCCCGCGGCGACCCAGGCCACCGCCAACGTCGTGGACACCACCCGGGGCCGCAGACGCCCCTCGAACTCCGGCTCGGCCAGCAGCCGGACCGCCCGGAAACCGGGCGCGTTGGGAAACGGCGGATCGATGTTGACGTCCACCAGCCGGGAGTCGGACGACGGCGCCAACTCCTCGTCCACGCCGTCGCGTCGCAGCCGGGCCCGGTCGCCATCGGTCCAGAACACCTCGCCGCTGAAGGGATCCGCCGACGCCGCCACGACAACCTCGGATCCCACCCGCAGGGCGACGTTCACGGCGACGAGCATGTTCCGCGCGGCGTAGTTGTGCGTGCCGCACAAGGGGTCGACCAGCCACCGGCGCGCCGCGCCCGCGGCGCCGGTGTCCCCGCTCTCCTCCCCGGTCACTGCGTCGTCCGGACGTGCGCTCGTCAGGACGTCGAGGATGGCCCGCTCCGCCGCGAGGTCCGCGGCGGTCGCGAAGTCACCACCGCCCTTGTCCACGCGTCCCAGCGACGCCCCGTACATGTCCCGCACCACCGCGGCCCCCGCTTGCGCCGCGGCCACGGCCAGCTGCGCGTCCGTCTCCCGATTCATGATCGACATCTGGGCAGGATAGCCGCGGGTGGCGGGCTCGGCCGGGGCGTTTTCCCGCCAGTCCGCCAGACCCAACGCCACGGCTCCGGCGGCTCGTTGTCCCGTCCGACGTCGGCCTCCACGTCGAAGCCGACCTTCTCGTGCCCGGTCGTGGGAAGGGCTATGTCGGGGGCGAGATCGAAGGTGTACCGGCCAGTTCTGGCGGCTGAGTTCGCGCCACGCCTGCGGCGGCGGGTCGTCGCCACGGCGCCGGTGCTCCCCGACGCCGTCACACCGCCCGATACCCGGGGGCGGATCCTGCGGGCCGGCCTGGAGCCGTTCGCCGGGTCCGGTTTCGCGGACGCCTCGATCCGGCAGGTCGCCGGCGTGGTCGGCAACAACTCCGCGACGCTGTACACGCATTACCCGTCCAAGGGGCATGTGCTGGCCGGGCTGGTGCGGATCGGCCACGAGGAGCTGCGGGCCCGGCCGACCGAGGCCGCCGGCCCCTTGGGACGGGCGGCGCTGACGCCCGTCCCACCGCACGGCCCTGCTGGCGGCCGACTCAGCGGAGGGGGCCGGCGAAGCGGGTTTCGAAGGTGGCGAAGGTGGCCTCCTGGCGCCACTGCGCCTCGGCCTTCGGGCTGCCGGCGATCAGGCGGCGGCACTCGGGCCCGGGCCCGTGGCCGCTGCCGGGGAGCCGGCCGCGGCAGAACCACTGGAGGCGGTAGCCGTCGCGCGTCGGGTTGCCGCGCCACAGGCTGCGGCCGGGCAGGAAGGAGTACTCCAGGGACGCCCGGGCCAGGTCCTTCAGCTCTGAGTAGGTCAGGCCGTAGGTCTCGGCGGCGTACTGGTACTCGTGGCTGATGTCGGTCCGGGACACGCCCGGGTCGTCGGTGGCCAGGACGACGGGCACGCCGTGGGCGCGGTACGTCTCGAACGGGTGCTGGGCACCGCGTACGCCGAGGATCTGGGCGTTGCTGGTGAACGGGACCTCGACGGCGATCTCCCGGTCGGCCATGGTGCGGGCGGTCCCCTGCCAGTCGTCCTCGTGGACGAGGTCGACTCCGTGGCCGATCCGCTCGGTGCCTGCGACGGTCACCGCCTCCCGGATGTGGAACCTCAGGTCCTCCGGCTTGACCAGTCCGGTCCACAACTCGCCCGCGTGCAGGGTGACATGGGCCTTCGGGTAGACGGTGCGCAGGTACCGGACCATGCGCATCTGCAGGCTGTAGTTCCGCAGCGAGCTGTCCCCGTCCTCGGGCTGGACGAGGTTGACCGCGAGGAAGCGCCGGTCGCGCTCGGCCAGCCGCATGCCGAGGGCGAGGTGGGTGAAGACCCGCTCCGGCGAACCGCTCCGGCCCACCTGGGAGATCCAGCGCACCGGCAGCCGGCAGGACGGCCGCGGGCTGTCGGTGTCGCAGCGGGCCGCGGCGCGGAACTCGGCGTCGCCGTCGTCGGCCTCTTCACGGGCTTCGGCGACGACCTTGTCCAGCTTGCCGCCGGCGGTCAACCTGGCGTGCAGCGCGGCCAGATCGGCGTCCCAGCCGACCTCGTCGGCGAGTTTCGCCACGCTGTCGGGAGCCGGTGTGACCATGGTCTCCAGGTAGAACTGGTTCTGCGCGGCCGCGGTGTCGGCGACCTCGGCGAGCTGCTTGCCGCGATGGCGCCAGATCACCTCGCCGAACTTGCCGAACGTGTCGAAGAAGTGGTCGTGGCCGTTCTGGTCCGGCGGGAAGTCCTGCATCGACCAGGCGCGCACGATCGCGTCGTGGAACGCCTGGTCGGTGCGGGCGTCGGCGGCCGGGCGGGTGCCGCTGCCGCAGGGCGGGGTCACGGCGGTCGTCGTGCTGGTGTCGATGCACAGGCCGTCCTCGGCGGACAGCTCGATCAGGTACTCGGTCGACACCGCCCCGGAGAGGTGGTTGTGCAGGTCGGCACCCTTGGGCAGGCGCGTGAAGAAGTCGCGCAGCAGGTCGGGGTGGTTGCGGACGGACTCCAGATACCGGGCCGTGCGCGCCTCGGCGGCGGTCGGTGGCCGAGGCGGTGGCACCGACCGGGCTTGCCCGGGCGTGGCCGGCGCGGAGTGGGCGGGCGGTGCGGACAGCGGGGTCAGCAGGGTGAGGGCGCCGAGGCTCGCGGTGAGCAGGGCATGGGGGCGCCAGAAGCGGCGGAGGGTGGATCGAGTCACGGCGCCATGATCGCCAGACGGGCGACGCGGCCGCCCGGTCCTGCGCCGTGTGTGCCCGACGACCACCCTCGCGGGTGAGTACGGCACCGGGGGCGCCGACGGCGACGGGCTCTCCCCCGCCGCCGCGGGGCAATTCGCCGTCGGCCGGCGGACGTCACCCTGTCAGGCGCGGCCCCCGGCAGAGTCAGGCGTGGTCCACGCAGCAGGGCGTCGGGTTGGGCACCTCGAACGGGGCGAGGGTTCCGCCGACCGCGGGGACGAGCGCCAAGGTCAGCAGCCCGTCGCGCCATTCGGGTCGTACGTGATCACGGGTGACGACCGGGGTGGCCGGATCCGGCCCCTGGCCGTCCACGGCCGGCGCACCGACCACGACGATCCGGTCTATGGCGGTGGCCAGCACCTCGGCCACCGTGACGGTGCCGGTGAGCCGGTCCGCCCCGGGATACAGCACGGCCCTCCCGCCCCGCCGGTCCGCGTGCTCGGCGGCGACCGGCGCGGCGGTGCGCGCGGCGTGCTCCGAGCCGTACGCGCGCTCGCCCAGCGCGGCGCCGAGTCCCGGATCGGCCAGGTCGGCCAGGCGCTGCCAGGCCGCTTCGGCCGCCCCGGCGTCGGGCAGGGCGAGCGAGACGGCGGTGCCCCGGCGGTCGTCGGTGCGGATCAGGTGCGTACAGACGACGGTGCCCGTCGGCAGGCCGAGTCGTTCCCTCAGGCGGTGGGCGAGGTGGTCGGCCTCGCGCAGGCTCGCCGTGCCGGCGTCCACCCCGATGACGGAGTGGACGCCGGACACGTGGTGCGGTGCGGTCATGCGGGCAGGACCCACATCGGGTTGGAGTAGAACCACAGGTCCTTCCACGGGTCGGCGTCGCCGAGGACGTCCATGGCCGGACCGGCCGGGTCCACGGCCGGGCCGTTCAGGCCGACGGCGCCGCGCTTGCCGTCGGTGCCGCGCAGGCGGACGTACACCGGCTTGTCGACCGGGCCCAGGGAGTAGGTGAGCCGGACACCACCGGTGGACCTGTTCACCTCGAAGGACTTCACGACCTTGGTGTTCGGGGTGCTCAGCGCGTCCTTGTCGGCGACCGGGCCGGTGACGTCGCCCTGGATGACGTCCACGCGGGCCAGCGAGGGCACGAACTGGGCCCAGTTGGGGCCGTTGGCCAGGCTGATCTCGACGACCAGGTCGACCTGGCTGCCCTTGCGCACGTGCAGCGTGTCGCCGAGGGTGACGGCGCGGTACCCGGAGCGCAGCTGGGCGTTCAGGCCGCTGATCAGGCCGCCGTGGTCGACCCAGACGCGGCCGGCGCGGATGCCGTCCATGACCGCCTGGTAGGAGAAGCAGGCGGCACCGACGTGGGTGCGGGAGTACTGGCCCGGCCAGTAGTCGCCGTCCGTGAGGTTGAGGCCGCCGCCGTAGACGGGGTCCTCGTAGCGGCCGTTGCCGTTGAAGTCGCCGCCCGGGCCGCGCACGGCGGTGTCGGCGTACACGTTGTGGGAGTCGGAGTTGGCGGTGATCCACCAGGGCTTGCCCTCGGCCAGCAGGCTGTCCCACAGGCCGCCGACGGTGGCGGTCATCCAGTCGAAGCCGCCCCAGGTGCGGTAGCTCTCCAGCGGGTAGCCGGCGAAGGAGTCGGCGCTCGGGCTGTTGTCGTAGAAGCCGCGGCCGGAGCCCGCTCCGTTCGGGGCGGCGATGCCGGCGGCCTGGTGGCCGGGGGCGCCCTCCATGCCGACCGCGATGGTGGGCTGGGCGTCGCGCCAGCCGCGGATCTCGTGCGGGGAGTCGATGCCCTTGCGCGCCGGGTGGTTGGCCAGGAACAGCGCGTCCTTGACCTTGCGGCGCTGGACCTGCTCGGCGAGGAAGTTGACACCGGCGATCGCCAGGGCCTCGTTGGCCGGGGTGCTCGCGGAGGCCTTCTTCACGGAGCCGTCGAAGGAGGTCTCGAACTCCTTCAGCACCGCGACCTCGTTGCGGCCGGGGTGGACGAAGACCGTGCCGTGCTCGGCGGCCGGGATGTTCCACTCCAGGCCCTGGAAGACCAGCGTGTCGTCGATCTGGTCGCGGGCGGCGACGATGTCCGGGTTGACCTTCTCCACGCCGATCTTGGCGTGCGTCTCGCTGCCGTGGTCGGTGATGACCATCCAGTCGAGGCCGTGCGCGTTCGCCTGGCGGACGTGGTCGATGACACGGTACTTGGCGTCCGAGCTGAACTGGGTGTGGATGTGGTGGTCACCGGACAGCCACAGGTATCCGCCGGAGCGTCCGCTCGCGGAGACCTGCGAGGCGGGAGCCGCGGCCGCCTGGCCCGCGCCCGCGAGCACGTTGCCCGCGGCGAGGCCGGCGCCCAGCAGGCCGGCCCGGCGCAGCATGGACCGACGGGAGAGCTGGCCGGGGGTCAGTTCCTCGTCCGGGACCGACATGTCGAGGGCGGGCGGCAGGGACGACGCGTCCTCGCTCCCGTGGTGGTGGTGATGGTGGTGGCCCTGGTCATGTCTGTGGCTGTGGCCGTGGCTCATGGTCAACTCCCGCTCGTTACACGGACGTACACGCTGGGGGACGTGCGGAGTCTGCGAAGGTCCGATGAACGGCGGGGGTCGGGTTCATGGTGGGCCCAAGAAGGACGGATGTGCAGCCGGAGTCATTCCGGCCAACCTGCCACGGCACGCGTCCGAGACCGGGCCAACTCCCCCTGGTTCAGGCTCGCTTGGCGCAGCGCGGGTCGCGCTCCTCGCGAGTGGGGCGCGAGCCCGGTGCGCCACGGACGCCGGCCCGGCCGGTCGACGAGGACCTCGCCGGCATCGGGGAAACGGGGCCGCGCGGCGAAGACGGGGAGGCTCGGCGGTGGCACGTTCGCTGCCACCCGCGGGGCGAGACCGCTGGGGCAGCGCTGGTGAGGGCGGCCGACCACGGGGAGACTGCCGCAGACCACAGCCCGTACCGAGAGACGGCCCTCCGCCGAGACCCCCACCGGGCCGCCGCGCCAAGCCCCCAGCAAGGTCCATGCCTCGGCCGCCGCCGACCGGACCGGGCCCGGAAGGCCGACGAAATCACCTGCCTCCGCCGTCGGCCGCACCGACAGCGCCCGCCCCAACGTTCGCCCCGGCCATGGGCGACCCGGGCGAGGCCGGCCGACCACGGCGAGACTGCCGCAAGCCACGCCCCCCACCGCGCCATACCCCCAATAAGGTCTGCGCCGCAGCCGCCGACCGACCCAAGCCCGGGGTGACCGACGACATCACCTGCCTCCGTGCCGTCGCGCCGCACCAACAGCGCCCGCCCCAGGATGCGTCCCGACCATGGGCGACCCGGGCGAGGCCGGCCGACCAACGCGAGACTGCCGCAGACCACGCCCCCCCACCGCGCCATACCCCCAATAAGGTCTGCGCCGCAGCCGCCGACCGACCCAAGCCCGGGGTGACCGACGACATCACCTGCCTCCGTGCCGTCGCGCCGCGCCAGCAGCGCTCGCCCCAGGATTCGCCCTGGCCACGGGCGACCCGGGCGAGGACGGCCGATCCTCGGCTCTCTCGGCCGTGGTCCGGAACCGTACCGGCGCCCGCACACCCGCCGGCGTGATCAGGACGTTGACGATCCCACCGCAGGTCGGACCTGCGGCGAACGCGCCGGGGCCGAGCTGGGCGCCGCCGCCCAGGGGCCGTGGCCGAGGCCGGACCGGACGACGGCGCGATGCGTCAGGCGATCGGCGTCCGGGGAGTCCCGCGGAGCCGGCCCGCATGCCGGTGCCCCCCGCGGCCGCGCTTGTTCCCCGCCCCGACGACCACGCCGGGAGCATCCGCCCCGGAGTGACCGCCGACGACCGGGCGGGCACTGCCACCCCCCTCCTCGACCTCGTCAGGGGCGGCCTCCGTGCGCGGGCACCCGATGGGTGAGCCCGTACACGAACGAGGGAGCCCCCGCCGGGGGCTCCCTCATGATGCGCTCGGGTGCGGCGTCAGAGCTTTCCGCCGATCTCGCAGGCCTGGCACGGCGGCCGACCGCAGGTGCACTGCATGATCGCTTCGAGGACGTCGCGGTCGTGGTAGAGGCACTCGTCCCGGCACGTGTGACGCGGGATGAACCCGGCCGGGATCTCACCGGGCCACGGCTCGTGACCGTCCCTGCAGCGGGCGAACCGCTCGGGGTCGGTGGCGTGCAGGTCGTGCATCTTGGTCCGCGCCTCGTCCTCCAGCTTCCGCACCCGCTCCACCAGGCCCTTGAGCTCGGCGGCGATGCTGGAGTACTGGTCGGTGCCGGTCCGCACGTGCGCGGCGCGCAGCGCCATCGCGGCGTTGCCCAGGAACCGGCCCGCATCCTGAAGGTCGGTCACGTGGTGCAATTGAATGCCGTTCACGCCCCGTACCCATACGGCGTCCATACTGCTCACTGATCCACCTTCCCGGCATACACCTTGGCTATTCATGAAACGGTATGCGGGGCGCCGGTGCCTTCGCATAAGGAAATCAACCTATTCATGAAAGCTAAAAGGTAATGGGCGCGTCCGTCCAGTATGTCAGGGGTGAATCGGCTCACAAGACGCGTGATCCATCGGCAGGCACGGGCAAACCCCAGGCAAACCCAGGGACGGCCCGTTACCCGTCGATCAAGGGGATCCGCTGTCGCGGCTCCAGTGAATCTTCTTCCGTATAGCCGCCGCCGGCTTTATGTGTCACTTGGCGACCGTGTAGGAACGCGCTCCCGCCCCGGCGAGACCGCCACCGTCGACGATCAAGTATTCCGAGCGGATGGGGCGCCCGTCGAACCAGCACTCCAGGATTTCCCGGGTACCCGCCGAATAGCGGGTCTGCGCCGAGAGGGTCGATCCGGACACGTGGGGCGTCATCGCCTCGTTCGGCATGGTGCGCCACGGGTGGTCCGGCGGGGGCGGCTGCGGATACCAGACGTCACCGGCGTAACCGGCCAGTTGTCCGCTGTTGAGCGCCCGTACGACGGCGTCCCGGTCGACGATGAGCGCGCGTGCGGTGTTGACGATGTACGCACCGCGCTTCATGGCGCCGATCATCTCCTCGTCGAAGAGGTTCAGCGTCTGCGGGTGCAGCGGCGTGTGGATGGACAGCACGTCGACCGAGGAGGCCAGCGACCGCGCGTCGGGATGCCAGGTCGCCTCCAGCTCCTCCTCGACCTCCTTGGGCAGCCGATGCACGTCGTGGTAGTGCAGGTGGACGTCGAACGGCTTGAGGCGGCGCAGTACCGCCTGGCCGATGCGGCCGGAGCCGAGGACACCGACGTCCATGCCCTCGATGTCGTAGGAGCGGGAGACGCTGTCCGCGATGTTCCAGCCCTTCTCCGCGGTCACCCACTCGTGGCAGGGCACGAAGTTGTGCACCAGGTCGAGGATCTGCATCACGGCATGCTCGGAGACGCTGATGCTGTTGCTGAAGGTCACCTCCGCCACCGTCATGCCGTGCTCGATGGCGCTCGGCAGATCGACGTGGTCGGATCCGATACCCGCGGTGATCGCGAGCTTGAGCCGGGGAGCCGCGGCGATCCGCTCGGGGGTCAGATAAGCGGGCCAGAAGGGCTGCGATATCACCACGTCGGTGTCGGGCAACTCGCGGTCCAGCGTGGAGTCGGCACCTTCCTTGTCGCTGGTCACGACATAGGTGTCGCCCCGGTCCTCCAGGAACCTGCGCAGTCCCAGTTCTCCCGATACGCAGCCGAGGAGCTGGCCCGGGGTGAAATCTATGGCTTGCGGGGTGGGCGCGGTCTGTCCGCCCGGATAGCCGGTGATGGTGGGAATCTCGTCGCGGGCGTACTTCGGGGGGTAACCGCCCACGGGGTCGGGATAGAGCACCGCAAGGATCTTTGCCATGGCCGTCCTCCATCGGTCAGGCCACTGTCCGGGTATGTCAGGCAGGGCACCGATGATCTTGTAATTTTAGTCGAGCGTGCTTCAGCGCTGCAATCCCCGTGGTTCATGAGGGAGATGGCCCACTGGATAGACATGCGGTCTTCGCCGGAACCTTCGGCAGGAGTCCGGGTGACAAGGCCCGCGGCCGAGGCGTCCACGGTCAGAACACGGCCTGGGAGAAGGCCAGACCGACGAAAAGGGCCCCGAGTCCGGCGACGACCGAGACGATCACATTGGCGGCCGCGAAGAATCGCGATCCGGCCTCGAACAGGCTCAACGTCTCGTAGGAGAACGTGGAGTAGGTGGTCAGGGCCCCGCACAACCCGACGCCCAGCAGGAACTGGTCGTCCGGTGACGCGACCTTGGCCAGGACCGCCCCCGTCAGCATGCCCAGGATCATCGCGCCGGTGATGTTGGCGGCGAAGGTGCCCCAGGGGAAGACGGTGTCGTGGCGCGCCTGGATCGACCGGTCGATGAGATACCGCAAGGGGGCACCGACGGCGCCCCCGAGCGCGACGAGCAGATACCTCATGTACCCGCACCCTCCCGCCCTTTGTAGTGGACCACGTCGACCTCGTGCACGGTGACCAGGCCTTCGATGGACAACTCCTCCAGCTCCGGCATGAAGGACCGGATCCGCTCCTCCTCGTCGACGATGACGATCGCCGCCGGCAGGTCGTCCGCCAGGGACAGCAGCCGTGT
Organism: Streptomyces olivochromogenes; assembly: GCF_021538895.1. Taxonomy (GTDB): domain Bacteria; phylum Actinomycetota; class Actinomycetes; order Streptomycetales; family Streptomycetaceae; genus Streptomyces; species Streptomyces olivochromogenes_A. The sequence goes on along the minus strand of NZ_JADDRL010000003.1, from coordinate 119,620 downwards.
CGTATGCACGATCGAACCTGAACCGAAGCCCTCCACGCCACGGAACACCGTCGCCCCGGCCAGACCGGCCTCGTGAGCGCGGTGGACGATCTCCGTGAACAGGGGCCTGTGATGCCATGTGTCGGTGTCGTCGACGAAAATCGTCAGACACAGCGCACGTCCACTGAGCCTCATCTCGACTTCCTCACCACCAGAACGCGGCGGGCGCCGGCCACCCCGATCGTCACGGCGACCAGCGCGACGACCACGGTCACCACCAGGTACACGAGAGCGATGCCGGCCCGGTCCTCCCGGACCAGTCGCTCGATGTCCGCGCAGTACGTGGAGAAGGTCGTGAAGCCTCCCAGCACCCCTGTGCCGAAGAACGGACGCACCAGCGGGTTCACGGTCCACACCTCGGTGATCGCCACCACGAACGCGCCGATGATCAGACAGCCCGAGGCATTCACGCACAGCGTGGTCCAAGGGAAGTCCGCCGGACCCGTCGGCCAGATCAGGGCCGCCGTGTACCGGGCGCAGGCGCCTATCGCCCCGCCCACGGCGATCACGGTCAGCACCCGGGCGTTCCTGCGACGGGCGTCCCGGGATTGACGTGCCTCTACCACAGCAGAACTTTCCACCGTTGCGGTCGCCACAAAATGCCGAGCGGCGGCGATCGGGCGCTGCGCAGGAACCCCGCCCTCCGGCCGCTGTGCCGATGAATCCAGCTTAAACCTGCGCGTCCCGTCCGGCCTGTGGATGGCGATGGACGAACCAGGCTTCCGGGGCGCTTACGACGTTCTCGGATTGCGCCGCGAGTAGACCCGCCGGCCGACCGCCACCTGACTTGACACCTGGATTACCGAGACGTCTCCTGGAAGGGAGGGAAAAGCGTCCGGAGGCTGCTGATGGCAACGTACGAATATCTATGCAGCCACTGTGGACCTTTCGATGTGAGGTTGGCGATCGGAACGGCGCCCAGAATTCACGAGTGCCCTGTTTGCGCCGCTGGTGCAAAACGCGTGTACTCCGCGCCCGGCCTGACGCGCACCTCGAAAGAAGCCGCTGTCCTCCATGTCCGCGAGGAGCAGTCCCGCGAGGCCCCGGCAGTGGTTTCCGAAGTGCCGCCACGCACGAGGACGCGGCCGCAGCCGCGGCCGCACCCCGCGCTCTCGCGGTTGCCGCGTCCGTGAGGGCGGTGGTCGACACGGCAGAACGCGTTGTGCGTCGACGTCCGCACAGGACGTCGCTCCCGTAGCAGTGCGAGGAATGCGGCCATCGCGCCACGCCGGCCCGGCTGAGCCGGAATCGCGTCGGCGGCCAGGGTGCGACGCGATTCCGTTCTCCACGCGGATTTAGGAGGTGCGTCCCCGTGGCATCCGTGGGACTGCTCTTCGTCGGCGCGGTGCTCTTCATCAACGGGATGATGCTCCTCGGAAAGGTAGACGCCCGGTCGGCCGCGGTGTTCAACCTTTTCGTGGGCTCAATCCAGGTACTCACGCCGACGTACCTCATCTTCATCGCCAACAACGACCCCCGGGCGATTCTGGCGGCATCCGGAATCTATCTGTTCGGCTTTACCTACCTCTACGTGGGTATCGGACTACTGGTCGGCCTCGACTCCACCGGGGTCGGCTATTATTCGCTCTTCGTGGCGATTGTGGCCCTGGGGTACTCGTTCATCAATTTCCATATCCTCAAGGACAACCCGTTCGGAGTCATCTGGCTCTACTGGGCATTCTTGTGGTTCCTGTTCTTCTTGCTGCTCGGCCTCAAGAAGGACAGCCTCACGGTCTACACCGGCTGGGTCACGGCGATCGAGGGCTGGGTCACCGGTGTGATTCCCGCCGCTCTGCTGCTCGGCGGCTACTGGACACACCCCGACGAGACCGCCATCGCACTGGGGGCCTTCGCCGTCGTGGTGTTCGGGGCGCTGTGGCCACTCACCCGGGCAACGCGGCATCCGGCTCCCACCCCGTCGGCGGGCCTGAGCGCGTCCACGTGACCGGAATCAGAAGTATTCGAGGAGATTGTCATGCCCGAAGTTCGCTTCAAGGTGGACCAGACCAAGTCCATGCGCGAGCAGGACGTTCCCGGACACAACAGGTGGCACCCGGACGTCCCCATAGCCGAAATGGTGAAGCCGGGCTCGGAGTTCCGTATGGAGTGCCGCGACTGGACCGACTGCCAGGTCGGCGACAACGACTCCGCCAACGACGTACGTGACATCGATCTGACCATTCCCCACATGCTCAGCGGCCCGATAGGCGTGGAGGGAGCCGAACCCGGCGACCTGCTCGTCGTCGACATCCTCGACCTCGGCCCCGTGCCGCAGCAGACCGGGGGCGCAGCAGGCCAGGGCTGGGGCTACACCGGCATCTTCGCCAAGGCCAACGGCGGAGGCTTCCTGACCGACTACTTCCCCGACGCCTACAAGGCGATCTGGGACTTCCACGGCCAGCAGGCGACCTCCCGCCACCTGCCCGGTATCCGGTTCACCGGGATCACCCACCCGGGGCTGTTCGGAACCGCGCCGTCCGCCGAGATGCTCGCCAGCTGGAACACCCGTGAGCAGGCACTGATCGACACGGACCCGAACCGGGTCCCGCCGCTCGCGGTACCGCCGGACGCCACCAACGCGCTCGCCGGCAAGGCCACCGGAGACCTCGCCAAGCGCATCTGTGCGGAAGGCGCGCGCACGGTGCCGGCCCGTGAGAACGGAGGCAACCACGACATCAAGAACTTCACCCGGGGTTCGAGGGTCTTCTACCCCGTGAACGTCCAGGACGCCAAGCTCTCCGGAGGCGACCTGCACTTCAGTCAGGGCGACGGAGAGATCACCTTCTGCGGCGCCATCGAGATGGGCGGCTTCATCGACTTCCACGTCGACCTGATCAAGGGCGGCATGGAGACGTACGGCATCTCCACCAACCCGGTGTTCCTGCCGGGCAACGTCGAGCCGAGGTACACGGAGTTCCTGACCTTCATCGGCATCTCCGTCGACCACGACACGGACACGAACTACTACTTGGACGCGACGCTGGCCTACCGCCGGGCCTGCCTCAACGCGGTCGAGTACTTCAAGAAGTTCGGCTACAGCGGGGAGCAGGCCTACCTGCTGCTCGGCTCCTCCCCCATCGAGGGACGTATCAGCGGCATCGTCGACATCCCCAACGCCTGCTGCTCGCTGTACGTACCCACCGCGATGTTCGACTTCGAGGTCCGGCCGAGCCCCGCGGGCCCGATGAAGGCCGACCGGGGCAAGTGCGCGTTGTCCACTGCCTGACCGGACGGCAGGGCCGGGCGCAAAGGTCCGGACACACTCACCCACAGGTTTCAGGGGCGCTCCTCGGAGCGCCCCTCGTCACTGCGAGGGGGGCGACGGAGCCGGGTCCGGCAGGTAGCTCGCCAGGCCGCGCAGGATGATCTCCAGACCGATGTCGAAACGGTCGTCGGAGGAGTCGGTGACCATGAGCCCGGACAGGGCGCGCAGGTGGGGATAGTCCTCTTCGGGCAGGGACGCGAAGTAGTTCTGCATCTCCCCGGCCATCTCGCGCCAGTCGGGACGGGCCAGGGAGGAACCGCCCGCCTCGTCCGCGGCGGCCCGGTCCTGCCACATGCCCTCCTCCAGGACGAAGCCGTTGATGTAGGTGGAGATGAGGTCACCGGCCTCCGCCGAGATGCGGTCGGGCAGCCCGGCGGTACGGAAGATGGCGAGCAACGCCTCCACGTGCGGCAGCAGTTCGGCGGTGAACGGGACGTGGGCCATGGAGATCCTGGCCATGTCCCGGTGGGACAGCAGTCGCCGCCGTACGGAGCGAGCGAAGTCCCGCAGCTGCTCCTGCCACCGCTCCCGGTCGGGTTCGGGCAGGTCGAAGCCGACGAAGAGCCGGGTGTACATCAGCTCCAGCAGGTCGGCCTTGGAGCTGACATGGGCGTAGAGAGCGGAGACCGTGACCCCCAGCTCGGCCGCCACCTGCCGCATCGACAGCCCGTCCAGCCCTTGGCGGTCCAGCACGACGAAGGCGGCCTCGACGACCCGTACACGTGACAGCGGTACGCGCGCGGGGGTGACTCGGGAGCGCGCGGGGCGCCCACGTTCCCAGGGGGACGGCGGTAGGGGTGCGGGAGTGTCGGAGGCCGCGTCGCTCATGGGGACAGTCTAGGCCTCAGGAGAACAGCGTTCTCCTACGGCGAGCGGCGTTCACGCGAACGGAGACGCGATATATCTTGTCGAGCGTCGCCGGTTGCGCTATATCTTAATGAACAGCGTTCGCCAAGTGAGCACTGTTCTGTTAGGGTGAACACCGTTCTCGCCCGACCGCCCGTCAACCAGGGCCGTACCGGCGAGCCGGACAGTCACATGCATCCGTCCCACCGCGCGCGCGGATCGTCGCCGCGGCGCGGCCCTTCAGCGAGGAGTTCCCGATGTCCACCACCGGTGTCGCGTCCACCGAGACGCCCACCGACTCACCAGCGCCCTACCGGTGGCGCTGGGCTGCGCTCTTCGTGATCCTCGCGGCCGAGGTGATGGATCTCCTCGACGCCGTCGTCACGAACATCGCCGGCCCCAACATGCGGGCCGACCTCGGCGGCGGCGCCTCCACCCTGCAGTGGCTCGCCGCCGCGTACACCCTGTCGATGGCCGTCGGGCTGGTCACCGGTGGACGGCTCGGGGACATCCACGGGCGTCGCCGGATGTTCCTGGTGGGCGCCGCCGGCTTCACCGTGGGCTCGCTGCTGTGCGCGGTCTCCGTGTCGCCCGAGATGCTGATCACCGCACGTGTCGTGCAGGGCCTGTTCGGCGCGGTGATGCTGCCGCAGGGCCTCGGCATGATCAAGGAGATGTTCCCGCCGCACGAGTCCCAGAAGGCCTTCGGCATGTTCGGCCCGGTCATGGGACTGTCCGCGGTGTGCGGACCGATCCTGGCCGGCTGGCTCGTGGACGCCGACTACTTCGGCACCGGCTGGCGGATGATCTTCCTGATCAACCTGCCGCTGGGCGCCGCGGCCTTCCTCGGTGCCGTGCGCTACCTGCCGAAGGGCCGGTCCGGCCCCAAGCCGCGCCTCGACATCCCGGGCATGATCCTGGTGTCGCTGGCCGCGCTGCTCATCATCTTCCCGCTGGTCCAGGGACGTGAGTACGACTGGCCCGTGTGGACGTTCCTGCTGATGGGCGCCTCGGTGGTCGTCTTCGTCGCCTTCGCCGTGTACGAGTCGCGCCTCGGCAGGAGCGGCCGGGACCCGCTGGTCGTCCCCAGCCTCTTCCGCAAGCGTGGCTTCAGCGGTGGCATGGCCCTCGGGCTGGTCTTCTTCTCGACCATGCAGGGCTTCATGCTGGTCTTCAACCTCTACACCCAGATCGGCCTCGGCTACTCGCCGCTCAAGGCGGGACTGGTGATGGTGCCCTGGTCGGGCGGCATGGTCGTCGGCTTCGGCATCGCCCAGGGCATCGCCCGGTTCGGACGGGCCGTGCTGCAGGCGGGCACGCTGGTCATGGCGCTCGGCGTGTTCGGCGTATGGCTGACCCTCGACGTGATGGGCAGCGGCGTCGGCCCCTGGGAGCTCCTGCCCGCCCTGCTCGTCACCGGCATCGGCATGGGCCTGCTCATGGCACCGTTCTTCGACATCGTGCTCGCCAGCGTCGAGCAGCACGAGACCGGTTCGGCGTCGGGCACGATGACCGCGATACAGCAGCTCGGCGGCGCGTTCGGTGTGGCCCTGCTCGGCACCGTGTTCTTCGGTCTGCTGGGCGGCGGGATCGCCGGCGCCGTCGACCACCGCTCGGACCACCTGCGGCAGGAGCTGACCACCGCGCACGTCGCGCCGGCCGCGCGGGACCGCGTCGTGGCGGACCTGCGCGCCTGCGCCTCGGACCGCGCCGTCGCCAAGGACCCCGCCGCGACCCCGGCGTCCTGCGCCCGCCTGGAGAAGGACACCCGGACCGCGGTGACCTCGCCCGAGGCCGGCGCCCGGGTACCCGCCGCGCTGAAGTCGACCGCCACGTCGGCCTTCCAGAGCGGCTTCGGCTCCGTCATGAAGACGGTGTTGTGGATCGTCGACGGCATGCTCGCCCTGACCTTCCTGCTCTCGTTCCTCCTGCCGCGCCACGCGCGTCCCGAGGGGCAGGGCGGGCACTGATCGCGGCCCCACGGGCATCGGCGAACGACGGCAACGGCGAACGACGGCCGGGCACCCCCGCTCAGGGGCTGCCCGGCCGTCGTGGTCCCCGGGCTCCGCCCCTCGATCGGCTGTGCGGCCCCATAGGGTGAGCTGTGGGAATCGAAGATCGACGGGGCCGATCGGGTCACCGGCTGGGGGGACGGGAACATGGCGGAACTGGTGGGCAGGTCGTCGGAACTCGCGCGGCTGGACGCCCTGTTGGTGGCAGACCTGGAAAGTTCCGAACTGCCGAAGGTCGCCGACATCGTCGGTGAACCGGGCATCGGGAAGAGCCGGTTGCTCGACGAAGTGTGCGCGCGGGCCCGCCGGGCCGGGTTCACCGTCCTGCGCGGGCGGGCGACGGAGTACGAACAGCACGTGCCCTTACGGCTGTTCACCGACGCGTTCGCCGATGCGGATGCCGGCGCTGTTGCCGACGCCGGCCTCTTCGCCGACGCCGGTGCTGTTGCCGATGCCGCTCCTGCCGCCGCCCGATTCGGACTTCACCGTGACATCGCCGCGCACCTGACGCGTCTGGGTGAGCGCGGTCTGGTGCTGGCCCTGGACGACCTGCACTGGGCGGATCCCGCGTCACGCGAGCTCGTGGACCATCTGATCCGGCACCCCGCACGCGGGCGCGTCCTGCTGGTGGTGGCCCGGCGGGACCGGCAGACGCCGACCTCGCTTGGCGCGGCACTGACCCGCGGCGCGGACGGCGGAGCCGTACTCCACCTCGCCCTGGAGCCCCTCTCCGAGCGGGAGTCCGTCCTGGCGCTGGCTCCCGACGTTCCCGAGGACCAGGCCAGGCGGCTGCACGCCGCCAGCGAGGGCAACCCCCTGTATCTGTTCGCGCTGGTGCACGCGTACCGCACCGGGGCGTCCTCACGCGGCCTCACCCCCGACCACCACGCCGACGCCATGGAACCGGCCGGCCTGCCCGCCGGGCTCGCGGCCCTGCTGCTCGACGAACTGGCCGCGCTCACCGGGCCGCAGCGCCAGGTCGTCGAGGCGGTGGCGGCGCTCGGCGACCACGCGACACCCGCCCTGTTGAGCGTGGCGACCGGACTCCCCCGCGCGGACGTGGAGAACGCGACCGGCGCCCTCGTGGCACGGGATGTGCTGCGTGCCGGGCCGGGCGGCCGGTGGGTGCTGCGCCATCCCCTGGTCCGGGCCCTGGTCCACGAGAGAACCGGGCCGGCACGGCGTGCCGAGGTGCACCGCCGTACCGCGCGGGAGCTGGCCCGCCGGGGTGCTCCGGCCACCGAACGAGCCCGCCATGTCGAGCGGTCGATGACCTGCTGGGACCCCCAGGCCGCGGAGGTGCTCGTCGAGGCCGCGGCACGGTTCGCTTCGACCGCGCCGGCCACGGCCGCCCACCTCCTGGATGTCGTCCTCACCCATATGCCGGACACGCCCGACCGCTGGGCGCGGCGCGGCGAACTGGTCCTGGCGCGCGCCCGCGCGCTCGGCGTCAGCGGGAACCTCCGGGAGAGCCGGGACCTGCTGCACGCCCTGATCGAGACGTCCGGCAAGGACCATCCCGAACTGCGTACGCAGGCCGTCGCCCAGTGCGCCGTGATGGAGCGGCACCTCGGCCACTCCCCCGAGGCCACCGCACTGCTGCGCCGGGAGCTGTCCCGCGATCCGGGCCCGTCGCCCGCCCAAGGCGTCTCCCTGTGCCTGGCCCTCGGCATGTCCGCCCTGCTGACCGCCTCGTATCCGCAGGCACGCGCGGACGTGGCGCAGGCCGCGGCCGTCGCGCGGTGCGACGACGATCCCACCGGTGAGGCGGCGGCGCTGGCCCTGGCGGCGCTGGGCGAGGCATACGAGGGAGAGATCGACGCGGCGGCCCGGTTCGCCGACGCCGCCGGGTCACTCGCCGACGCGCTGACCGATCCCGGTCTCGCCACGCTGTGCGAGGCGCTGGTCTGGCTCGGCTGGGCGGAAACCGTGCTGGAACGCTACGACGACGCCGAGCGGCACATCAGCCGGGGGCTCGGCATAGCCCGCCGCACCGGTCAACTCCACGTCCTGCCCCACCTGTTGACGAGCAGGGCTTTCGTCCACCTCACCACCTGCCGGCTGCCGTCCGCGCTGGAGGCCGCCGAGGAGGCGGAGTCCATCGCCCGAGCCGCCGGCAGCGACGAACTGCTGGGCTTCACACTGGCCATCAAGACGCTGGTGCTGCTGCTGTCCCGCCCGCTGGGGGACGGCAGCGCCCTGTCCACCGGTCGTGAGGCCACCGCCGCGGCGGGCCGGAGCAGGGGCTGGTGGTCGTCGCTGGCCTGGTGCATGCTCGGGCACGCGACCTACGTGAGCGGCGACCCCCATGGCGCCCAGGAGGCCATCACGAAGGCGGGCGGCGGCCCCGAACTGCCCCTGCTGCAGCCGTCGATCCGTCCGGGCCAGCTCGACACCCTCGCGGCCGCGGCCCTCGCCGCCGGTGACGTCGAGGCGGCCGGCCGCTGTGTCGCCCAGGCGACGCGCGAGGCCGACCGGCTCGGCCTCGACGGCCAGCGCGCGGCCGCCCTGCGCGCCCGGGCCACGCTGGCCGAGCACCGGGGCGAAACCACCGAGGCCGTACGGCTTCTCGACGCCGCGGCACAGGAGTACGTCCGCTGCGGCCAGCCCCTGTGGGAGGCGTACTCCCTGCTGCGGGCGGCGCCCTTGGCACAGCGCACCGGGCAGGGGGCGCGCGCCGCCGCGATGTGGCGCCGGGCCCACCGGATCGCCGTAGACGGCGGCGCGCGCCTGCTGGTGGACCTCGCCGAGCTGATCCGCCCCCAGGTGATGGCCGCGACACCGGCGGTCCCGCCCCAGCTCGCGGAGCTGACGGCCCGTGAGCTGGAGGTGGCGAGGCTGGTGGCGGAGGGGCTGAGCAACCAGGACATCGCCGCCCGGCTCCACCTCAGCCGACGCACCGTCGAGACCCACCTGTCCACGATCTACCGCAAGGCCTCGGTGCCGTCCCGCTCGGCCCTGGCCGGACTCATGACCCGGGTCGGGCTGGGATCCGGTTCCTGAGCGCAACGCACCGAAACACGTAGTCGGTTACGTGTTTCCACCGAGGCCGCTTCCCTCGCCGCCGTCTACGTTCGGTCAGTCGGACGACTCGACCGGTGCAGAGGGGACTGCGTGAAGGGCAACACCCGAGGTATGGGGGGACGCTGGGTGACGCTCCTGGTGGCGGGGGGTCTGCTGGCCGGGTGTTCGGCCCAGGGGGTGGGCGACGGGTCCTCCCGGCCGACCAGGTCGTCCGCCCGAGCCGCCTCGCCGGAGGCCACGACGCCTCCGGCGGGCGGCTCGGCCGCCACCCCCGCCTTCACACCCGACGCCGACCTCGTCCCCAGGACCTCGAAGGACGGGCGCGACCTGGTGGACTCCGTGGTGTTCGCCCCGGCCGACTGGGGCCGGGCCTACGTCGCGCAGGACCCGGCCGCCAGCGCCCCGGGCACCTGGGCCGTACTGGACGACGGCTGCCGCTGGGGACGGGAGAAACTCCCCCGGGAGGTGCTGGCCAGCCTGTCCCGGTACAGCCTGCTGCCGGCCGGCAGGGGCAAGGGCGCCGTCAAGGTGACCGCCGCGGCCACCGCGCACGCCTCCGTCCTCGGTGCCGACGAACAGCTGAGCACCACCCTGGAGGAAGTCCTGCGCTGCCCGGAGCAACGGCCGCGCACCGACGAGCGGATCACGGGCCTGAACTCGCTCGGCACCCCCTTCGGCACGCGCGAGCAGGAGTACGCCGACGACTCGATCCTGGAGGCCGGTCAGTACGTCGAGCGGGGCGGTGCCGCCCAGCAGTACCAGTGGATGGTCGCCCGGCTGGGCACGATCGTCGTGGCGGTCTCCGTGACCGGCGGGAAGGGCCACACCCCACAGGAGCTCCAACAACTGGGCAGCTCCGCCCTGGGTCAGATGCTGGTGCGCGTCCAGCAGCGGTTGAAGGAGAAGTGATGGAGCCGCTGCACACCTCGGACCCGTCCAGGCTGGCGGGACATCGGCTGCTCGGGCGGCTCGGCGCGGGCGGGATGGGTGTGGTGTACCTGGCCCGCTCGGCGGGCGGTGCACTGGTCGCGCTGAAGGTGATCCAGGCCGAGTACGCCGAGGACGCCGACTTCCGGGAGCGGTTCAGGCGGGAGGCGGAGACGGCCCGCCGGGTGACCAGTCCCTGGGTGGCGTCCCTCGTCGACGCGGACCCGGACGCGCCGCAGCCCTGGCTGGCCACCGCCTTCGTGCCGGGGCCCTCGCTCGGTGAGGCCGTCGCGGCGCACGGCCCGCTGCCCCTGCGGAGCCTGCGGGTGCTGGGGGCGCGGCTCGCTCAGGCGCTGGGGGACCTGCACGAGGTCGGGATCGTGCACCGGGACGTCAAGCCGGGCAATGTGCTGCTGGCGCTCGACGGCCCCCGGCTGATCGACTTCGGTGTGGCCCGCGACCCGCGGGACACCGCGCTCACGTCGACCGGCGTGGTGGTCGGCACCCCCGGCTTCCTGGCACCGGAACAGATCCGGGGCGAGCCGGAGTTGGGCCCGGCCGGCGACATCTTCTCGCTGGGCTGCGTGCTGGTCCACGCGGCCACCGGCCGTCCGCCGTTCGGTACCGGTTCGCCGGACGCGCTGCTGTACCGCACGGTGCACGACGCACCGGACCTGGAGGGCCTTCCGCGGGAGCTCGCCGAGGCGGTGGGCGGCTGCCTGGAGAAGGAGCCGGGTCGGCGGCCCACCGCCGAGGCACTGGCCCGGTCCCTGACGGTCGACGCGCCCGCGACGCCTGCCGACCCGCGCGAGGCGCTACGGGCGGTTCGCCAAGGGGACGAGGACGAAGTCCCCGGTGACGAGGCCTGGTTGCCGGAGCCGTTGGTCCGGCTCATCGCCGAACGGTCGGCGGCGGGGCTCGCGGTGCCGGGCGTCGACGACACCGAGATCGACGCCACGGACGAGACCGCGGACGGCGCGACCGTACCCTCCCCGCCGCAGGGGCGCGCCGTGGGCAGGCGCCGTTTCCTCCTGCTGGCCGGTGGCGCCGGCGCGGTGGCGGCGGGCGGTGGCGCACTCGCCCTCTGGGCAGCGTCCCGGGGTGACGGAGAGGGCAAGGGCGCGGGTTCCGGCTCGGCGCCGAAGGACAGCATGCCCCTGTACACCATCGGGCTGCACGCCGACCTGACCGGCGATCAGAAGGCGGTCGGCCGGGCTCAGGAGCGTGGACTGCGGCTCGCGGTCGACGAGTTCAACGCCCGTAGGGACAGCCGGTTCGCGCTGGCCGTCAAGACCGTGGACGACGGCGGCGATCCGGCCAAGGCGGCCGCCGCGGCCAAGCGACTGGTCGCGGACCGTTCGGTCCTGGCCGTGGTCGGTCCCACCACGGACGCCACCGCCCTGGCCGCGCTGGCCACGTACGACGCCGCCTCGCTGCCCCAGATCGCGGTGTCCCCCGGGGCCACCGTGCTGGGGGTGACGGGCAGCCGGTCCTTCCTGCGCGCCCGCGTCACGGACACGATCCTGCCGTTCTATCTCAGCGCGTATCTGCGCGGCACCGCGAAGTCGCGCACGGTCGGGATCGTCGACGACCGGGCGGCGGACGCCTACGCCTGGGAGATCAGCAGCACGCTCGCCCGGGTCCTGCGCGACGCCCGGCAGCCATCCGTGCCGAAGGTGGTCAGCGCGCTGCGGACCGACTTCGCGCCGACCCTGGACGCCCTGCTCGACGGCGGCGCCGACTCCGTGGTCTTCGCCGGCTACCACGACCGGGCCGCGCTGCTGGCCAGGGAACTGACCCGCCGTGACTTCCCGGGCGCGCGGGCCGCCGCCCAGGGGGTGCTCGATGCCCGGTTCCTGTCCGCCGCCGGGGACGCGGCCGAGGGCTGGGCGATCGTCGCCCCCGTCATGGACGCCGCCGTGGCACCCGAGGCGAAGGCGTTCGCCGCCGCGTACCGCGGGCGATTCCATGCGGAGCCGGAGCGGTACGCCGTCGAGACGTACGACGTGGCGCAGCTCGTCCTCAGGACGCTGGGCGCGCTGTCCGTCGGACGCCGCACCCGGCAGCACCTGACGACGGCCCTGCGCTCGGCCACGTACAAGGGGATCAGCCGGAACCTCGCGTTCGACAAGAAGACCGGGGAGCTGGTCGTCGACGGCACCGGGGTCCACCTGTGGAAGGTCACCGGCGGCCGGTTCTCGTACCAGGGCGTGGCGCCCTTCCGGGTCTCCACCTGAGGGGCCGCTGATGGAGCCGTTGCGCGGTGCCGACCCGGCCGGGATCGCGGGGTACCGACTGCTGCGCCGACTCGGCGCGGGTGGCATGGGCGTGGTGTACCTGGCCCGGTCCGGTGGCGGTTCGCTCGCCGCGGTGAAGGTCATCCGCGCCGCGTACGCGCAGGACCCGGGGTTCCGGGCCCGTTTCCGGCGTGAGGTGGAGACGGCGGGCCGCGTCGTGAGCCCCTGGGTCGTACCGCTGCTCGACGCGGAGCCGGACGCGCAGTCGCCGTGGCTCGCCACGGCGTTCGTGCCGGGCCCCTCGCTGGCGGAGGCGGTCGAGGAGTGCGGTCCCCTGCCGGCCGCTTCGGTACGGTTCCTGGGCGCCCGGCTCGCCGAGGCGCTGGACGCCGTGCACGGGGCGGGTCTGGTGCACCGGGACGTCAAGCCGGGCAACGTGCTGCTCGCGGTCGACGGGCCGCGGATGATCGACTTCGGTATCGCCCGGATGCCGGAGGACACCGCGCTCACCGCCAGCGGGATGGTGGTCGGCTCCCCCGGGTTCCTCTCCCCCGAACAGGCCCAGGGAAGGGGCCGGGAGATCGGACCGGCCAGTGACGTCTTCTCGCTCGGTTGTCTGCTGGCCTACACGGTGACGGGCGAACGCCCCTTCGGCCGGGGCTCGGCGGCCGAGGCGCTGGTGCGTACGGTCCACGACGAACCGGACCTGGACGGCGTACCGGCGCCGCTGCTGCCGCTGCTGCGGGGCTGCCTGGCGAAGGAGCCCGGCGCCCGCCCCACCGTGGCCGAGGTGCGGGAGGCGCTGGATGGTGAGGGCGAGGCGGGGAGCTGGTCGCCGGAGTCGCTCACCCGGCTGATCGCGCGCCGTTCGACGGCCGTCCTCGCCCTGCCCGCGGTCGAGGCGACCGCGGTGTCCGGGGCTCCGGCGGGCGTCGACACGGTGCCCGCGGTGGAGGGACCGCCGCCGGGGGCCACACGGCGCCGCTTCCTGGTGCTGGGCTCGGCCGCCGGGGTCGTGGCCGCGGGCGCCACGGCGGCCTGGTGGACGGCGGGCCGCCCCGACCACTCCCCGACGCGCAGTGGCGGCACACGGCTGCCGCGCCTGGTGCTCGCCCTGCAGGCCGATCTGACGGGCGAGCAGAAGACGGCCGGCCTGGCACAGGAGAACGGTGTCCGGCTGGCCGTCGACCACCTCAACTCCCGTACGGGCCGCGGCTTCGACCTCGCCCTCCAGGTGCACGACGACGCGGGCAGCGCCACCCGGGCCGCGCAGGTCGCACGGCGACTGGCCGCCGACGACCGGGTCCGCGCGGTCATCGGGCCGACCACCGACGCCTGCGCCAAGGCCGTCCTCCAGCAGTACAAGACAGCACTGCTTCCCATGGTCTCCGTGTCGGTGGGGCTCGACTCTGAGTCCACCGGCACGTTCCGGACCTACGCGGCCACCCGGCCCCCCGACCGCAACCTGGCGGCTCCGCTGGTCGCTTATCTGGTACGGACCGTTCGGACACGCCGCACGGTGCTGATCGACGACGCGGCCGAGGGCGACTTCAGCTGGGGAATCTGCGCGGACGCCGCGCAGGCGCTCGCATCCGGACAGCGCACCACGATCCGGCGCACTCTCGCCGCCGACGCCGGGGCCGACGCCTTCCGTGCCCTCGCCGAGTCGGTGACCGACGCGAAGGCGGACGCGGTGCTGTTCGCCGGAGGGCACGCACGCGCGGCGAAACTGGCGCGTGCGCTGCGTGCCGCCGGCTACTCCGGTGCCCGGCTGGCCACCCAACGCGCCCTCGACCCGGGCTTCTTGACCTCGGCGGGCGACGCCGCCGAGGGATGGATCTTCGCCACCGCCTTCCTCGATCCGACCCGGGTGCCGGCCGCGCGGTCCTTCGTCACCGCCTACCGCGCACGCTTCCACGCCGCCCCGCCCTGGTACTCGGCGGAGGCCTACGACGCGACGCTCTTCGTGGCCCGGGCGCTGACGACGCTGGGCGCGTCGCGCGCGGAACGGGGCGCGATCGTGGGGCGGTTGCGCGAGATCGACTACCGGGGGATCACCAAGCGGCTGCGCTACACGTCGTCGAGCAGGGAGTACACGGTGACGGCGCTGTACCTCTTCCGGGCGTCCGGCGGCCGCTTCCGCTTTCTGGGCCAGTACGCGGATGCCACCGCCTGAGCCGCGCACGGCCGGCGCGGATCTCGTGGTGGCGCGGGCGTCACGCGTCCTCGGTCGCCTCCGCACGGGTCCAGCTGTGCCGGAGGTTCGGGTGATCCCGGCGGTCGACACGCGTGACCTCCGGCGCTCCGTTGCTGCGCGCCCGCGTCCCGCTGATCAGCGTGCGGTACGCGAAGAGGAGCGTCGCGGCCACGGTCAGGGTGAAGGCGATCCCGGGGCCGTACCCCGTGTCCCTGGACGTGCGGACCAGGTGGACGAGGCCGTAGCCGCTGAGGACCGTGGCCAGGGCGCACACCTTCCACAGCACCGCGTGCAGGCGCCGCTCGCGGCGCACGTCGGCGAACGACGGGAGGGCCACCCGGAGTTGTGCTCCGCAGTGGTCGCACGTCTCGTCGGTCTCGTTCCTGCGCCCGTCGAAACGCTCCAGCCGGCTGGTGGCGGCGTTGGTGAGTGCGGTCGTCCGGGTCGACTGGTGACTGACCTGCTTGGTGAGGCTGTGCATGATCCTGTACTCGAAGGTCCCCGGCACCTCTGCGGCCATGGCTCGCGCCCCTTCTCTCCCCCGACCCGGACAACATCAATTCTCCCCGGGCCTCGGCGACCTACCGCCGGATCAGCACCGTTTGGGACCACCCTGTGACGAAATGCGCGCCCGCCGCGGCGGGTTCTACCGCCGCCGTGCGACCAGGTACCGGGCCCGCCACTGCGGCAGGCAGTCGTGGAGGTACAGCGCGAAGGGGATCCACCAGATCAGATCGTTGGTCAGGAGGATGACGCCGGAGGCCAGGGGCCACTCGCCGGTGAGGGCCAACCCCAGCCAGCCGAGCGGTCCGAGGAGCTTGCCAGCCAGTCCGACCGCGGCGATGGTGAAGCCTTCGGCGGGGCGCAGGGCCACGTCCAGGTAGAGCAGCCCGTACAGGCCGAGCACCATGCCCAGCGTCATGAAGATCTGCGGGTGGTTCTGCGGGGGCATGCCGGCGACCCGGAACAGCCATTGCGGGTCGATGACCGCGTAGCAGCCCCAGGCGATGTTGTAGATGCCTGCCGCGGCGAAGACCCGTCGGTGCAGGCGCTCGCGGGGAACGGGAGAAGTCTCACATGAGGTGACCACCACCTTATTGTCGTGCCCACACGTCGGTAGCATCCCGGCACATGGGGGAATCGAACATCGTCGTGGTCGGGGGAAGCGGCTTCTACGGCCGGTACGTCGTCGCGGACCTGCTCCGCAGACCCGACGTCCGCGTCACCGTCGTCTCCCGCAGACCGCCGCAGCCGCCCTTCCCGTCCGACCGGGTCCACTGGGTCGCCGGTGACCGCGGCGCCCCGGAGCGACTGGGCGAACTCCTGGGCGACGCGGCCGCGATCGTGCACTGCGCGGGCCCGTTCCAGGCGCTCGACGGCCCCGGCAGCCATCCGCTCGGGCCGCTGCGGGCGGCGGTGTCCGCCGGAGTTCCGTACGTCGACATCTGCGAGGACCGCTCCTTTCTGCGCGCGGCAGCCGCGGTGGCCGGACCGGCGACGGCACCCGTCCTGGCGGGGGCCTCCGTCGTGCCGGGCCTACAGGCGCTGATCGTCCACGACCTCGCAAGCGGCATGGACCGGGTCGACGCCGTCCTGTGCTGCGCCGCTCCCGACACCCGGCGGCACCGCGGCCCGGCGATGTTCGAGGCGATGATGCACGGCGCCGGGCTCCCGTTCACGGCTCCTCGCGGGGGCGTCCCGACCGTGGTGCACGGCTGGTCCGAGCCCGAGTGGACCCTGTTCCCGCCGCCGGTCGGCAGGCGCCTGGTCCACCAGGTGTACGAGATGGCCGACCTGGACGTCCTGGCCGACCTTTTCGGTGCCCGAACGATCGCCTTCAAGGCCGGCACCGAATTCACCGCCGTCAACCGGGCGTTGGGACTCTTCGCGACGCTCCGTGCCCGCACCGGGCGGCCCCGCGGCACCCGGCACTGGACCCCGGTGGTGCGCGCGGCCTCCTGGCTCGTCGGCCGGTTCGGCGACGAGGCGGGCGGCTTCACGGTCACCGTGAGCGGGCAGCGCGACGGACGTCCGGTCACCCGACGACTGGGCATGACGGCCCGCCGGGACGGCGGCCGCATCCCCTCACTGCTCGCCGGCATCGCCGTCGACCACCTGCTGACGGGCCGACTCCCCACCCCCGGCCTCGTCCCCCTCCACTCCTGGCTGACACCCCACGAACTGCGCACCGCCCTGCGCGACCGCGGGATCGACCTGTGGCGGCGGGACGACGAGGACGACTGGCGACCCTGGGAGGAGTGACGGCCCGCTCGCCCTCACCAGTCGTGCACGGTCCCGTCGCGCAGCCTGCTGACCGGCAAGTACGCCTGTTGGTATGGGAAGTGACGGGCCGCCTCCACGTCGAGGTCGACGCCCAGGCCCGGCGTGTCGGACGGATGCAGCAGGCCCTCGTCGAAGCGGTAGGAGGTGCGGAACACCTCCAGGGTCCGGGCGGAGTGCCGCATGTACTCCTGGATGCCGAAGTTGTGCACGGCCAGGTCCAGGTGGAGGGCGGCCGCCATGCCCACCGGGGAGATGTCGGTGGGGCCGTGCATCCCGGACCTGACCCCGTAGACGGCCGCGAGGTCCAGCAGCTTCTTCATCGCGGTGACGCCGCCGGTGTGGGTCACCGCGGAGCGCACGTAGTCGATCAGCCGCTCACTGAGCAACGTGGTGTAGTCGTAGACAGAGTTGAAGACCTCGCCGATGGCCAGGGGCGTCGTCGTGTGCTGCCGGATCAGGCGCAGGGCAGCCTGGTCCTCCGCGGGCGTGGCGTCCTCCAGCCAGAACAGGTCGTACGGTTCCAGGGCCTTGCCCAGCCGGGCGGCCTGGATCGGTGTCATCCGGTGGTGTCCGTCGTGCAGCAGCGGGAGTTCCGGGCCGAACTCCGCGCGCACGGCCTCGAAGACGCCGGGCAGGTGCCGTAGGTAGGCGCGCGTGTCCCAGGTCTCCACGGTGGGCCGGGGCCGGTCGCCGGCGGTGGGGCGTGCGGGCTCGTAGTCGTAGCGGTCTCCGCCGCCGGCGCTCGACGCGGCGACGCCGTACACCGAGTCGAAGCCGGGGATCCCGGCCTGGACACGGATGGCGCGGTAGCCCTGTTCCTGGTGGGCGCGTATGGAGTCGAGCAGTTCGGGCACGTCGCGGCCGGAGGCGTGGCCGTAGGCGAGGGCGCCGCTGCGGGACGCGCCGCCGAGCAGCTGGTAGAGCGGCATCCCGGCGCACTTGGCCTTGATGTCCCACAGCGCCGTGTCCACGGCCGCGAGGGCCGCCATGGTCACGGGGCCGCGCCGCCAGTACGCCCCTCGGTAGAGGTACTGCCAGGTGTCCTCGATCCGGGAGGCGTCGCTCCCGATGAGCAGGGGCACGACATGGCTGTCCAGGTAGGAGTGGACGGCCAGTTCGCGGCCGTTGAGCGTGGCGTCGCCGAGTCCGACGATGCCGTCCTCGGTGGTGATGCGCAGGGTGACGAAGTTCCGTCCCGGGCTGGTGACGATCACCTCGACGGACACGATCTTCATGGTGGATCCCCCTCTTCCGGCGGTTCGTTCAGTCGGTCCGTTCGGTCGGTGCGGTCGGTCGGTGCGGTCGGGCATCTCGGCGGGCGCGGCAGCGCTGTGCGGCGGCGACGGCTGGATGAAACCGGGGGCGAAAGCCGGGTCAGTGGCCCCGGGTGCGCCGGGCCAGTTCGGTCTGGACCTCGGCGACGATGCGTTCGACCGGCAGGGTCGCGTCGACGGTCATCCCGGCCTCGTCGTCCTCCAGTGGTTCCAGGTCCTCGAACTGCGAGGACACCAGGGCAGCGGGCATGAAGTGCGACTTCCTGCTCTCCACACGGGACGTCGCGGTGTGCCGGTCGATCGTCAGGTGCACGAAGAACGCGTCGGGCCGGGCCACGCGCAGCAACTCCCGGTAGATGCGTCTGAGCGCGGAGCAGGTGATCACCAGCCCCTCCTCCGCGCCCGCCGCCCGCATACGGCCCGCGAGGGCGGCCAGCCACGGACTGCGGCTGCGGTCGTCGAGCGGGGTGCGGTTCTCCATCGCCTCGACGTTGCTCCGGGGATGGAAGCCGTCCCCCTCCTCGAACGGCACCCGGAGCGAGTCCGCCAGGTACCGGCCGACGGTGCTCTTGCCGCAACCGCTGACTCCCATGACGACCACGGGTGCGCGTCGGGCGTGGAACAAGCCGGCCATGGCCTCCTGGAAGCCGGCCCGATGGGCGGGTGGCAGGCCGTTGGCGTTGAAGTGGTCCAGGCCCGCCCGCAGTCGGTCGCGCACACCGGGATCGCGCAGTCGTCCGCTTCGGATCTCGGCGAGGAGCGCCTGCGCGAAGGCCTCGGCGGCCGTGGCCAGACCCTGGTCGATGGCGTAGGCCAGTCCCATGTGCAGCCACATGGCGATCGGCTCCGGCCGGGTGGGGTACCGCTGGACGGTGTCGGGGCAGAGGGCAGCCCGCGTCGGCGTGATCACCGCCTCCTGGTGGGTGCCGGCCCAGTCCCGGTCGATGCGGTGGTTCAGCGCCATGACGACCGGATAGGACAGGCGCAGGAACAGTTCGTTGCGCGAGCCGGCGAGGAGAGTCCGGTGGAAGGCCGCGTCCACGTCCCTGAAGCGCTGCCGGATCGCCGCGCCCTCCTCGGGCCGCGCGAAGTCCGGGTCCTCGCTCAGGGCGAGCAGGGTGCGCGCGTGGCTGGTGAGGTCGTGGCAGATCTCGGCGGACCGGCTCTGGGCGGCCAGCCTGGCCGCGTGGGGCTCGATCACCTCCCGCAACTCGGTCAGTGACCGCATCTGGCTGTCGGGGGCCACCTCCAGACGCCACGCGATGACGTCGGGGTCCAGCAGGTCCCACCGTTCCAGCGCCTGTACGGTGGCCCCGATCCGCGGCTGCAGATTCACCAGGCCCTTCTGGTGCAGCGTCTGCAGGGCCTCGCGGGCCATGGGCCGGGTGACCTCGAACTCCTGCGTGACGGCGTCCACGGTGAGGTGGTGGTCGCGGGGCTTGCCGCCCTCCACGATCTGGCAACCCAGTTGCTCCACCACCCGCGCGGTGGAGCCCCGTAACGCGTCCTCGGATCCTTCGGGCAGGTCGACTTCGGGACCAGTCATGGCGCAGATGCTAGGTCACAGCACCGTTCTGGTCAGCCGTCCGAACATCGCCAACGGGAGCGCGGAATGCCGTTGGGGCGCACGCCGGGGCGTTTCGCACACCTCTGCCGCCCCCGTGCGACCCCGAAGCCGATTGATGAGGCATCAGACACCTTCTCTGGCCTAGATCACATCAGTACGTTGGTCTGCCATCGAAAGGTTTCGATGACGTGGAGGACCGGCCATGCAGGAGAGCCGTATGCCCGAACCGACCTCGCCCACGCCTCCGCCTCCCCCTCCGCCTCCACCCGAGCGGTTATCACTGCGCTGGGCTCTCATCCTCTTGGCCGCGGTGGTGGCGGGGCTGCTGGTGGGCCTGCTGACGTACGCCCAGTCCCGCAATTGGCCGGCCTCACTCCTGGCGGCGCTCGGAGCGAGTGGCGCGGCCCTGGTGAGTCTTCCGCTGCTGCTCTGAGGCACCGGACGACCGGGCTCGGCTCATCGCTCAGGACTGGGCCCGGGCGATCAGCAGAGCGACGTCGTCCTCGCCCCCGGGCGGCCGCAGTTTCTCCAGGATGCGGTCACAGGTGTCCTCCGGGTCTCTGCCACATGCCGTACTGAGGGCGTCGAGGAGGACGTTCAGGCGGACGTCGATGGGTTCGCTCCGGGTCTCGACCAGGCCGTCGGTGTACAGGGCCAGCTCGTCGCCGGGGCGGAACGCGATGGTGGCCGCCTCGAAGGGCACACCGCCGACACCCAGCGGCGCGCCGGTGGGCAGGTCGAGCAACTGCGCTGCCTGGCCCACCCGCATCAGGGCCGGGGGCAGGTGACCGGCGAGGCAGATCTGGCACTGGCCCCGGTGCGGGTCGTACACGCAGTAGATGCAGGTGGTGATGGTCTGCTCGGTGCCCTCCGTCAGGTGATCGAGGTGGCGCAGGGCCTCGGCGGGGGCCAGGTCGAGTTCGGCGAAGGCGCGGGCGGCGGTGCGGAGTTGGCCCATGGTGGCGGCGGCGTTGATGCCGCTGCCCATGACGTCCCCGACGACCAGGGCGGTCTTGTCTCCCCGTAGGGGTATGGCGTCGAACCAGTCGCCGCCGATCTCGCTCGTGGCGCCCGCGGGTTGGTAGCGGCAGGCCACCTTCAGGCCCGGCAGGAGCGACGGGGGCTCGGGCAGCAGGCTGCGCTGGAGGGTCAGGGCCGCATGGCGCTGCGTCTGGTATCCGCGGGCGTTGTCGATGCAGACCGCGGCCCGGGCGGCCAGTTCGGAGGCCAGGAACGCGTCGTCGTCGTCGAACGGCTCGGGGTTCCGGATGCGTCTGAGGTCGAGGGCGCCGAGGACTTCGCCCCGGGCCACGAGCGGCACGGCCAGGTAGGAGTGCACACCGTCCGCCGCCAGCAGCGAGGCGGACTCGGCGTGGCGGGCGATGCTCGCCGGATCCGGACGGGCGGTGCGGGGCATGAGCACCGGCCGACGGGTGCGCACGCACTGGGAGATCAGGGGGTCGTCGTGGTCGACGAGTCCCGTGACGGGATCGGCCGTGCAGGCGGCGTCCGAGGAGTGAACCGCGTGCACGGCGAGGGCGCGGAACCGAGCGGGGCCGGTGTGCGGCGTCATCCGGTCGGGCAGGGCGTCGTCGAGCACGAGCACGGCGGCCGCATCGGCCAGAACCGGTACAACGATGTCCGCGAGTTCGCGTGCCGTCGTCTCCAGATCGAGGGTGGTACCCACGCAGGCGGAGGCCTGGGCGATCAGGTCCAGCCGCTGCCGGGCCCGGGCGGCTTCCGTGGCGGCTCGATGACGTTCGGTGACGTCGATGACGGAGTAGGCGATGCCCAGCACCCGCCCGGCCGAGTCCTCCAGCCGGTAGTACGAGACGGACCAGGCGTGCTCATGGTCCGGGTCGCTGGGGGGACGACAGACGATCTCCCGGTTCACGACCGACTCGCCCGTCTCCAGGACATGCCTCAGACGGGCCTCGGGGTCCGTGTCGAGGAAGGTCAGGATCTCGCCGACCGACCGGCCGAGACGGTCGGCGGCGGACTGACCGGAGATGCGTTCCAGAGCCGGATTCACGGCCAGGTACCGCAGGTCGCGGTCCAGGATGGCCAGCCCCAGCGGGGACTGGGACACCAGCCGCATGGCCAGGGCGGCGTCGCGCTCGACCTGTTCCACGACGGCCTGGTCCGCGGCCAGGCCCAGCACGTAGGTGTCACCGAGGTCGTCCAGCAGCCGCATGTTGCGGAACTCCACGAGGCGGGTGCTGCCGTCCTTGTGCCGGACGGGGAAGGCCCCGGCCCAGTCCTCGCCGGATTCCATGACCTCGGCGAAGAGCTTGACCACCTCGTCCTGGTGCTCCTCGTGGACGGTCAGCAGCGCCGCGTGCTCGCCCAGCGCCTCCGTCGAGGTGTAGCCGAAGAGCTCCTCGGCCTGGGGACTCCAGAAGACCACGCGGCCCTCGGTGTTCAGCACCACCGCGGCCACGCTCAGCAGGTCGAGCAGGCCGCTGGGCGGCGAGGCAGGGCCCACCGCGGGCCGGCTCATGCCTGCCCGGGAGGAGTCCGTCGTGCCCATGCCTCATTGTCCTTCCCGCTCGGCGCCTCGGCCCGTGCCTACCGGCGGGTGTTCTGCCTCCATCCATGGTCAGGCCTCCCGCTCCGGATGGCATGGTGGGTCGCGCCCGGCAATCCACCGGCCCCCGCCCCGTGGGAGCGGGTGGTCCTCGCGTGTGCGGTTGTCGTCCGTCGTGCGGCACGGGATGCTGAGTGAGCACGAAGGGAAGCGGTGTCATGGATCGTTTTCCGAATGCCGCCAACGTCGATTTCCACAGTCCTCTGGACCTTTCCAAGGCCGCCGCCGCGGTACTGGACGCCGAAGGCCGCGTCTCCGGGTGGGGAGCGTCGGCCCAGCGCCTCCTCGGACACGCGCCGGAGGACGTACTCGGAAAGCCGGCCGGCCGACTGCTCGCCGCGGCCCCCGGACCACGGCTGTCCGCTCTCTGCAGGACGCACAAGCCCCGCAGCACCGTCCTGGACCTGTGCTGCCGGGACGGACGCACCCTGCGCGCGGCCGTGACGTTCAGCCCGCTCGAACACCTGGGCGTCGCCGCGACCGTCGTGGTCGCGGCCGAGTTGGAGGCGCTGCGCGGCTGGGAGGCGCAGCTGGCGATGCTGGAGGGACTGGCGACCGAGTCGACCGTGGGCCTGACGATCTTCGACACCGACATGCGCGTCGTCTGGGGGAACGTCTCCACCGATCTGGAGCTCGCGGGAATCGCCCAGTACATCGGCCGGCCGGCCGCGGACCTCTTTCCCGAGGGCGAGTTCATCTCCCGGCACCACCCCCCGGACGAGGACCAGATCATGGAGCACGTCATGACGACGGGCGAACCGATCATGGGCATGCACTATCGCGGCCGCGCCCCCGCCGACCCGGTGCGCGAGCACGTCTGGTCCTGCTCGTACCACCGGCTGGTGGACGCCCGGGGCGAGCTGCTGGGCCTGTTCGAGGAGTCCCTGGACATCACCGACCGCTACCGCGCCCAGGAACGGCTGTCGCTGCTCGTACGGGCGGGAAAGCGCATCGGCGCCTCGCTGGACGTACGGCGTACCGCCGCGGAGCTCGCCGACGTGGCGGTGCCGCAGCTGGCGGACGAGGTGCTGGTGGACCTGCCGCCGGCGGTCATCGAGGGACGGCAGCCGCCGACGGGGTCGGCGCCGGCGCACAGTCTGCTGCGGATGCACGGCCGGACCCCGGAGGAGTTCCGGACCAGTCCCGTCTCCTATCCACCGTCGTCACCGCAGGCGCAGAGTCTGAGCAGCGGCCGCCTCGTCGTCGACGCCGCCCCGCCCGAGGCACCGGACGAGGAGGGACCGGCCGCCTCGCACTCCTGTCTCTTCGTGCCACTGCTCACCCGCAATACGGTCCTGGGCCTCGCCACCTTCCGGCGCAGCAGCAACCCCGACCCCTTCGGGCCCGAGGAGCAGACGCTCGCCGTGGAGCTGGCCGAGCGAGCCGCCGTCGGCATCGACAACGCGCGCCGTTACACCAGCCAGCACGCGGCGGCCCTGGTCCTGCAGCAGAGCCTGCTGCCCCAGCACCTGCCCGAGCAGAACGCGGTCGACGTGGCGTACCGCTATCTGCCGGCCGACAGCCGGGTGGGCGTGGGCGGCGACTGGTTCGACCTGATCCCGCTGTCCGGTGCCAGGGTGGGCCTGACCGTCGGTGACGTGGTGGGCCACGGCATGCACGCGGCCGCGACCATGGGCCGGCTGCGCGCCACCGTGCGGACCCTCGCCCTGCTGGACCTGGACCCGGCCGAACTGCTGACCCGGCTGGACGGCCTGGTCGCGCAGGACTCGGAACCCCACGCGAACGACGGGCTGAGCGACGAGGCGCTCGGGGTGACCTGCCTGTACGCGATCTACAACCCGGTCAACGGCCGGTGCTCCTGGGCGAGCGCCGGCCATCCCCCGCCGATCGTGGCGGACGCCAGCGGCTCGGTGGCGCTGTCCTCGCTGGCGCCGGGACCGCCCCTGGGGCTGGGCGGCCTGCCCTACGAGAACGTCGATCTGAACCTGTCCGACGGCAGCGTCGTGGCGTTCTTCACCGACGGAGTCGTGGAGGACCGGCGCACCGACATCGACAGCGGGATCGACCGCCTCGCCCATGTGCTGACCTGGCAACGGTGCCCGCTGGAGGAACTGTGCGACCGGGCGTTCTCGTCCCTGCCGCCAGGACCGCAGGCGGACGACGCCACGCTGCTGCTGGTCCGCACCCGGCGGCTCGACACCGACCGGGTGGCGGACCTGGAGCTGCCGCCCGACCCGGCCATGGTGGCGCAGGCCCGCACGCTCACCGAGCGCCAGTTGGAGGCCTGGGGCCTGTCCGAGCTGGCGTTCACCGCCGAACTCGTGGTGAGCGAGCTGGTCACCAACAGCATCCGGTACGCCACCGGGCCCGTCATGCTGCGGCTGATCAGGGACCGCTCCCTGCTGTGCGAGGTCTCCGACAACGCGCACACCGCACCTCACCTGCGGCGAGCGCGGCGGGACGACGAGGGAGGCCGCGGCCTGTTCCTCGTCGCCCAGGTGTCCCAGCGCTGGGGCACCCGCTACACCGCGTCCGGCAAGACGATCTGGGCCGAGCTGGCCATCCCCTAGGCCCTGGGATCCGGTGGTTCGCCGGCGGTGCTGGTCAGCCAGTCCCGGCGCAGGAGCGGCACGGTGTGCTCCACGTCCCGGACGGTGGTGGCCGGCAGGAGAACCTCGAAGCGGGTGCCCGGGCGGCCGTCGGCACGGTCCCGCACGGTGATCCGGCCGCGGTGCAGGGCGACCTGCTGGGCGACCAAGGTCAGGCCGAGACCGGAGCCGGGGCTGTCCGGACCCCGGCGGAAGCGCTGGAAGATTTCCTCGCGGCGTTCGGGCGGGATGCCGGGGCCGTGGTCGTCCACGGTGAGCACCGCGGCCGGTTGGTGCGGGTCGCCGGCCGGGGCCAGCGTCACTTCGATGCGGGCGACGCCGTCCTTGGCACGGCCATGGGTCCAGGCGTTGGTCAGCAGGTTGTCCACCGCCGAGCGCAGGCCCTGCTCCCAGCCGTGCACCTGCACCCCCGCGGCGGCATGCACGGACAGGTCGGCTTCCGGGTGCGTGCGCCGCAGATCGGACACGGACGCGTCCACGAGCTCCGCCAGGTCCAGCGACGTGAACGCGTCCGCCTCGATGAGGTCGCCCTGCGCGAGTGCCTTCAGCATCACCAGCAGCCCGAGCAGTCGTGCGTGCTCGTGCCCGAGGTCATCGAGCACCCCCGCCCGGTCCGCGGCGCCGAGGTCGGGGTGGTCGGTGAGGATGTCGAGGTTGGTGCGCATGCTCATCAGCGGGGTGCGCAGCTCGTGGGAGGCGGTCGAGGCGAACGCGCGGGCGGTGGCGAGCGCTTCGCCCGTGCGCGCGACCTGCTCGTCGTAGCGGGCGAGCACGGTCTGCACCGTGTACGCCAGGTCGTCGACCTCGGCGACACGGGTCGGGCTGTGTTCCAGGCGCGCGGGGCTGGTCCTGGGGTCGAGGCCGCTGGTACGCCGCTGCAGCCGCCGTAGCGGCAGAACCGCGCG
This sequence comes from Streptomyces olivochromogenes, assembly GCF_021538895.1. GTDB lineage: Bacteria > Actinomycetota > Actinomycetes > Streptomycetales > Streptomycetaceae > Streptomyces > Streptomyces olivochromogenes_A. The sequence continues at coordinate 93,887 of NZ_JADDRL010000003.1, read as the reverse complement.
GACGGCGACGGCCCAAGCGGTGACCCCGGACAGTGGCGCGGCCAGCAACGCGCCGGTCAGGACACGTCGGCGCACCAGCGACAGCTCGTCCTCGGCGGTGTCCGGCGACAGCAACCACAGATTCGGCGTGGTGCCCTCCTTCGCGGCGCCGACGCGCAGCGACAGGACCATCCAGTCCTTGCCGTCCGATGTCAAAGTGACCGGGTCCGGGGCGCTGTGGGGCAGTGTGGGCAACGGATCGGGCTGCGGGCCCGCCACGATCGTGCCCCCGGGGCCGGTCAGCCGGACGCCCACGTCCCGCGCGGAGTTGGCCAGCCGCCGTCGCCGGACCTGCTGCAGGATCGTGTGGTCGGTCCCGGCGACGTCCAGGTACGCCTTGGCGTTCTTGGCGACGACCGTCGCCCGTGCCCGCAGTTGGTCGTCCTGGTGGGCACGCAGGTCGCCGGTGACAAGGTGCACCATCAGCCAGCCAGAGGCGAGGACCAGCAGGGGTACGCTCGCGCCGACCGCGAGTGCGATGCGGGTGGACAGTTTCACGACGTGCCCTCGGGCTGCCGGCCCTCGCCGTCCGTGCGCAGCACGAAGCCGACTCCGCGCACGGTGTGCAGGATCCGGGGCCGGCCGCCCGCCTCCAGCTTGCGCCGCAGATAGCTGACGAAGGTGTCCACGACGTCGCTGCGGACCTGGAAGTCGTAGCCCCACACCCTCTCCAGCAGCTGCTCGCGGGTGAGGACGATGCCGGCGTTGCGGGTGAGGAGCTCCAGCAGGGCGAACTCGCGCCGCGTCAGCTGCAGGGGCCGGTCGTCCAGGGAGGCCCGGTGAGCGGCGGCATCGAGGACGAGGCCGCCGACGCGGAGGGTGCCGGTGGCGGCGGGCGGGCGGCGACGCAGCAGGGCGTGCAGCCGCAGGACCAACTCCTGGAGTGCGAACGGCTTGAGGAGGTAGTCGTCCCCGCCCGCCTGCAGGCCCGCCACCCGGTCGGCCACCTCGTCCAGCGCGGAGAGCATCAGGACGGGCACGTCGTCGCCGTCGTCGCGCAGGGCCTGGCACACGTCGTTGCCGTTGAGGTCGGGCATGCAGACGTCCAGGACGATGATGTCGGGGCGGTCGGTGCGGGCCTGCGCCAGGCCGGCGGAACCGCCCTCGGCGAGTGCCACCGAGAAGCCGTTCAGTCTGAGCCCTCGCTCCAGGGACCGCCGTATGGCCGCGTCGTCGTCGACCACCAGCACACGCCCGGCCTTGCCTACCATGCACACCTCAGTTCATCGCGTTCAACGAGCGTGTCCGGAGGAGACCGGTCACACCACGGACGCGGCGCCCGACTCCGGACCGAACAGCACCCGACCGTAGTGCTCCGCGACGGTGTGGGGGCTGAACCGCGGATGTCGCGTGATGACCACCACGTCGCGCCACAGGCGTCGCAGCGCGACGTCCGGAGCCGAGTCGCCCACGCCGTGCAGGTCCAGCAGCTTCTCCACGGCTTCCCGGCATTCCTGCGTCGCGGTCATCGTCTCCGACCGCAATCGCGCGTGTTCCTGCGACGGGAGGGAAGGGGACTTCCCCAGGGCGTCGAGAACACCCGCCACGTGCAAGGCGCGACGTGTCGCCGAGTCGACGAGGCGGGCGGCGCCGGTGCCGGTGCCGGTCCACCCCTCCTCCGTCGCGCACAGTGCGCCGCGTGCCGCGCCCAGCAGTGGCGCGAGCGTGAGCACGACCATGCCGAGCAGCGCTGCCGAAGCGCCGGGAGGAGCGGGTTCACCGGCTGCTTCGCTCGGGGTGCACATCACATGCGTGGTGGGCACCACCACGTCCTGGGCCACAAGGGTGTGACTGCCGGTCCCGGCCATGCCGTTGGTGGGCGCGGTGCGCTCGACGGTGAGATCCCTGGTGGAGATCAACACCGGGCAGGGCGGAAGGAGTTGGCTCCTGGTGCGCACGGGGACGGCGAGGACCGCCCACGCCGCATCCTCGCAACCCGCCACGGCCCGCCACCTTCCGGAGATGCTGACGCCGTAACCGGTCCGCTCGCCTTCGGCCCCCACCGGCGTGGTGGAACCGCAGACGACCGCGTCGGGGTCCGCGAACAGAACTGCTCGGGCCTCCTTGGGAAATACGGGAGAGCACACGCTCTTCAAGGCCGCGGACAGCGCGGCGATCCATGCTGTGGAGGGGCAGCCGCGCCCGAGTTTCGCGATCACCCGCACCTGGGTCCGCAGACCGGCTCCGGCACCTCCGGCGCAGCGCGGGACGGCCATCGCGAACAGCCCGGCCCGCCGCGCCGCTGCCAGGGAGAGCGCGGCAGCGTCCCTCGGTTCAGCATTCATGGCATTGCCTTTGCAATCAGGAACCCAGGGTCTCTGGTCACCAGCCGCGAGGTGCGCAGGGTTTCAGGCACGCATCGCCCGATACTGGGACGGCGTGCACCCCATGATTCGACGGAAGCTGCGCGAGAAATGCTCGGATCCGGAGAATCCGCAGCATTGGCCTATGCGGGCGATCGGGTCGTTGCCGCTCTCCAGATACTTGCGCGCCAGATCGATCCTGAGATCGGTGAGGTAGCGATACGGGGTCGATCCGGTGGTGGCCTTGAAACAGCGCACGAAGTGGAAACGGCTGAAGGAGACGAGGGATGCCAGATCGTCCACCGAGACGGGTTGCCCGAGGTTCTCCCGCATGTAGGTCAGAACCGTCTCCAGCTGCCGGGAACTGAGCGCACCGGTGGACCGTGCCGAACCGGCAGTGGGCGGAGAAAGAACATGGGCGGCGATGAACTGCGCCGCGGACTGCACGTACAGGTCGTCCGCACCGACCTCGCTCGCGGCCGCGACCGCCTTCACCACCGCCGCGAGAACCGGGTCGAACCGCACCGCCGGATACCAGTCCCGCAACCGCGCGACGCGCAACTGCAGGTCCTCCTGGCCGATGAACCGGTGCAGCGCGTCGAGGGAAACGGTCAGGGAGGCCATCGTCGCGGGCTCGTCTCCCTTCGGTGCGACGATCAGCGTCCGGCCGAGCCCCGGCGGGATGATGCACACGTCGTCGGGGAGCGGGAACATCTCTTTCCCCGCAGCCCTTTCCAGGTCCCCGCGAATTCTCAGGCGGCCGCTCATGTGGGCGTTCAGCGTGATTCCCGACGACGACGGCAGATGGATCGTGTGGACGCCCTTCTGAAACGTTCGCTTCGACACGTGAAGGAGGCGCCACCTTCCCGCGCCCACCCCGCTGGTTACCTCCAAGGCCCGCTTTCCCCTCTACTGGTCCCCCCGGCTCTCGGCGAAGGTGCTGCATCAAGAATGCAGGCGAAGGAGAAGCGGCAGCAAGGCGGCCGATCCCGGATTAATTCGCCTCGGCTCCGGAATAATTCGGCCGAGCCTCATCGGATATTGACCGCTACGGAATCGCACTGACAGGCTGCCCGCATGATTCGCACTCGTCAATTGCTGACACGGATAGTCGGCGTGGTGGCGCTGGTGTTCGCCGCCCAGAGCGGAGTGAGTGCGGCGACGACCAGCGCCGCCACCACGACCCCCGCTCCGACTCCCGCTACAACTCGCCTCACGCAGCCGGCCGCAGCCGCGGCGAACCGGCCGAACATCGTCTTCGTGCTCACCGACGACATGTCCTCGAACCTCCTGCCCTACATGCCGGAGGTGCGGAAACTGCAGTCGCGCGGCATGACGTTCAGCGACTACGTGGTGAGCAACTCGCTCTGCTGCCCGTCGCGTTCGTCCATCTTCACCGGTCGGTACCCCCACAACACCGGAGTCCTCGGCAACGACGGACCGAACGGTGGCTTCGACGCCTTCCACAACAACGGGCAGGAGCGGAACACCTTTGCCACGGCGCTGCGGGCCAAGGGCTACCGGACCGCGATGATGGGCAAGTACCTCAACGGGTACGACCCCACGGCCACGGTGGACCGACAGCGTCCGTACGTTCCGCCGGGCTGGAGCCAGTGGGACGTCGTCGGCGGCGGCTACCAGGGGTACAACTACAAGGTCGCCCACAACCACCGGATCGAGCCGCACGGCGACAAGACCAAGGACTATCTGACCGACGTGCTCAGCAGGAAGGGGCAGTCGTTCATCAAGAAGTCCGCGGCGGCGAACAAGCCGTTCCTGCTGGAGGTCGCGCTCTTCACGCCGCACGGACCGTCCACGCCGGCGCGCCGGGACAAGCACGACTTCCCCGGTCTGACGGCACCGCGCGGACCCGCCTTCGACAAGCTGCCCACCGACGCGCCGCCGTGGCTGGCCAGGCAGCACAAGCTGACCCAGCGTGAGAAGAACACGATCGACAAGAAGTTCCGTAAGCGCGCGCAGTCGCTCCAGGCGGTCGACAAGATGGTGGGCAAGCTGCGCGAGACCCTGACCAGGGCCGGCGTCGCCGACGACACCTACGTCGTCTTCAGCTCCGACAACGGCTTCCACCTGGGTGAGTACCGGCTCAAGGCGGGGAAGCAGACGGCCTTCGACACCGACGTCCGGGTACCGCTGGTGATCGCCGGTCCGGGTGTGGCGGCCGGAAGGACGAGCAACGCCCAGGTGTCGAACATCGACTTCGCGCCCACCTTCCAGAAGATCGGCGGCGCCGCGGTGTCGTCCCAGGTGGACGGGCACAGCCTGCTCCCGCTCCTGGACGGCGGATCGGACACCGGCTGGCGCACGGCCAACCTGATCGAGCACCGCCACGCCGAGAAGTCGCCGGACGACCCCGACAACCATGGCGGGGAGAGCATCAGCCCGCCGAACTACCAAGCCATGCGCACCGACTCCTACACCTACGTCGAGTACGCCAGTGGCGCGAAGGAGTACTACGACCTCCGCACCGACCCCGACGAACTGCACAACACCGCCGGCCGGTTGAGCAACGCCCGCCTCGCCGATCTGCACGATGCGCTGACCCGTCTGAAGAACTGCCGCGGCGACGGCTGCTGGAGCGCCGGACACCCGTAACGACCGAGGACCCATCGGTGCCCGGGCTGTCCCCCGCAGTCCGGGCACCATGTCGTTCATGTGCTGCTGGAGCAGGGCGAACCGGCGTGGTGGCCGGCTCACGAACGGCCGGGTGTGACGCGCCCCTCACCGTTTCCCGGCACCTCATTTCTGTCACCGCTTGGCGGAAAAAATCACGCTGCGTAACGTCCTTCCACACCGGTGGCCGCTGTCGCCGGGTCCCAAGAGGCGCCCTCCGTGCGCCCGTTCCCCACCCGTCATCCGTCATCCGTCACGCACGGTGCAAGAAGAGAGGAACTCCTCCATGACTTCGCCCGATTCCCAGATGTTCACCCGCCGGCGGCTGCTCGCCTCGATGGCTTCTGCGGCCGTGGCCGGATCCGCGATCGTCTCCGCCGCCCCGCGCGCGCTCGCCGCCTCCGACGGCGACCTGACCGCCGAGGCCGCTCACGGGCTGCCGCTGACGATCGTCAACAACAGCGGAGAGTTCGCCAACCGTTCGGTCCACCTGTACATCGTGGGAACCAAGGGAGAGCGGCAGGTGAGGGTCACCCGCCGCGGCGCCCTGGCACCCGTCAAGCTCTCCGACAACCACGACAACGGCTTCACCGACTACGCCATCCCCCTGGCCGCCCGGGGACAGACCACACTGCGGCTGCCGTTCATGTCCGGTCGCATCTATGTCGCGCTGGGCCGCAAACTGAAGTTCAAGGCCGTCATGGGCGCCGACGGCAAGGTCGCCCTGCAGCACCCGGCGGGCTGGGTGGAGTCCGACCCCAACTACCCCGTGCTGCACGACTTCGTGGAGTTCACCCACAAGGCGTCCGGCATGTTCTGCAACACCACCATGGTCGACATGTTCAGCGTGCCGATGATGATCCGGCTGACCGGAGCGAAGGACCACAGCACCGGCCGGCTGCGCGACGGCGGCCGCGACCGGGTCTTCCACGCCCTGAAGAACACTCCGGACTTCTCACGCCTCGTCGTGGGCGACCGGCGCGTCATCGCCCCGAGCCACGGCCTCGACGTCGGACGGTTCCCCCAGCACTACTTCGACGCCTACATCGACAAGGTCTGGCACACCTACCGGAACAAGGACCTCGTCGTCCGGACGAATGCCGGAACCTTCACCGGCCGGGTGAAGGACCACAGGCTCACCTTCACCGGCCCGGCGTCCGTGTCCTTCGCCAAGCCCTCCACCCGCGACGTGCTGTTCTGCGACGGGGCGCTCACCGCTCCCAACGACGGAACCACCGGTCCCGTGGCCGCCGTCCTGGGCGCCGGGTTCAACCGCTCGACGCTGTTCAGCCACCGCGAGCAGCCGACCACCCACGCGGCCGCCTTCTACGACACACCCGTCACCAACCACTACGCCAAGGCCATCCACGCCGCGACCACCAACGGCAAGGCCTACGGCTTCGCCTTCGACGACGTCGCCGACTGGGCCTCCTACATCCAGGACACCAGGCCCCGGCACATGCACCTGACGCTGACCGCGTTCTGAACCGTGCGACAAGGAATCCATCACATGAGACGCACCGCCGTGCTCGTGAGCGCGCTCACGCTCGCCGCCCTGGGCACGACGCTCAGCCCCGCGCACGCCGAGCCCGGGCCCATCCATGACGACACCCAGGTCACCTCCTTCTCCGGCCAGGAGCAGGACGCGGCGCTGGAGTTCTGGACCACCGCGCGGCTGCGCGCGGCCAAGGACGTCGCGGTCACACCCGCCACCGGAGGGGCCGCCGCACCCTCCGCCGCTCCTTCCTCCGCCCCGGCCGACGACGGCCCGGAGCTGACCGTCCCGCCGATCCCGGATCCCGCCCTCGCGGCGGACCGGCTCGCCGACCCGGCCCGGGTATCCGCCCGCGCCTCCTCACCCACTGCGTGGAAGCGCGGCGGGCTGATCCGAAAGACATCGGGCAAGGTGTTCTTCCAGAGCGCCGAAGGCACCCTGTTCGCCTGCTCGGCGACGGTCGCCGGCAGCAGGAACAAGTCCGTCGTCCTGACCGCGGCGCACTGCGTGGTCGACCCCGCGACCGGCAAGGGCTACCGCAAGTGGGTGTTCATTCCCGGATACGCCCATGGCAGACGCCCCTTCGGCACGTTCACCGCCCAGAAGCTCTTCCATCCGAAGCGGTACGTCACCTCGGGCAGCAGGGACAACTGGGACTTCGCCTTCGCTCGTATGCGCAAGCTCGACGGCCGCACCCTGGCCGGCACCGTGGGCGCGCAGGGCATCAGGTTCAACTCCCCGACCGGGCGCCATGTCCACTCCTTCGGCTACGGCGGTACGCCTGCCGAGGGCAACGGCGAACGGCTCAACCACTGCCAGGGCAAGGAGCACGCCGACCCCACCCGCCCCGGATCCACGATGTGGGGCATCGACTGCGTGCAGTCCTTCGGCGCCAGCGGCGGGGGCTTCCTCGCCGGATTCAAGGAGGCCACCGGCTCCGGGTATCTGGTCGGCAATATCAGCGTCGGCAACGGCACCACCGAATTCCACCCCCGCCTCGGCAATGAGGCCAAGAAGCTCTACCGCAAGGCGAGCAGAGGCTGACCCCTGCTCCCGGAGCGGGATAGTTCGAAATGAACAGGCCCGGCACGGTCATGTGACCGTGCCGGGCCCTTTGTTTGCTCTGAAAGCTTGCCCTGACCCGAAAGTGACCCGGTTCTGATCTGGAGGGTGACCCGCCCACCTGTGTACTTCTTATGCATGCCATGACGCCAATTCCGTCCATGGCCAAGGTTGTTGTACAAACAGGAAGATCCCGTGCTGCGTATGCGCAAGAAGAACGAGGAACTGGTCCTGCGGCTGCTGCGCCGGCACGGACCGCTGTCGCGGAGCGAACTGATCGCCATGAGCGGACTGTCCCGAACCACGCTCTACGACATCGTCGTCGCCCTGGTGGACGACGGCACCCTCACGGTCTCGGTCCCCGAAGTCGCCCGGCGGGGGCGGGGGCGGCCCGTGGAGAAGCTGGCACTGAATCCAGCGGCCGGCCAGGTCGTCGGCATCGACTTCGCGCAGCACGCGGTGCGGGTGGCCATCGCGTGCATCACCCAGGAGTCCATCGGGACGCTCGGCGAACAGCACGAGCCCGGGATGCCCTGGCAGGACCGCGTGGAGACGGCGTACCGCTTGGTGGGCACGTTGGCGGGAGGGACACCACAACTGGGTGGGCCGAGCGAGATCGGCATCGGGGTGAACTGTCCCGTGGCCGCGTCGCGTACCGGCCGCCCGGACCCCGAGGACCACGGCACGGTGGCGGCGCTGGTGCGGGAGCGCTTCGGTGCTCCGGTGCGGTGGGAAAGCAGCACCCGCCTCGCGGCGCTGGCCGAGTCGAAGTGGGGTGCGGCCGCGGGAGAACGCGACGTGCTGTACCTGCAGCTGTCGTACCGCGTCGGTGGCGGCCTCGTCGTGGACGGCACGCTGCACCGTGGCGCCAACGGACGTGCCGGGGAGTTCGGGCACATCACCGTCGATCCGGACGGGCCGGAGTGCGGCTGCGGCGGTTCGGGATGCCTGGAGACCGTGGCCGCCGTCGGGGCCGTGCTCGACTCCTATCGTGCCGCGGGCGGGGCCGCGAGAGATCTGCCGGAGCTGGTGACCGCGCTGGACGCGGGCGACCGCAGGGCCCGTGCGGTTCTGGCGGGGGCCGGTGCGCGGATCGGCAGGGCCCTGGCCCTGCTGGCCGGCACTGTCGATCCGCGCGTCGTCGTGGTCGGCGGTGAACTCGCCGAAGTGGGCCCGGCCGTCATGGAGCCGATCGCGCGGGAGGCGGGTCTCGCCCCCGTGCCGGGCGCGCGGATGCCGACCCTGCGCACGGCGAAGCTCGGCGGGATGAGCTCCGCCCTGGGCGCCGTCACGCTGCTGCGACCGGGCGCCGAAGGCGTTCCACGACTCGCACCGCCGGCCGGCGAGGGCAGGTACCCCGGCCGGCGGCCTCCCGTGCCGCTACGGCATCCCGTCAGCAGGCCCGCTTCTCGGCATGCGTGCCCAGCAGTTCCCGATGCCACAGATGCTCGACCACGTACTGCAGGCCGCGCTTCAGGTGACGTTGGTAGGTACTCACGGACAGCCCCAGCCGCTGGGCAGCCGCTTCCCGTGTGGGAGCGCCCCGCAGAAATCGTATGACCACGGCTCGGTGGTACTTCTCCGCCCGAGGGTCCCCGCCCAGCGCCGCGACAGCCTCCGTGAGGAGTGCCCGCAGTGAGCCGACCGGGTCGTCATGTCCCTGGTCGGCCACCATCCGGGTCCGGGTCAGGGGACTGACGGCGAGGCCGCCCTGCCGGTGCCACGCGTCGAGCGCGTCCAGGACCGCCCTGTCGAACTCCTCGCGATGCATGACGGTCATGACCCCGGTGCCCTCACGGGGGCGGGCATTCGGCTTGGCTCCGGGACCGGCCAGTTCGATGGCGGCGCCGACCTGTGTCCACCGTTCGGGGGTGACGACTCTCCAGTCGTGCGCGTACAGCGTGAAGCGCCGCGTACCCACCGGTGTCTCGTCCCGCAGCATCCGTTGGTCGAGGTACTCCATGAAGTCGGCCCAGAAGGGGTCGCTCGCCAAGGCGATGAAGGACCAGGCGAGACGCTCGGAGTGCAAGAACTGCGCCACACATCGGTGGATCATCAGATCCATGCTCGCCGAGGGACGCTGATAGGTGTCGGAGGCCACCATGAACCGGGCGACGCCGACGTGTTCACGGTCCCGCAGCGGCCGTCGTGACTGTACGTGCTCCCACGCGGCGGCCGCGACGGGGTCCCGGGCGATGGCGTCGGCCAGGTCCGGTGTCAGCCGCAGCCAGGCCATCACGGCCACGGGTGCGGGGGAATCGGCCGAGCGGTACACGTGGAAGGCGCCCGGCTGGGTGTCCAGCCACAGCTCGGCGAGACGAGCGGCATGGGGGCCCTCGGCCGACTCGATCAGTCGGAGGACCTCCGTACGGTCGGCGGGACGGCAGAGGTCCTCGTGGATTCCGCTCTCTGTCTCCCAGGTCAGGAAGCGCGAGACGAGGCCGTTGTGACGGTGGAGATACGTCGACGCCAGGACCGCGGAAAGAGCGTCGGGTCCGGTGGCCGCCCGGGCCTCGTCGAGGAGATACCGGCTCATCCCCTCGTGCATCCGCTGGTATCCGGCTGGATCGCGCCAGCGCAGATCCGCATCGAGGATCTCCCGGACCAGACCGTCCGGGGACAGGCCGTGCCGGCCCGACTCCACGTAGGGACGGCACCTCAGCCAGGCGAACAGGGCGGGTGCCTCCGCGCCGAGCGTGGCTCGCAGCAGGCCCTCGGTCGTGGTCAGTCCGTGGGCGCACACCTCAAGCGCGTGCCGGTGCGCCGGGGAGGGAGCATCGCCGACGAGGCATTCGACGAGCTGCCTGCGGACGGAGCCGCTCGACTCCCACGTCATGGTCCCGACGTGGTCCCGTTTGACGGTCTCCGCTGCCAGGCGCAGCGCGAGGGGATGACCGTGGGTTAATTCGATCAACGTGTCGTGCAGGGACGGGCGTACCCGCATCCTGCGCAACAGCTCGCGGGCCTCCACGTCCCGCAGGTTGGACAGGTGGACCACGCGCAGAGCGGTCGACCAGCCGAGGTCCTTGCGCCAACGCGGACAGGGTGCGTTCCTGCCGGCCAGCACCACCAGGGCACCCACGGGGAGACGTGGCAGGAACTCGTACGCGAGCCAGGGCTCCAGTCCCTGGCAGTGCTCGAAGTTGTCCACGATGAGCACTCCGTCGGGCTGATCGAGCACACTGCCGGCGCGCGCTTCGAAGGCCTGACGGGACGGCTCCATGTCCCGGGCGTTCATGTGTAAGACGCGGCGGCCCGTGCCGCGCGCCTCATCGGCGAAGCGCTGCAGGAGCGTGGACTTGCCCGTACCGCCGACCCCGTGCACGAAGATCACGGCCACGGCCTCGTGTTCGGGACCGGCAGCGGCGACGGCGGACCGGTAGACCGCCAGGATGTCGTCCCTCCCGACGAAGAGGGACGCACGGCGCTCGGCGAGACGCAGGGCCAGTTGTTCACGGTGCGGTGCGGTGGAGTCCGACATCTCGGCGGTCCTTCCGGATGACTTCTGAACGGGCGTCGGCGGTGCGCCCGCACCGTAGGAAGGGACTTTGGGGAAACCTTGTGGCGCCTCGCAGGCCCCGGCCGGCCCGGAGCCGCTGGTGTGCGACCCCGGGCCGGCGGGCCCGCCACGTCAGGAGCCGAGGGCTCCCGCGAGTGCCTCTGTGAGGCTTGTCGGGGGCCGGTCGATCAGGCGGCGCAGATCCGGGGAATCGGTGAACAGCTCGCCCCGCTCGAGGCCGAGGTCCGAGTCGGCGAGAACGCCGGCGAGTTCGGTGGGCAGTCCGGCGTCGAGCAGAGCGCCCCGGTACTGTTCGGCGGGCAGGTCGCTGTAGACGACGTCCTGGCCCGTGGCGCCGGACAGCGCGGCGGCCAGCTCCGCGAGCGTGAACGCGGTGTCCCCGCCCAGCTCGTACACGTGACCCGCATGCCCCTCGGAGGTCAGGACGGCGGCCGCGGCCTGCGCGTAGTCGCGTCGCGAGGCGGCGCTGACCCGACCGCTGCCCGCGCTGCCGGGCACGACTCCGGTCTCCAGATACAGGGGGACCTGTGACGTGTAGTTCTCCAGGTACCAGCCGTTGCGCAGGACGACGAACGGCACGCCGCTGTCACGCAGGTAACGCTCCGTCTTCGCATGCGCCTCGGCGAGCAGCATGTCGGCGGTGCTCGCGTTGAGCGTGCTGGTGTACACGATCAGTTCGGCACCGGCCTCCTTGGCCGCGTCGATGGCACGGGTGTGGTTGGCAAGCCGCTCGCCGACGGTGGTCGTCGACACGAGCAGAACCTTCCGAGCCCCCTTGAACGCCGCCGCGAGGCTGCCGAAGTCGCCGAAATCGGCGCGCCGTACTTCGACACCCTGCTGTTCGGCCAGATCGGTGAGCCGGTCGGTGTCCCGCCCGGTGGCGATGATGTGATGCGGCGCCACTCCACGGCGCAGCAGGTCCTCGACGACGAGCCGGCCGAGCCGACCGGTCGCTCCGGTGACGGCAATCGACATGTCCTACTCCTGGTCACGTAGTTGCGGGAGGGCTTGAACGCCCCGTCAGAAGTAGATCCGAGGAACTCTCCTCTGGGAAGTGACCACTTTTCAGTAAGGTAGCTCTCCAATGGAGAGTGTGCAGGGTGCCCTCTGCGCGAGAGTGCCCTTCGCCATGGAAGGAGAACGCCCGCATGGGGAAAGCGCCGCGAAGCGACTGGGATCCGTACGCCAGTGGCTGTCCGTCCCGTGAGGTCCTCGATCGCATCGGCGACAAATGGACCGTGCTCGTCCTCGGGGAGCTGGCGGAATCCGGCACCCAGCGTTACACCGCCCTGCGCCGGAAACTGGACGGCGTGAGCGAGAAGATGCTGACTCAGACACTGCGCACACTGGAGCGCGACGGTCTGGTCCGCCGGACCGTTCATCCGGAGATTCCGCCCCGCGTCGAGTACGAGATGACTGAGCTCGGGGCGACTCTGCGTGAGCCGTTGAAGGCGTTGAAGAACTGGTCGATTCACCACATGGACGAGGTCCTGGCGGCGCGGTCCGCGTACGACCGGCAGAGCGAGCGGTCGTAGGCCGGGGTTGCGCATTGTTGCCGTGTGACGCCCGTACTTGCGCTCGCGCGTCGAGCAACAACTGCCGGTCTCGCAGCAATCTTTGACCATTGCCCCCGGAATTTGACGGGTAAGTTCGTCGCCGGATGCCCCCAGGGCAACCCGCTTTTGAGCGACTCGCTTTATTCCGAGGAGTTTTGGTATGCGAAAGCTACGCGCTGTCTACGCCGTGCTCGCCGCCGTACTGATAGCCGTCGCAGGGGTCAATCTGACCGCCGGTACGGCGTCTGCCGCAGAACACAGGGGTGGCTTCGTCGTCAGCAAGGCGCAGTACAACAAGATGTTCCCGAAGCACAAGAAGCTCTACAGCTACAAGGGCCTGGTCGAGGCGATGAAGGCGTTCCCGGCCTTCGCGCACACCGGTGACGCCAAGACCAGGAAGCGTGAGGCCGCCGCGTTCCTCGCGAACGTGAGCCACGAGACCAGCGGTCTGATCTACATCAACGAGCAGAACAAGGCTGCCTGGCCGACCTACTGCGCCGAGGAGCCGTACGGCTGCCCGGCCGGCCAGTCCGCGTACCACGGCCGCGGCCCGCTCCAGATCAGCTGGAACTACAACTACAAGGCCGCCGGCGACGCGTTCCACGTCGACCTGCTGCACCAACCAAATCTCGCGGCGAAGAACTCCACCGTGACGTGGAAGCTGGCGCTCTGGTACTGGATGACCCAGTCCGGCCCGGGCACCATGACGTCGCATCACGCGATGGTCAAGAGCGGCGGTTTCGGCGAGACGATCCGCAGCATCAACGGCGCTGTCGAGTGCAACGGCGGCAACCCGGCCGAGGTGCACGACCGGATCGCGAAGTACAAGAAGTTCACCAGGATGCTCGACGTCGGCACGGGCGCGCACCTGAGCTGCTGACGCCAGGATGACCGCGGCGGCACGACGACATGCTCCGTGCCTTTCTGATTCACCGTGACCGTTCGGTGCCTCGTGGCGCCCGTCAGCCGCTTGGAGACATCATGCGAAAAATACGCACCCTCGCCCTGTTGCTCGTGCTGTCCGCCGTGCTCACGCTCGGCGGGCAGGGCGGCACGTCCACGGCGCTCGCGGCCGGCCGTCATGCCGGTACCTTGGCCGCCCCGGCGAAGAAGAAGGGCATCAGCGCCTGGGACTTCAACGGGGTCACCAAGGCACTGGCCGATGCGAAGGTCGGCTGGTACTACACCTGGGCTTCGGGCAAGGGCGGAATCAGGGCACCCCGTGGCGTCGAGTTCGTCCCGATGATCCATGACGCCGGCTCGGTGACCGGGGCGGAGCTCGACCGGGCCAGGAAGCAGGGCAGGACGTTGCTCGGCTTCAACGAGCCCGACCGGGCGGATCAGGCACACATGACGGTGCGTCAGGCACTCGACCTGTGGCCCCGGCTGCAGTCGACCGGTATGCGGCTCGGCGCTCCGGCGGTGGCCACCGGGGGCGATGTCGCCGGTGGCTGGCTGGACCGCTTCATGAAAGGCGCCGCCGCTCGTCACTACCGGGTGGATTTCATCCCCCTGCACTGGTACGGCGCGGACTTCAACGCCCAGCGCGCGACCGCGCAGTTGCGCACGTACCTCCAGGCCGTGCACCAGCGCTACAGGAAGCCGATCTGGCTCACCGAATACGCGCTGACCGACTTCTCGGCCGGCACCCCGCGGTATCCGACGAAGGCACAGCAGGCCGCGTTCGTGAAGAAGTCGACGGCCATGCTGCAGCGACTGCCCTACGTCCACCGGTATGCCTGGTTCACCCTCTCCACGAACCGCGGCGACGGCACCGGTCTTTACCACGGCGCGCAGGCCAACCGGGTGGGCGCCGCCTACCGCGCGGCGGGCTGACGGGGCACGCGCACACCCCGGAACTCCCCCACTCCCCATCCAGATCCAGATCCAACGACAAGGGAAAACGAGGCAAGTACATGAGCAAGCGGATCCTGCGAGGCTCACTCGCGGCCGGCGTCGCCGCGCTGACCGCGACGGTGGCGCTCGCACCGGCCAGTTCGGCCGCGCCCGGCACCACGCAGGCCCACAGGAAGCCGTGCTGGGCGACGCACTACGGCCCGATCCCCGCCGGCAGCCAGACGTCCAACGGCGACATCTTCGACAACAGCAAGAACACCGCGGCGACTTCACTCACCCGCAAGCACCAGCTGCCGTTCGGTACGAGGGTGAAGGTCACCAACGTGACGAACGGAAAGTCCTTGGTCGTGCGCATCAACGACCGGGGCACCTTCAAGCGGACGAAGGAGGTACCTCTGTGCCTGGACCTGACCGACGGAGCCTTCCGCCGGCTCGGCGGCAGCCTCAACCCCGACGCCGGCCACATCGTCGTCCGGCAGAAGGTGCTGAGGTGACCTCCACCGCGGTGTCCGTCTGACGGCACACCCCAAGAACCTGGCGCCCGTCCCCGATCTCGGGGACGGGCGCGCGGCGCAGGCGCGGCCGGTCGTCCGGCCGGCCGACTTGCCGACTTGCTGGGGCCCGGGATCGCCGTCTGTTGGGAACTTCGCTGCCGACCCGAACCACCGGACTCCCACACCGGCTGCTGGCTCGTCAGCTTTCCACGAGTGAGTCGAACAGGGCGAAGAAGTCGTCCAACGGCTTGCTGCTTCGGGTCACCTTGGCCCGCAGAGCGGCGCCTTCCCAGGCGTTGACGAGGAAGTTGGCCAGCGACTCGGGCTCGACAGCGCCCTTCAGCGTCCCGGTGGCGCGGGACTCCTGCAGGAGCGCCGCCACCTTGGCGGTCCACCGCTCAAGCGCGGCTTCCACCTGGCCGCGGACCTCGGCGCTCTGCGTGGAGAGCTCGGCTCCGAAATTGCCGTAGAGACAGCCCCGGGTGAATTGGAAGCGTTCCAGGTCGTCGGCAAGGAACCGAAAGTGCCCGCGCAGGCGCGCTGCGGGAGCAAGCGTCTCGTCCTCAAGCATCTGCAGGCGACGCGCCACCCCGTAGCGGTGAAGGACCTCGACGGCGAGCGCTTCCTTGCTCGGGAAATGGTTGTAGAAGGACCCCTTGGGCACACCCGCGGAACGGGTGATCTCCTGGACGCCGATACCGTTGAACCCCCGCTCCTCAAAGCACTCCGCGGCGGCGTTGACCAACTGCTCCCGGACGCTCGGTCTGGGCATCGCGTCTCCTTCCCACAACTCACCTCCAAAAATGACCGGTCGTCTTGACATTGTCAAGCGGCAGGGACAGCAGCGGGGCCACACGTGCTCCTCGGCGCCCGGCCGGAGCCGTCGCAAGGGTGCCCGCGTCAGGCGGCGTCGAGGACCACGCGGAAGCGGGCACGCCCGGAGAGCATGTGCTCGTAGGCCTTGGGCGCCTCGGACAGCGGGAAGGTCTCGATACGCGGGCGAATGCCGTTGGCGGCGCTGAAGACGAGGTTGTCCTCGTTCTCGATCGGGGTCCCGGTGAGGTGGCCCTGGATGCTCCGGTTGCCGAAGATCAGGTCAGGGGTCTGCGCCTGGAGGGGGTCGGGGGCGGCACCGAGGACCAGGAGCTTGCCGTGCGGAGCGAGCCCCGTCACCAGGGGACTCATGGAGGAGCCGCTGGCGGCGGTGGCGATGACAGCGGCGGCACCACCGAGGTCCTGCAGCGTGCCGGCGACGTCCTGGTCCGTGCTGTTGATGTAGTGGTGGGCACCCAGCTCTCGGGCCAGAGCCTCCTTCTCACTGCCGCGGGCGACAGCGGCCACCCGGTAACCGAGGCTGCGCGCGTACTGGACGGCGAGATGACCGAGTCCACCGATGCCCTGGACGGCGACGAGCGCGCCAGGGCGGGCGTCGACCCGCTGGAGCGCGGTGAAGGTGGTCAGGCCCGCGCACAGCAACGGGGCCGCCTCGGCCGCCGGGACGTCCGCCGAGACACGGACCAGCCCGCTGGTGCGGGCGTAGGCGACCTCGGCGTAGCCGCCGTCCACGGTCGTGCCCGTCTGCTGCTGGTTGCGGCAACTGACGAAATCACCGCGGCGGCAGGGGTCGCACTCGCCGCAGTGCCCGGCGAGGAAGCCAACACCGACGCGCTCACCGACATGCCAGGCGGTCACCCGCGCGCCGACGGCGTCGATGACACCGATGATCTCGTGGCCGGGCACGATCGGCTGCTCGGGGTCGGCGCGCAGGCCTTCGGCCGCGAGCACGTCGCTGTGGCAGACCCCGCAGTACTCCACCTTCAGCCGCACCTGATGCGGCTCGGGGTCGACCAGTTCCCGGTCGACGAGGCGGAAGTTTCGGCTGCCGGTGACTTCCCAGGCCCTGTACGTGGTCATGAGCTGCTCCTGTGGTGTGTCCCAGTCATTCAAGATGACCGACCGTCTTAATCAATATGACCGACCGTCTTGATTCGTGCAACCTCTCGGCCCGATCGATGGACATCGGTGTGACCGACGCGCCCACACCGACATGATCGACTCGGCCATTCCGTTCTCCGCCCGGCGGGCGGACGACGAAACGCGCTTGTCCACGGAGAAGGCTGGTGATCGTGTCTGCCCTGGCGTCCTTCTGGGGGAACTCGCCGAGCGGCAGGAAAGGACAGTGTGGTTCGAGACGGATACCTAAGAGGAGTCGCAGCCGCTGTCGCGACGAGTCGTACCCCGCTGCCGCGCACCGTCCGAGCCGATCCGTCGCACCCAGCACGCGGGGCGGACCAGGCACGACAGGCTGCACACAGCACGTCGTCAAGTGAGCACCGGTCCCGTCCCTGCGACGAGGTCAGCTCCGCGCGCTACCAGTGGCAGCCGGGGCGTCGGAAGCGAGAGTGATCCGCCCCCTGGCCAGCTGGATGAACTGTCGTGCGAAGGAGTTCTGGTAGAACTCCCGCACGGTGATCTTCGGTACACCGAGCTCCTTGACCTCGGCCAGTACGCGGACGACCAGCAGCGAGTTGCCGCCCAGCGCGAAGAAGTTGTCCTCCGGGCCCACCTGCGTACCCAGGTGCCGGCTCCAGATGTCCAGCATGTCGCGCTCCAGCCGGTCGGTGGACCCGGTCTCGACGGGATCCGGGGACTCCGCCAAGGTCGGCCGAGCGGCCGTCGGTGCGGGGAGCTGTGCGACATCGACCTTCCCGTTGATCGTCAAGGGGATGGCATCGAGTTCTGTGACCGTCGCTGGGACCATGTAGTCGGGCAGAAGCTGCCTGGCATGCTCCGCGACCATGGCCACTGTCGCGTCCTTCTTGAGCACTACGTAGGCATCCAGCCGGTCGACTGCTCGATCGCCACTCTCGTCGTGGTGGACGACGACGGTCGCCCCGGAGACCGACGGTGCTCCGAGCAGGACGTTGCGGATCTCGTCCGGCTCGATCCGGTACCCGCGGATCTTCACCTGGCTGTCGATCCTGCCCAGATGTTCCAGGCACCCGTCGGGCCTCATGCGGCCCTTGTCGCCACTGCGGTAGATCCGCTCACCGGTCACCGGGTCGATGACGAAACGTCGCGCCGTGAGCTCCGGCTGCCCCTGGTAGTGACGGGCGACTCCAGCCCCGCCGACCCAGATCTCGCCCGCCGCTCCCACCGGCAGAACCTCTCCTCGCGGTCCACGTACGGACACCGACCAGCCGGGGAGCGCCGGGCCCACCGACCGGCTCCCCCGCAGAGCCGCCTGAGGCGTCACGGTCTGCGCCGTCACGTGCACGGTGGTCTCCGTGATCCCGAACATGTTGACCAGACGGCACTCCGCCTGCGGGTGGCGGGCGAACCAGGGCAGCAGCTCACGGGCGTCCAGCGGCTCACCGCCGAAGATCACCAGGCGCACCGCGAGCTCGGCGGGCGATTCCCGGTCCTGTGCGACGAGGGGCAGGAAGGCGGAGGGCGTCTGGTTGAGCACGGTGACGCGTCGTTCGGCGAGCAGGGCGTGGAACTCCCCCGTGTCCCGCGTGATCCAGAAGGGCACCACCACGAGTTGCCCGCCGGTCAGCAGACAGCCCCAGATCTCCCAGACGGAGAAGTCGAACGCGCTGGAGTGGAACATCGTCCAGACGTCGTCCGCGCCGAGCCCGAAGTCCTCGGCCGTGCCGTCGACCAGGGCCAGCACGTTGCGGTGCGGGACGACGACGCCCTTGGGCCGCCCCGTCGATCCGGACGTGTAGATGATGTAGGCGGGGTCGTTCTCGTCGCAGGGTGTGGTCCGGCCGCGGGAGACGCTCCGCTCGCCGAGCCGGAGCAGCTCCTCGGGGGGCACGGACCGAACGCCCTCGACGACCGGGAACACGTCGGCTGCGGCGACGACGACGCGCACCCCGGCGCTGCCGACCGTGTAACGCAGGCGCTCGTGCGGGTACTCGACGTCCATGGGTACGTAGGCGCAGCCGGACTTGAGTATCGCGAGCAAGGTGACGACGAGGGTCGCGTCGCGCTCCAGGCACACGCCGACCATGCTCCCCGGCACCGCCCCCGAGGAGCGCAGCCCCTCGGCCATGAGTTCGGCCCGCTCATCGAGCTGGCGATAGGTCAGGGTGCGGGTGCCGTCCGTGACGGCGATCGCGTCCGGGCGACGGCGTACCAGGTCCTCGAAGCGCCCGTGGACGGTCGAACCGGCCGTGGGGGTCGCGGCGACCGCAGGAGTCGCTCCCCGCCGGACGATGTCCGCGGCGCGTTCGGCCGGCATCAGAGGGGTGGCCGACAGCGGCAGTTCTTCACCGGACTCACCCAGATCCGCCAACCACTGGGCGACATGGGCAACTTGCTCGGCGAAAGCGCGCGCGATCCGCGGATCGATCACACCCTCGTCGTACCAGCAGGTGCCGCTCCAGGACCGGTCCGGGCGCTGCTCGGCCTGGATCGTGAGGGGGAAGACGGGTGCGAGGCAGGGGTAGTACTGCCGCGCGTCGTCCCACTCGCCGAAGACCATGCCCACCGGAATCGCGAGGCCACCCCCGAGTTCTGTCACCGGTTCGCCGTCCGGCTCCGGTGTCTCGGGCACACCGGCGAGGAAACCGGCGACGGACATGGCCTCGTCTGACTTGAGGACATACGTGGACAGCGCGTGCGGTCCTGTCGCGTCGGGGTCGAGCAGGGCGATCCGCGGTGTCTCCTCGGCGTCGTACCCGGCCAGGACGATGGCGGCCGCGGCAGTCAACAGCTTCTGGTCCACCGGGTTTTCGCAGACCGTCGTGGAGAATCCGGCCGCGCCGACGAAACCGCGGCGCGCGAGGTCACCGAGACCCCACTCAGGCCCCGCGAGCGGGACGGCCCCCGCCCCGCTCGTCTCACGCGCGGTGCCATGCCGACCCGCCCGGGGCAGGGAACCGCCGGTGAGGAACCCGGCCAAGTCGCTCAGTGCCGCCTGGGAAAGGGCGTCACGGGCGGCGACCAGCACCAGATCGGCGACGTCGTCCGTATGCCGCGCGAGCGTGATGCGCAGCCGCGGACCGGAGGTGGCGCGCAGCGGCCGGCGGGCTTCCTGTTCCGCGTACTGCTGCGCCGCCGGTGCCGTCGAGCGCTCCCGGGTGCGCCGTTCCCACAACACGCCTTCGGCGAGTTCGCCGACCTGTTCCAACCGTCGCCGAAGCTCACCACTGCTGGGGGGCTGTGGGCACCTGACCGTCAGACTGTGGCACATGGCGGCCTGCTCATGGCACTGGAACGGCACGGACCAGTGGGCTGTCGCCATGGGGGAACTCCTGTCGGTGCGCCAAGAAGGGTGCGGGGAACACGGTCGGCCGACGCGGATCAGCGCGCGGTGAAGCCCCCGTCGACGGTCAGTACGCTGCCGGTCACTTGGGGGGAGTCGTCACCTGCGAGCCAGAGGGCGGCGCCGGCGATGTCGGAGGGAGCGATGAGCGCGTTCATCGGCTGCGCCTGGACGAAGACCCTCTCGTGGTCTTCCACGGCCACGTCCAGGGAGCGAGCGATCTCGGACAGCATCCGGCCGTCGACCGTCGGGTCGTCCGCGACGGAGCCCGGGCAGAGGGCGTTGACCCGGACCTGGTAAGGCCCGTAGTCGAGAGCCGCGGCCTTGGTCAGCCCGATCAGCCCGTGCTTGGCGGCGACATACCCCGCGAAGTGCCGGTAGCCGACCAGACCGGCGGTGGATGAGACGTTGATGACGCTGCCTCGCCGCTGCGCGATCATCGTCGGCGCCACGGCTTTGATCATGCGCCACGCGCCGGAGAGGTCGACGTCGAGCATCAGACACCACTCGTCCTCGGTGATCTCGTGGACGGCCTTTCCCGAAGGGGCGGCGATGCCCGCGTTGTTGACGAGGACATCGATACGGCCGAAGCGGTCGAGCGCCTTCTCGACGGCCGGCGTGACACTGCCGCGTACGTCGACGGACTCCGCCAGTACCGCCGCGCCGCGCTCCTCGCAGAGCTTGGCGGTGTGCGTGAGCTGACCGCTCGTCGACAGAGGGTAGGGGACGCCCTCGATGTCCTCGCCCACGTCGAGCAGAACGAGGTCGGCTCCCTCTTCCGCGAACCGCAGCGCACAGGCGCGTCCCAGGCCACGGCCCGCGCCGGTGATCACCACGGTCCGGCCCTCCAGGGCCGCACCTGCGGTACTTCTGCTGTCGCGCGTCATGTGCGGGCGCCCCGCGCCGCGGCGTCGATGACAGCGAGCAATTCCTGTTCCCTGTCGGTCAGGTACATGTGTCCGCCCGCGAGTTCCATCAGCTCGAACGGCCCGGTGGTCACCGTCTCCCAGGTCGCGCACCGCGCCCGGCTCACCAGGGCGTCGTCCGTCCCGCGCAGGGCGGTGACAGGCAGCGTCAACGTCTCGTCCGAAACGGGTCGGTAGTCCTCGTGCAGGGCTACGTCCGCCCGTAGCAACGGAAGCAGCACCTCCCGCAGCTCGGGGTCGTCGAGTGCCGCATGCCGATACCCGGCGAGCTCCGCGACCCGCTCCACGAAGGTGTCGTCGTCGAGTTCCGCGGTCCGCCCGGTGCGACCGCTCCGGGGACCGGGGGACCCGCTCACGAAGAGGTGCTCCAGCGCGGTGAAGCCCTGCGCCTGGAGTTCACGAGCCGTCTCATAGGCGAGAACGGCGCCGAGACTGTGCCCGAAGAGCATCACCCGCTCCGCCCCGCCGACCAGGCGGAGCGCGGCCCCGGCAAGATCCTTGGCCGCCTCCGCGGCGTCCTTGTACGGGTCCTCCAGGAAACGCTCCTCCCGGCCCGGCATCTGCAATGGAACGATCCGAAGATCCTGCTCACCGTCGTTCGGCCAGGCCCTGTAGAAGCCGGCGCCGCTCCCGGCGAAGGGTACGCACAACAATGACAAGGTCATTTATCATCCTCATACTTGGAATGCCATTCGCCCAACAGCGCCTTCATCGTCATGGACACCGGTTAAACGCGTCCAGACAAATGAGGAATCCTGGTTTGTGTTGCCGGTGAAAACCTTGTCCCGTCGACCGGACAAGCGCACTCTGCACCGGGCGCCAGGTTCGTTCTTCAGGATATTTTGCGGCGAATCCATTCGAGGACGCCGAAGGCATTTACCTGGGCCTGGCCAACGGCGCGTGACAACATTCGCCGCGGCTCGCTTTCAGGACGGTACCGGCGGCCACCGCACGTCGGAAAGGCGCCCAGGAGGTCTCCCGACGTGCGACGGCACCCTCGCCTCAGGACCCGCCGGCAGCCCGCCGCAGTATCTCCATCGCCCAGGTCTCGACCGGCGCGCCTTCCTTCCTGGCAGCGGTCCGGATCTGTGCCAGGATTTCGGCCGGGAGTTCAATGTGCAGCAGGCCCGCTTCGGGCGAGGGGTCGGCATCGCGCCGGTCCGGACCCGAGCCGGATCCGGTCGCGGCGGGTTCGACCCGCTCCGAAGCCGAACTGGCCCCGGCGGGACCGACTTTGTCCAGCTCAGCGCGGCTCTCGGGCTCGGTCACCTCGCCCTGCCGCGCGCGGAGGCTGCTACGAACCTCCCCGCGAAGCTTGTTCCTGCTCCAGCCCATCGCTTCCGCTTTCCTCAGCCAGTAGTCCTGTTCCGGCTGGTCGAGCGCCACCACTTCAAGGTGATGACTGAAGCTCAGATTCTGCCGCCGGCGGGCCAGCGGGAACTTGCGCGCGACCCACGTGTAGTTACGAAGCGTCTGGTAGCTGAGCGACGTCCGCTTGATGGCTTCGTAGTAGCGGTCCTGGAACTCGGATTCACCATAAACCAGCCAGTCGGCGATCCACCAGGTAGAAGAGTCCGCGAAAGAGAGCAGTCCGGTCCCGACTTGCTCCCACATATTGAGGCTCTGCCTGGATGTGAACGACAAGCCGGACTTGTGGAACTGCACGCCCATGCTCAACAGCTGTCCCGCAGTGCTTGCCGTTGCAACATTCCGCGCAGTTGTCTCGTTTGTCCTCTTTGTTAGGATAGCAGTGCGCAACGATCCCCCGTTGGTTGATGCTTTCGCATGTATTGGCCAACCGTAACAGTTGGACGTCATCCACGGCGTAATTGTGCGCGATACGCGGGCCGCCCGCTACGGCACGGGGACGGGGCGACTGCCGCCCGCACTCGCATATTGCTACTCGCTCGGGATCGACACGAGCGCGAGAGCTCACGCGGGCCGGGGAGCCGTTCACCGATAAGAGGTTTCCTTTAAGCCAAATCTCTACTGGCGCCGGCTCCCCCATTTGCGTCACCCATTTCCGCACCGCCCCGTGCCGCCCATCGGACAATTCGCCATGTTCCCGGCCGATCGGTGCGAGAGTGCGTCTGCGTGCTGGCGGTGTCTCGCCGGCGAGACACCCGAGCGGAGCGAACTACCCCCGCCAGGGCTGGATATGACCCCGGAGAGGCGTCATGTTTGGGACCACGTTCTTCTCGCGGCGACGGCTCTTGATGCGGAGCGAGTGAAACCGTCTGACACGCGCTCGAACGATTGCGTTGATCGAGCCTGAAAATAAGGTGTTACCGAAGGAACGGCCGATCGATGGGGGAGGGCTTCCGTGCCCCGAATACGTCACACACATGGGCTGGATATGCCGGATCTTGAGGGTGACGGTCTCGCGGGCAAGCGTCATTCGCGTATGGTTCCCGCCTCATCACCGCAGCGCAGGATGTACTTCTCCTCGGTGATGCGACCGAACAACTCGTCTGACGTCTGGAGGCCGGTTCTTACCATCGATGGAGATCTCTCGATAGACCGGCTGGAGCGCGCGCTTCAGGTGCTGCGCAGCAGGCACGAGGCATTTCGAACCACATTCCTGGAGCGCGGCGGCGAAGTCTTCCAATTGGTGCACGACGAGGACGGCGACGCCACGCAGCCGGTCCTGATCGACCTCGTGGAGGCCGAGGGCGACTCGCAGGACGAGCGCCGAGCGTGGGCAGACACCGAGGCCAGGAGGGTCGTCGACCTCCCGTTCGACATTTCGTCGGGCCCGCTCTGGCGAACGTCGGTGATACGGATATCGCCGAGCCTCCACCTGGTGGTCTTCGTGTTCCACCACATCATCACGGACGAAATTTCCGGGAAGGTGTTCGCCGAAGAACTCCGTCTCGCCTACGCAGACCCGCACGCGCCCGCCTTCGCGGTGCCGGCCGCACAGTACGCCGACTTCTGCCTGACGGAGAACGCCTCCAAGGTGGATGAGGCCGCCCTGGATTACTGGCGTGGCCAGCTGGCAGGTATTCAGCCGGCGTCGATGCCCGAGGACGGAGAAAAGAGCCCGGGCAGAATGATCGGATCGAGGTTGCCGATCGCCGTCCCGCAGAATGTGGTGGCAGAATTCGAAGAGTTCTGCCGGGCTCGCTCGGTGACCCCGTTCACCGGCCTGCTGTCTGTATACTTCGTTCTGCTGCAGCGTTGGGCGGGATCGAGCGACATATCGGTCGGCACGCAGACGCTCAGCCGACCGAGCTCAGAACTTTTCGGAACGATCGGATTCTTCTCCAATACGGTGGCACTGCGCTGCCAGGTGGATTCGGCACTGACCTTCGATCAGCTTCTCGGTCTCGTGAGCGAAACGGTTCACGACGCACTGGACTACCAGGACGTTCCGTTCGAGGTGGTGGTGGGCGCACTGGCTCCCGAGCGTGACGCCGACCGCAACCCCCTGTTCCAGGCTGCCATCACCTACGGCATGCTCGACCTGAGCGACGTATGGGCACTCGAAGATCTCCAGGTGACGCTCCTGCCGGAACCTGCGGAATTGTCGGGGCTTCAGTTCGACCTGTCGCTGGACATACAGCGGCTGGCAGGCGAAGTCTCACTCAACGTCGAATTCAACCGCCAGCGGTTCTCCGAGGCAGCCATGCAGCGGTTCGCCAAGGCCTTTGGCGACCTGCTGGGCTCACTCAGCCGGCAACCCGATGTCGCGCTCGGCAGCATCCCGCTGCTCGACCAGGCCGCACTGACAAAAACGCTGGCGCTCGGCGCGAGCGGTGAACCGGAGGGCGGCCGTACTCCCTCGGAACCCACGTCCGCGTGGGACCTTTTCGAACTGACCGCGGCTACCGTGCCCGAACGGGAGGCAGTCGTCGCGGACGGCGCGCGGCTCACCTTCGCCGAACTGGCCGGCCGGGCGCGGACGATGGCCGCGGGCCTTGCGGCTCGCGGCGTGCGGACCGGCACCGTGGTGGGGATCTGCCTGGACAGGCGCAGCGATCTGATCGTCGCGATGCTCGCCACCTGGTGCGCGGGCGGCGCCTTCCTGCTGCTGGATCCGCAACAGCCCGAGTTCCGCCGCCGCCTGCTCCTCAAGGAGGCGGGCATCGCTCTCGTCATCGCGGACGAGGCGTTCGCCGAGGTGGAGGCCGTCTCGGCGGCCGACCTCCTGGCGGACGCGGAGAAGACCTCCGGAGACGATCCGGCCGACGGCGGCTTCGCGCGTCGCCCGGCCGCCGCTGCGGCCTACGTGGTCTTCACACCGGGTTCCACAGGAAAGCCGAGGGGTGTGGTCATCGATCAGGCGAACCTTCTCGCGCTCGCCACCACCCAACTGGCGCCGTTGTACGCACGGTTGCCCGAAGGCCGTCAGGTGAATGTCGGTGCGCTGAGTTCCCTGACCTCCGGCGTGTTCGTCAACCACTGTCTCGGCATGATCGCCTTCGGGCACCGGCTGCTGCTGATCGACGAAGAGGAGCGAACGGACCCGTATCAGCTCCTCGCCCGTGGATCGGACCCCGAAACGGCGATCGATGTACTCGACTGCGCGAGTGGCCGGCTGGAAATGCTGGTCGACGACGGCCTCCTGACGCTCCCCCACCCGCCGAAGATCGTGGTGATCGGTGGCGAGAGCCCGTCCGACCGGCTGTGGCAGCGCCTGCACGACCAACCCGGGCTGCTCGCGTTCCACGCCTACGGCCTCAACGAGTGCACCGTCGAGTCGGCCAGGGCGGAGATTCGCGAACACCCCAAGCCGGTAACCGGGCGCGCGACCGGCACGTCACGGATCTACGTCGTCGACGACCAGTTGCAGTTGCTGCCGCCCATGTTCGTCGGGGAGATCTGCATCGGTGGACTCGGCGTGGCCCAGGGGTATGCGGGACAGCCGGCGCACACCAGCGAGCGATTCGTGGCCGACCCCTTCAGCCAGGTCCCCGGACAGCGCATGTACCGCACCGGCGACAAGGGCCGGCTGCGTCCCGACGGGCAGTTGGAGCTGTGGGGGCGCCTCGACGACCAGGTCAAGATCCGCGGCCTGCGCATGGAGCCGGCGGAAGTGGAGGGCGTGCTGCTCGGGCACCCCGCCATCGCCCACGCCGCGGTCGTGGCGGCCCAGGCCGGCACCCGCATGGCCGAACTGGTGGCGTACGTCGTGCCGGGCGACGAAGGCCAGGACGCGCTGACGCCCGCCACCGTCCGGGAGTTCCTGAGCGGCAGGCTCCCCTCCGCGCTGTTGCCCGACCGGGTGCAGGTTCTCGCCGCTCTTCCGACCACTCCCGACGGGAGGTTGGACCGCAAGAAACTGTCGGGTGGCGATCCGTCGAGCACCGTGTCGGACACCGTCCGAAGCGTCTCGGCGTCCGCCGGCCCCCGTGAACGGCAGCTGTGCCGGATCGTGGCCGAGGTGATCGGCGTTCCGCAGACGGGCGCTGACGACAACTTCTTCGATCTCGGCGGAGATTCGCTGCTCGCCATGACCGTCATCGGTCGGGTGCGCGCCGTCATGGGCTGTGAGCTGCAGCTGCGGGCGTTCTTCGACATGCGGTCGCTCGGGGAGCTCGCCGCTCAGCTCAGCGCCGAGGTCAGCGCGCCCCGGCCCGTGCTGGGCAGGAGAGCGGACTCATGACGGTGGCGACGCGTTCGCACTCAGAGGGGGTCTGTCTCGCCGGCGAGACAGACCCACGGGCCTCGTCGAGTACCGACCACGACACATTCCAGGTGCTGGCCGGGCGGCCGGAGAAATGCATTCGGAGGAGAGACATCTATGTCCAGGCACAACGTGTCGGAGCACATGGCGAAAGTCGCCGCCGAGCGGGCCAAGCGACTGCGGCCGGACGGCATCGACCAATACCTGACCCTCAGTGGCGGGTTCGCGCACATGAACGAGGACCCCTTCACCGATCGCATCGAGCGCGAGCCGCACCGCGACCACGTCACGGTCGCGGTCATCGGCGGGGGGTTCGCCGGCCTGATGACGGGCGCCCACCTGAAGGAGGCGGGGGTCTCCGATGTCAGGATCGTCGACACCGGCGGCGACTTCGGCGGAACCTGGTACTGGAACAGGTACCCGGGCGCCCAGTGCGACATCGCGTCCATGATCTACCTGCCGTTGCTGGAGGAGACCGGCTACGTGCCCACCGAGTGGTACGTGCGCGGCCCGGAGATCCTGGAGCACTGCCAACGCATCGGCAAGCAGTACGGGTTGTACGAGAACGCGCTCTTCCACACCCGGGTCACCGGCTTGGACTGGGACGAGTCCGCCCAACTGTGGACGGTGCGGACCGACCGCGGTGACGAGTTCACCGCCCAGTTCGTGATCCTGGGGCTCGGCCACCTGTCCGTGCCGAAGCTCCCCGGGATCCCGGGCATCGAGACCTTCGCGGGCCACACCTTCCACGCGAGCCGATGGGACTACGCCTACACCGGCGACCCGGTCGGCGGACCGCTGGGCAACCTGCGGGACAAGCGGGTGGCGATCATCGGCACCGGCGCCACCGCGGTGCAGTGCGTCCCTCACCTGGCCACCGCATGCCGGGAACTGTTCGTGTTCCAGCGCACGCCTTCCGTCATCGAGGTCCGCGACAACCGGCCGATCGACCCGGAGTGGTTCGCGCAGATGGCCACGCCTGGATGGCAGCAGCGCTGGCTGGACAACTACGCGGCCAACATGACGTCGGCCGAGCAGCCGGCCGAGGATCTGATCAACGACGGCTGGACCGCCATGGCCAGGATGTGGCGCAACGCCGGAGAGGGCTCGAAGCCGGACTCGGACACGTCCGAGGAGATCGGCGGCCCGTACTACGCGGACATCGAGAAGATGGGCCGGCTCCACGCCCGGGTGGAGGAGACGGTCAAGGACGCACGGACCGCGGAACTCCTCAAGCCCTGGTACTGGCTTCCGTGCAAGCGCATGACCTTCCACGACGAGTATCTGGACGCCTACAACGAGCCGACGGTCCGTCTCGTCGACACGGACGGCAAGGGGGTCGAGCGGATCACGCCGCGAGGTGTCGTGGTGGACGGCACCGAGTACGAGGTGGACTGCATCATCCACGCGTCGGGGTTCGAGGTCGGCACCGCGCCCACCCGGCGCGCCGGATTCGACCCCGTCGGCACGGACGGCAGGCGACTGTCGGAGCACTGGACCGACGGCATGCGCACGATGCACGGACTCCATGTGCACGGGTTCCCGAACGCGTTCCTCGTTCAGTCGCTCACGGGCGGGACGCGGTTCTCCAACCTCTCGCACAACCTGTCCGAGGCGGCCAAGACCGTCGCCGCCGTCGTCGCGCACGCGGTCACCACGGGGGCCGACGTCGTCGAACTCACCCGGCAGGCGGAGGACGCCTGGATGAGCAACGTGGGAGTCGATGCGGAGTGGCGCACGTTCCTGGGCACGGAATGCACCCCCGGCTACTCCAACAACGAGGGAACGGATCTCGGTCCGCATTCCCTTTGGGACGAATACGAGTTCCCCGATGGCCTGGGCTTCTTCCGGCACCTTCAGGAATGGCGGGGCAGCGGGGAGTTCGACGGCCTGGAATTCCACCGTTCGGACAGGTGAAGCCGCTTGCCGCGTCTCGCCGGCGAGACAGTCCTCCCGGGCTCCGTCGAGTGATGCCCGGGACTCATTCACCCTGGCGAGTGCCGCCTGCTAGCCTCGCGAAGTCGATACAACTCCGTTTTCCCTTTGCCAATTAATTCTGCCGACATAACGGCTCCCGATCCCGCTGCGGCCCGACGCCTGGCCGGTGATTTCGGCGCCCGAGCCATCGGCTGCGGATCGCGACTGGTAACGGTCGGAAACAGCGAGGTAGCCTGCATGATTCCGTTGTCGTTTGCGCAGCAGCGGTTGTGGATCATCGGTCAGTTGGCGGGGCCGAGCGCGGCGTACAACATGCCGTTGGTGCTGCGTCTGTCCGGGGCGTTGGACCGGCAGGCGCTGGCGGCGGCACTGGGTGACGTGGTGGGCCGGCACGAGAGCCTGCGGACCGTCTTCCCGGTCGTCGACGGCGAACCCGTCCAGCAGATCGTGCCCGCCGACGCGGTCACGCTGCCCCTGGCCTGGACGGACACCGACGACGAGCAGGTGACCGACCTCGCGGTCCAGGCCGCCGGATACGTCTTCGACCTCGCCACCGAAATCCCGCTGCGCGCCCACGCCTTCCGCACCGGACCTGACGAACACGTCCTGGTCCTGCTGGTCCACCACATCGCCTGCGACGGCTGGTCGGTCGGCCCCCTGGGCAAGGACCTCGCCACCGCTTACGCGGCACGAACCGCCGGCACGACCCCGGCATGGACCGAACTCCCCGTCCAGTACGCCGACTACACCCTGTGGCAGCGCGACCTGCTCGGCTCCGAGAACGACCCCACCAGCGCCGTCGCCCGCCAGTCCGCCTTCTGGCGCGACGCACTGGCCGCACTCCCCGTCGAACTGGACCTGCCCTTCGACCGGCCACGCCCCGCGACGGCCGC
Source organism: Streptomyces olivochromogenes (assembly GCF_021538895.1). Classification (GTDB taxonomy): domain Bacteria; phylum Actinomycetota; class Actinomycetes; order Streptomycetales; family Streptomycetaceae; genus Streptomyces; species Streptomyces olivochromogenes_A. Next base: position 64,269 of record NZ_JADDRL010000003.1, on the reverse strand, counting down.
CCAGCACGGCGCCCAGGTACCGCTCACCATCGACGCGGAAGTCCACACCCGCATCACGGAGCTGGCCCGACAGACCGGCGTGACACCGTTCATGGTCGTCCAGGCCGCCCTGGCCGTCCTGCTGTCCCGACTCGGAGGCGGCACCGACATCCCGCTCGGCACACCGGTCGCCGGACGCACCGAAGAAGCCCTCCACGACCTGATCGGCTTCTTCCTCAACACCCTCGTCCTGCGCACCGACGTCTCCGGCGACCCCACCTTCACCCAACTCCTCACCCGAGTACGGGAAACAGACCTCGCCGCCTTCGAGAACCAGGACCTCCCCTTCGAACGCATGGTGGAGATCATCGCTCCACCACGGACCGCGGCACGCCACCCCCTCTTCCAGGTCATGCTGTCCTTCGACACCAGCACCGAAGCCGCCTTCGACCTCCCCGGACTCAAGACCGGCGAATTCGAGATCCCCGGACAGGAAACAGCCAAATTCGACCTCAACTTCGAGTTCGAGGAGCGGTTCGGTCCGGAGGGCCGGCCGACCGGCATCAAGGGGATTCTCGAGTACGCCACCGACCTGTTCGACCACCACACGGTCCAGGCATTGGCCGAGCGGCTCAACCACCTGCTCGGAGAACTGACCTCCGACCCCGACCAGCCGATCGGCCTGGCGGACCACCAGACGCAGACCCGCGGGTTCCGCAGCGAACTCGGCGAGGTCGAGGCGGTACTCGCGGGGTATCCCGGCATCGCCGAGGCCACGATCGTCTCCCGCGAGGACATCCCCGGCGACAAGCGTCTGGTCGGCTACGTGGTGCCCGGCCCCGGCCTCGACCCGGAAGTCACCGTACGGCTGCCCGCGATCCTGCGCGAGCACGCTGCCGGGCTGCTGCCCGCGCACGTGGTGCCGGCCGCGGTCGTGGTCCTGGACCGGCTGCCGCTGACGGATCACGGGAAACCGGACCACGAGGCCCTGCCCGCACCGGACCATGCCGTCGTGGCCGCCCGCCGTGCTCCGACGACCGTCCAGGAAGAGATCCTGTGCGCCGCGTTCGCCAAGGTGCTGAACCTGGAGCTGTCCACCGTCGGCACCGACGACAACTTCTTCCTTCTCGGCGGGCACTCCCTGCTCGCGACCCGGCTGGTCGCCCGCATCCGCGCCCTGCTCGGGGTCGAACTCGGCATCCGTACGCTGTTCGAGGCCCCCAACATCGCCGCCCTGGCCAAGGCGCTGGCCGGGGCGGGCCCCTCGCGTCCGGCGCTGGTGACCGCGGATCGTCCGGAGCCGCTGCCGTTGTCGTCCGCGCAGCAGCGGTTGTGGTTCCTGCACGAGTTGGAGGGACCGAGCGCCACCTACAACATCCCGGCGGTCATCAGGCTTTCCGGTGCGATCGACACCGGTGCGCTGGACGCGGCGTTGCGGGATGTCCTCGGGCGCCACGAGGTGCTGCGCACGCTCTTCCCGTCGGTCGAGGGACGGCCGTACCAGCGGGTGGTGCCGGTCGAGGAGCTCGGCGGGGTGCTCACCGTGGTCCCGGCCGACCAGGTCGGGCCGTCCGGCGTGACCGCGTCGATCGCCGAGGCGGAGCGCCACTGCTTCGACCTGTCGGCCGAAGTCCCGTTCCGGGCCTGGCTTTTCGAAGCCGGTGCGGACGAACACGTGCTGGTGCTGCTCGTGCACCACATCGCCGGTGACGGCTGGTCGCTGGTGCCGCTGGCCCGGGACCTCTCCGTGGCGTACACAGCGCGCCTGGCCGACCAGGAACCCGGATGGGAGCCGCTACCGGTCCAGTACGCGGACTACACACTCTGGCAGCGTGAACTGCTCGGCGAGGCGCAGGACCCCGAGAGCCTGCTGAGCAAGCAACTGGCCTACTGGCGCCGCGCGCTGTCCGACATACCGGAGGAACTGCCGCTGCCCGTCGACCGTGCCCGCCCCGCGGTGGCCACGCATCAGGGCGGGAGCGTGACGCTGGAGATCCCCGCGCCGCTGCACGCCCGGGTCGCCGAACTGGCCCGGGACGAGGGCGCGACGGTCTTCATGGTGCTCCAGGCCGCGTTGGCCGTGCTGCTCTCCCGGCTCGGCGCCGGCCAGGACATCGTGATCGGGACCCCGACGGCCGGGCGCACCGACACCGCGCTCGACGACCTCGTCGGGTTCTTCGTCAACACCCTCGTCCTGCGTACGGACGTGTCCGGCGGTCCGTCCTTCGGTGAACTGCTCGCCCGGGTGCGGGAGCAGGCGCTCGACGCGTTGGCGCACCAGGACGTACCGTTCGAGCGCCTGGTCGAGGAGCTGGCCCCGGCCCGCTCCATGGCCCGCCATCCGCTGTTCCAGGTCGCGCTCGCGCTCCAGAACAACGCCGATCCCGTGCTCCAACTGCCCGGTCTGCGCACGAGCGTCCTGCCCGACGAGGACACCCCGGCGAAGTTCGACCTCTCCTTCGACCTGAGCGAACGCTTCGACGAGAACGGCCGGCCCGCCGGAATGACCGGCGAGATCTTCTACGCCGTCGACCTGTTCGACCATGCAAGCATCGAGCAGCTCGCCGAACGCTTCACCCGTGTCCTCGACACCCTGGCCACCGGCCCGGACCAGCGGGTCGACCAGGTCCCGGTGCTCTCGGCCGCGGAGCAGGAGAAGGTGCTGCACACCTGGAACGACACCTCCCGCTCCGTCCCGCCCACGACTCTGACGGCGCTCTTCCAGGACCAGGCCGCCCGCACCCCCGAGGCCACCGCGGTCGTCTTCGACGGCACCACCTTGACCTACGGCGAGCTCAACACCCGCGCCAACCGGCTCGCGCACCACCTGATCGAGCACGGGGTCGGCCCCGAGGACATCGTGGGCATGGCACTGCCACGGTCGATCGACCTCGTCGTGGCGATGCTCGGCGTACTCAAGGCGGGCGCGGCGTATCTCCCGATCGACACCGAATACCCGAAGGAACGGGTCCGGTTCATGATCGAGGACGCGAAGCCGTCGTACGTGGTGACGCTCCAGGCCACCGTGGCATGGCTGCCGGCCGACGCACCCCTTCTGGTCCTGGACGACGCCGCCACCCAGGAAGAGCTGACCGCACACCCGGCCTGGAGTCACGACCCGACCGACATCGAGCGCACCGGCCGGCTTACCCCCGCCCATCCTGCCTACGTCATCTACACCTCCGGCTCCACCGGAACTCCCAAGGGCGTGGCGGTACCGCACCACAGCATCACCAACTTCATCACCGTTCACCGTGAGTCGGTCTTCGCCTGCGCCGCCGATCTGTCGGACAGCCGCCCGCTGCGGGTCGCGCTGACCACCTCCATATCCTTCGACGCGGTGTGGGACCAGCTGTCGTGCCTGCTGGAGGGGCACGAGCTGCACGTCGTGAGCACGGAGGTGCTCTCCGACATCGGCCTCCTCGCGACCTGGCTGGACGCACACGACGTCGACTTCCTGGAGCTGACCCCCACGCACATGGCCGCCGCCGTGTCGGAAGGCCTGTTCGACAACGGCCGCCGTACTCCGGCACTGCTCGTGGTCGGTGGCGAGGCCGTGCCCGACTCGCTCTGGGAGTGGCTCGGATCGCTGGGTGAGGGCACCCGCAGCTTCAGCTTCTACGGGCCCACGGAATGCACGGTCTACCAGGTCTTCGCCGAGCCGCGATCCACACCGCGGCCGATACTCGGCGGACCCACCTTCAACATGCGGGTGTTCGTGCTCGACGACGGCCTGGAACCGGTGGCACCCGGTGTGACGGGCGAGTTGTACGTGACGGGTGCCGGTCTGGCGCGTGGCTACCTGAACCGTCCCGCACTGACCGCGGAGCGGTTCGTGGCGTGCCCGTTCGGTGCGCCCGGCGAGCGGATGTACCGGACCGGGGACCTGGCGCGGTGGCGGGCCGACGGTACCCTCGAGTTCGTCGGCCGGGCCGACGACCAGGTGAAGATCCGGGGGTTCCGGATCGAGATCGGGGAGGTCGAGGCGGTGCTGGCCCGGTATCCCGGTATCGCCCGTGCCGTGGCGGTGGTCCGCGAGGACATCCCTGGTGACAAGCGTCTGGTCGGTTATGTGGTACCCGCCCCGGGTCAATCCCCGGAACAGATCGCGCAGTTGCCCGGCCTGTCGCGCCGGCATGCCGCGGGGCCGCTTCCGGAGTACATGGTGCCGGCCGCGGTCGTGGTCCTGGACCGGCTGCCGTTGACCGCCAACGGCAAGCTGGACCGCAAGGCCCTGCCCGTCCCGGACTACGCGGTCGCCTCGACTCACCGCGCTCCGACGACCGTGCGGGAGGAGATGCTGTGTGCGGCGTTCGCCGAGGTGCTGGGTCTGCCCGGCGTCGGCGTTGACGACCACTTCTTCGAACTCGGCGGGCACTCCCTTCTCGCGACCCGGCTGGTCGCCCGCATCCGCGCCCTGCTCGGGATGGAGATCACCATCCGCGCGTTGTTCGAGGCCCCCACTGTCGCCGCCCTGGCCGGTGCGCTGGTCGAGGCGGGACCCTCCCGTCCGGCGCTGGTGGCCGCGGTTCGTCCGGAGTCGCTGCCGTTGTCGTTTGCGCAGCAGCGGTTGTGGATCATCGGTCAGTTGGCGGGGCCGAGCGCGGCGTACAACATGCCGTTGGTGCTGCGTCTGTCCGGACCGCTGGACCGGCAGGCGCTGGCGGCGGCACTGGCCGACGTGGTGGGCCGGCACGAGAGCCTGCGGACCGTCTTCCCGGTCATCGACGGCGAACCCGTCCAGCAGATCGTGCCCGCCGACGAGATCACCGTGCCGCTGGCCTGGACGGACACCGACGAGGAGCACGTGACCGACCTGGTGATCCAGGCCGCCGGACATGTCTTCGACCTCGCCGGCGAAATCCCGCTCCGGGCACAGGTCTTCGCCACCGGCCCCGACGAACACGTCCTGGTTCTGCTGGTCCACCACATCGCCTGCGACGGCTGGTCGGTCGGCCCCCTGGGCAACGACCTCGCCACCGCCTACACCGCACGGACCGCCGGAACAGCCCCCGCCTGGACCGAACTCCCCGTCCAGTACGCCGATTACGCCCTGTGGCAGCGCGACCTGCTCGGCTCCGAGAACGACCCCACCAGCACCGCCGCCCGCCAGTCCGCCTTCTGGCGCGACGCCCTGGCCGCACTGCCGGTGGAACTCAACCTGCCCGTCGACCGGCCACGCCCCGCCACCCCCGCCCGGCACGGCGCCCGGGTCCCCGTCACCATCGACGCCGAAGTCCACACCCACGTCACGGAGTTGGCCAGGCGGACGGGCGGGACCCCGTTCATGGTGGTCCAGGCCGCCCTCGCCGTCCTGCTGTCCCGGCTCACCGGCGACACCGACATCCCGCTCGGCACGCCCGTCGCCGGACGCACCGAGGAAGTCCTCCACGACCTGGTCGGCTTCTTCCTCAACACCCTCGTCCTGCGCACCGACGTCTCCGGCGACCCCACCTTCGCCGAACTCCTCACCCGGGTACGGGAGACAGACCTCGCCGCCTTCGAGAACCAGGACCTCCCCCTCGAACGCCTCGTCGAGATCATCGCCCCACCACGGACCGCGGCACGCCACCCCCTCTTCCAGGTCATGCTGTCCTTCGACACCAACACCGAAGCCGCCTTCGACCTCCCCGGACTCGACATCGGCGAGTTCGAGATCCCGGAACACGAATCCCCCAAGTTCGACCTGAACTTCCTGCTGCGGGGGTCGTACGAGCCGGACGGGCGACCGACCGGCATCACGGGGATCATCGCGTACGCCACCGACCTGTTCGACCACCACACGGTCCAGACCTGGGCCGAGCGGCTCAGCCTGCTGGTCGCGGAGCTGACCTCCGACCCCGACCAGCCCATCGGCAAGGTGGAAGTCCCGGAACCGGCTCGACGGAACGCGAACCCTGACCGGTCGGCGACCCGGCCGGCGCTCGGCCCCGGCAGGCGGCGGGTGCTGGCCCGCCCCGGTCTCCCGCCGGAGCAGCCGCTCGGCTGAGCCACACGTGACCGAGTGCCCGGGAGAAGTCCAGGCACGCCCCCCACACCGCCCGGCACCTCCCCGATCACCCGTGCGGCGAAATCGACCCGATAGGAAGACAGTGATGGACCAACGCGCCGAGACCCCGCGTTCCCGACCGGGAACCGAGATCCGTCAGGCGGTGCGGCGCCCATGAGCGAGGACACCTCGAGCGCCGGGAAGAAGCCGGCTTCGCTGTTCCGCCAGCGGAACTTCGCGCTGCTGTGGACGGGTCAGTCGGCCTCGCTCTTCGGTTCCCAGATCACCTACGTCGCGATGCCGCTGACCGCGGTCCTGCTGCTCCACGCGACGCCGATGGAAGCCGGCGTGCTCGTCGCCCTCGAGACGCTGCCGTTCCTGCTCTTCGGCCTCTTCGTCGGCGTGATGCTGGACCGCCGGGCGCGCCGGTCCGTGATGATCGTCGCCGATGTCGTGCGTGCCGCGGCCCTCGCCTGGATCCCCGTCGCGCACTGGCTCGATGTGCTGAACATCGGTCAGCTCTTCGTCGTGGTCTTCGTCGTCGGCGTGATGACCGTGTTCTTCGACCTCGCCCACCAGTCCTACACACCCGGTCTGATCGGCCGGGACCGGCTCGGCGAGGCGAACGCGAAGCTGGAACTGTCGGACTCGATGGCGCAGGTCGTCGGGCCGGGCGCGGCGGGCCTGCTGATCAGCGCGCTCAGCGCCCCGGTGGCGATCGCGGTGGACGCGGCGAGCTACGCCCTGTCCTTCTTCACGGTGGCGGGACTGCCGGCCGACGAGGCGCCGAAGCCTCAGCCCGGGGCGGAGACCCTCTCGGTGCGGGCCTCGATCCGTGAGGGATTCGCCGCGATCGTGCGGCACCCGCTGCTGCGCTGGTTCACCACGGCCGCGCTGATCATCAACCTGTTCTCCGGCGCCCTGATGTCGGTGTTCTTCCTCTATCTGCTCCGGGTCCTCGACATGGGCTCGAAGCAGGTCGGCCTGATCGTCGCGGTCGGCAGCGTCGGTGCCCTGGTCGGCGTCCTTCTGGTCGGCCCGCTGACCGGACGGTTCGGCGTCGGCCCGACCCTGATCCTGACGATGGCGCTGCCCGGCCTCGGCTATCTCGTCCTGGCGGCCGTGCACGGCCACTCACTGGCCGCGCTCGCCGTCGTCGCGCTCTCCTCCTTCGTCGTCCAGCTCAGCGTTCCCGTCTTCAACGTGACGGTGATCAGCTTCCGGCAGGTCTCCACCCCGGACGAGCTGCTCGGGCGGGTGAACGCCACGGCCCGTACCTGCGCGCTGGGCGCGTTCTCGCTCGGCTCGCTGCTCGGCGGTGCGCTCGCCTCCGGAACCGGGCTGCGGACGGCGATCGTGCTGGCCGCGAGCGGGACGTTCCTGGCCTCCCTGGCCCTGCTGTTCTCGCCCGTGCGCACGGTACGCCGCCTTGAGGCGCCCGCCACCGATGCCGACTCGGCCGCCGCGCCGGAGCCCGCATGACCCTTCAGGAGCAGACATCATGACGAGCGTCGAGACCTGGCAGGAGGAGGGCTACCAGCTCTCCCCGCAACAGCTCGCCCGGTTGGGCGAGGCCCGGAGCACGGCGGTGCGCACCGTCCGCACCGCCACCCGGATACCGGTGCCGGAGCTGAAGGCCCGGATCGCGACGGCGGTCGCGACGCACGAGAGCCTGCGTACGCGGTACACCGAGTTCGCGGGGCTGCCCACGCTCGTCCAGGTCGTGGATCCGGTGGGCCCGGTCGCGATCGAGCGGTCGGGAACGGATCGCACCGTGTTCCGTGCCGGCGCGCTGACCGTCGAGCACGCACTCGGTCCGGACGGCACGCGGCTGGTTCTCACCCTGCCGCGGCTGAGCGTCGACGACGCTTCCTGGACCCTGCTTGTCGGCCTGCTGCTGGAGGACGCGGTCGCCGCGGCCGGGGAGACGGTGCTGCAGTACGCCGATGTCGCCGCCTGGCTCGGTGAAGTGCTGGACGAGTCGGCGCAGCCGCCGGTGGCCGACGAGGCGGCGCGGCAGTTGTCGAAGCCGTCCTCGGCGCTGCCCTTCCTCACTCCCGTCGCCCTCCGGGACGCGGCCGCCGAGCCGGTGAGCGCCTCGGCCGTCGTCGAGGGGCCGGCTCTGGAACGGCTGGACGAACTCAGCGGACGGTGCGGCGTGAGCGAGGCGGCGGTGCTGCTGGCTCTCTGGCGCTCGCTGTACGGCCGGTACTGCCGCGACGCCGACGCCCCTGTGCTGGTGCTGGCCGACGGCCGGTCCACGGAAGGCCTGGAGAACGTGCTCGGCCTGTTGGAGCGTCCGGTACCGGTGCGGCTGGAGATCGGCGCGGACACCCCGGTCGCCGACGCGCTCCAGGCGTCGCAGGACGCGCTCCGCTCTGTAGCGGCGATGGAGAACCAGATCGACCCGGGGACCGCGGCCTCCGTACACCATGCGGCGGACGGCTGCCCTCTCTCGTACCGGCACCGTCTGGACCGGTGGGCCGAGGAACTCTCGGCCGGTGCGTCCGTCCACGAAGCTCCTGGTGCGCTGCACCTCGACTGCGTGCGCGGGTCGCGGAGCCTGCGCCTGACCTTCGTCGGCGGCGCGGGCCGCGTCGCCCAGGCCGACTTGGACCTCGTCGCGGAGGCGTTCGGACATCAGCTGACCGATCTGCTGTCCGGTGGCACGGAGCGCGCCGTCGGCGGCCTGCGCCTCACCGCGCCGAACGCGCCGAACGCCGAGGCCGGGCCCCGTGCGTCGTACGCGTCGGTGCTCGACCGCTTCCTCGCGCAGGCGGAGCGTACGCCCGCGCTGCCCGCACTGCGCTGCGGCGAGACCGTCGTGTCCTACCGGGACGCGGCGCAGGGCGCGGACGCGGTGGCGCACCTGCTGCGCGAGCACGGCGTGCGGGCCGGGCAGCGGGTCGCGCTGTTCGTTCCTGCCTCGGCGGAAACGGTCGTCGCGATGCTCGGCGTCTGGCTCGCCGGCGCGGCGTTCGTCCCCCTCGACCCCACGTGGCCGCAGCAGCGGATCGAGACGATCCTGCGGGAGGCCGACCCCGCGCTGCTGCTCACCCCCGATCCGAAGACCGATCAGCAGGCCTCCGTCCGCATCGTGTGCACGGCCGACGCGGTCGTCGACCCGGGGCGCGCGGTGACTTCCGGCGCGGCGGCCACGGGCGCCGCCTATGTGATCTTCACGTCGGGCACCTCGGGGCTTCCCAAGGGCGTCGTCATCGGGCACGAGCAGCTGTCGCACTACGCCTCGGCGATCGGCGAGACGCTCGCCCTGTCCGAGGGCGCCGAGTTCGCGGCGGTCTCCACCCTCGCCGCCGACCTGGCCTACACGGCGGTCTTCCCGACCCTGGCCGGCGGTGGCTGCGTCCAGATCGTCCCCACCGAGACCGCCACGAGCCCCGCGGCTCTCACCGAGTGGTTCCGGGGGAGCCCCGCGGCCGCGATGAAGCTGGTCCCCTCGCATCTCTCGGCGCTGCTGGCCGAGGCTGCCGATCCGCTCGCGCTTCTGCCGAGCGAGGTGCTCGTGCTCGGCGGCGAACTGCTGCCGCGTGCGTTGTACGAGCGGCTGCGAGAGATCGCGCCGTCCTTGCGTCTGTACAACCACTACGGCCCGACCGAGTCGACGGTGGGTGCCGCATGCCTCCCGCTGGACGCCTCGATCGATGAACGCTGTTCCTCAATCCCGGTGGGCTCCGGCCTCGGGGCGAACGTCCTGACGGTGGTCGACGCGGGGGGTGCCGCGCTGCCGCCCTGGTGCCCTGGTGAGGTGCTGATCAGCGGGCCCGGCGTGGGCCTCGGCTACCTCGCGCGGTTGCGCGAAGGCGGGTCGGGCTTCGGTACGGCGGACACCGCGGACGCCCACCGGACCGGTGACCTCGGCCGCCTGGTGCCCGGCAACGGCATCGAGATCCTCGGCCGGATCGACGACCAGGTGAAGCTGCGCGGATACCGCGTACAGCTCGGCGAGATCGAGACGCTGCTGGCGGATCGGCCAGGCGTCGGCGCCGCGGCGGTCGTGGCGCGCGCGGACGCCGACGGACTCGTCACGCACCTGGACGCCTACCTCACCGCCGCCGGCGGAGTGGACATCTCCGTCGAGGACGTGCGGGCAGCCGTGGTTCTGCACCTCCCGGCCGCCCTCGTGCCGACCGGGTGGCAGGTGCTGGAGCGGTTCCCGCTGACCCGCAACGGCAAGCTCGACCGCCGCGCCCTCGCACCGATCGCGCCGCCGAAGGCCCGGGCCGGCCGGCCGCGCGACTCGGTGGAACAGCGTCTGCTGGCGATCTGGTCCTCGATCCTCGACCAGGACATCTCCTCCCCCGACGCGGACTTCTTCGAGTTCGGGGGACAGTCGCTGCGTGCGATCAAGCTCATGGCCCAGATCAACAACGCCTTCGGCCTGCGCCTGCCGATGTCCGCGGTGTTCAGCGCCCCAACCGTCGCGGCGATGGCGGAGCTGGTGCGCAGCAGCGACGTCCAGGACTCCAACCTGGTCCCGCTGCGCGCCACCCGCGGACCGCATGAGCAGGCCCCGGTCTTCTGCGTCCACCCCGGCGGCGGCAACACGCTCAGCTACTGGGAGCTGGCCCGGCTGATACCGGCGGACCGGTCGGTCTACGGCATCGAGGCCTGGGGTCTGCACGGCAGGCCGCCGCAGGACGACTTCGCCGCCATGGCCGAGGGGTACGCGGCGAACATCGCGGCCGTCGGCGATACGGCTCCCGTGATCATCGGCTGGTGCTTCGGCGGCATCATGGCCTACGCCACGGCCCAGGCGCTGCGCCGTTCCGGGCGCGAGGTGGCGCAGCTGATCATCGTCAACTGCGGCGTCCCCGGTGACGCGGAGAGCGCCCTGGCGCGGCAGCCCGCCGACCATCTCCTGCGCCGCTTCGCCTTCCACTACCAGCTGGACCTGCCGGAGGGGCCGCTCGGTCATCTCGGTCATCAGGAACTGCTCAAGGCCATGCAGGACGTCGGGCGGCTGCCTCCCGACTCCGGTGAGGCGGAGCTGCGGAACCTGCTGGACGTCTACATGACCAACATGACTGCTCTGGACCGCTACTTCGTGCAGGAGCAGGCCGAACTCGGCCGAGCCGACTTCCCGGTGCTGCTGGTGCGCGCCGAGCCGGCCGACGAGCCGCAGGATCCGGACCGTACGTGGGGCTGGGGATCGGTGGTCGGGCCTGAGCTCGGCTTCGCCTCGGTGGCAACGACCCACCACGGCATCATGCGACAGCCCGCGGTGGAGGAACTCGCCGAGCTGATCCGACGGGAGATCGAAGTGAGGACCACGACATGAACGACAGCACTTCCCGGACCCCGGGCCCCCGCTCCCTGCTGGGCGCGACTCGACGGCAGGTGCGGATACCCGGCGGAGATTCGGTGAATATCGGCTTCCTGCCGGAGTCACCGACGACCCCCGTCCTCATCACGCCGGCCGGTCCCGGCGTCGACCTGCCCGGCTGGCTGCGCGCGAACCGGGAAGAACTCGAAGCACGGCTGCTGCGGCACGGCGCGGTCCTGCTCCGGGGGTTCCACGCCGGTTCGGTGGAGAAGTTCGAACAGGCCGCCTCGGCGATTTGCGGCACCCTCTTCCCTGAATACGGGGACCTTCCACGAGAGGGCGAGTCGGCCCGCGTATACAAGTCGACGCCGTATCCGGAAGACCTCACGATCCTGTTCCACAACGAGAGTTCGCATCTGCCGCAGTGGCCGATGCGGCAGTTCTTCTCGTGCATCGTGGCCCCGCAGTCCGGTGGTCAGACACCGATCGTCGACTGCCGGACGGTTCTGGCCCGGATGCGTCCGGAGCTGGCCGAGCTCTTCGCCACCAAGAAGCTCCGTTATGTCCGCAACTTCATCGAAGGCGTCGACGTCAGCTGGTCGCGCTTCTTCGGCACCGACGATCCCGCCGAGGTCGAGCGCAAGTGCGCCGCGGAGGGGACGAGCTTCGAGTGGACGCCGGACGGAGGCCTGCGGACCTCGCGTCAGGCCGAGGCGGTGCTGCGCCACCCGACGACCGGCGAGACCGTGTTCTTCAACCAGCTGGCGCTGCACCACCCGTCGTCGCTGGACCCGGAAACGCGCTCCTCGCTGCTGGAGATCTGCGGCGATCAGGGGATGCCGCGCAACGTCTTCTGGGGCGACGGCACTGTCATCGACGACGCCCTGGTGGACGAGGTCCGCGACCTCATGGACCGGGAATCGGTCGCCTTCTCCTGGCAGGAGGGTGACGTCCTCGTCATCGACAACATGCTGGTCGCGCACTCACGCAGTCCCTTCACCGGGCCGCGGAAGATCGTGGTGGCGCTCGGCGACATGACCGGCGAGTCCGTGCCTGCCATGAGCTGAGCTCGGTTGGAGATCTGGGCGCAGACCACCTGGGTGGCGCGGCAGGCAGCAGTTCGCCGCGCCGCCATCGCCGCCTGCCTTCGTTCCGGCGGCGATCAGGAATAGCGATATCCCATTACACCGACGCCGGTGTCCCGCCGGCGAGACACGCCCAATGCGAGGCCAATTATTCAGCTGCCGCAACGGTGACGGCTGGTTATCGTCACTGTTACGCTGACGGCCGTTTGATCAATTCACCAGGAGAATCCGTGGCAAATCCGTTCGACGATGAAGAAGGCGCATGCCTGGTTCTGGTGAACGACGAGAACCAGCATTCGCTATGGCCCGCCTTCAGCGCGGTACCGGCAGGCTGGAAGGTGGTGTACGGCGAGGAAACTCGCAAGAACTGCCTTGAATACGTTTCCGCGCACTGGACGGACATGAGGCCGGCCAGCCTGATCAGGGCGATGGGCGAGTAGCGTGCGGACCCTCTTGGACAATACGAGCGTCAGCATCGACGACAATTTCCTGGAAATCGGCGGCAATTCCATTGTCGCCATCCGCCTCGGGTAGATCCTGAGCGAAAAACAGTGCTCGACACTTCTAAACTTCGTGCCTCATCCACACGAAGTCGCTGATGCCTGCCCAACTGCCGCAGCGATCTCACGGGAGGCTGCCACAGGGGAAGGTGCCAAAAATGACTTCCGACGCAAGCACGGCGTCGCCACAGGGCCTGTTCCGACGGGCCAAGGTGAACGCCGTCGACGAGCGGACGTTCATCTTCAAACTCTTTGTCGCGTACGCCCTTTGGGCGCTCGGCGTGGCGCTCGCGCTGTTCACCGGGCTGTGGCCGCTGCGGGTGCTGGGTGTCATATTGATCGGCGCGATGTACGCACACTGGCTGGAACTGCAACACCAGTGCCTGCACCACTCGGCATTCCGGCGCGCCCGCCGGCACCGGATCGCCGGCGTCCCGCTGGGCGTGCCCATGCTGGTCTCGTACAGCCATTACCGCGTCCTGCATCTGCAGCACCACCGCTATCTGGGCACCGACCAGGACTCGGAGTTCTTCGGCTTCGACTCGCGTCAGCCCGTCACCTGGGGGGCGCTGGTCCGCGAGGCCCTGGCCTTCGGCCGGCTGGGTGGCGCGGTCGCGGACGTCGTGCGCGCCTGGACCGGTTCCTGGACCTACGACTCCGGCCAGATAGCACCGGCCCGCAAGCGTGAAGTGGTCGCCGAATACCGGCTGTTCAGCCTGCCGATCCTCGCGGCCGTCGCGCTCGCCGTGCTCGGCCAGGGCGAACTGGTGCTGTGGGTGTGGCTGTTGCCCTTGCTGGTCGCGGTGCCCCTGCACTTCCTCGTCGAACTGCCCGAGCACATCATGTGCGACAACTCCAGCACCGACGTGCTGACCAACACCCGCTCCATCACCGGCAGTTGGTTCAGCACCTGGTACACCAACGGCAACAACCTGCACATCGAGCACCACGCGGCCATGGTCGTCCCGATCAACCAGCTCCGCGAGCGCCACGACCTGACGCTGTCGTACGCGAAGCACACCTCCCCCAGCTATCCGCAGTTCTTCCGCGCCATCGCCAAGGAGGCCGCCGCCAACGGCCAAAAGGCCCGTGCACAGGACGGCACCCGTGCCGAGTAGCACACGTCGCGCATGCATGGGACGCACTCACGAAGGTAGGACGGCATGAGCGACACCTCGGAGCGGCTGCGCGAGCAGTCCCCCGCCCAGAACGCCCTGCACACGCGGCGGCTCGAGGAGCGCACCGCGGCGGCACCGGGCGGGATCACCAGACGCCCGGCGGGCACGGGCGCCCCCTTGTCCTTCGCACAGCAGCGCCTGTGGTTCCTGGACCAGTTCGGCTCCGGGAACGCGGCGTACAACATGCCGTACTCGCTGCGGCTGTCGGGTCCGGTGGACCTGGACACGGCGGTGCGGGCCTTCCAGGCCCTGGTGCGGCGGCACGAGACCCTGCGGACCACCTATCCCTCGGTCGACGGCGAGCCGGCGCTGACCATCGCCCCGGTGGACACCCACGTCTGGGAGCCCCGGGTCGTCGACCTGCGCGGCGCGGACGACGCCGAGGAGCAGGCACGGCGGCTCGCAGCCCAGGACGCGCGGGCGCCGTTCGACCTCGGCCGGGGTCCGCTGCTGAGGGTGACGCTGGTGGCGCTCACCGAGCGGGAAACCGTCGCGCTGATCAACCTGCACCGCATCGTCGCCGACGACTGCTCGATGACGGTGCTGACGGACGAGTTCTGCCATCTGTACGACGCCTTCCGCACCGGCGGCGCCGATCCGCTGCCGCCACTCCCCGTCCAGTACGCCGACTACGCCCACTGGCAGCGCGAGCAGTTCACGGACGGTGCGGCGAACCGGGTGGCGCACGGGTCGGCGTACTGGCGTAAGCGGTTCAGCGGCGAGCTGCCCAGCCTGCGGCTGCCGACCGACCGTACCCGACCGACCGTGCAGACGTACGCGGGCCGGACCCGGTCCTTCACCCTGTCCGCCGAGGTGACCGCCGGGCTGCGGGAGCTGGGCGGCGCCGCGAACGCCACCCTGTTCATGACGCTGCTCGCCGGATACGCGGCCCTGCTGCACCGCTACTCGGGCCAGGACGACATCGTGGTGGGCACGACCGTGGCCGGACGTCACCGGCCGGAGACCGAACCACTCGTCGGCCTCCTGGCGAACACCCTGGCCCTGCGCACGGACCTGGCGGGCGACCCGACGTTCCGCGAGCTGCTCGCCCGTACCCGGCAGGCGTCCACCGCGGACTTCGCCCATCAGGACGTACCCTTCGCGCGTGTGGTCGAGGAGGTGCGGCCGGACCGCGATCTCAGTCGCGCCCCGCTGTTCCAGACGATGCTGTCACTGCACGACGCCCCCCGGCCCACGCCGGACCCGGCGGGGCTGCGCGTCAGTTCGTTCAGCGGCGAGGGCCGGACCACGGCGCTGCACGACCTGAGCCTGCACGTCGTCGACGAGGGCGACCGGCTGCGCTGCGCATGGGAGTTCAACGTCGACCTGTTCGCCGACGCCACCATCGAGCGGATGGCCGCCCATTTCGAACGGCTGCTGCTCGGCGCCGTGGCGGACTCCGACCTGCCGCTGTCCCTGCTGCCGCTGCTCTCGGAGGCGGAGCGGGCCGAGCTCCTGAACCGGGACAACCTGATCTCCGTCGAGGTCGCCCCCGACACGTGTGTGCACCACCTGTTCGAGGAACACGTCCGCGCCACCCCCGACGCCGTGGCGGTGGTGGACGGCGAGGACCGGGTCAGCTACCGCGAACTCGACCGGCGGGCCGGGATCATCGCCGCCCGGCTGCGCGCGCTCGGCGTCGGCCCGGAGTCCCGAGTGGGGCTCTGCGCGCCGCGCTGCCCCGACTCGGTGGCGGCCCTGCTCGGCGTCCTCAAGGCGGGCGGCGCGTACGTGCCGCTCGATCCGGCCCACCCGGTGGACCGCCTGCGCTACGTGCTCTCGGACGCCTCCGTACGCCTGCTCCTGACCCGCCACGACGTGGTGGCCTCGGTACCCGGGCTCACCGAAGGGGTGAGCGTCGGCTACGTCGACGACTGGCTCGCCGAGGGCGCCGTTGCGACGCAGGACGAGCCGGCCGCCGTCCCGCCGGTGCGGCACGCCGAACCGAACGCGGACAACCTGGCGTTCCTCGTGTACACCTCGGGCTCGACCGGCCGGGCCAAGGGGGCGATGCTCACCCATGGTGCCCTGATGAGCGCCTTCCGCTCCTGGGAGCGGGTCTACGGCCTGGGCACGGTGGTGCGCCGCCATCTCCAGGCCGCGAACATCGCCTTCGACGTGTTCACCGGCGACATGGTCCGCGCGCTGTGCTCCGGCGGCACGCTGGTGCTCTGCCACCGTGAAGCGCTGCTGGATCCGGCGCGGCTGTACACGCTGCTCCAGCGGGAGCGGATCGACTTCGCCGACCTCGTCCCGGTCGTCATCCGCCGGCTCAGCGCCTATGTGGCCGAGCAGGGGCGGATGCTGGACAACTTCAAGGTACTGGCCGTCGGCGCGGACATCTGGTTCATGCAGGATTACTGGAACCTGGCGAAGCTGTGTCCTCCCCGCACCCGTCTGGTCAACTCGTACGGCGTCACCGAATCGACCGTGGACAGCAGCCTGTTCGAGACTCCGATGCCCGAGCGCGGTGACGAGGAGCCGGTGCCGATCGGACGCCCGCTGCCCAACACCCAGTTCTACGTGCTCGACAACCGGCTCCAGCCGGTGCCCTTCGGAGTGAACGGCACCCTCTACATCGGCGGCCTGGCCCTGGCCCGCGGCTACGTGGGGCGCCCCGAGCTCACCGCCGAGCGGTTCCTCGCCCACCCCTTCTCGGACAGGCCGGGAGCTCGCCTGTACAACACCGGCGACCTGGCACGCGTGCTTCCCACGGGTGACGTGGAGGTGCTGGGCCGGGTGGACCGGCAGGTCAAGCTGCGCGGCTTCCGGATCGAGCTGGAGGAGGTCGAGTCGGTGCTCGGCCAGCACCCGGACGCCCAGGACGCCGCCGTGATCGTCCGGGAGGACGCCCTGGGTGAGCGGCGCCTGGCCGGTTATGTCGAGCCGCGGCCGGGACGCAGCCCCGACCCGGTCGCTCTCCTCCAGTACCTGCGCACCCAACTGCCTTACTACATGGTGCCGTCCACCATCACGCTGCTCGAACGGATACCGCTGAACGCGAACGGCAAGCACGACCGCAAGGCTCTGCCCGCTCCGGCGCCCGTGGCGGATGCGGTCGCGCGGCCTGCCGCCGGATTCGCCACCGCCACGCAGGAGCGCGTGGCGCGGATCTGGTCACAGGCGCTGGGGGCCGACGTGGTCACCGCCGAGGACGACTTCTTCCAGCTCGGCGGAGACAGCCTGCTGGCGCTGCGGATCCGGTGCGCGCTGCGCCGCGCCTTCGACGTGGACCTGCCACTGATCACCCTGTTCGCGGCGACGACGGTGGAGGAGCTGGCCCACCGCGTCGACCTCGCCGCGTCGACACCCGCTTGATCCGGGGCCCCGGACGGGAGCACCGCAGGCGGTCCTGCTGACGGGCGCGACCGGCTTCCTCGGCGCCCATCTCCTCGACGGAGTCCTAGCGCTTCGCCGAGCTCGCCGACCGGCTCGACGCCTTCCACCACAGCCGCGCGAGGCTCGGCTTCCCGCTGCCGTACGAGATGCTGCGCGCCACCAGCTGTCCGCGGCCAGTCGGAGGACAGCGAACGCGCCCAGCTCACCGGTATGCGCGGGGTGGCGGACTCACCGCCGATCGACGGCGGTTACGCGAACGGATCCGGTACGAGGCAGGCGAGCGGTTCGCTCGCGATGAGAAGACCGTGTTGATCGCGAAGGATCTGCGGGTGAGTGAGCGGTCGGTGGAACGCCGGCGCCGTGCCTGGCGGGAGGGTGGGATGGATGCTCTCGCCTCGACGGGACCGTCGAAACTTCCCCCCGCTGTCCGATGGCCAGTTCGCCGAGCTGGAGGAGGAGTTGGCCCTGGGGCCGGCCGAGTACGGCTGGGAAGACCGGCGTTGGACTAGATCTCGCCTGCCCGTCCAGGCCGTTCGCACGAGCTGACGGCGTCCACCGGGTCGTGAGCTCACGCCGACCCAGCAAACCGTCAACCACCGGTCGAGCGCGGCGTCGCACGCCTGAACTGGCGCATCTAGCGGCAGCGCTGAAAGAGCTCCCTGAACGATCCCGTCGCACCGTTACCGATCAGAAGGGCCCGGCGGCCTTCGGCCGCCGGGCCCTCGCCCAACGCCCAACGCTCGGCGCTCGGCGCTCGGCGCTGGGCGCTGGGTAGTGGATCGAAGTATCGGCTGGATCATGACGCACCGCCGGCTCGCCCGCGACTACGAGACCCTCACCACCAGCGCCGAAGCCCTTTCAGAACGCCGAGTCTTCCCGCTGGTACAGGACGCCCTCGCTCCACACCAGGTCGAGCTGGCCCCACTCGATCGCCGACGCGACATCGGGGAAGAAGCTGCGGCCGTTGTAGTTCGCGCTCGTGTTGCACAGGACCGGGATGCCGCTGCACTTGTAGTACTCGCGCAGGATGGCGTGCAGGTTCGGGTCGTCGGACGCGTTGACGGTCTGCAGCCGTGCGGTGCCGTCCAGGTGCATGACGGCCGGGACGCGGTCGATCCACTCGGGACGGACCCAGTGTTCGAACAGCATGTGCGGGTCCGGCGTGCCCGGGTCGAAGACGGTCGGGGCATGCTCTTCCAGGCAGATGGGCGCGACCGGCCGGAAACGCTCCCGGCTCTTCACGTCGTTCAGGAGCCTCTTCATCGACGCCTCGACCGCCGATGCGACGATGCTGCGTCCGCCGAGCGCGCGGGGTCCCAGTTCGGCACGGCCGTCGAGCACGACCGCGGGCTGGCCGGTGGTGTGCAGGATCCGGGCCAGTTCCTCCGGCGTGCAGGGCGAGGTGCTCCAGCCGCGCGGCACGTCCGGCGTCGGTTCGAGAGCCGGGCCCAGCCGGGTGCCCCACTGGATCGGCCGGAGCCCGGAGCCGCCGGCCGCGGCCAGGCAGGCCGTGCCGATGGCGACGCCGGAGTCGTCCGGGAACGGCGGCACCCACATGGCCTTGATCGTCGGGTGGGAGCGCAGGGCGCTGTTCCACTTGATGTTCAGCGCGCAGCCGCCGGCGAAGCACAGGTTCCAGGCGCCGCCGCCCTTCCACGCCTGGATCTTCTTGGTCACCCGGTCGATCAGCAGTTCCTCGAGGAACGTGTGGACGCTGGCCAGTACGTCCTCGTCGGAGACCCCGAGCGCGGCGGTGCGGGCCTGCACGGCGGAGAGGAACTGGTGCACATAGGCGTGCGACGGCTCACCGGTGCTGCCGCACCCGATGATGGCCCGCCGGTACTCCCGCACGCGCGGCGAGTCGGCGTCGAAGTACTCGAAGAACTCCTCGCGGAAGACCTGCTTGATCTGCTCCTGCGAGGTGCCCAGGGCGATGTACGCCATCATCTTCCCGGCCACGGAGAGGTCGTCGACGTTCTTCGACTTGTTCTGCCGCTTGAACGGGCCCCAGTACTGCGAGGTCATCGAGTAGGTGTGGCCGATGAGCGGGAACGCCTCGCCGCCGGCCTCGATCCGGCCGTCGGCGTCCACGCAGTACAGCCGCGGGAAGCAGCCGCCGTCCCAGACCAGCACCATCGACGGCTCGCCGCGGCGCGCGAACGGGCTGGTGCAGTAGGCCGAGGCCAGGTGGCCGGCGACGTGGACGTAGCTGTCGTAGTCCAGCGCCTGGCCGCCGATCACGATCCGGCCGCGGTGGCCCGGCAGCGCCGGGTCGGGCACCAGGTCGGTCTCCCGGTAGGGGGCGACCAGGACCTCGGTCTGGATCCCGCCGGCGAGCACGTTGACGCGCCCGCCGGCGGCGCCGTCCCAGCCGTCCAACGCCCATGTGCCGATGTCGCCGACCTTGAGGCCGAACTTGTCCATGACGCCGACCAGGTCGTCGAGTTCGTCGACGTTGCTGTACCGGGCGCCGTTGGCGATCTTCTGCATCTCGACGTTGAACACCAGACGGTCCTCGTCGAGGATCGCGATGCCGCCGCTCTGCGTGAGCTTCAGGCCTGCTGTGATCATGGTCTTGCGGCTCCCGTATGTCCGAGGGCTGATGTGGTCGTGTCGGAGGTGGTGCTCAGAGGTCGTCATGGTCGGGCCGGTCCAGCTGGGCCAGTGGGCGCTCGCCGTGCGCGACCAGGCCGGCGAGCAGGTTCTGGTAGCGGCGCGCGACGTCGGCGGCGAGTTCGGGGGCGACGACGTCCGTCGCGATCTCGAAGTCGCACCGGAAGCCGTCCGCGCCCTCGATGATGTTCAGCGCCAGGGGGTGGCCGGTGTGAATGATCGGCAGCGGGTCGGCCTCCGACACCGTGAGCCCGTCCATCGGGGGCGCCGCCACGCGGCGGTAGAACGAGACGGACGTCGCGAGCAGGTCGGCGCGCAAGCCGGTTCCGGGCGCGAGCTCCACGAGCAGGTCGGCGAACGGGTGGTCCTGGGTCTCGAGCCCGGTCACGAGGTGCTCCATGACCTCGGCCACGTAGTCCGCGGCCAGGACGTCCGCCGTCCGTCGCAGACGCAGCGGCAGCAGGTTCGAGCAGTACCCGACCACCTGGTCCAGCTCCGGCGGGCGGCGGGCGGCCAGGACCGGGACGACGATGTCGTCCTGCCCCGTCACCTGGTGCAGCACGGCGCCCCAGGCCGCGACCAGGTAGGCGAACACCGTCGCGCCCTGCTCTCGGGCGGTGTCGCGCATCCGGTCGCAGAACTCGGAGTCGAGCCGGACGCTGTGCCGCACGGCCCTGTAGGGGAAGGGCCCGGACGTTCCGGACCCGGGCAGCTCCGGAGCCGCCGCGCCCTGGAGCAGAGTGCGCCAGTAGTCCTGGTGCTCGGCGGCGTCGGGGCCGCCGACGACCCGCTCGTGCCACGCGGCGTAGTCCCGGAACTGCGCCGCGGGCGGCAGCAGGGGCCTGACATCCTGACAGCCGGCGTTGTACAGCGCGACGAGGTCGTCGATCAGGACGCTGAACGACCAGCCGTCCACCGCGGCGTGCGCCCCGGAGATCAGCAGCAGATGCCGCTCCGGAGCGGTCTGCACGATCGCGGCGCGGAACACCGGCCCGGCCGCGAGGTCGAGCCGCTGCTCGGCCCAGGACTGCCGGAAGCGGTCGAGGTCGTCGTCGTCCGGGCAGACGTGTTCGGTCAGAACCTCGTCCAGCACCGTCTCCGCGGCAGGACGCACGACGAGCGTCACGCCGTCGGCAGCGAGCGTGGTCCGCAAGGTCTCGTGCCGCGCGACCAGGCCCTGCACGGCGTCGCGCAGCGCGTCCCGGTCCAGCCGACCGTCCAGCCAGAAGCCGACGGACATCTGATACGCCGGCACGCCGCCCTCGTCCAGTGCCGCCTGCTGCCGCTGCGCGAGGGTGCTGCGCGGCGCGGGCGGCGACACCACGGCCCCGGCCGGGGCCGCCCGGCCGAGGCCGAGGACACCGTGCTCCCGCAGCTCGGTGACCGAGTCGCGGACCGCTGCCCGGATGTGGTCGAGGTCCGCCTGCTCGTGCGCCGTGGACAGGAAGAAGTTGCGCAGCTCCCAGACGAACACGCCGCGGTCGAGCAGGTTGAAGTACAGGGGGTCCATGTTCTGTTCGTGCTCGAACCGGAAGAACGAGGAGAACCGGCGGACCTCGATCGGCACGTCGAGCTCGCGGAAGTCGGCGTTCAGCCGGTCGACGAACACCTCGGTCTTGCGATCGAGGTCCCGCTGCAGGGCCGGGCCCTCGCCGCGAAGGTGGTTCAGAACCGCCCGGGCCGCCACCATGGTCATCGGATGCTGACTGAACGTGCCGGCGAAGAAGGTGGACTCGGCGGTCGGGCGGGAGTCGTCGCCGAAGTCCCACACGCCGCCGTCGATCGTGTCCATGATCCCGCCCCGGCCGGCGATCACGCCGATCGGCATGCCGCCGCCGATGATCTTGCCGTACGTGGCCAGGTCGGCCTCGATGCCGAAGAGCCCCTGGACACCGGCCGGGTGGCAGCGGAAACCGGTCACCATCTCGTCGAAGATCAGCTTCGTGCCGTGCCGCCGGGTGATCTCCCGAACCCGGCGCAGGAACTCGGGGTTCTGCACTCCGGGGGTGCGGAGGGTCACCGGCTCGGTCATCACCGCGGCGAGCCGCGGACCGTGCCTGTCGATGAACTCCAGGGCCTCGTCGGTGCCGAATTCGAGCACGTGCACGTTCTCCACCGCGCGCGCCGGGATGCCCGAGGTGATCGGCCGGGTGGTCCGCACGCCGTTCTCGGAGGAGGCCGCGGCGAGCACGCTGTCCGCGTGACCGTGGTAGGCGGTGGAGAAGACCACGACGTCGTCGCGGCCGGTCGCGGTCCGGGCGATGCGCAGGGCGGTCATGACCGCTTCGGTGCCGGTGTTCAGGAAGGCGACGCGCTCCATGCCGGTGAGTTCGATCAGGCCGGCGGCGACCTCCTCGACCACCTCGGTGCGCGAGGCGATGACGTAGCCGAGGTCCAGCCGCTCGCGCAGGGCCGCCATGACGGCGGGCGGGTTGTGCCCGAGGAGGTGGACGCCCCAACCCAGGGTGAGGTCGACGTACTCGTTGCCGTCGATGTCCCACAGCCGCGCGCCTTGCCCGCGTTCGGCGACGATCGGGTACAGCAGCTCCTTGGTCGTCGGCCGGAAGCCGATGGACGAGCGGCTGTCGGCGACCAGCGGGCGGAACCGCTGGGCGAACTCCTTCGAGCCCTTCGTCCTGCTGCCGAACCGCTCGGCCAGGACCTTGAGATACCGGGCACGCTCTTCCGACTCCACGAGGCCGGCTCCGCCGCGCGCACCGGGTGCGAGCGGGGCGGCCGGCCGGGATGAGGCCGGTCGCCCTGCCGGACGGGCTGCGGGCGCCGGTTCGACGAGGACCGGTCCGGCGCCCGAGGCGGCACCGCCCGCCAGGAGTTCGAGCTGGCTTCGCATGACGGCGAGCTGTTCGGTGATCAGCCGCTCGACCGCCGTCGTGGCTCCGGGCGCCGACACGGTGTCGGCCGAAACCGGCGCCACCGGCGCGGGTGCGAGGGTCCGCGACACGTCGACGGCCGCGGCGATCACAGCACCGGTGGCCGGGGTCGCCGCGGCCTCCGGCGGCGTCCCGGCCGCCGTGTTCGCCGCCAGGTGCGCCGCCAGCGCGGCAGGCGTCTGGATGTCGCCGAACAGCTGCCGGAGCGAGACCTTGCGGCCGAAGCGTTCCTCGACCAGCCGCAGCATGCCGAGCAGCGCCATCGAGTCCGCACCGAGTTCGGTGAACGAGACGTCCGGATCCAGCGCGTCCGGCCGGATGTCGAAATAGCCGCCGACCATCGCGACGACCTCTGGGAGCAGTGGCTCCACGGTGTTCTCCTCGTGGTTCACGTCAGCCGACCCGGGCCAGGTGCGCCGCCAGGCGGTCGATCGTCGGGTTCTTCAGCAGATCGATCGTCGGCAGGGGGACGCCGAGCTCCGTCCCGATCCGGCGGGCGAGCCGCACGGCGAGCACCGAGTCGTCGTTGATGTCGAAGATGCTCTGGTCGTAGCGGTCGACCTCGGTGCGCAGCACCTCGGTCCACAGCTTCGCCAGCAGCCGCTTCAGCTCCTCGCCGCGCGGCGGACCGGCGGGGGCCGCCGGCGGCGCCTCGTCCGGTTCGTCCAGCCGCAGCCTGCTGCGATACAGCGGATGTGCCGGCAGCGGGACCCGGTGGGGCTCCTGGCCGGACCAGTCCGACCAGTCCACCGGCACACCCGCGGTCCACAGTCGGGCCGCGTCGTGGAGCAGCCGCGCCACCGGCGACGGCTCGGAGCCGCCGTCCGGGCCGAAGTCCCCCGGCAGCGGTTCGGCCGGGGTTCCGATGACGACCACCGTCGCCCCGTCCGCGGTCCGGCCCGCGAAGGCCTCGGCCAGCCGGCCGCCCTCCCACACGTCCCGAGTCCAGTGCAGCGGGTCGAGGGCTCGCGACTCGGGCAGCTCGCCGCCCACGACGGCCGACAGGATCGGGACGCGCGGGACCCGCGGCCGCACCTCCGGCGGGCCGTCGAGCAGCCCGGCCCGCCAGGACAGCAGGGCCAGCGCCTCGGTCTCGTCGAGGACCCCGCTGAAGCAGGCCGCGAGGACTTCACCGGCTCCGGCGCCGCCGACCGCGTCGGGCCGCGCGCCGGATTCGGCCCACAGCGTCGCGAGCACCAGTGCGGCGGTCACCCGCGCGGCCGGCGGACTCTGCGCGCCGAACAGGACGCTGTCGGTGGACCGCTGCGCGATGTCGGCCACGGGCGGCACCCGCTCGGCCAGCACCCGGAAGTCCTCGACCGGGACCTCGCCGAACAGGAACGACACGGCCGGGGCGGCCTCCGCCGTCGGCGCCGCCGCGGCCCCCGCGGCGATCGCCCGCAGTCCGGCCACGGCGGTGGCGTGGTCGTCCGCGACGACCGCGCGGCGATACGCGAACCCGCGCCGGCCGGCCCGCAGCGTGTAGTCGGCGCCGGCGAGGTCGGGGGCGTCCGGCCGCGCCAGCACGTCGGCCAGCCGGCCGGCCAGCTCGCGCAGCGCCCGGTCGCTCTTGGCGCTCACCGCGAGCAGCCGGGGACCGGCGTCCGGCGTCGGCCGCGCGGGCAGCGGTGGCGCCTCCTCCAGCACGACGTGCACGTTGGTGCCGCCGATGGCGAACGAGCTGACCGCGGCCCGCCGCGGGGTCGGGCCCGGCTGCCATGCCATCGGCAGGGTATTGATGTGGAACGGGCTGCCGGCCAGCTCGATCTCCGGGTTGGGCCGGGTGAAGGTCGGGTGGCCGGGGATCTCCCGGTGCCGCAGGGCCAGCACCGTCTTGATGAACCCGGTGATCCCGGCGGCGGCGGCCAGGTGCCCGACATTCGCCTTGACCGAGCCCAGCGCGCACTGCCCGGGCTGGGCGCCGCCGGCGAGGAAGGCTTCGCTGAGAGCGGTGAACTCGATGGGGTCGCCCAGGGCGGTCGCGGTCCCGTGCGCCTCGACGTACGTGATGGTGTCGCTGTCCACCCCGGCGACCGCGTGCGCCTCGCCGATCACCGCCCGCTGCCCTTCGACGCTCGGGGCGGTGTAGCCGATCTTGTCGGACCCGTCGTTGTTGACCGCCGATCCCTTCAGCACGGCCAGGATCCGGTCGCCGTCCTCGATCGCCTCGGCCAGCCGCTTCAGGGCCACCAGGCCGACGCCGTCGCCGAACGTGGTGCCGTCGGCGTCCGCGTCGAAGGGACGGCACCGGCCGTCCGGGGAGAACATCATCCCCTCGCGGTACACATAGCCCGGATACGCGTTGGCGATCACCGAGACGCCGCCGGCCAGCGCGATGTCGCATTCCCCCGCGATCAGGCTCTGCGCGGCCACGTGCACCGCGACCAGCGATGTCGAACAGGCGGTCTGCACGGCGACGCTCGGCCCCTTCAGACCCAGCTTGTAGGAGATCCGCGTGGTCAGATAGTCCTTGTCGTTGGCGACCATGAGCTCGATGCCGTCGTAGGTCAGGAGGTCGCAGGACCGGGCAACGACGTTCGTCAGGTACGTGTTCATCGCCGCGCCGGCGAACACCCCGACCGCCTGGTC
The DNA here is from genome assembly GCF_021538895.1 of Streptomyces olivochromogenes. Classification (GTDB taxonomy): domain Bacteria; phylum Actinomycetota; class Actinomycetes; order Streptomycetales; family Streptomycetaceae; genus Streptomyces; species Streptomyces olivochromogenes_A. The sequence continues at coordinate 38,822 of NZ_JADDRL010000003.1, read as the reverse complement.
GCCGGCCCCGCCGGAGTAGCCGATGGTGTCGAGCAGTTCCCACGCGACCTCCAGCATGATCCGCTGCTGGGGATCGATCAGCTTCGCCTCGCGCCGGGTATAGCCGAAGAACTCGGGGTCGAAGTCGAAGACGTCGGGCAGGATGGCCGCTCGCCGGACGTAACGCGGGTCGCGGAGTACCCGCTCGGGCACACCGGCCGCGAGGAGTTCGTCGTCGGTGCAGGTGGTCAGCAGCTCGTCCCCGGCCCGCAGCCGGTTCCAGAACGCGTCCACGTCGGGGGCGCCGGGAAACCGGCCGCACATCCCGATCACGGCCACGTCGTTCGACCGGATCGTCACGTCGATCTCGTCGGCGTCAGGCATTCTTCCCGCCCCGTTCCCGGGCCCGCAGGCGCGCGTCGCGGACCGTGTCGTCCGCCCGTCGGATGCGTCGGCTCGACGTCCGATCCCGGTCGCGGCCCCCGCCTGTGCCGACGTCGGCGGGCGCGGCATCGGCCCGGCCCAGGCGCGCGGCCAGACTGGCCACGGTCGGATAGCGGAACAGCTCGGACCCCTTCAACGGCGGGTCCGCGGCGTCGCCGGCGAGCAGTTCGTAGACTTGCAGCAGCATCATGGAGTTGCCGCCGAGATCGAAGAAGTTGTCCTCGCGGCCGATGTCCTGGCGCTGCAGCACCTGCTGCCAGGCGGCCGTCACCCGGCGCTCGCGGTCGCTCGGCGCCACGGCGGCGCCGGTTCGAGCGGCCACGCTCGCGAACTGCTCGGCCAGTCGCGCGCGGTCGACCTTCTGACCGGCGTCGAGCGGGAACGCGTCGAAGAACCCGATCGCGGTGGGCACCATGTAAGGCGGCAGCGTGGAACGCAACTCCGCTCTCAGGGCACCTTCCGTCACGTTCCACCCCGGCTCGGGAATCACGCAGGCGACGAGGCGGCTGTCGTCGACGCCCGCGCCGACGACCAACGCCGTCGACCTTCTGACACCGGGCACCTCGTCCAGCCGGGCTTCCACGCCTTCCAGCTCGACCCGGAACGCGCTGAGCCTCACCTGGTTGTCGGCACGTCCCAGGATTTCCAGTTGCCCCCGGGTGTTGACCCGCGCCAGATCGCCGGTGCGGTACAGCCGGCCCTGCGGCTCGAGCGGGCTGTCGAGGAAGCGTTCCTTCGTCAGCTGCGGCTGGTTGACGTAACCCCGGCCGACGCACTGTCCGCCGATGTGCAGTTCGCCGGTGAACTCCGGCGGCACGGGCTGCCCGTGCTCGTCGAGGACGTGGACCCGGGCGTTCGCCAGCGGGAGTCCGACCGGCACGCTGGTTCCCGCGCAGTCTTCGGGCCGGACGGGCTGCGCGGTGGCCCAGACCGTGGTCTCGGCCGGGCCGTACGTGTTCCACAGCGTCCCGCACCACTCGCGGACGGTCCGGGCGAGCGGCGCGGGCAGAGGCTCGCCACACGAGAAGACGTGCCTCAGCGCCAGCTCCTGGGTCCCGGTCCGCCGGACCACGGCGGACAGGCCGTGCAGGGCGGAGGGGGTCTGGACCATGTGTGTGACCCGTTCCTCGACGAGCAGCGTGTGGAAGAGGTCGGGCGATCGGGCCGCCCCCGACGGCACGACGACCAGGCACGCCCCGGCCAGCAGGGTGCCCCACAGCGACAGATCGGAATCGGCCGGGTGGAAGAACGCCCCGACCGCGGTCTCGTCGATGACGACGTGCTCACGTATCGACTCCAGCAGCGTCAGGACGTTGCCGTGCTCGATGTCGATCCCCGTGGGCGTCCCGGTCGAGCCGCAGGTGTAGACGGTGGAGGCCACATCGTCGGCTCGCGGCAGGTCGCCGGGCTCGCCGGCCGGCGGCAGCTCGGCCTCCGGCATGACCAGGACCGGCACCGCGGCACCGTCCAGCAGACCGGCCAGGTCCGGCTGGGTGAGCACCACGCGCGCTCCGCTGTCCTCGAGCACCGTCCGGCACCATGCCGCGGGATGGGACGGGTCCAGGACCACGTAGGCCGCCTGGGCCCGCTGGACCGCGACGATCGCGGTCACCGTGTCGAGGGAGGGCTCGAGCAGGAGGGCGACCCGGCTGCCCGGCCCGACGCCCTCGGCCCGCAGCCGGGCCGTCCAGCGCCCGGCCAGCTCGTCGAGCTCGGCATACGTGAGCTGGTCGCCATCGCAGCGCACTGCCGTTCGATGGGCGTGCTGCTCCGCGGCCTGCCGGAATCGGGCCGCCAGGCTGTCGTCCGGCGCGACGGACACCGGCACGGGGTGCCGGTCGGCGCCGTGCCCGGCCTCGGTCAGGATCGGCAGCTCCGTCACACCGCGGTCCGGGCCGGCGACCGCGGCCCGCAACAGCGTCGCGTAGTGCTCGGCGGCACGGCCGGCCGCGGCGGCGGAGAAGACGGACTTGCGGTACTTGAGCACTCCGACGAGCCGGTCGCCGTCATGGACGACCTCGAGGGTGAGCTCGAACTGGTTGTCCTGCTTGGCCAGCGGGAACGGCGCCGCGGACAGTCCGGCCCAGCCAGCCGGGGACGCGCCCTCGTCGGCCACGTGGAAGGCGGCGTGCGCCGGATGCCGGCCGGACTTCTGGTAGATGAACATCGCCTGGAAGATCGGATTGCGGCCGTCCACCCGGCGCGGCGCCAGCTCGCTGACGAGCAGCTCGAACGGATAGTCCTGGTGCTCGAACGCCTCGGCGACGGTGCGGCGGGTCCGGCCGAGCTGCTCGCGGAACGAGACCGCGTCGCTCAGGTCTGCGCGCAGCACGACGGAGTTGACGAAGTTCCCGACGCATTCGGCCAGCGCCGGGTCGGTGCGGCCGGCGAACGGGCTCCCGACGAGCACGTCACGCCGGCCGGTGTAGCGGCCGACCAGGACCTGAAAGGCCGTCAGCAGTACTACGTAGGGCGTGACCGCTTCCGCCTTGGCCAGCGCGAACACGTCGGCGGCGAGGTCCGCGGGGATGGGGAACACGAGCTGATCGCCGCCGTCGGCGTCCGCCGGGTCCAGATCGAACCGGGGCCATTCGGCCAGCTCCAACTGACCGGACAGCTGGGAGTGCCAGTAGGCGCGGGCCCGGGCACCCCGATCGTCGGCGATCAGCTCACGCTGATACGTGACGAAGTCGCTGTACGGATCGTTGCGCCCCGACAGCCCCGCCGGGCGCCGTTCGACCTCGGCGGCGTAGAGCTGCTCGAGTTCGGCCAGCATGGTGCCGAGCGACCAGAAGTCGCACACCACATGGTGGGCTGCCAGCAGAACGACCGCTTCTCCGGGCGCCACCCGGTACGCCCGCGCTCGAAGGGGAGACCCGGTCACGAGGGCGAACGGCTCGCGATAGGCGGCTCGCACCGCCTCCTGGAGTTCTCCGTCGGTCCACTGATGCGCGTCCAGTTCGGCGAAGTCGGGTTCGAGCCAGCCGTGGACGGTCTGACGGCCCGCGGTGCCGTCCCCGTCGTCGGCGCCCGCCCGGCTGAAGGTGGTGCGCAGCGCCGCGTGCCGCCCGACGAGCGACTGCAGCGCGCTGTGGAACGCGGCGGAGTCGAATCCGCCGGTGAACCGGGCGGTGAGGGCGACGTTGTAGGACGCGCTCTCCGGGTCCATCTGATGCAGCATCAACATCGAGCTCTGCGCGTACGAGAGCGGATGCTCCGTGCGTGCCTGCCCGGCCCGTGCCCGAAGCGCCGTCTCCAGCTTCTTCCGGAGGTCGTAGTCAGTCATGAGTGTCACTCCTCGGTCGATCCGACGGGGGTGGAAGGGTCTGGGCCGGCCCACAGAGGCAGGAGGGCGTGCAATTGGTCCTCGGTCAGCGCGTCGAGCGAGGCCAACAGCCGCTCCGCCTCCTCCGGCGAGATCTGGTCCGGCCCGCCCGCCTCCGCACCGGTCCCCGCCCCGAGCTCGAGCCCGAAGACCTCGACCACCGGCCGGCCGGCGTCGTCGACGACCGAGACGTCGACGACCTCTCGCGCCGTCTCGCCCACCCGGTGCCGGACCACCGCGACTCCGGAGCCCGCAGCGCTCGCCGACTCGTGGATCACGACCCGCTCGATCCGGAACGGCAGCTCGGTGGACGGCGCCGGAGCCGGCCGATCCGCTCCCGGCCGATCACCGACCGTCCGCCCCGTCGCACGAAACGGCGCGTGGTACCTCACCCAGTCGACCGGAATCCCCGCCTCCTCCAACCGAGTCAGGTGCTCCAAGACCGTCACCGAATCCGGTGTCCGCGGCGAGAGCCCCGCCAGCCAGAGCTCACCCCCGTCGCTCTGCGCCCGGCCGGCCGTGGTCAGCGTTCGTCCGGGCCCCACCTCCAGGAAGACCGTGCAGCCGCCGTCCATCAGTGCACGAACTCCCGCCGTGAACCTGACCGGTGAGGTGAGCTGCCGGCCCCAGTACTCCGCGCCGAGTTCCCCGCCCACGGCCCAACCCCCGGTGAGGTTCAGCGCCACTGGCACGGCCGGGGTCCGGTGCCGGATCCGGCCCGCCGCCGCGACCAGCGCCGGGACGGCCGGGGCGACCAGCGTCGAGTGGAAGGCGTGGGTGGTCTCCAGCGGGATCGTCAGCCAGCCTCGCCGTTCGAACGCGGCCGCCAACTCCCCCATCGCCGTGTCGGTCCCCGAGACGACGATCCGCTCCGGGGCGTTGTACGCGGCCACCGACGCCGCGCCGCCGTGTGCCGCGACCAGGCGTTCCAGCTCCACCGGGTCAGAACCGCCCACGGCGACCATCCGGCCGGCGCCGGGCACGGCCGCGAAGGCCCGGCCGCGGGCGCTGACGAGTTCGAGCCCTTCCTCGACGCCGAACACCCCCGCCACACAGGCGGCCGCGTATTCGCCGAGACTGTGGCCGACCACCGCGTCCGGTCGCACCCCGCACGAGGTCCAGAACTCCGCCAACGCGACCTGCACCAGGAAGACCGCGGGCTGGAGCAGCTCGGCCCGAGTCTGGGCGGCCGGGTCGGCGAAAACGTCGAGCGGGCCGACGCCGGTGAGCCGGCGGAACTGATCGGCGTGCCGGTCGATGGCCGCGCGGAACAACGGGTGCTCGCGATGGAGCTCGACGCCCATGCCGACGTACTCAGAACTCTGCCCTGGGAACAGGAACCCGGTCCGCGGCCGGGTTCCGGCCGCCGTCACGAGGCCCCCCTGCGCCGCAGCGCCGGCCGGGCACTGCTCTCGGCGGCCCCGAGCCGCGCCGCCATGTCCCGCAGCGACGCCGCGTCGAAGACCACGCGGACACTCAACTCGCACCCCATGACGCTGCGGACCCGGCTGGTCAGCTGCATGGCGAGCAGCGACGTCCCGCCGAGGGCGAAGAAGTCGTCGTCGAGACCCGCCTCCGGCAGGTCCAGGACATCGGCCACGATCTCGCACAGCTGCCGGCCCCGCGTGTCGGCCGGCGATGCGACGGCAGGCTCCGCGCTCGACGGCCCGGCACCCGACGGCTTGACGTCCGCTGGTTGATCGCTCGACGCCATCCGCTCCGCCAACGCCCGGCGATCCAACTTGCCGTTCGCCGTGATCGGGAAGGCGTCGAGCAGCTCGACCCGGTCCGGCAGCATCCCGGACGGCAGCCGATCCCGCAGAAACTCCCGCACGCCGGCGGTGGTCGGCGCGTCCCCGCCGCCGTCCTCCAGCACGAGACACGCCACCAACTTCGCCATCCGCGTGCCCTCGCCGGTCGCGACGACCGCGGCGCGGGCCACACCCGGGTGGCCGAGCAACGCGGCCTCCACTTCGCCCGGCTCCACCCGCACGCCCCGGACCTTGACCTGATCGTCGACCCGCCCCAGGAACTCCAGCTGCCCGTCGGCCCGCAACCGGCCCTTGTCGCCGGTGCGATACATCCGCTGCCCTGGGAGCGGGCTGAACGGGTCGGCGACGAACCGCTCGCTGGTGTACGCCGGCTGCCCCGCGTACCCCTGACCGACGCCGAGCCCGCCGATGCACACCTCACCGGTGAACAACGGTGGCAGCAGCTGGAGTTGGTCATCGACGATGTAGAGCCTCGAGGTACCGGCCGCGCGCCCGGCCACCTGCCGCGGCTGCCCGCCGATCTCCCCCAGCGTCGACTCGACGGTGCACTCCGTGACGCCGTATGAAGTGAACGCCAGGAGCCCGGGCTCCTCGTGCAACCGCTGCCACAATCGCTCGGACGCCCGCTCGTTGCCGGTCACCAGGATCTTCGGCCGATGCGGCAGCTCCAGGAGCCCGGCGTCGACCAGGATCTCCAGCTGACTGCAGCTCATGTCGAGCACGTCGATCGCCGACTTAGGATCCGCTCCCCGGGCCAGCAACCGGGCCGGGTCCAGACGTTCCTCATCGTCGATCAGCAGCAGCCTGTGGCCGAGGGCCGCCATGGCCAGGAACTGGTTGACGAACACGTCGAACGTCACGGCGCTGAGTCCGCCGATGTTCGCCTGCCGCCCCGCGGGCAGCCGGGAGTACATCCGCGCGAGCTGAGTGGCGGCGAGCGCGACCACGCCCGCCTGGTCGACCACGACGCCCTTCGGCTTCCCGGTGGAACCCGAGGTGAACACGACATAGGCCGGTGCGGCCGCCGGGCGGCGCGCGCCGCCGAAGCCGGACTCCCCCGATGCCGTGGCCGCCGACGCCGCATCCGCGCCGAGCCCGGCGACGGAGACCGTGGCCACCTCCGCGAACGACTCGTCCGCGATCAGCAGCGTGACACCGGCCTCGGCGAGAAGCATCCGGCGCCGGTCCTCGGGCTGCTGAGCGTCCAGCAGCGAGAAGGCGCCACCGGCGCACCAGGTGGCGAGCATCGCGGCGATCAGATCGAGGCGCCGATGCAGGCAGATCCCCACCACGGTGCCGGTCCGCACACCGCGGGCGCGCAAGCCCACAGCCATCGTCCGCGCCCGGTCGGCCAGCTCGGCGAAGGTGGCACACTCCGCGCCCGCGCGCACCGCCTCCCGGTCGGGAGTGGCCGCGGCGGTCGTTTCGAAGAGCTCCCACCCCGAGGCCCACCGCCCTGCGGCGGCGCCGTCGGACGTCTCCTCGCCGGCGCCCAGCGCCAGTGTGCGCGCCAGTCCGTCCTCGTCGAGCATCGGGATGCTTCCGAGCGGGGCGCCCGGCGTCCGGATCAGGGCCTTCAGCAGGGATCCGTACGCCTCGGCGAACCGCTGCATGGCCGCGTCGGAGAACCGCCGCCGGTCGTACTCGACGGTGACTGCCAGCTCGCCGGCCGGCCGCTGGACCCGCAGATTCAGGATGAAGTGCAGTCCCGTCTGATCCGCCGGGTCCGGCACGGCCGCGACTTGGAGGCCGTCCAGCGCCCAGACCTGGGTCGGGTCGATCGTGTCGTACTCGATATTGGCCTGGAACAAGGGATTGCGGTCGGCGTCCCGTTGCGGGGCCAGTGCGTCCACGACGACGTCGAACGGCACGTCCTGGTAGTCCAGCGCGTCCTGGACCGTGTCCCCGACGCCGGCGACGAACTCTGTGAAGGTCGGCGTCGACCGCACCTGGGAGCGCAGCACCACCGTGTTGGCGAAGAACCCGATCGTCCGGAAGAACTCCGCGTGCGGACGGCCCAGCATCTGCGCGCCGACCGTCACGTCGCTCGCCCCGGACCAGCGGCGCAGCAGGATGAAGTACACCGCGAGCAGGCCGGTGAACGGCGTGATCGACTGCTCCTTGCAGAACACCTCGAACTCCGCCGCCACGTCCGCGGGCAGCGGCACCGGCAGTCGGCGCCCGACGGCGCCGGCCGGGTTCTCCGCGCCGTCCTCGAGCAGCCGGGCCGGCTGGACGCCGGCCAGCTGCCTGAGCCAGTGGTCCAGGCCCTCGCGGTCCAGGCCGGCAAGCTGCTCCGCCGAGCAGAAGTCAGAGTATGGAGATATCGGCTCGGCGAGGGCGGGCGCGTCCGGGTCGGCATACGCCAGCCGGAGTTCTTCGGCGAAGACCTGCGCGGAGATCTCGTCCATGACGATGTGGTGGAACACGAAGGCCATCAGGTGCAGGTCGGGGAAGATCCGGATGACGATCACCCGGCCCACCGGCCCGACCGCGAGGTCGATCGGGGCGGCGACCCGGCGCGCGGCTTCGGCGTCCGCCCAGTCCCGGCGCTCGGCCGACGACTCGCCCTCGGCCTCGACGACCTCGATCGCGACGCGGAATGCGTCGGCGTCTCGTACCACCTGAAGAACTTCGCCGTTCCGTTCGAGGTACGTCGTGCGGAGCGCGTCATGCCGGCGGTACAGCACCATGAGCGCCCGCTCGAGGCGGTCCATGGAGAGGTCGCCGCCGACGCTCAGCACAGCCTTCCAGATGTCGGCGGTGTCATCCGGTCGCAGGATCCAGGAGAAATACATCCGTCGCTGCGCCGACGATGCGGCGATCATTCGGGAATGACCTCCGGTCGAGGGGCCACCGTCTGAATCCGACATGACCTGACCATTGTTGTACGGCATTCCGGGCACAAAGGAACTCCAACCGATCTGTCAAGTCTGGAAAAGGTCAGCCACGTGAGCCCGCGACGACATCCAACGGGCTGGAAGGGGATGACGGCGAATTCCGGAAGAGGTCGAAGCGCCGTTGACCGAGGGCGCTATCACCGAACCACGAACAATGGGCCGGGACACCGTCCACCGCAAGGTGACATCGGCTCGATGTCTTGCCGGCGAGACAGGCTGCTGTCTGAACTCCACTGATGCTGATGCGACTTGCCTGGCGCGAGGAATCGCACCACAGAACCCGGTCACCGAGGTGGCGACGGATCCACATTCCGTCCCGAGGCCACGCGCGCCGTCGGCAGCGTCACGGCGGCGTCGTACCCGGGACACCGCCCGGACGCGACCGTCACGACATGGTCAGGACGCCTCGCCGACCAGCTCGCTCAGCACGTCGCTGAGGTCGCTGAGCAGCGGGTTCTTGAGGATGACGCCCGTGATCCGGGATATCCCGAGCTCCTGGCGGAGGGCTTGGCCGAGGCGGACGGCGATGATGGAGTTGCCGCCGACGGCCAGGAAGTCGTCACCGATGCCGATGTCCGGGTTCCCCAGAAGCTCCCGCACCTTGCCGACCACCAGCTCGTCCATGGGGTTACGGAACCCGCTGTCGACCGTCACCTGTCCACCTCTCGCACTTCATCGCTCAGCTCTCGCAGGCCGGCAGGCCGCATGTCCGACCAGTGTGCGGACACGTATTCAAGACAGTTCGCCCGCGTGTCCGCGTCGTGCGCGACCGACCAGCCGGCGGGCACGTCATGGGACGCCGGCCACAGCGAGTACTGCTCCTCGCCGTTGACCAGGACCAGATGAACGCCTTCCTCGTCTTCGAACGGATTGGCCACGGCTCTCCTGTGTGAACGAAACCTGATTTCCCGAAGGACGTGTCCATCGTGCGCATGTCTCGCCGGCGAGACAACACTCCGTCGGCCGTTTTCCACCGCGGTCCGCGGTGAGTGTGTCCGCGAAGAACGAGGGTGCTATGAATCAGGATCGGGCGCATTTACCGACCGATGTTCGCCACACACCCCCGAATCCGAACCCGTATCCGCTGGGGAGAACGCACGATGGATCTCAGCCTCTTCTATTTCGCCAATGACAGCGGAAGCGCCGAGGCCGACCGGTACCGGTTGTTGCTCGAAGGCGCCCGCTTCGCCGACGAGAACGGCTTGGCGGCGGTGTGGACCCCGGAACGCCATTTCCACCCCTTCGGTGGGACCTATCCGAACCCCTCGGTGACCAGTGCGGCGATCGCCGCGACGACGGAGCGTGTCAAGATCCGGGCGGGCAGCGTCGTGGCACCGTTGCACCACGCGCTACGGATCGCCGAGGAGTGGTCCGTGGTGGACAACATCTCCCGGGGCCGAGTCGGGGTGTCCTTCGCCTCCGGCTGGCACGCCGTCGACTTCGCCCTGAATCCGGCCGCCTACACGAACCGCCGGACGGAGATGTACGAGCGGATCGAGCAGGTGCGTGCCCTGTGGCGCGGTGAGGCAATCGAGGTCACCGACGGCGCGGGGAACCCGGTGAAGGTGCGGTCGTTCCCGCCGCCGGTCCAGACCGACCTGCCGATCTGGGTCGCCAGTGTCGGCGACGTCGAGACCTTCCGGAGCGCCGGCCGGATCGGAGCCGGGCTCCTCACCCACCTGCTCGGCCAGAGTCCCGAACAGCTGGCGCACAACATCGCCGAGTACCGGAAGGCCGCGACCGACGTCGGCTGGCCGGGCCACGTCGCGGTGATGGTGCACACGTACCTCGGCGAGGACACCGACAGCGTCCGAGAGCTGGTCCGGCCGTCGCTGAGCGACTACATGCGCAGCTCACTCGGGCTCATACTGACGTCGGACCTCAGCGCCGGAGACCTGGAGCCGGACGAGATCGACATGCTCGTCGAGCGGGCCTTCGAGCACTACTTCGACAACGTCGGCCTGCTCGGCTCGGTCGACAAGGGCGAGCAGGTCGTGGCGCGGCTCGCGGAGCTCGGCGTGGACGAGATCGCGTGTCTCATCGACTTCGGACTGCCGACGGACGAGGTCATGACCGGCTTGACCTATCTCAAGCGACTGCAGGACGTGTGCGGCGCCGACGCGCCGGACCAGCGCACGATCTGACCCTGGTCCTTCCCATGCCGCCGCGGTCGCCCGGCCAGGGTGCGGATCCACCGTGCCCGCGCCGGGGCCGGCCCGCGCCGAGCGGGAGTTCACGGCCTTTCTTGATCAACTTGTTCTGGCTGGTACCGGCCCGTTTCCGGGGCGCGGCTGCATCATCTGACGGTGGTCCTTTGTGATCGGGTCGATGGCTGGGCGGCGAGTGCTCCGGATCGGATGCCGCGAAGAAGATCGTGGGCAGGAAGCGGGGCGTCATCACCGACACGATCGGGCTGCTCCTCGCCGTGACTGTCACCGCCGCCGGCCTGTCGGAAAACGCCGTCGGATTACGCCTGCTCGACCAGGCTGAGATCCACATCGCCTCGGTCGACAACCTCACTCTGAACACGCCGCATCGGATCCGCTCTTCGGGCGCATGAGCGGCACACTGTCCAACCGCAGCGGCGCGCACCGAGCTCCGCGAGATCATCAAGCCGACGTGACGCGGCATGCTTGTCTCGCCGGCCCCGGCGAGCGCCGCGCCGAGGTGGGGCTGGATCGGGTCGGCGGTGTAGCCGGCCGCGATCCCGATCCGTGGACCTGCCGACGCCGGGGCGTCGGCCGCTTGGTAGGCGGCGCGCAACGCGCGGAGGTCCACAGGGGCATCGAAGAGCGGCAGTGGCGTCGTCGTCCTCCCGTCAGCCCGCGAGCCGGGCGATGGCGTCGGTGGTCTCCAGGTCCTGCTTCACCGCGGTGAGGAAGCGGACCGCGTCGCGGCCGTTGAGATAGCGGTGGTCGTAGGTGGCCGCGACCGTGGTGACCGGCCGGGTGAACGGCGTACCGTCCTCGGTCAGCGCAACTTCGCTCCGCTCGGCGCACAAGGTCACGACGCAGGTGCGGCCCGGGTGGACGATCGGCGCGGCCAGGATGATGTCCGGATCGTTGTGCAGCGAGAGGGTGATGGCCTCGTCGGCGAACGCGTCCCCGCGGAAGTTCTGCCGCAGGGCGCTGACTCGGAAGTCCATGAGGTCGTCGGCCAGGTCGCCGATCGGACGGCGGGCGGCGTCTTTGAGCACCGGGATGAACAGGCCGGTCCCGACGTCGACGGTGACCCCGACGTTGGCGGCCGACGCGAGGGTGAGGGTGTGGTCCGCACCGGGCGTGGCGAAGAACAGCGGGAAGTCGGCGTGGCGGGCGGCAATGGCCTTGACCAGGAGCTCGACCAGGCCGTACGGGGCGCCGCCGCGGGTGGCGCGGAACGCTGTCAGGTCGACCGCGATCGCGGCGAAGGCGGCCGGGATCGTGCGGTGCGCCTCGCTGACGACGGCTGCCACCGCGCGTTGGTGCGGGCTGAGGCTGACGACGGCGGCGTCCGCTGACGCCCCAGCCGCTGCGGACGCCGCCCCCTGGTCCATGAACCCCTGGTCGATGAGCCGCTGGACGTCGGAGGCCTTCACCACCCGCTTGCCGAGCGTGCGCAGTTGCTCGGTCCGGATGCCGTGATCCTGGGCGAGGGTGCGCGCGGCGTCGCTGAGGATCGGGTCCGGGCCGCCATCGTGGTCCTCGCCCTCGCCCTCGGGTGCGGTGGTCACGACGGCGGCCGCCAGGCTCGCCAGGTAGTCGTCCCGTTCCTGGCGGCTGTCGAACAGCAGCCCCACGGGCCGCCCGAACTCGCAGCGCGCTCCGGCCTCGACGAGCCGGTGGAGGACGCCGTCCGCGTCCGCGACGAGTTCCTCCAGGGCCTTGGCGGTCTCGACCTCGGCGACGACCGCGTCCGCGGACACCGCGGCGCCGTCGTCGACCGTCCAGCCGACCAGGACGCAGTCCTCGTCGTTGTTGTTGAACTTCGGCAGCAGCAGTTCACGCATGCAACGCCTCCCAGATGGCGCGGTGGATGTCAGAAGCTTGGGGGAGCACGGTCTGTTCCAGGTGTGCGGCGGTCGGGATCACCTCGGCCTCGGCGCTGCACAGCACGACCGGGCGCCGCAGCCGGCCCCACAGCCGCTGATAGACGCGCGCGGCGACCTCCGTGCCCCAGGTGCCGCCGGCGGCGCAGTCCTCGACCAGGCACACGACCTCGGCGCCGGCCAGGGCGGGCAGCAGTGGCTCCACGTCGAACGGGTACAACCGGGTCGGAACGATCACCTCGCAGGTGATCTCGTGCTCGGCGAACAGCGTCCCGGCCGCCGCCAGCGCCCGCCGGGCCACGCCGCCGGGCGCGATGATCACACAGTCGGCCACGTCGTCGCCGTCCGACGCCCGCAGCCGTGCCGGGCCGCCGGCTCCGAACGGGAAATCGGCGACGAACGGCCCGTCCGTCCCCGGCTCGTACATCGGCTGCGTGTAGAGCACCTTGTCCTCGAACAGGACGGCCGGCTCGCCATCGGCGAGCAGGCCGGCCAGCAGCGCCGTGCTGTCGTGGAACGGCGAGATCTCGTGCACCGACAGGTGCGGCACGCCGATGAAGTGCTTCTGCAGGCTCTGGCTGTGGGTCGGGCCGTACCCGCGCCGCCCGCCGGTGGGACAGCGCACGATCACCGGGACCTCGACACGGCGGCCGTACATCGCGACCGATTTGGCCGCGAAGTTGACGATCTGGTCGAAGGCCAGGGTGGCGAAGTCGCCGAACATGATCTCGACGATGGCGCGCCCGCCGGACAGCGCCAGCCCGTTGGCCACGCCCACCAGCGACTGCTCGCTGATGGGCGTGCTCAGGACCCGGTCGGGGTAGCCCGACGACAGCCCTTTGGTGATCTTGAAGGCGCCGCCGTACGGATCGGCGACGTCCTCCCCCAGCAGGAACAGGTCGGGGTCGGCGGCGAAGGCCGCGTGCAGCGCCCGGTTCAGGTTCTCAGCGACACGCTCCACGGTTCAGCCCCTCTCCCACACCGAGGCCGGACGGGCCAGGACCCGGTCCACGGCCTCGGCGATCCGCGTCCGTTGCTCGTCCTCGACCTTGGCGAACAGGTCGGGGTCCAGGCGCCGATAGGCGTCGTGCCAGTCGTGCTCCCGCTCGGCGGCGACCTCGGCGGCGGAGCGCGTGTCGTCGCCCTTGCTGTGCGGGCCGAGGCGGTGGGTCGCGAACTCCACGACGACCGGCCCGCCGCCGGCGCGCGTCCGTTCGACCACCGGTGCCAGGCGCGCGCGGATCGCGGCGACGTCGCTGCCGGTCACGGACACATGGGCGATTCCGAACGCCGCGGCCCGCCCGGCGATGTCCCCGGCCATGGCGCGCGCGGTCGGCGTGGTCTGCGCGATGCCGTTGTTCTCCACGACCACCAGCAACGGCAGCCGCCACAGCGCGGCCAGGTTCAACGCCTCGTAGACGGCGCCCTCGCCCCAGGTGCCGTCGCCGATGTAGGCCACGGCGATCCCGGGCAGGCCGGTCCGCTGGAACCACAAGGCCGTGCCCACGGCCACCGGCAGGCTCTCGCCCTGCACCCCGGTGGACAGGTAGGTGCCCCGGAAGATGTGCTGGCTGCCGCCGACGCCCGAACAGACGGCGCCCTCGCGGCCGGTCATCTCGGCCAGCAGGCCCTCGGGGTCGTCGAAGCGGGCCAGGTAGTGTCCGTGGCCGCGGTGGTTGCTGAACACGAAGTCGTCCGGGGCCAGCAGCGGCCCCAGGGCCACCGGCACGTACTCCTGGCCGAGGCAGGTGTGCGTGGTGCCGCTGAGCAGCCCGCGCGCGAACAGGTCCAGCACGCTCTGCTCGAAGTGCCTGATCATCAGCAGGCTGGAGAGATCGTCGACGTCGATCCCGGCATCGATCCCGGCGACGCTGATGGCAGTACCTGCTTTCATGACAGGTTCCCTTCCGGAAAAGCTTCTGACGCGTGTCCCTCGAGGACTGTCGTGAGCTGATCCTCGTGGTTCACAAGGACGACGAATCGCCCGTTCTCGTCATCGAGCACGTTCGTGTTCCCGCCGTCGGAGTTCGAAGAGATCAAGAGGGACCGACAACTCGGCACCCTCGGCGTCACCCCGCATCATCCGCGCCCGCCCGGGGAGAGCCATCGGTGCGGCAGTCCGGGTCCGCGAAGGTGAACTCCCTGGTGACAGATGCGGCGGGATCACCCGGCCTGATGTACAACTGGCCGCTCCCCGGCAAGGCGACGGCCGCGGCGACGGTGCGCTCGTACCGGATGTCACCGGTTCCGACCACTCGGATGGGAGGGACCGAGAGCAAAGCGAAATGCTCCTCCACCCCTGCGGCCGGTGCCATCGCGGCGAGACCGGCGCGGCACGCCTCCAGCCTTCGGCGTGAGGAGTTCCGCGCGAAGACGTTGATCTCGTCGAAGGGTTCGAACTCGGGGTGGAGGAAGTGGTTGGTGTGCTCGGCCTGTTGGGCTTCGAAGCAACGGAACCCGCCGTCCAGAGCCTCCACCCAGACCGCTTTGCCCGCGTCGCAGAGCATGAACGACCGTGAGCTGGCCAACGGGAGACCGCGGAGGCACTCGACCGCCTCATCGACGGTGGCAGCGGAGTCCAACACATGGCGAATGGCCAGGTACGGCGGGACTCCGGGTTTCCAGTCGCCGCCGAGGACCAGGTTGAGGCCCACGGCCAGGCCGTCGCTGTTGACGCCCAGATAGCCGAGGAGGCCCGCGAAGCTGAGCACCAGGACCCCGCGCGGGGAACCTGTGAGCCGGACGTCGAGGACGCTGATCTGATCGTCCAGGTCGCCGTTGAGGTCCACCGTCTGGGCCAGTACCGGAGGGGAACCAGCCCTCGCGTAGGTGGTGCAGTCGCCTCGCGCCGGGATCTTCCGGTAGCCCAGGATCTCCCGGCGCAGTTGCAGCAGCAGCGCCTGGTCGCGGTGGATTCCGATCCCGTCGGCGAGTCCGGTGATCTCGTCCGCGAGCCGTGGCAGCTCCGCCGTGATCACCTTGTCGAACGCGGACAGCACCGGTTCGAGCCCGGACATCGTGACCTGTTCGTCCAGAAGCAGGTCGAGACGGCAGAGCGAGTCGTCGACGAAGCCGCGCAAGGGACCTGCGAGAGCAGCGCCGTGCTGTCGGCCGACCTCGTGCGGATCGCCGCGGAGACGCAGATGGGTGATGCCCGCTCCGCCGGTCACACCGCCATGTCCTGACGGGTCACCTTCGCGTGAGCGGCCAGCTCGTCCTTGAGCCAGGGCCACTCGCCGCGCACCACGCTGTAGAAGACCGCGTCCCGGCGCCTGCCGCCCGGCATCGGGTTGAAGCTGCGGAAGACGCCCTCCTCCAGAGCGCCGATGTTGCGCAGGCCCGCTCTGGCCTGCACGTTGAGCCGATCCGTCTTGAACTCCACGCGCTCGGCGCCCAGGGTCTCGAAGGCGTGCTCGAGCAGGAGGTACTTGGCCCAGCGGTTGATGCCGCGGCCCTGGAAGTCGACGCCCAGCCAGGACCAGCCGATCTCCAGGCGCGAGTCCGCCTCCGAGAGGTTGCCGAAGCTCATGCTCCCCGCGCAGCGCCCCGTCGTCTTGTCGGTGATGTGGAAGACCACGCGCCTGCCCGCCGCGTGGTCGGCGACCATGCCCTCGAAGAAGGCGTCGAAGTCCGCCTCGGTCTCGACGAGGCTCACGAAGTAGCGCCAGATCACCGGGTCCATCGCGATGCCGTGGATCGACTCGCGGTCCTCGGGACCGATCGGACGCAGCCTCACGTGGTCGTTCTCCAGCGTGGCCGCGGCCAGCTCCGCCCAACTCACTCTAGGCAGCCTTTCCCGCGTAGCGCGACAGGGTGTCGACGACGTCGTGGAGGGTGCGCATCTCGGCGACGTCGCGCTCGCTCAGATGCGCGAGGTCGACCGCGAGGTCCTCGCAGAGCCGGGTCAGGAACAGGACCTTCTGCAGCGAGGTCAGTCCGTAGTCGGTCAACGCGACGTCCGCGTCGATCCCGTGCGGATCCGCGGCCGGCTGGAGCGCGGCCGACAGGTTCTCCCGCGCGGTGGTCTCGATGTCACTGGGCATGGATACCGTCCTGGTTGTTCGTGATCTCCGCCTGGAAGGCGGCGAAGATGGCCTGCCGTTTCGGCTTGAACTGCGAAGTGAGCATTCCGTTGGCGATACTGGGCCGCGGGCTCGCGACCACGACCTTGCGGATCTGTTCGTCACGGCCGAACGAGGCGTTGGTGCGGGCCAGTTGTTCGGCGATCGCCTTGAGGTCGGGCGTGTCGGAGGACGGCGAGACCACCGCGACCAGGGACGTCTGCGCGGGGCAGAACACCACGCACTCCTCGATCGCCGGACTCGTCCGCATGTGCTCCTCGATCGGCCGGACGATCACCTTCTTGCCGTTTCCGAGCACGATGACGTCGTCGGCGCGCCCCTGGATGAACAGGAAGCCGTCCTCGTCCACGTAGCCGAGGTCGCCGGTGCGCACCACCCCGTCCGCGACGAACATCCGCTCGGAGTCGCCGGGCTCGGCGAACTCGTAGCGCCGGTTCACCGGATGCTCGCTGCGGACCAGGATCACGCCGTCCTCGTCGAACAGCACCTGCTTCCCCGGCAGCACCCGCCCCGCGCTGCCCTCCTTGTGGGCACCGGGGTGGTTCTTGCTGACGATGCACGTCTCGTTCAGCCCGTAGCCC
Source organism: Streptomyces olivochromogenes (assembly GCF_021538895.1). Taxonomy (GTDB): domain Bacteria; phylum Actinomycetota; class Actinomycetes; order Streptomycetales; family Streptomycetaceae; genus Streptomyces; species Streptomyces olivochromogenes_A. The sequence continues at coordinate 21,712 of NZ_JADDRL010000003.1, read as the reverse complement.
TCATAGACGGGAAGGCCCGCGTCGGTGAGGTAGCGCAGCACCTCCCGGTCCGCCGGTGCCGATCCCGTCCACAGATAGCGGATCCGATCGCCGAACAGCCGCCGCGCGGCCGCGCGGCGCGCCGCGTCCGGCGTGACGCCGTCCGCGCGCGCGGCGTCCTGGCTGATCTGCTGCCTGGCGGCCTCGAAGAACGCCGGCACACCCATCACCACGGTCGGCCGGGCCGTCGCGAGCGTGGCGAAGGCCGCCTCGTACGTGGTGACGGTCGCGTCGTGGCCGAAGCAGAGGGCGGAGTAGACCCAGTACCGCTGCTGCAGCAGCGACAGCGGAAGGAAGACGAAGAGGTTGTCACCGCCCCGGTGCTCGAAGATCTCCTGCACGGCCCGCATCGACACGTCGATGCTGCCGACGGTGGCCCCGAGCCCCTTCGGCACGCCGGTGCTGCCGGAGGTGAACTTGATCGTCGTCACCTCCTCGGGCTCGTACACGACGGGCTCGGGCAGCTCCGTCCAGGTCCGTCCCGCGGCCTCGGCGACGTCGGCGAAGGCTCGGACCGCCGCCGGCGCGCCCGCCGCAACGTCCTGGTCGGTGAACAGAGCCTTGAGCCCGTAGCGCGCCACCAGCTCTCCGGTGTCGGCGAACTTGCCCGGCTCGAAACCCGCGACCACGGCCTTGAGCCGCAGCGCGGCAAGGTCCAGCAGGACCCATTCCAGGCTGTTGGCCGCCAGGATCCCGATACGGTCCCCGGACTCGACGCCGAGGCTCCGAAGGTAGGCGGCGACACGGCCCGACTGTTCGTACAGCTCGGTCAGGTCCAGCGTCCTGCGGCTGCCGAGCCGGAGGAACGAGATCCGGTGGCCGGGAGCCGGAGGCCCCGCCACCACGCGGTTGATCACAGAGTCCGTCATCCCGTGGTCTCCGCGGCGAGCGGCCAGTCCGACGGCAGAGCCGCGAAGTAGGACTGGTCCTCAAGGCTGATCCGGGTCCCGGGCGCGACCAGCTCGACCTGGGAGGGCCAGGACGAGAGGTCGGCCGTCCCGAGCGCCTCGGCGAGTCGGGCGGCGAATCGCGGCATGACCGGCGCGGCCGCGCGCGCCAGCAGCTGTGCCGCGGCCAGTTCCAGCGCGACGGCCGTTCGGGCCTCGTCGTTCCAGTCGGCGATCAGCGCGGTCCGTGCCTCTGCCTCGGCGAACCGCCGAGCGTCCACGACGATCCCGTCCAGCTCGGCGGCCGCACGGTTCAGCGAGAATCCGTCCTGTCCGAGGCTGTCGGCGACAGCGGCGAGCCGTATGCCCAGGCGGTTGAGGAACGCCGTGTGCTCGGGAGTCCAGACGCCGGCGTCGGGGGCGATCCCGCCGTACTGCCCGGCGATCCGTGCGCCCAGGTCGTTCAGCCAGCTCTGCCAGCCGTCCACCAGGACCCTCTGGACGGTCTCCGTGTACGCCTCGAGCTCGAAGTTCGTCCGTTGCTGCTCCGGACGTGTGAGCGACAGGTAGTAGCGCACCGCGTCCACGGTCTCCGGGCGCAGGATCTGCTTGCCCCAGACGGCATGGCGTCGGCTGGTGGAGAACTTGCCGCCCTCCAGCAGGTAGAACTCGTTGACGTGGTAGTCGATGTCGGGATTCCACGCCGGGTACGCCGACCGGTAGAGCGCCGGGTAGAGCACGGCATGGTAGAAGCTGTTGTCGTAGCCGAAGAAGTGGACGAACTTCCAGTCCTGCTCGGGAGCGACGGCTCGCCAGTCACGGCCCAGACGCCCGCCGAGGGCTTCGATGCCGTGGAGGAAGCCGTAGGACATCTCAGGCCAGACCCAGATCACCTGCCCGTCCACGGTCGTCTCCGCGGGTGCGACGCCCCAGTCCGAAGGGTGCGTCACGGGAATGTCGAGGCTGGTACGCGCGAACACCCGGTCCGCCAGTTCGCGGAGTCGGGCCGGGACCCGGCCGAGGCGGTGGTGATCGGCGACCTCCTTGCCGAACTCGTGGAGCGGCAGGACGAAGCGGGAGACCGGCTGCTGCTTCGACGGCGCCTGCGACCGGCTGCTCCGCGGGTCGACCAGGTCGACGCAGACGTTCGGCTCGCCGCATTCTTCGCAGATGTTGCCGCTGGTGCCGCCGCCGCATCCGGGACAACCGCCCGAGACGTCCACCTCGTAGAGGTAGGCGCCCGTCTCCGCGTCCACCAGGGCGGCCGTCTGCCGGACGGCGACCGCACCCGAGTCGACCAGCTTCGAGAAGTACCCACGCAGGCCGTCCCGGTAGCCGGGATCCTCGTTGGTCACGGTGTACTGGTCGACCTCGATGTCCATCAGACGGAGCGTCGCGGCGATCTCGGCGCTGTAGTGCCCGGCGGAGCGCGCCGGTTCGCGCTCCTCGCGGCGGGCGCACTCGACCACGTAGCTCTGGAAGTCGTCGCTCCCCGTCAGGTGCCACACTTCGGTGCCCTGCATGCGCTGGAACCGGACGTAGGCGTCCGCTCCCAGGTAGGGGCCGGACAGATGGCCGAGGTGGAGGTCGCCGTTGGGAGTGGGCGGGGTCGAGAAGACGAAGACCGGCCGCTCGGGGAATCGGCGGCGCGCGGCACCCGCGGCCGCGGTCCGGGCGGCGAGCGCCGGGTCGCGCCAGTACAGGTCGAAGAAGACCAGGTCGATGTCGCCGTCGTTCTCGATGACGTGCGTCTCGAAGGGCTCGAACTGGCACACCGTTCCCGGCTCCACCCGGATGCGCCGGCCGTCGAAGGCCACCCATCCGGTTCCGGCGACGACGACGAACATCTCGATCTCGTCGTGCTGGTGCGGATCGGAGGTGACGCCCGGAGCGACCCGGCCCCAGCCGGCCCCGGCAGTCATCGACTCCACGGAGCTCATCTCGATGCCGAATGCCTGGTGCAGCTCCTCGGTGGCGAAGACGCTCACGTTCATGGGTGGCTCCCTTGCTCGGAAACGTTCTGAACGGCCGTACGGAGCAGGTGTGCTGCCTCCGCGGCGATGGCGGGTGCGAGCCTGTAGCCGGAGCCGTTGGCAGCACCCGCGAACACCAGCCGGCCCTCCTCGTCCAGTGCGCGCACCAGAGGCTCCCGATCCGCGCTGTACGCATCGCAGAACACCCGTCCGCTGCGGGCGGAGTCGGCCAGGCGGGGGGCGCGGCGGATCAGCACCTCGCGGGCCTCGGCGAGGTCCGACGCGGAGACGCTGCCGGTGAGCCGGTCGGGGTCGACGTCCCAGACCTGGCTGGTGTAGCTGAAGAGCCAGCGCCGCTGCTCGTGGAGTGGGAGCAGGAACGCGTCCTCGTCATGGAAGACGACGACTCCGTCCTCGGCCGCGGGCGGCTGTTCGATGTGCAGCGCCACGACCTTCTTCACTCTGGCGCCCAGGGGCGCGAGCCGTTCCCGCCAGGCCGGTGCGGCCAGCCACGGGCCGGGTGCGAGCACGACCGCGTCGGCCGTGACGCGTTCTCCGGTGCCGAGCGCGAGTTCGTATCCGTTCCCGGCCTGGTCCAGGGCGGCGACGCAGACCCCGTCCCGGAAACTCGTCCCCGGCCGCAGCGACCGGGCCAGTGCTCGGGCCAGTGCGCCGACGTCGGCGTACTGGCAGCCCTCGCCCTTCCAGGCCGCCGTCTCGTCCGACAGTGGCGGCAGCCAGTCCGGCAGCGCGTCCACCCGGGACATCCGGGCCTCGTCGAGGTAGGCCGTCTCCACCTGGCCCGCGCTCGCGCGGTCGGACACCACCAGCATGGGAACCGGGTGGATCGGCAGAGTCGGATCAGCGTCCAGCAGAGCCCGGTAGCAGGCCTGGCTGTAGCTGGACATGCGGCGGACACGCTCCGTCGCGCCACGGGGGAAGTGCAGACCGGCCGAGCGGCGGCTGGCTCCGGATCCGACGGCGTCTTGGTCGAGCACGAGCACGGAGGCGTTCGGAGCCCGAAGCACCAGCTCCCGTGCGATCGTGCACCCGATGATTCCGCCGCCCACGACTGCGAAGTCGACATGCGTCATGGTTCACCCCACGCTCTCGTCCGGGCTGAGCTTCGCCGACCATTCGATGAACGAAGGTGCCGGATCGTCACTGCGCACGCATCGAAGGCGGTCGATGATCCGCTGGCTCCGCCAGGCGAGCAGGCTGAGGTTCTTGTCCGCCAGTCCACGCTGTCGCAGTGCCGCGTTCTGGAGGAAGACGCTTCGGTTCGAAGGACCGTCCCATCTGACGGCGAAATCACTGTCGATGCGGTACTCGTCGCCCTCGCGCTCGAGTCGGTCCGCGATCGGCGCGAGGAAGTCGGGCGCGGCGGTGCGGAATCCGGTCGCCCAGACCACCACGTCGGCGTCTACCTGCCCGAGGACCGCCGGATGGCTGCTGTTGGACAGCTTCAACGACCACGCGTTGTCGGAGGCGGCGACCGCGATCACGTTCCGGTTCGGGTACAGCGAGACCAGGTCGGGGTTGCCGTGGATGAACCGCTCGGCGTAGATACGCTGGTAGATCTCGCGGAGTGTGCTCTCGGAGATGCCGTCACTGGTGAGGACGTGCTCCCGGTTGAACGATTCGCGCGTCCCCTGGTCCAGCCGGGCGAAGTAGTCCGAGTAGCCGGGCATGTAGAAGTCGTTGGTGAAGGGCGAGTCGTCGATGGGGTAGAAGTTGCGGCGGCGCGACACCCACGAGACCCGGCGCGGCCGCTCGGCGGACGGCCGCGAGATGAGGTCGAGGAACGCCTCGGCGCCCGACTGGCCACCGCCGACCACGCAGACCCTCTTCCCCGCCAAGTCGCGGCTGAGAGGCACGAATTCGCTGACGTGGAACTGAGTGAGGCCGAGGTGGTCACGGGCCGCCGCCGGCACCCAGGCATGGCTGCCGATGCCGATGGACACGTTGTTCGCCGTGACAGTGCGCCGGTTGGTACGCAGAACGAATACGCCGTCGAAGTCGACGGACACGACCTCCTCGCCGAACACCACGTTCTGGTTGCGCCGGCTCGCCCATTCCAGGTAGTTGCGGAACTCCTGCCGCGGCACCGCGCTGAACTGAGCATTGATGAAGTGGTAGATCCGCCCTTTGTCCTTCAGGTAGGAGAGGAACGAAAAGGGACTGGTCGGGTCCGACAGGCTCACCAGATCCTTGAAAATGGACACCTGGAGGGTCGCATCGGGGATCTGCTGTCCATCATGCCAACCGAACTCCTCACGCTTCTCAAGGAAGAGATTCGGCAGCCCCGGACAACCGTGCAACAGAGATGCAAGACTCAGGTTCGCAGGGCCGACGCCGACGCCGACACACTCGTAGTGCTGTTGGTCACTCATGGCTCTCCCCGTGTATGCATCAAATGTCTTTCCGTACCCGGCAGCCAGGGTGAGCCAGGATGTATGGGTACGGATCTGCCCGTGTCATTGCTACGACAGGGGAGGACAAGTCAGCGCTCCACTCGACTTGACTTGCGTCCGGATGCCGCTCGGGATCGGCCCGCGGGCGGCCGTCGTCCCAGCGCGTCCGCGATGATCATCTTCTGGACCTCGGACGCTCCCTCGTAGATACGCAGGGACCTGACCTGCCGGTACAAGCGCTCGGGGACGCTGTCGGCAACCAGGCCGGCTGCCCCGTGGATCTGGACGGCAGCGTCGACGATCTCCTGTGCGGCCTCGGTGGCGGCCAACTTGGCGATACTCGAGTGCTTCGCGTAGCCGGGGTTCCCGTGGTCGAGCTCCCACGCGGCCCGCGCGACCAACATCGCGGAGTAGTTCAGCTTTGTTTCCATGTCGGCAAGCGCACCCTTCACAAGCTGAAGGTCCATCAGCTTGCCGCCGTACACCCGCCGCTCACGGGCCCGCTGGACTGCCGCGTCGGCAGCGCGCCGCGCGAACCCCACCGCGGCCGCCCCCACCGTCATCCGGAATCGCTCCAGCAGGTCCGTCGCGACCACGAACCCCTGTCCGGGGCGTCCGAGGACGCTCGATTCGGGGACCAGGCAGTCTTCGAAGGCCAGGTGTCCGAACGAGCGCGGAGCAACCAACCGCACCTTCTCCAGCACCCGGACTCCAGGCGTTCGCGCCGGCACCAGAAACGCCGTGAGCCCCAGCGCACCGGGTCCCCCACCCGTTCGCGCGATCACGCAGTGCAGATCCGCGATGCCGGCATTGGCGATCCAGGCCTTTCGGCCGTTCAACAGATAGCCGTCGGACACTCGGTCGGCGGTCAGACCGACTGCCGAGATGTCGGAGCCGGCCTCCTCCTCCGAGATCGCGAACGATCCCGTCACCTCGCCCGACGCCATGCGCGGCAGATACTCCTGCTGCTGCTCACTGTTTCCGTACTGGACGATCGTGGTCGCCGACAGCGCTTGGATGGAGAAGGCGAAGTCCGCCAGATCGTCGGCGTACGCAAGGATCTCCCTGGCCAGACAGATCGAGCGGTAGTCACCGGCGGCGGACCCGTTCGCGGGATCGAGGAATCCCAGCCATCCGGCGGAGCCGAGCGCGCTCAGGATCTCCCTGCCTGCCTTCTCCGGGGTCTGCTCCAGAGGACGTGACCACAGGCCGGCGTGGCCGGCGCACCAGTCGGCGAGCTCCACGGCCAACGTGCGGTGCTGCTCCTCGTAGAACGGCAACGCCAGGATGCCCTCATCGAGACCACTGAACAGCACGTGAGTCATGTCGCCCTCTCAGATTCGCAGGTCAGCATCGGTCGGGACGGCCGCGAGCCCGGCGGCACCTTGATCAGGCGATGCTCGATGAAACCTACGCAACCGAAGCGCGGCCCCGCCAGAATCCGCCGCCCTCTCGCGGCACCACGCCGATGTCGGCGCCGTGACGGGCCTCCTCCCCATCAGGAGACGACGACGGTCGCGGACTCACGGGCATGACAGACGGCGAAATCGTGGATCACTGGGCGCATCCTCACTTCGCCGATGTCGGTTGATCACCTCGTGGCGGGGATTCGGCAAGAAGGCACGGAACCTGATGATCGTCTGGTGTCGGAAACCGTACGACCGCAGCATCCGCGCTCCGCCGGCCGTCTTCTCCATGAGTTTGCTGCGATGTGTCGGCCGACGCCTGTCTCGCCAGCGAGACAACGCCCCCGCCGACCATTCCGAAAATTCCGGTTCGAGTGCTAGCGCGTCTGCTTGCGGAGCAGAACCCCGTACCGTACTCCAGGAACTGAGGCGGCCAGCAGGTAGTGGCCGTTGTCGCGAAGGCGACCGGCTGCTGCGAGGTCCGTCAGGTTGATGATTGGGTCAGCGGCGAAGCAGTGGCCTACCCGTGCGATGTTGTCTGTATACAACTGCGCTGCGGCGAACCCCGCCTGAAGCTCTTTCATCACGATGATGGCTTCGAAGATATTGGCGTGCATGAGGATGTCGACCTGGTCGATTCCGATGGATGCACGTTTCATCAGCTGCGTGTTCACGCGGCGGGAGAGGTCCGGACTGATCTGGTTCGACCAGTCCAGGTCCTTCAGCTCGTGCGCTGCGGCACTTGCGACGATCTCGTACTCCCCGTCGGTGTCCGACACCAGCACACCGGCCGCGCCATCGCTGAACAGGGCGAACTTGGCCAGTCTTTCCGCCTCGACAGTGACTCTGTCGGTGGTGATGACCAGGACCCGCCGATGGATTCCGGCAGCTACGAAGGCCTCGGCGACTCGCAGGCCCGCCAGCAGGTTCGTGCATCGGTCGAGCGTGATGCCGAGGAAGTCGGTCTCACGCGTTCCCAACCCCTCCGAGATGGTCCGCACGAAACTGCCGTGGCTGTCCGGCCCCCCTGGAAAACTGGTGCAGCACAGCACCAGTGCGTCGACGGAGGAGGGGTCGACGCCGGCGGCGCGGAGAGTCGCCTTGCCCGCATCGACCGCCAGGTCCTCCAGCGACTTGTGGCTCCGGTGCACATGGCCCCAGCCCCAGAGCTCCGGGGCATACGGCACCCCTAGTTCACCGGCCCGCGCCTCCAGATCCGGAGTCTCCGTATGGTGCGACGCGATCTCCCCCAGCACGTACTGCGGTCCGCTCAGGAAGACAGAGGAGGAACTCATCGAGGCTCCACAACGGGATGTGTATTTGGGCGGTCAAGTTACGGCGATGGCCGGCGCGGCCTCGGACCCGGCAACCGCCGATTCGTCCGACCGGGCCTCCTCGATCATGTCCAGGTCCCGCATCCTCCGCGGCGGCGAGAAGAACACCTACAACCCCGCACACCAGCAACCGATCACCGAGACCCATAGCGTTTCACGGACCCCACCGCCGTGCCCAGCATGCCGCCGACGACCACACCGACCGGCATCCGGCCCCAGGTGACGAAGCGCACGCCGGCGTTCACCCGGGCCAGCCGGGCCAGCGGCTCCGGCGGCGTGATCGACTGACGACAGGTGACCTGCGCGGCGTTGAAGACGATCCCTGGGCAAGTAGAAGGTGCCGCCCACGAACAGCAGCACGCCCCAGCCCGGCGACGCCATCGGCAGCGCGAAGGTCGGAATGCCGAGGACGAGCGCCGAGACCCGGATGATCCGCGCGCTGCCGATCCGGTTCGACAGGCGTCCGGCCGCCAGCCCGCCGATCATGCCGCCGACCGCCGACCGCCGACACCGAGAAGACGAGGCCGACGCCCGCGGGGGTGACGTGCAGCACCGGGACCAGGAAGACGATCTCCACTGCGCCGATCATCGAGCCGAGGAAGTTGAACGTGCTCATGGAGCACACCACATTGCGCAGAATCGGGTGCTTGACGACGAATCCGAACCGGTCGGCGATCTCCCGCTTCATCTTCCGGTCCTCGGCGCGCGGCTCGGGCGCCGGCTTGCGGATCAGGAACAGTGACAAAGCTGACAAACGCTGACAAACGCTGACAACGCATACGTGGCCGCATCCGCGCAGATCGCGCGCGCGACGCCGAGCAGCCCGACGAGCCCGCCACCGATCGACGGCCCGGCGAATTCCGCGAACGACGCCGTCGTGCCCGGCTTCCCGTTGGCGTCCATTCGCTCGTCGCCGGGGAGCAGCAAGCGACCGATGTCGCACCACATCATCAGCTTGTGCTTGGCGAGGCGGTCGACTACGACACCGGCCGGGAGGGAGAAGAGCAGGAACGGCAGCACGCCGAGGCTTGACAGGATCGCGACTTCCGGCGTCGATGACTTGAGCAGGACGACGCGGCAAGCGGGATCGCCAGATTCACCAGTAGAGCCTTGAGCACCGCACAGGTCGTCGGCCCGCACGAACGATGGACGGCCCGTGTCGGGGAGGCCGAGCTCAGTCCGCGGGCGTTGTCTCGGATCCGGGTCCGAGTCCGGCCGCCAGGCGCTCCATCTCCGCGTCGTCCAGGCCGTCGAGGGTCGCCAGCAGCTGCGCGGCCGCCTCCGGAGAGGCGTCGTCGAGGTCTGCCCCGGCGGGTCCGCCGGCAACCGGTCCGGCAGCGAACGCGGCGACAGACCCACCTTCCGCCCGCACCCGCGCCGTCAGGCCATCCAGGGTGAGGTTCAGCAGCTCGCCAACCGGGACGTCCACACCGAGGTCGGTCCGCAGCCGGCTCCACAGCTCGATGGCCTTGAGCGAGTCGAACCCGAGCGAGACCAACGGGACGTCCCAGCTGAACGGGCTGGTCAGTCGCGCCCGGATCAGCCCGTCGAGATAGCCGCGGACGGCCGGGAGGCCGTCGCCGATGCCGATCGTCACCTGCTGGCCGCCTCTCTGCCGCGACTCATCGGCCATCTCCCTGATCCTCGAACTGGGTTCGCCATGACTCTCCTGTGCAAACAATCCGACACTCGACATCCGAACGGCGGCCGACACCACTTCGCCGCGGCACGCGATAACCCTCGCAGGCCCTCCCCATGCTGTGCCTGTCTCGCCGGCGAGACAACACCGCGCAGACCATTCCCGGTCCGCTCCGCATGCAGTGGTCCGCAAGCACGGCCGTTCCAACATCATGAGGTGAATCCGAGGATGTGGAACGGGTGTTCTGCCTGTCGTGCTGCCCGGCGGGGGCTTCGGCGGTGTCGTCGCGTCCGTGCAGGTGAAGCGCCCTGATGGCGAAGGTCCACAGCGCGGCCATGACACGCCGGCCGGAACTGGTGCGGTCGCGGCCAGGCGCACCCGCCAGGGCACCACCAAGTGGCGTCGTGGAACGGGGCCACGTCAAGAGTGTCCAGCGCGAAGCGCCGCAGCGCGTCGAGTTCTTCATTGCAGCCGAGTTCGACGAGGAGCCGGACGCAGTGCGCGGCCCGCCACCTTGCGTCGTGCTCGGGGTCGCCGAGGACCGCCCACAGATAGCCCTGCGAGGCATTCCGCGGCCTTTGCCGGTTTGGCGGGAAGATCGGCGAACACGGTCCCGAAGTCGTCCAGGACGACCTGCGCCTGTACGCCGGTGAGCCGTGGAGCGAGCCGCCTGAGCCGCCCTTGCGTGAGCCGGCATGGTGGCCGCACGCATAGCCAACCCTCGAACTATGTTGCCCCACCACATGTGCGCCTGACCTGCGTCTTCCTACGGTGTGCCGACACGTACCCGTCCCCACCGCACACGAGGAAGTGGCGCACATGGCCTCCGGAACCACCGCTCCCCCACCACCCGTGAACCTCAAGCGCATCGTCGCCGCCAGCCTCATCGGCACCACCATCGAGTGGTACGACTTCTTCCTGTACGGCTCCGCAGCCGCGCTCGTGTTCAACAAGCTGTTCTTTCCGGACTCCGACCCGCTCGTCGGAACCCTGCTGTCGTTCCTGACGTACGCGGTCGGCTTCGCCGCCCGCCCGCTCGGCGCGCTGGTGTTCGGGCACTACGGTGACCGGCTCGGGCGGAAGAAGCTGCTGGTCCTGAGTCTGCTGCTGATGGGCGGGGCGACGTTCGCGATCGGCCTGCTGCCGACGCACGCGAGCGTCGGCAGCGCCGCACCGGTGCTGCTGACGGCCCTGCGTCTGGTGCAGGGCTTCGCGCTCGGCGGCGAGTGGGGCGGGGCCGTCCTGCTGGTGTCGGAGCACGGGGACGCCCGGCGGCGCGGGTTCTGGGCGTCGTGGCCGCAGACGGGCGCGCCGGCCGGTCAACTGCTGGCGACCGGTGTGCTGTCGCTGCTCACCGCCGTGCTGTCGGACGAGGCCTTCGGCAGCTGGGGCTGGCGGATCCCGTTCCTGCTGTCCGGTGTCCTGGTCGTCGTCGGTTTGTGGATTCGGCTCTCTGTCGATGAATCACCGGTCTTCCAGGAGGCGCGGGAGCGGGCCGAGGCCCGCCGGGCGGCGCACGACGGGGATGCCGAGAAGCTGCCGCTCGTCTCCGTGCTGCGGCACCACTGGCGGGACGTGCTCGTGGCGATGGGCGCGCGCATGGCGGAGAACATCAGCTACTACGTCATCACCGCCTTCATCCTCGTCTACGCCACCACCTCCGCCGGCGTCTCCAAGCAGACGGCGCTGAACGCCGTACTCATCGGCTCCGCCGTGCACTTCGCGGTGATTCCGGCCTGGGGCGCGCTGTCGGACCGGGTGGGACGCCGGCCCGTGTACCTGCTGGGCGCGGCCGGGATCGGTCTGTGGATGTTCCCGTTCTTCTCGCTCGTCGACACCGGCTCCTTCGGGAACCTGGTGCTGGCCGTGACCGTGGGACTGGTGCTGCACGGCGCGATGTACGCGCCCCAGGCCGCCTTCTTCTCGGAGATGTTCGCGACCCGGATGCGCTACTCCGGCGCCTCCATCGGCGCCCAGTTCGCCTCCGTCGCGGCCGGCGCGCCCGCGCCGCTCATCGCCACCGCGCTGCTGTCGGACTACGGCAGTTCGACGCCGATCGCGCTGTACGTCATCGCGGCGTCGGTGCTGACGCTGGTCGCCGTGGGCGTCGCCCGGGAGACCCGGCACCGCGACCTCGCCGACGTCGCGGGCGACGGGCAGGCCCTGGCCGGACCGGAGACCGCCGCGTCCCGGGCGGCGGACGCGCGCACCGTGTGACGGACCGTGCCGCACCGGCCCCGTACGACCACTCGTACGGGGCCGGTGCCGTGTCAGTGCCGGTTCGGTGCCGCCAACCGCTGCAGACGCAGGGCGAGTTGGATCTCCAGGGCGCGTGCCGGGTCCTGCCAGTCCTCGCCGATGAGGCGGGCGACACGCTCCAGCCGCTGGGCGACCGTGTTCACATGGACGTGGAGTTCGTCCTTGGTCCGGGCCGGGCTCATGCCGCAGGCGTAGTACGCGTCGAGGGTGCGCAGCAGCTCCGTACCGCGCCGCTCGTCGTACGCGACCAGCGGGCCGATCGTGCGCTCGACGAAGCCGGCGATGTCCCGTTCGCCCGCGAGGAGCAGCCCGAGGAAGCCGAAGTCCTCGGCCGCGGCGCCGTCGCCCAGGCGGCCGACCAGGCGCAGCGCGTCCAGGCAGCGGCGGCCCTCCCCATAGGCGGCGGCCACGGTGTCGGGGTGTGCGAAGAGGTCGGTGACGGGGGCGGAGGAGCCCACGGTGACCGGCTCGTGGACGGCGCCGCCCAGGTGGCGGGCGGTGCGGCGGGCCACGTCGGTGGCGGTGTCGCCGTCGCCCAGGGGCAGCAGCAGGACGGTGCCGCCGTCGCGGGCGGCCGCGAGGCCGTGCCGGGTCGCGGCGAGGTGCGAGGCGGCGGCCCACAGACGGCGGCGGGCGTCGGCCTCCTCCTCGGCGTCGGTCGCCCGGACGTCGAGGCGGGCGGCCAGGACGACATGGGTGGCGTCGAGGTCGGCACGCAGCCGCAGGGCGCGGTCGCGCAGCAGGCGCGGGTCGCGGTCGCGGGCGTCGAGGAGGTCGTCGAGGAGTTCGCCGCGTACGCGCTGCTCGGCCTCGGCGGCGGAGCGGCGGGCGAGCAGGAGCAGCGAGGTGACCATCGCGGCGCGCTCCAGGGTGCGCTGGTCGACGGGGTCGAGGCCGGGCTGGCCGCGCAGCACCAGCGCGCCGAGCAGTTCGCCGCCGGCGGCGACGGCGGCGATCCAGTCGTCGCCGTGGCGCACGGCGTGGCCCTCGGCGCCGGAATCCTCGAGCGGCTGCGCGGGTGCGGTGCCCGTCTCGACGAACTCGACCGTGCCGTCGAGGACTTCGGAGACCGCCGCGGCGACGTCGTGCACTCCGCCGCCGCGCAGGACGAGTTCGGCGAGGCGGTCGTGGACCTCCGAGGCGCGCTCGATGACCCCGCTGCGGTCCCGGATGATCTCGTTGGCGTGCTCCAGGCCGGCCAGGGCCGAGCGGGTCTCGGTGAGCAGGTTGGCGGTGTCGATGGCGGCCGCGGCGAGGGCGGCGAAGGAGCCCAGCAGCGCGATCTGCTCCCGTTCGAAGACCCGGGCCCGCCGGTCCGCCGCGAACAGCACGCCGATGACGTGCGGGCCCAGCATCAGGGGCACCCCGAGAATGGCGACCAGTCCCTCGTCCCGTACACCGGCGTCGATGCTGAGGGTGTGCTGGAAGCGGTCGTCCTTGAAGTAGTCGTCGGTGACGTACGGCCGGGCCGTCTGGGCGACGAGGCCGCCGAGTCCCTCGCCCATGCCGAGGCGCAGCTGCTGGAAGCGGGCCGCGACCGAGCCCTCGGTCACCCGCATGTAGGTGTCGCCGCGGACGGGGTCGTTGAGGCTGAGATAGGCGATGTCCGTGCCGAGCAGCGAGCGGGCGCGCTGCACGATCGCTTGCAGGACGGCGTCCAGGTCACGGAGGCCCGCAAGGTCGTGCGCCGTCTCGAACAGGGCGGACAGCTCGGCCTCGCGCCGCCGCCGTCCCTCCAGGTCCGCGCGGACCCGCAGCGCGAGGAGCTTGGCGTGTTCCAGCGCGGCGATCCGGTCGGCCGGGCGGCCCTCGGCGCGGGCGAGCAGTACCGGCTGCTCGTACGCCTCCGCGGAGGCGCCGCGGGCGAGAAGGTCGAGGAAGGGGGTCTCGGCGCCGCCGTCGGGGGTGACGGCGGTGCCGGTCGGCGTCCCGGCACCGGAGGCGGGACGCCCGGCGGACTGCACGTGATCGCGGGACATGCTCACAGGATTCCGCATCGTCCGTCCGTCCCGTCAGGCCTGTGGACAACTTCCGGCCCCGCAGGCACGGGGTCGCTCAGTGTGCCGTCCAGCCGCCGTCCAGCACCAGTGAGGTGCCGGTGACGAAGGAGGCGTGCGGGCCGCACAGGTAGGCGACGGCCTCCGCGACCTCCTCCGGCTCGATGAGCCGTTTGACCGCGCTGTCCTGAAGGAGCACCTCCGCCAGTACGCGCTTCTCGGGGATGCCGTGCGCCCGTGCCTGGTCGGCGAGCTGCTTCTCGACCAGGGGGGTGCGCACATAGGCCGGGTTCACACAGTTCGAGGTGACTCCGTGGGGTGCCCCTTCCAGGGCGGCCGTCTTGGACAGCCCCTCCAGACCGTGTTTGGCGGCCACATAGGCCGACTTGTAGGCCGAGGCACGCAGACCGTGTACCGAGGACACGTTGACGATGCGGCCCCAGCCCTGTCCGTACATGTGCGGCAGCGCGCCGCGCACGAGACGGAACGGCGCCTCCAGCATCACGGTGAGGACGGTGTGGAAGACGTCGGGCGGGAATTCCTCGATGGGGCGCACCAGTTGCAGCCCCGCGTTGTTGACCAGGATGTCCGTGCCGGCGGCGGCGAGTTCTGCCGCGTCCAGGTCGGTGAGGTCCAGCACGTGCGGTTCGACGCCGCCCGGCAGCCCCCGGGCCTCGTCGGCCAGCTCCTCCAGGCCCGCCGCGTCCCGGTCGACCGCTCTCACCTTGGCACCGGCGGCCGCCAGCCGCAGCGCGCAGGCGCGGCCGATGCCGCCGGCGGCGCCGGTGACGAGGGCGGTGCGGCCGCCGAGGTCGAGCGTGGGGGCATGCGGGCCGGGCGGGTTGCTGGGCGAGGTCATGGACCGACCCTAGGCAGCTCCCCCACCCGGCCACATGTGGTCACACCCCATACTTCATTCGAAACTCGTAGGGTCGAACCATGTGGGTTCGTCGGACAGCGCCTGCTTGATCCGGACGAGCTGGTGGTCGTCCATCTTGGGCAGGGCGTCCACCTCGAACCAGCCGACCGCCAGGGACTCGTCGTCGTTGACGCGCGCCTCGCCGCCGACGGCCCGGCAGCGGAAGGTGATGTCCATGAACTGGCAGATGTCGCCGTTGCCGTAGGTGACCCGCTGGCTGGACCTCACCATGACGACCCGCTCGGCGACGCACCGTACGGCCGTCTCCTCGTAGACCTCCCGCACGGCGGCGGCCGCGGGCTGCTCGCCGGGGTCCGGAATGCCGGAGAGCACCGCCCACTGGTGGTTGTCGGAGCGCTGGCCGAGCAGTACCCGGCCCTCGTCGTCGAAGACGACGGCGCTGACGCCGGGGAGCCACAGCAGCTGGTGACCGGCCGAGGCCCTGATGGTGCGGATGAAGTCAGGAGTAGCCATGGAACCGACCCTAACGGGCCGGTTCCGGTCGCTCCTGTCGCTTCACCGGGGCGTCCGCGGATGCCCCGGGCGCGTACGACGGGCGTACGACGGAGGGACGGCTACGCGTCACCGGAGCGCCGCGCGCGCAGTCCGGCCCCGATCGCCCAGCCGATGCCGCCCGCGGCGACCAGCACCAGGGCGATCTCGGGGAGGATGCCGAGCCGGGTGGCGGGCGTCTCGGAGGAGCGCAGCGGCACCTTCTGGACCAGGTAGTCGGGCACGAACATGCCGGTCTTCTGGGTGATCTTCCCGTCCGGCATGATGAACGCGCTGACGCCGCTGGTCACCGGCACGGTCACGGTGCGGCTGTGCTCGACGGCGCGGACCCGGGACATGGCGAGCTGCTGGTAGGTCATCTCGCTGCGGTCGAAGGTCGCGTTGTTGCTGGGCACGGAGATCATCTGGGCGCCGTGGGTGACGGTGTCCCGTACCGCCCAGTCGAAGGCCGCCTCGTAGCAGGTGGCGAGGCCGACCTTGGCGCCGTCGATGTCGAACACGCCGGGCTTGGTGCCGCGGCTGAAGTCCTGGCGGACCATGCCGGTCCAGTTCTTGTTGATCGCCCCGATGACCGACCGCAGGGGGAGGTATTCGCCGAACGGCTGGACCTGCCGCTTGTCGTAGGTCTGCGTGGCTCCCTCGGCCGGGTCCCACAGGATCTGCTCGTTGAGCAGCTTGCCGTCCCGCTCGACGACGCCGCCGACCGAGATGGGCGCGCCGATCGCCTTGGCCGCGTCGTCGATGACGATCGCCGCGTCGGGGTTGGCGAAGGGGTCGATGTCGGAGGAGTTCTCCGGCCACAGGACGTAGTCGGGCTTGGGGGCCTTGCCCGCCTTGACGTCGGCGGCCAGCTTCATGGTCTCGCGCGCGTGGTAGTCGAGCACGGCGCGGCGCTGGGCGTTGAACTCCAGCCCGGAGCGCGGCACGTTGCCCTGGATGACCGCGACCGTCGCGGTGCCGTTCTCCGCCGCGTCGCTGACCAGCGACCGCGCGGCCACCGCGCCCGCGACGGGCACGGCCACGCTCAGCAGCGCCGCGGCCGCGGCCGCCTTGCGGACGGCGCGGGTGCGGCGCCCCTCGACGACCAGGCGCCCGACCTCGTACAGACCGAAGCCGCACAGCACGACCGCGAAGCCGAGCACCGGGGTGCCGCCCACCGCGGCGAGCGGCAGGAAGACACCGTCGGCCTGACCGAACGCGATCTTGCCCCAGGGGAAGCCGCGGAACGGCACGCGCGCGCGGACCGCCTCGCCCGCTATCCACACGGCGGCCCCCCACAGCGGCCAGGCGGGCAGCCGGGACACCGCGGCGACGCCCACGCCGACCAGCGCGACGAAGACCGCCTCGATGGCGACCAGCGCGAGCCACGGCCCGGGGCCGACCTCCACGCCGGTCCACACCAGCAGCGGCAGCAGGAAGCCGAGGCCGAAGACATAGCCGAGGCCGAACGCCGCCTTCCAGCTCCGGCCGCGCAGCACCCAGGCGAAGCCGGCGAAGGCCGGCAGGGCCAGCCACCACAGGGTGCGCGGCGGGAAGCTGACGTACAGGAGCACGCCGCAGAGCGCGGCGGCTGCGGCCGGGACCAGACGCCGGAGCAGGCGGATGCCGCGCGCGCTGGGCGCGGGCACCGGCTGGAGCTGGTCCGACTGGTCCACGGAAGTTGCGGTGACGGTCACGCCGCGAGTGTACGGCCGGTGACCTTGCCGCCGACAGCACGGTCCGGGCGGCGGGACCCGCCGCCGCACCGCCCACGCGCCACATCGTTCCTGCGCAACTCGTGCACAAAACGGTCATCAGCCGTTACGGTGTGCCGGAACCCGTGTCGTGCGGTCGGTCACGTTCCGCGCGCGGGGTCTGCCAAAGGTCGGGGGACCAGGTACGAGGGGCGACGGGGTGGGGTCGACGGGGATGACGTCCGCGACCGGTGCGGATGCGGACAGCGACAGACGAAACGTTTCTGACGCGACGGGCGTGGCGGTGCTCGGAGGCTGCGCCGCGTGGTCCCTGATCACCGCGGCGGCGCACGAGGGACGGCCGGAAGGCGTCCTGCTCGCGATACTCGCGGTGGCCGCCGGCTATGCCTCGGGCCGGATCTCCGGGGCGCTGCTGCCGGTCGCCGCGCCCTGCGCCGGGGCGCTCGCCGGGCTCGGGCTCGCGGTGGCGATGCCCCGCCTCGCCCCGGGGCCCCAGTTCGACGCCCCGCTCGGGCACGCCGGTGCCACGGCGGCCCTGCTGACCCTCGCCGCCGGCGCCGCGTGCTGCGCCGCCTGGGCCACGCCCCTACCCGGCCTGCGGCTGGCCCTGCGGCTGCTCGCCGTCGCGATCGCGGTGACCGGGGCGGCGACCGGCTCGACCGCCGGCTGCGTCCTGGCCGCGGCCGTCGTCCTGAGCTCACTCGCGGCCGGCCGGATGGGCCGCGGCCCGGGCCTGCTGGGTCTGGCCCTGGCGGCGGTCCTGGTCACCGGCGCGACCTGGGCGGTGGCCGGGAGCTTCCTGCCGGACGGGCTCGCCGCGTCCCTGGAGGGCCAGCTCACCCCGCGCCGCGTCCAGCTGTGGCACGACGCCCTGCACCTGGCCCGCCACGAATCCACCCTGGGCATCGGGCCCGGCCGCTTCGGCGAGCTGAGCACCACCGCCAACCAGGCGCTCCTGCCCGACGGCAAACCGCACTCCGCGCCTCTGCAGCAGGCGGCCGAACAGGGACTGGTCGGCGTGCTGCTCCTGGCGACGGCGTTCTGCTGGGTGCTGTACGCCCTGTGGCGCACCCCCCGCTCCACACCGGTGGCGCTCACCG
This sequence comes from Streptomyces olivochromogenes, assembly GCF_021538895.1. Lineage (GTDB taxonomy): Bacteria > Actinomycetota > Actinomycetes > Streptomycetales > Streptomycetaceae > Streptomyces > Streptomyces olivochromogenes_A. The sequence goes on along the minus strand of NZ_JADDRL010000003.1, from coordinate 3,538 downwards.
CCGGGGCCGCCCTGACCGCACTGGCCGCGATCGCCGCCGTGGGCGACGCGCTGAGCTTCACCACGGTGTCGGTGGGGGCGGGCCTGCTGGCCGGTATGGCCACGGCCCGGCCGCTCGCCACGCTGCCTCAGGGCGGTGATCCCCGGTGACGAACGGGTTCTTCGCGCGCCGGTGAGGGCGGTCGCGACCGCCCTCCGTCAGTGCGCGGGTCCCGAGGCGATCGTGCGCAGCCGGTCCCTGATGGCCCGTACGGCCGACTCCGCGTCGTCCACGGTGATCGTGAACGTGTGGCCGTCCCACAGGCGCAGGACTACACCCTCGCCCCGGCGCACGACGACCGCGGTGCCCTTCTCGGGACGCCAACGGTAGCCCCAGCCGCCCCAGTGGCGCGGGGTGACGTGCGGCTCGAAGTCGGCGCCGGCGACCTGGTTCAGCGGGATGCGGCGGCGGGGCACGCCCATGTGGCCGCAGCGCACCTCGACGCACTGCTTGTCGAGCTTCAGGTCGACGTGCACGAACGCGAGGGTGCCGAAGAGGACCAGCAGTCCGGCGGCGATGCAGCCGATGACGGACATGGCCAGCGGGGCGACGCCGGACGTCCAGGCCGAATCCACGGCCAGCTCGATGCCGAGCGCCATGCAGGCGGCCCCGACGAGCGCGAGCAGCCACTGCATCCTGTTGGTGGCGCGCCCCGTCCACACCTCGGGGCGAGAGGTGTTCTCGGCGTCCTCGGCGACCTCATCGTGGGACCGGTCCCTCATGTTTATGAGATTACCCAGGTTTCGCTGCGCGGGTACCGCGTCGCGCAGGGTGACCGCTCCGGAATGACCGGAACGGGCCCGCCGACCGGAACGGAGCCGCCGACGGGGTACCCGGCGGCCGGTGGTCAGCCGGCCGGGGTGACGGCCGGCAGCAGCCTTCCCTCGGCGTAGTTCAGCGCGGGCACGGGCAGCTCGCCCTCGCGGCCGCTCAGCAGCACCGTCAAGGTGCCCTCGGCCGGAGCCTCGGGGGCGGGCAGCTCGCCGATCCGGCGCAGCGCCTGGGCGGCCACCGCCCCGGCGGAGCCGTGCAGCACCAGCGCGGGCGCGTTCGGCCGCCGCACCGCGGCGCGGATACGTTCCGCCACCAGCTCGTAGTGCGTGCAGCCCAGGACGACGGTGGTCACGTCGTCGGGGGTCAGTTCGGCGGCCGCGGCGACGGCGCGGTCGATGGCCGCCTCGTCCGCGCGCTCCACGGCCTCGGCCAGTCCCCAGCAGGGCACCTCGGTGGCCGGGACACCGTCGGCGAACGCCTCGATGAGTCCGCGCTGGTAGGGGCTGCCGGTGGTGGCGGGCGTCGCCCAGATCGCGAAGGGGCCGCCGCCGGCCGCCGCCGGCTTGATCGCCGGGACCGTGCCGATCACCGGGATACCGGGCTCCAGGAGGGTCCGCAGGGCGGGCAGCGCGTGCACGGTCGCGGTGTTGCAGCCGACGATGAGCGCGTCCGGCCCGTGCGCGGCCGCGGCCTCGGCGACGGCCAGGGCGCGCTCCGTGAGGTCCTGAGGCGTGCGCGGTCCCCAGGGCATGCCGTCGGGGTCCAGGGAGAGCACGAGATCCGCGTCCGGCCGCAGGCGCCGTACCGCGGCGGTGGCCGCCAGGAGGCCGATTCCGGAGTCCATGAGCGCGATCTTCACCCGGCCACGATAGACGATGGCCCCCGGCGGCCAGGCCCGGTGGGGCAGACTGCGCGGGTGAGCGCCATCGCGTGGACCGCCGCCGTATCCCTCGCCGCCTGGCTGTGGCTGCTGCTCTGCCAGGGCTTCTTCTGGCGCACGGACGTACGGCTGCCGCCCCGGCGGGATCCCGCCGAGTGGCCGTCGGTGTGCGTCGTCGTACCGGCCCGCGACGAGGCGCCCGTGCTGCCCGCGAGTCTGCCCTCGCTGCTGGCGCAGGAGTACCCCGGGCGGGCGGAGGTCTTCCTGGTCGACGACGGCAGTACGGACGGCACCGGTGAGCTGGCCCGCGAGCTGGCGCGGCGGCAGGGCGGGCTGCCGCTGACCGTGGACTCCCCCGGCGAGCCGCCCGCGGGCTGGACCGGCAAGCTGTGGGCGGTGCGGCACGGCATCGCCCTGGCACGCGCGCGTGACCCCGAATATCTGTTGCTGACGGACGCGGACATCGCCCACGCGCCGGACAGCCTGCGGCAGCTGGTGGCCGCGGCGCGCACCGGGGACTTCGACGTGGTCTCGCAGATGGCCCGGCTGCGGGTGGAGAGCTTGTGGGAGCGGCTCGTGGTGCCCGCCTTCGTCTATTTCTTCGCCCAGCTGTATCCGTTCCGCCGGATCGGCCGGAAGGGGTCGCGGACGGCGGCCGCGGCGGGCGGCTGTGTCCTGGTGCGCGCGGACACAGCGGTGCGCGCGCGGATCCCGGACGCCATCCGGCATGCCGTGATCGACGACGTGGCCCTCGCCCGCGCCGTGAAGGGCGGCGGGGGCCACATCTGGCTCGGGCTGGCCGAGCGGGTGGACAGCGTGCGCCCCTATCCCCGGTTGCACGACCTGTGGCGGATGGTCTCGCGCAGCGCGTACGCGCAACTGCGGCACAACCCGCTGCTGCTCCTCGGTACGGTCGCCGGTCTCGCCCTGGTGTACCTGGTCCCGCCCGCCGCCGTCCTGGCGGGCGCGGCGACGGGCAGTACGGCGGCCGCGGTGGCCGGCGCGGCGGCGTGGCTCGTGATGACGGCGACGTACGTGCCGATGCTCCGCTACTACCGGCAGCCGCCGTGGCTCGCTCCGCTGCTGCCCTTCACCGCGTTCCTGTACCTCCTCATGACGGTCGATTCCGCGGTGCAGCACTACAGGGGGCGCGGCGCCGCCTGGAAGGGGCGCACGTACGCCCGCCCCGACGCCGTGCCCGACGAGGGCTGACCGCGGCTTCTCCTTATGTACGTACGGCATGGACGTGCGGCGGCTACTTGCGGCCGGGGGTCCAGTTCATCCCCCACGCGTAGGCGCGGTCGACGGTCCGCTGGGGGCTGACCCCGCGCTCCGGGACCAGGTAGCGCGCCTCCCGCTGGACGACGAGGTCGCCGCCCGTGTTGGTGAGCAGGGCGAGCGCGCACACCGTGGAGGGCACCGAGCACTCGTCGAGCGAGAAGTCGATGGGCGCGCCGTGCTGGGGCTGGAGGGTGACCGTGGCGTGCAGGTCGGCGAAGGACCGGGCGCCTTCGTAGATGGTCACGAAGACGAGGATGCGCCGGAAGTCCCGCGTGTGGTCGAGGTTGACGGTGAGGTTCTCGCCGCTCGCCACGGCACCGGTGCGGTCGTCGCCGTCGAGGTGGATGTACGGCGGCCGGTTCAGCGATCCGAAGGCGTTGCCGAGGGCTTGTACCACTCCCTTGCGGCCGTCGGTGAGTTCGTACAGGGCGCACAGGTCGAGGTCGAGGTCCGCGCCGCGCTTGCTGCCCCAGCCCGAGGCCTGCCGGAGCATCTGCCAGTTGAGGTTGACCCGCAGGGCGCCCGAGGTGCCGCCCTGCTTGGCCAGCGACACCGAGGGGGCCG
>NZ_JADDRL010000029.1 GCF_021538895.1 Streptomyces olivochromogenes | reverse complement strand
GCTGGGGCACCAGTGGTGTCGTGCTCGCGGTGTCCGCGCTCACCGCCGCACTGCTCGCCCGCCTCGGCCACACCCCGCAGGGGCGCCTGTTCGCGGCCTGGCCCGCTCAGCTGCCGCTGCCGCCCGCGGCGCTCGGCGCGGGACTGCTGGGCGCGCTGTCCTTCGGCGACGAGTTCCGCCACCCCGCCCTGGCGGCGGACCGAGGCACCGTGCCCCGCCGGCTGGGGCTGCTGACCGCGAAACTCCTCGTCTCCGGGGCCACGGCGCTGCTGCTGGCCTTCCTCACCCTGGGCTGCGACGCCGAAGTGCTCTATCTCGTCTACGGACGGGAGCTCGCGCAGGTTCCCGCGGACTGGCTTTCGCTGAGCGCGAGTTGGTTCGGACTGGTGGTCGGGTGCGCCTGGGCCGGAGTGCTGGCGGCAGGCGTCTTCCGGTCCACCACGGCCGGGCTCGCCGCGGTACTCGCCGTACCCGTCGTCGTCGTACCCCTCGTACAGAAGGCGCTGCAGGGGCCTGGTGTGCGAGCGGCGGCCGGGATTCAGCTGCGGATGCGGGAGGTCTTTTTGCTGGAGTGGCCCTTCGGGGGCGAGCGATATCTGGCCGGAGTCGTCCGGGTGGTCGCCCAACCCGTGGGCGGTGCACTGTCGTTGTCGCTCACCGCCCTGCTCTGCGCGTATGTGCTCACGACCCTGCGCAGCAGGGTCCGATGACGACCGTCCGCCCGCTTCCGATCCCGTCGTGTACACAACTCCCCGGAGAAAGCCCATTTCTTTCCGATAAGGCGTCAATTGCGACGCGGTGAGCGATCACCCTTTCGTGTGCTTTTCACCAAAGACCTCAAGGGAGTTGGAGACGGCGCCGACAAAGGATCCGTGAGTACCCTTGCGCACACCATGATGACCGCCGCCCGCTCCGCAGACTCTGGTCTCGTCGGCCCGGGCGAACTCGACCGATACCCCTACGCCGAGTCCCCCACCCCCGACCGCGTCGGCGTGCCCGCCTGGGAGGGGGTGGACCCCGAGCTGGGCCGGGCGGGCCGACGTGCCGCGGGCAGTCGCGGCCGCGGACTGCACGGCCAACTCGTCCAGCAGCTGGGCCAGATGATCGTCTCGGGCGATCTGGGCGCGGATCGCCCGCTCGTGCCCGAGGAGATCGGCCAGCGCTTCGAGGTCTCCCGCACCGTCGTCCGTGAGTCCCTCCGCGTCCTGGAGGCCAAGGGACTGGTCAGCGCCCGTCCGAACGTCGGCACGCGCGTGCGTCCCGTCAGCGACTGGAACCTCCTGGACCCGGACATCATCGAGTGGCGGGCCTTCGGGCCGCAGCGCGACGACCAGCGCCGTGAGCTCAGCGAGCTACGCTGGACGATCGAGCCTCTCGCCGCCCGGCTCGCCGCCGGGCACGGGCGCGAGGACGTCCAGCAGCGCCTCTCGGACATGGTCGAGATCATGAGTCATGCCATGGCGCAGGGCGACGCACTCACCTTCTCCCGCGCCGACTCCGAGTTCCACTCGCTGCTCATCCAGATCGCCGGCAACCGCATGCTGGAGCACCTCTCGGGCATCGTCTCGGCCGCCCTCCAGGTCTCCGGCGGCCCCGTCACCGGCTGCGACCGGCCGAACGAGACGTCCCTGGCCCAGCACGCGCGGATCGTCGACGCCCTGGGCACGGGTGACGGCGCTGCGGCCGAGGCGGCCATGCGTCAGCTCCTCACCGTGCATCCCGAGGTGGAGCGCGTGGTGCCCGCCCCGCGCGAGCACTGACACCGCCCCGTGGCCGGTGCGGTCGGAGCGTGTCGCGTCCTCGTGACGGCGCCGGACTCGGACCCGTCTGCCGCCGGACCCCGCGGGATCCCCTGGGGTCCGGCGGGGTCCGGTGGTGCGAAGAGGCGGCATGTCGTCGGAACGGCCGCGGTCAAGATTATCGGTGAGTTTGATTGTCCGTATCTGACCGTTTTTGATTGCTTACGGGGTGTGACTCGGGCCACGCAGATTGGGCGTAACGCTCGTGGGGTCAGCGCGATGACCTAAGAGGTGACAGCCGCGGAGGGAATACGGACGCCGTTCAAGGCGCTGTGAATCTTCCCGGCCCCCGCCCGCGCCGTCGGCCCATCCCCAAGCCGGCGGTCGGCTCCTGTCCGCTGTGGACGGGGCCGGAAGCCGTTTTCCAACGTTCCGAGAGGTTGTTCGTGTCGGCCAGCACATCCCGTACGCTCCCGCCGGAGATCGCCGAGTCCGTCTCTGTCATGGCGCTCATTGAGCGGGGAAAGGCTGAGGGGCAGATCGCCGGCGACGATGTGCGTCGGGCCTTCGAAGCTGACCAGATTCCGGCCACTCAGTGGAAGAACGTACTGCGCAGCCTCAACCAGATCCTCGAGGAAGAGGGTGTGACGCTGATGGTCAGTGCCGCGGAGCCCAAGCGCACCCGTAAGAGCGTCGCAGCGAAGAGTCCGGCCAAGCGCACCGCCACCAAGACGGTCGCGGCGAAGACGGTGACCACCAGGAAGGCCACCGCCACCACGGCCGCCCCGGCCGCGCCCGCGGACCCTGCTGCCGTCGACCCCGCCGAGGAAGCCGCACCCGCAAAGAAGGCCGCAGCCAAGAAGGCGACGACCGCCAAGAAGGCGGCCGCGAAGAAGACTGTCGCCAAGAAGACGACCGCGGCGGCCAAGAAGACCACCGCCAAGAAGGACGACGTCGAGCTGGCCGACGAAGAGGTCCTTGAGGACACCAAGCCCGGCGACGAGCCGGAGGGCGCCGAGAGTGCCGGCTTCGTCCTGTCCGACGAGGACGAGGACGACGCGCCCGCGCAGCAGGTCGCCGCGGCCGGCGCCACCGCCGACCCGGTCAAGGACTACCTCAAGCAGATCGGCAAGGTCCCCCTGCTCAACGCCGAGCAGGAGGTCGAACTCGCCAAGCGCATCGAGGCCGGTCTGTTCGCCGAGGACAAGCTCGCCAACTCCGACAAGCTCGCGCCGAAGCTCAAGCGCGAGCTGGAGATCATCGCCGAGGACGGCCGCCGCGCCAAGAACCACCTCCTGGAGGCCAACCTCCGTCTGGTGGTCTCCCTGGCCAAGCGCTACACCGGCCGCGGCATGCTCTTCCTGGACCTCATCCAGGAGGGCAACCTCGGTCTGATCCGCGCGGTCGAGAAGTTCGACTACACCAAGGGCTACAAGTTCTCCACGTACGCCACCTGGTGGATCCGTCAGGCCATCACCCGCGCGATGGCCGACCAGGCCCGCACCATCCGTATCCCGGTGCACATGGTCGAGGTCATCAACAAGCTCGCGCGCGTGCAGCGCCAGATGCTCCAGGACCTGGGCCGCGAGCCCACCCCGGAGGAGCTGGCCAAGGAACTCGACATGACCCCGGAGAAGGTCATCGAGGTCCAGAAGTACGGACGCGAGCCCATCTCCCTGCACACCCCGCTGGGCGAGGACGGCGACAGCGAGTTCGGTGACCTCATCGAGGACTCCGAGGCCGTCGTCCCGGCCGACGCGGTCAGCTTCACGCTCCTCCAGGAGCAGCTGCACTCCGTGCTCGACACCCTGTCCGAGCGTGAGGCGGGCGTCGTCTCCATGCGCTTCGGTCTCACCGACGGTCAGCCGAAGACCCTCGACGAGATCGGCAAGGTCTACGGCGTGACCCGTGAGCGGATCCGCCAGATCGAGTCCAAGACCATGTCGAAGCTGCGCCACCCGTCGCGTTCGCAGGTGCTGCGCGACTACCTCGACTAGGTCGCGATCGCACGACGTCGAAGGCCCGGTCTCCCCTCGGGGGGCCGGGCCTTCGGGCTGCGCACCGGACCGTCCTGGATCACTCTGGGTGTCTCAAGAGCACTCAGTGTGAGGAGCGTGTGTATGCGTCGTCCCTTTTCGCGGGCACTGGTCCGGCCGCTGGTCATGGCGGCCGCCGTGGCCGCCATACCGCTGACGCAGGCGACCCCCGTGGCCGCCGACAGCGTCGTCGTGGGCGGGTTCCCCATCGAGGTGTCCCAGAGCCCCTGGACGGTCGCCCTGTCCAGCCGTGACCGGTTCGGAGGTACGCGGGCGGGTCAGTTCTGCGGTGGAGTGGTGATCGGTCCGACCAAGGTGCTGACCGCGGCCCACTGCGTGGGCGAGGACGTCCTGGGGACGTTCCCGGGCCAGGCGCGCGACCTCAAGGTCATCGCGGGCCGTACGGACCTTCTGTCGTCCGAGGGCGAAGAGATCCCGGTGAGTGGGATCCGGGTCAATCCGCGCTACGACCCGGTCGACAACGCCGGGGACTTCGCCGTACTCACCCTCGCCACATCTCTTCCCCAGAGTTCGGTCATCGCGATGGCCGCCGAGGGTGATTCGGCGTACGCGCCGGGAACGAGCGCCACGGTGTCAGGGTGGGGTGATCTGACGGGTGGCGGCGACTACCCGCGAGGGCTGCACGCCGCACGCGTGAGCGTGCTGTCCGACACCCTCTGCGCACAGGCCTATCCCGGCAGCGTCGACGGTACGTACCGGGCGGACTCCATGCTGTGCGCGGGGGAGGTCCAGGGCGGCCCCGACGGCTGCCAGGGGGACAGCGGGGGCCCGCTGGTCGCCGGGGGGCGGCTGATCGGGCTGGTGTCGTGGGGCAGCGGCTGTGGGCGGGCAGGAAGCCCGGGGGTCTACACCCGCGTGTCCGACGTGGTGAAGGTGCTGGGCCCGAACGCCGGCAGTGGCTCGCGCGAGTCGCACACAGGCGTCTGAGGACGCCTGAGGGCTCCTGTGAGACGACGACGGGCGGCCGCTCCCCGCAAGGAGCGGCCGCCCGTTCGTCCGGCCTGTGCCGGTGCTGGCTCGTCGGGAATGCGAGAGGTCAGCGCTCTTCTTCGGAGGCGGATGCGGGAACGGTCGTCAGCCGCTCCGTCTCGTCCTGTATCTCAGCGGCGATCTTCTTGAGTTCCGGCTCGAACTTGCGGCCGTGGTGGGCGCAGAAGAGCAGTTCTCCGCCGCTGAGCAAGACGACGCGCAGGTATGCCTGGGCGCCACAGCGGTCGCAGCGATCGGCGGCCGTCAGGTGGCTCGCGGGGGTCAGAACAGTAGTCACGTCGCCTCTTCTCTAGCTCGACGAGCTGTCGTACCAGGGTCAACATCCAACCAGCCCGAAAACGTTCCCGCTCGTGGCTTTTCCTCGAAAGAATCTTTCCGGGGCGGCTGTCTGCTGCCGGTTGGCGGCGAATGTGCCGTAAAGCGTGTCTTATGTGTCTTACGGGTTCGCTCAGTCTGTCAGTCTTAGTCCTCCCGGCTGGGTTGCCGGTTGTTCAGGAGGACGTGCCCGGAGCCTAAATGGTTCATGCCTCGAAGGGAACGTGATGTGTACTTCACCCCATCGAGGGATCGAACACCCATGCGACTCTGGACTAGTCTGAGTTCAGACGAGGGTGGTGTTACATCGGCTCTACCAGGCCTCGGTACCCTCTGAGCGGCGACCGAAGCCGGCCCCTTACCCAAAAGGGGCTCACCTGAAATTCAGCGAGGAGCGAACCGCGTGACCGCCGAGACGTCCGTGCCGTCCACAGCTCTGCTGGCAGGAGCAGACCGGGACGGTTCCAACTACACCGCGCGGCACCTGCTCGTCCTTGAGGGCCTCGAAGCCGTGCGCAAGCGCCCGGGTATGTACATCGGCTCGACGGACAGTCGAGGCCTGATGCACTGCCTCTGGGAGATCATCGACAACTCCGTCGACGAGGCCCTCGGCGGCTACTGCGACCACATCGAGGTGATCCTCCACGACGACGGCTCCGTGGAGGTGCGGGACAACGGCCGCGGCATCCCCGTGGACGTCGAGCCCAAGACCGGCATGTCCGGCGTCGAGGTCGTCATGACGAAGTTGCACGCCGGCGGCAAGTTCGGCGGCGGCTCGTACGCCGCCTCCGGCGGCCTGCACGGCGTCGGCGCCTCCGTGGTCAACGCGCTGTCCGCCCGCCTCGACGTCGAGGTCGACCGCAGCGGCCACACCCACGCCATCAGCTTCCGGCGCGGCGTGCCGGGCGCCTTCGCGGCGAACGGCCCGGAGGCCAAGTTCGAGGCCAAGAGCGGCCTGACCAAGGCCAAGAAGATCCCCAAGACCCGCACCGGCACGCGCGTGCGGTACTGGGCCGACCGCCAGATCTTCCTCAAGGACGCCAAGCTCTCCCTGGAGACGCTGCACCAGCGGGCCCGCCAGACCGCTTTCCTCGTGCCTGGACTGACCATCGTCGTCCGGGACGAGTACGGCCTGGGCGAGGGCGGCAGCAAGGGCGAGGAGTCCTTCCGTTTCGACGGCGGAATCAGCGAGTTCTGCGAGTACCTCGCCACGGACAAGGCGGTCTGCGACGTCCTCCGCTTCAGCGGACAGGGCACCTTCAAGGAGACGGTCCCGGTCCTGGACGAGCACGGCCAGATGACCCCGAAGGAGGTCACCCGCGAGCTCGGCGTCGACGTGGCGCTGCGCTGGGGGACCGGCTACGACGCGAACCTCAGGTCGTTCGTCAACATCATCGCCACGCCCAAGGGCGGTACGCACGTCGCCGGCTTCGAGCTGGCCGTCCGCGAGACGATGAACGAGGTGCTGCGCGCCAAGAAGCTGCTGCGCGTCGCCGAGGACGACATCGTCAAGGACGACGCCCTGGAGGGCCTCACGGCGGTCGTCACCGTCCGTCTCGCCGAGCCGCAGTTCGAGGGCCAGACCAAGGAGGTCCTCGGCACCTCGGCGGCCCGGCGCATCGTGAACAACGTGGTCAACAAGGAGCTCAAGGCCTTCCTGACCTCCACCAAGCGCGACACCGCGGCGCAGGCCCGGGTCGTCATGGAGAAGGTCGTCGCGGCCGCCCGTACGCGCATCGCGGCCCGCCAGCACAAGGACGCGCAGCGCCGGAAGACGGCCCTGGAGTCCTCCTCCCTGCCCGCCAAGCTCGCCGACTGCCGCAGCGACGACGTCGAGCGCAGCGAGCTCTTCATCGTCGAGGGAGACTCCGCGCTCGGTACGGCGAAACTCGCGCGGAATTCCGAGTTCCAGGCGCTGCTGCCGATCCGCGGCAAGATCCTCAACGTTCAGAAGTCGTCGGTGACGGACATGCTGAAGAACGTCGAGTGCGGCGCGATCATCCAGGTCATAGGTGCGGGCTCGGGCCGGACCTTCGACCTCGACGCGGCCCGCTACGGCAAGATCATCATGATGACCGACGCCGATGTGGACGGCTCCCACATCCGCTGCCTGCTGCTGACGCTCTTCCAGCGCTACATGCGGCCCATGGTCGAGGCCGGCCGGGTGTTCGCCGCGGTGCCCCCGCTGCACCGCATCGAGCTCGTCCAGCCGAAGAAGGGCCAGGACAAGTACGTCTACACGTACTCGGACCGCGAGCTGCGCGACAAGCTCATGGAGTTCCAGAGCAAGGGCGTCCGGTACAAGGACTCCATCCAGCGGTACAAGGGTCTGGGCGAGATGGACGCCGACCAGCTGGCCGAGACGACGATGGACCCGCGCCACCGCACCCTGCGCCGGATCAACCTCTCCGACCTGGACGCCGCCGAGCGCGTCTTCGACCTGCTGATGGGCAACGACGTGGCGCCCCGCAAGGAGTTCATCTCCAGCTCGGCGGCTACGTTGGATCGGTCGCGAATCGACGCGTAGCCGCTGCGCTGGGCTTTGGCCGGGGATGAGGGCGGGTTGGTTCGAAGCCGGGCCGCCCGGCCGCCGGGCTGCAGGATTGCCGGTGGCCGGTGGCCGGTGGCCCGGGCCGGGGCTGGGGTTGAGCTGCGAGGGCTGAATCAGGGTCGGGTCGGGGCGCGGGTGGCCTGGATGGGACTGGCCTGGGCTGTGTCTGGGCCGAGGCCGACAGCACCTGCTGGACACCGGGACCCGGTGGCCCCGGTGTTTGCAGTTCGTAGTCGGCTGGCCCCGGTCCCCGTGGTCCGCAGCCCGGTGACCCTGGGCCCCGTGTTCCGAAGCCCGTCGGCCCGGGGCCCGAGGGACCAAGCCCGCAGGGCACGCACCCACAGGCCACTCCAGGCCGCCCGCTCTGCGCCGCTCCCGCAGCCGCTCCAAAACTCACGCAGACCCGGCGGCCTCGCTGCCAAGCGACCCAGTCCCGCCGCTTCCTCGCAAAACCACCCCGGCACCGCCCCGACGCAGAGCAGACCCAACCCAGGCCGCCCGCATTCCGTCCCGGCAGCGAACGCGGCCCCATGGCTGTCGGCCGCTGAGGTCGAGGTGTGTAAGAACGGGACCAGGGCCGAGTGACCTGGGGGCGCAGGGGCGGGTCTCCACCCGTGGGTGGAGGGGGCGGCGCCGGCTGGATCCACCCTCGATCCACCTCCGCTCCGATCTGCTGACCTGCGAATTTCCGTAGCGTCGAAGGCGTCGGCAGTGCTTGCTGCCGGTTCCCCCTTCCCGCTCACGGAGGCTCTGATGTCCGGGCTCGTCAACGCGCTGGTGATCGTGGCCGTCGTCGTGCTGGTGGTCGTACGGCAGTTCCGCGCCCGCCCGCTCGACACCGACCGGCGCTGGTGGGCCGTGCCGGTGGTCCTCGCGTTCCTGGCGCTGCGTGAGCCCGGCATACTCGACGCCCACCACCGCACCGCGTCCGCCCTGCTGCTCTTCGCCGAGGTGCTCATAGGCCTGGCCACCGGCGCCGGCTGGGCCTGGACCACCCGTGTGTGGAGGGAGTCGGACGGCGTCGTCTGGACCAAGAGCAGCAAGGCGAGCGTGATCGTCTGGGTCGTCGGCATCGGCCTGCGCGTCGGCCTCTTCGGACTCGGCGTCCTGATCGGCGTGCACCAGGACAGCTCGGCCCTGATGCTCGCCCTCGCCGGCACCCTGTTCGTGCGCGCCGGAATCCTGGCCTGGCGGGCGCAACCGCTGACCGCCCGTGCCGCAGAGGCCACGGCGTACGGTGTCACCGAGGTCCGACCCGCCTGGAAGGAGCGCGTGTGACGCAGAACCTCTGGACGAGCTGGCCCTCACGCGAGGCGCTCGGTCGCATGGGAAGCCCCCGTTCCCGGCGCATGCTGGCCTGGGCGGTGCGCATGCTGGTGCTCGCCATACTGCTGTGGGGCGCCTTCAGCGCGAACCACGTCCCGCCCTGGGGAGCGGTCGCCGCCGTCGCCACCGTGATCCTGGCAGCCGCCGTCTCCTGGGCCTTCTTCCACACGACCTACGCACACCGGCTCGTGCCCTCCCTGGCGCTCATCAGCGTGCTCCTGGCGATCGCGGTCGCCGCCCAGGCCACCGGGTTCAGAGGCCCGGCCCTGGTGATCTGGTGCGGCTGTGGCATCTCCGCCCTGGAACGCATGCCGCTGGCCGCCGCTCTGCCCGTCGCCTCCGTGGCCCTCGCCTCGTTCGCCGCGTTCAACAACGACGTGTGGCTGACCACCGCCGCCACCGTCGTGGGCATGGCCCTCGCCGGCTGGGTCCTGCGACTCGACGCCGAGGCTCGGGGCAGCGCCCAGCGTCTGCTCGCCCAGGAGCGGGCCGCCCGCGCGGCCGAGGCGGAGTCGGCGGCGCTGGCCGAGCGGGCGAGGATCGCTCGGGAGATCCACGACGTCCTCGCGCACAGCCTCTCGGCGCAGCTCGTGCACCTGGAGGCGGCCCGGCTACTGATCGAGCGGGGCGCGGACCGGGAGCAGATCCTCGAACGGGTCGTGGCGGCGCGGGGGATGGCCCGTGACGGCCTCGCAGAGACCCGGCAGTCGCTCTCCGCGCTGCGCGGCGAGCTGACCCCGTTGGAGGACTTCCTGACCGAGCTCGTCAGCACGGCCGACGGCGCGGAGGTCGCCGTCACGGGTGAGCGCAGACCGCTGTCCGCCGAGGCGTCACAGGCTGTACGCCGGGTCGCCCAGGAGGCGCTGACGAACGTCCGCAAGCACGCCCACGGTGCCAAGGTCCGGATGAGCCTGGACTACAGCGAGTACGAAGTCACCCTGGACGTACGGGATTCGGGCGGGAAGCCGGGCGAGCTCACCGGTGCGGGCGCCGGGTACGGTCTGCTGGGGATGCGCGAGCGGGCCGAGTTGCTGGGCGGCTCACTGGAGGCCGGGCCGGACGAGGAGGGATTCGCGGTGACGTTGAGGGTGCCCGCATGACGGAGGAGGCCGGGAGGCGGCCGGCGCGGGTGGTCGTCGTGGACGACCAGACCGTGGTCCGGGAGGGCATCGTGATGCTGCTCGGACTGCTCCCGGGCATCGAGGTCGTCGGTGCCGGGGCCGACGGGCAGGAGGCGGTCGAGCTGGTCGCCGAACTCGCCCCGGACGTGGTCCTGATGGACCTGCGGATGCCCCGCTGCGACGGCGTGGAGGCGACCCGGCGGATCCGGGCCGAGCACCCCGGGACCCAGGTGGTGGTGCTCACCACGTTCGCGGACGACGAGTCGCTGTTTCCGGCGCTGAGAGCGGGGGCGCGCGGTTACCTGACCAAGGACGCCGGCGGCGACGAGATCGTACGGGCCGTGGAGAGCGTGCTGTCCGGGGACGCGGGGCTGTCGCCGAGTGTGCAACGGCGGCTGCTGGAGCGGCTGTCGGAGCCCGAGCCGCAGCCGGTGGCCACCGGGGCGCCCGACGGACTGACCGCCCGGGAGACCGAGGTCCTGGTACTGATCGCCGAGGGGCTCAGCAACCAGGAGATCGCCCGAAGGCTGTGCGTGTCCACCGCGACGGTGAAGACGCACATCAACAACCTCTTCGCCAAGACCGGGCTCAAGGACCGTGCGCAGGCGGTGCGTTATGCGTACGGAAAGGGCCTGGTGCGCCCACCAGCGGATTAGTCACCTGATGGGGTGAAGTGTCCGGGGAAGAAGAGTCGGGGATCTTCCCGATCTGTCCATCCTTGGGCATGCAGTCAAGTAACGGTCGTCCTCGCGGAGGCGGAGGCGCTCCCGAGGGTTCGGCCGACAACCACGAAGACCCAAGCCGGCCTCCGCGCGAGGCGAGGTACGAGGACCCGTGGTACGACGCGCTGGCCTCCGGCTGGGGCGAGTTGGACGGTGTGGGCGTGCCGGCTCCCGCCGTACCGGGTGCGCGTGAGGGCGGGGAGGCCGTTCGCGCGCGGGACGTGTATCTGGAGGTGCAGCGCAGCGCGGCCTTCCAGGAGGTGCGCAGCCGGTATCGCCGGTTCGTGGTGCCGGGGGTCGCCGTCTTCCTGACCTGGTACGTGGGGTACGTGGTCACGGCGACGGCGGCGCCGGGGTTCATGGCCAGGCGCGTCGCGGGCGCGGTGAACGTGGCGATGCTCGCGGGCCTCGGGCAGTTCCTCACCACGTTTCTGCTCACCTGGGCCTACGCCCGGCACGCGCGGCTGCGCAGGGACCGGATCGCGCTCGAACTGCGCTGGGACACACAGGAACTGACACGCGGAATGCGAGGCGGTGCGTTGTGACGGATCGTCATCAGGCGCTTGCCTTGGTGCTGTTCAGCGGGTTCGTGGCCGTCACGTTGGCGATCACGACGTGGGTGAGTCGCAACCGGCACGGTTCGGCAGAGGAGTTCTACGCGGGTGGTCGGCTGTTCTCGCCGATGGAGAATGGTTTTGCCATCGCGGGTGACTACATGTCGGCCGCCTCCTTCCTGGGGGTGACCGGGCTCATCGCGCTGTTCGGCTACGACGGGCTGCTCTATGTGGTGGGCTTCCTGGTCGCCTGGCTGGTGGTGTTGTTCCTGGTCGCCGAACTGGTGCGCAACTGTGGGCGGTTCACGCTCGCCGACGTGGTGGCGGCGCGGATGAGCGAGCGGCCGGTGCGGATCGCGGCGGGAACTTCCTCGGTCACCGTGTCCGTTCTGTATTTGGTGGCGCAAATGGTCGGGGCGGGCAGCCTGGTCGCGCTGCTGCTCGGGCGGACCGACGAGGCGGCGCAGGCGTGGACCGTCATCGGGGTCGGCGCGCTCATGGTCATCTATGTGTCGATGGGAGGGATGCGGGCCACCACCTGGATCCAGATCGTGAAGGCGGTCCTGCTGCTCTGCGGGACGATCGCGCTGACCGTGCTCGTCCTGGTGCGGTTCCACGGGGACGTCGACCGACTGCTGCTCACGGCGGCCGAGCGCAGCGGGCACGGGAACGCGTTCCTGGCGCCGGGGCTCAAGTACGGCGGGGACTGGACCGCGCGGTTCGACTTCATCAGCCTGGGGCTCGCCCTGGTACTGGGCACGGCCGGGCTGCCGCACATCCTGTCCCGCTTCTACACCGTGCCGACCGCGCGGGCCGCCCGCCGTTCGGTGGTGTGGGCGATCGGGCTGATCGGCGGCTTCTATCTGATGACGATCGTGCTCGGGTTCGGGGCGGCCGCGGTCGTCGGGCCGGGGGCCGTGAGCCGCTCGAACGCGGCCGGGAACACGGCGGTTCCGTTGCTGGCGCTCGACCTGGGCGGCGGCGCCGACTCGACGGGTGGCACGGTTCTGTTCGCGGTCGTCGCGGCCGTTGCCTTCGCGACGATCCTCGCGGTGGTCGCCGGGATCACCCTCGCTTCCTCCGCGTCGGTGGCCCACGACCTGTATGCCTCCCTGCGGCGCGGGCGCAAGGAGCCGCGCAGTGAGGTGGCGGTGGCGCGTGTCGCGGCGGTCGGTATCGGTGTGGTCGCGATCGCGCTGGGACTGCTGGCGAGAGACCTCAACGTGGCGTTCCTGGTGGGCCTGGCCTTCGCCGTGGCCGCCTCGGCGAACCTGCCCGTGCTGCTCTACTCGCTGTTCTGGCGCGGCTTCACGACACGCGGCGCTGTGTGGGCCGTATACGGAGGGCTCGTTCCGGCGCTGGGGCTGGTCCTGCTGTCCCCGGTGGTGTCCGGCAGCCCGGGTTCGCTGTTCCCGGACGTCGACTTCCAGTACTTCCCGTTGCAGAACCCCGGCATCGTGTCCATCCCGCTGGGCTTCCTCGCGGGCTGGCTCGGCACCGTCACCTCGGACGAGGTGCCGGACGAGGCCAAGCACGCGGAGACCGAGGTGCGGTCGCTCACCGGAGCGGGGGCGGTGTAGGTGCGGGCCGTGTGCCGGGGCGGCGAACCGGAGCGGCGCCGTCCGTGCGCCCGGGTGGTGAGGCGTTACGGCGCCACCCAGGCGTACCGGTGCACCGGGCGTCCCGTGTCGCCGTACTTCAAGGAGAGGCGGAGCCGGCCGGCCTGCTCCAGGTGGCGCAGGTAGCGCTGGGCCGTGGAGCGGCTCAGGCCGGTCTCGGCGGCGACCTCGTGGGCGGACAGCGGATGGTCGGCACGGTGCAGGACGCCGCAGATGAGGTCCGTGGTGGGCTCCGATTGACCGCTGGGCAGGCCGGGCGAACTCGGCGCGGGCGCGGTGCGCAGCGCGCCGAAGATCCGGTCCACCTGTTCCTGGCCCGTCAGGCCCCGGCCGCCGACCCGGTCGACGGTGCGGCGCAGGGCGGCGTACGAGTCCAGACGGCTGCGCAGGGCCGTGAAGGTGAACGGCTTGACCAGATAGTGCAGGGCGCCCAGGCGCATCGCCTTCTGCACGGTCGTCACATCGCTGGCCGCCGTGATCATGATGACGTCGGTGCCGTGGCCCTGTTCCCGCATGAGGTGGACGAGTTCGAGGCCGGTGCGGTCCGGCAGGTAGTGGTCGAGCAGCACCAGGTCGATGGTTCCGCGTTCCACGGTGGCCAGGGCCTGGGCGGCGCTGTGCGCGCGGGCGGCCACCCGGAAGCCGGGAACCTTTCCCACGTACTTGGCGTTTATCTCGGCGACACGGAAGTCGTCGTCCACCACCAGGACGTCAATCATCAGGCCTCTCCTTCAAGGCCGGCGAGCGTTAAGCCCGTGTTTCGTGCTCCGCAGTTGTAGCGCGAGCAAAAAGAGCACAACAGGTGCTTGCGAGCAAAAGAACGGCTTGCGCCCAGAAGACTGCTGCTGTGGCCGGGGCCACACCTACCGTCCCGGGCCATGAGCACAGACACCAGCCCCGCCATCGAATTGCGGGGCGCGAGCAAGATCTTCAGGACCCCGTCGGGGGGTTTGCACACGGCCGTCCGGGAGCTGGACCTCACGATCGGGCGCGGTGAGTTCGTGGCCGTCGTCGGCCCGACCGGCTGCGGCAAGTCGACCACGCTGACCCTGGTCAGCGGGCTGGAGGAGCCCACCGAGGGCGAGGTGCTGGTGGCTGGGCAGCCGGTCTCCGGCGTCGGTGACAAGGTCGGCTTCGTCTTCCAGCAGGACGCCACGTTCCCCTGGCGGTCGGTCCTGTCCAACGTCATGGCGGGCCCGCGCTTCCGGGGCGTGCCGAAGGCCGAGGCCAGGGAGAAGGCCCGCGAGTGGCTGGCCCGGGTCGGGCTCGCCGCCTTCGAGGACCGCTATCCGCACCAGCTCTCCGGCGGACAGCGCAAGCGCGTCGCCCTCGCCGCCACCTTCGTCAACGACCCCGAGATCCTGCTGATGGACGAGCCGTTCTCCGCGCTCGACGTGCAGACCAGGGCGCTGATGTCGGACGAGCTCCTGGAGCTGTGGGAGGGCACGGGCGCCTCCGTCGTCTTCGTCACCCACGACCTGGAGGAGTCCATCGCGCTGGCCGACAGGGTCGTCGTGATGACCGCCGGGCCCGCGACGGTGAAGCAGGTCTTCGACATCGACCTGCCCCGGCCGCGCAAGGTCGAGTCGGTGCGGCTGGAGCCCCGGTTCATCGAGATCTACCGCGAGATCTGGGAGTCCCTCGGCGAAGAGGTCCGCATCACCCGCGAAAGAGGTGCCGCCCATGTCGCCTGAGGTCATCACCACGCCCGTCGCCGACACCGTCAAGACACCGGACCGCGCGCAGTCGCGGGCCCAGGCCGCCCGCAGGCGCAAGGCGGTCGTGGCCGCCGCACGGGTGCTGCTCCTGGTCGTCGTGCTCGGCCTGTGGGAGGCACTGTCCCGGGCCGCGGTCATCGATCCGTTCAACTTCTCGATGCCGTCGAAGATCTGGGACCAGATCCACACCTGGATCATGCACGGGACCGCGCTCGGTTCCCTGGGCGAGCAGATCTGGTACACGCTCCACGAGGCGCTGCTCGGCTGGGTCATCGGTGTCGTCGCCGGTGTGGTCTTCGGTATCGCCCTCGGGCGGATCGCCTTCATGGCCGATGTCTTCGGTCCGTACATCAAGGTGCTCAACTCGATCCCCAGAATCGTCCTCGCCCCGATCTTCGTGATCTGGTTCGGCCTCGGCCCCGCCTCCAAGGTCGCGTCGGCCGTGGTGCTCGTGTTCTTCCCGGTGTTCTTCAACGCCTTCCAGGGCGCCCGCGAGGTCGACCGCAACCTGGTCGCCAACGCCCGGATCCTCGGTGCGAGCGATCGCCGGGTGACCCTGCAGGTGGTCATCCCGTCGGCCACCTCCTGGATCTTCACCAGCCTCCACGTCAGCTTCGGCTTCGCCCTCATCGGCGCCATCGTCGGCGAGTACATCGGCGCCACCAAGGGCATCGGCCTGCTCGTCGCGCAGTCGCAGGGCACCTTCAACGCCGCCGGCGTGTACGCGGCGATGGTCATCCTCGCGGTCGTCGCACTCGTCGCCGAGGGACTGCTGACCTTCGCCGAGCGCCGCATCTTCCGCTGGAAGCCCGCGAACTCCGACCACTGAGCACGGCCCGCCGGGCGCCGTCGCAAGCCCGCGCCCCTCGCACATCCCTCTCCCCGCCCCGCCCTCTCACAAGGACGTGAACCGCCATGCGCAAGACCGCCAGATACGCGTCGCTCGCCGCCGTCGGCCTGCTCGCCCTCTCCTCGCTCACCGCGTGCGCCAATGACGCGGCCAGCACCGCCTCCACCGGCTCCGGAAGCAAGGGCGACGGCAAGGGGACCAAGGTCAAGATCATGGTCGGTGGCCTGGACAAGGTCATCTACCTGCCGGCGATGCTCACCCAGCGGCTCGGCTACTTCGACGCCGAGGGCCTCGACGTGGAACTGCTCAGCGAGCCCGCCGGTGTGCAGGCGGAGACCGCGCTCGTCTCCGGCCAGGTCCAGGGCGCCGTCGGCTTCTACGACCACACCCTCGACCTCCAGGTGAAGGGCAAGGCCGTGGAGTCCGTCGTGCAGTTCTCGCACGCCCCCGGCGAGGTGGAGGTCGTCTCCACCAAGAAGGCGGGTGACATCACCTCGCCCCAGGACTTCAAGGGCAAGAAGCTCGGCGTCACCGGTCTCGGGGCCTCGACCGACTTCCTCACCAAGTACCTCGCGGTCAAGAACGGCGTGAACACCAGCGAGTTCACCCCCGTCGCCGTGGGCGCGGGCCCGACGTTCATCTCCGCCCTGGAGAAGGGCTCGATCGACGCCGGCATGACGACCGACCCGACGGTCGCCACGATCCTGGACAAGAAGGCCGGCAAGATCCTCCTCGACATGCGGACGCCCGAGGGTTCCGAGAAGGCGCTGGGCGGCCCGTACCCGTCTTCAAGTCTGTACATGCAGACGGACTGGGTGAACGGGCACAAGGACACCGTCCAGAAGTTGGCCAATGCATTCGTCAAGACGCTCAAGTGGATGTCCACCCACAGCGCCGACGAGATCGCGGCCAAGATGCCCGCCGACTACTCCCAGGGCAACAAGACGCTCTACGCCGAGGCCATCAAGAGCACCCTCCCGATGTTCACCGACGACGGTGTGATGCCGGCGAACGGTCCCGAGACCGTCGAGAAGGTCCTCAAGGCGTTCAACCCCAACATCAAGAACGCCGAGGTGGACCTGAGCAAGACGTACACGACCGAATTCGTCGGCAAGGCCGCGAAGGCCGCGCAGTCCGCAGGCTGACAGACGGATCAACAGACGGACCGGACGCCGTCAGACGCGGGTCGCCCACACGTAACGGTGTTCCGGGCGGCCCGTGTCGCCGTATTTGAGGGTCAGCCGGGCCCGTCCCGCGCGCTCCAGGAGCTTCAGATAGCGCTGGGCCGTCTGCCGGCTCACTCCGGTCCGTTCGGCGACCTCCTGGGCGCTGAGCGGGCCTTCGGCGTTCATCAGGGACTGGCGGACCAGTTCGGCGGTGGTGGGGGAGTGCCCCTTGGGCAGTTCCGGCACCGACGGCGCGGACAGCGCGCCGAAGATGCGGTCCACCTCGGCCTGTTCCGCCTCGCCGCCGCCGTCCAGGGTGCGGCGCAGCCGCGCGTACGCCTCCAGCTTGGTCCGCAGGCCCGCGAAGGCGAACGGCTTCACCAGGTACTGCAGGGCGCCCTGCCGCATCGCCGCCTGCACCGTCGACATGTCCCGGGCCGCCGTGACCATGATGACGTCGGTCTGGTGGCCGCGCCGGCGCATCTCCCGGACGACGGCGAGACCCGTCTCGTCGGGCAGGTAGTGGTCCATGAGGACCAGGTCGAGCCGCGGCAGCGTCTCCAACTGGTGCAGTGCCTCGGCCGCGTTGTGCGCCTCGCCCGCCACATGGAAGCCCGGCACCTTCTCGACGTAGGCGGCGTTGACCCGTGCGACCCGGGTGTCGTCGTCCACCACCAGGACCTCGATCATCGCGCCTCCTCCGCGGCAGCGGTCTCCACGGACGCGGCGAGCGCCGGCTCCAGCCCCGGCTCGGTCAGGGCCTCCGGCAGGACGACCGTGAACTCTGCGCCCCCGCCGTCCGCCTCGCCCACCGTCGCGCTCCCGCCCTGCCGCTCGGCGAGCCGGCGCACCAGAGAGAGGCCTATGCCGCGCTTGCCGTGCGCCGGCGGCTGCTTGGTGGACCACCCCTCGGCGAAGACCACCTCCCGCTGCTCCACCGGGACCCCGGGGCCCGTGTCGCGCACTCTCAGCACGGCGGTACGTCCCTCGGTGCGCAACTCGACCTCCACGCGCGCGTGCGGCGTCCCTCCGACGGCGTCGAGCGCGTTGTCCACCAGGTTGCCCACGATCGTGACCAGGCCCCTGGGGTCGATCAGCCGGTCCGGGAGCCGGGTGCGGTCCGACACCCACAGGGCGACCCCGCGCTCGGCCGCCACGGTCGCCTTGCCGACCAGCAGGGCGGCGAGCAGCGGGTCCTGGATCTTCTCGGTGACCTGCTCCGCGGTGACCCGGTGGTCGCCCACCACCTCGCCGACGAACTCCACGGCGTCCTCGTACATCTCCAGTTCCAGCAGGCCCAGCAACGTGTGCATGCGATTGGCGTGCTCGTGGTCCTGGGCGCGCAGGGCGTCGATGAGGCCGTGCGTGGAGTCCAGTTCGCGGCCGAGCCGCTCCAGTTCGGTGCGGTCGCGCAGGGTGGCCACGGCGCCGCCGTCGTCGGTGGGCATGCGGTTGGCGACCAGCACCCGCTGGCCGCGCACGGTGAGCAGGTCGGTGCCGGTCACCCGGCCCGCCAGGACGTCCGCGGTACGACCCGCCCCCAGCGCCTCTTCGGGCAGCCGCCCGACGGCCTCGTCGTCGAGGCTCAGCAGCCGCCGTGCCTCGTCGTTGAACAGGCGTATGCGCCCGCCGCGGTCGAGGGCGACGACGCCTTCACGGATGCCGTGCAGCATCGCCTCGCGCTCCGCGAGCAGCGCCGAGATGTCCGAGAAGGCGAGGTCCCGGGTCTGCCGCTGGACCCTGCGGGAGATCAGCCAGGCGGCCAGCGCGCCGACCGCGAGTGCGCCGCCCGCGTAGGCGAACAGCCCCGGGATCGCGCTCATCAGGCGGGCGCGCACGCTGTCGTACGCGATGCCCACCGAGACCGCCCCGACGATCCGGTGGTCGGCGTCGTACAGCGGCACCTTGCCGCGCGCGGAGCGGCCCAGCGTGCCGCTGTCGATCTCCATCACCTGCTCGCCGGCCAGGGCCTTGCGCGGGTCGGTCGAGACGTGCCGGCCGATCTGTCGCGGGTCGGTGTGCGACCAGCGCACGCCTCGCTGGTCCATCACGACGACGTACTCGGCGTGCGTGATGCGCCGGATGCGTTCCGCTGCCGTCTGCACCGGCCCGTCGACCGTCGGCGGGGTGCGGCGGAGGTCCTCGGCGATCTCCGGGTCCTGCGCGGTGGTCTGCGCGATCGCCAGTGCCCGGTGCATCGCCTCGTTGTCCAGCTGCTTGCTCAGCGGGGCCAGGAACAGTCCGGTCGCGAGGACCGCGACTCCCGCGGCGATCGCCACCTGCATCAGCAGGACCTGCGAGAACACCCGCCGCGGCAGACCGAGGCGCAGGCGGCGTGCGGGGGGAGTGCGGCTCATGCCCACGACGGTACGTGGACGGGCGGGGCCTGCCGTAGGGGTGTGGCGGGGATCTCTTGGCCGACCATGGGAGACGGTGCGGCCGCGCCGAGGAATCCCGACCCGGCGCCGTCAGCTCGCCAGCGCCGTCGCCCTCAGCTCCCGTACCTCCACCACGTCCATCCGGGCGGGCGAGCCCAGCGGCGCGCCGCAGCTCTCCGGCCGGGGCGGCAGCGAGGCGCCCTGGGCCACGGTGACGCGCCAGTGGCGGCCGTCGACGTGTGCGACGGTCACCTCCCAGCGCGGGGCGCCGCCGTCCGTCCGTACGACGCTCAGCGCGTCCGCCGCGTACTCCCCCGCGGCCCGGCGCACCGCCAGTTCGGCCGCCTGACCGGGCCGCTCCCAGGCAGAGTTCCCCCGGCACCCCTCGACGACGATCCGGCCCTCCCGCACGCCGTGCAGGACCTCCTTGACGGCGTGCGCCTCGGCGCGACCGTAGGCGTATCCGTACGGCAGCACGAGCACCGTCGGCGAGAAACGGTGGCCACCCAGATGAGTGACCTCCCAGACGCCCTGCACACCGGAAGCGGCGAGTTCGGCCGCGAGGGGGCGGCCGAGCAGGGCACAGCAGCGGTCGCGCTTGCCGTTGGTGCACACGAGCGCGAGCGGGCCGTCCGTGTGCGGACGCCCGCCCAGCGCGGCGTCGAACGAGCGGTGGTCGCCGGCGCCGAGGGCGGCGAAGTCGAGCCCGAGCAGCTGTTCCGGGTCGCGGGTCGTCGCGCCGTGCAGCCAGACGTTCCCGGGAACGACGTGGGCGGCGTACACCCGGCGCGGGGCGGGCATCCCGGGGTCGGCGTGCCGGCCGGGGTGGCGGATCAACGCGACGCGCACGCCCGTTCCCTGTGCGGCCGCCTCCAGGGCGCGGCCGAGCGCGGGGTCCAGGTGGCTCGAAGTGAGCGCTTTGGCACCCCAGGGGCCGGGCTGTTCCAGCAGCAGCCACGTCGTCGCCGTGGCCGCCGTGCCGGAGACGGGCTCGTCGAGGCTCCGGGAGACGGTCGCACACCTACTCACACAGGTGAGCCTAACCTGACTTTCCTTGGGGTGACTTCCGGCCGAGTCGTGTCCCGGTCCGGGAGCGGTCGTGCCGGGTTCTAGTCCGGGAGCGGCTGCGGGGGCCGGGGGCCCACGTAGTGGCCGCTGGGGCGCATGCGCAGCGGGCGCTCCCCGTACTCCTCCAGGGCGTGGGCGATCCAGCCCGCCGTCCGGGCCACGGCGAAGATCGTCTCGCCGGCCGTGGCGGGCATGCCGCAGGAGACGGTGAGCACGGCGAGGGCGAGGTCGACATTGGCGTGCAGCGGGGCGTGACGGGCGGTGGTGGCGACGACGTCGCGGGCCGCGAGCAGGGCGGGCTCCGCGCGCGGGATCTCCTCCAGAAGGGCGAACAGGGCACGCGCGCGTGGGTCCTCGCCCTGGTAGAGCCGGTGACCCAGGCCGGGGATGCGGCGGCCGGCGCGGAGCTCGTCCGCGATCACCGGGACCGCGGTGCCCCGGTCGAGTACGTCGACCAGCATCCGGTGGGCCAGTCCGCTGGCCGCGCCGTGCAGCGGGCCCTCGATCACGCCGAGGCCGGCCGAGACGGCCGCGTAGGCGTGCGCCCGGGCCGAGGCGGCGACCCGCACCGCGAGCGTCGAGGCGGCCAGGTCGTGGTCGACGAGCAGGGCCAGCGCGGTGTCCAGGGCGCGCAGTGACGCCTCGTCGGCCTCGCGGCCGGTCAGCCGGCCCCACAGGCGGTGGGCCAGCGGCCCCTCGGCGAGGTGGCCGAACTCCCGCTGCGGCAGGGCGGCGACGAGGGTGGGGATGAGGACGCGCGCCGTGCCGAGCACGGCCTCCTCGGACAGGTCGAAGCGCAGCGGGTCCTCGGCCGCCGCGGCGATCGCGGCGACCCGCAGCCGGTCGGTGGGCGCGGTGTGTTCGGGCAGGGCGTTCACGGCGCGGCGGGCGGTGGCGACGGCGGCCTCGGGCGCGGTGAAGGTGACCCCGGGGCGCATCCGGCCGGTCCACAGCCACTCGGCGACCTCCTCGTAGGAGTGCCGCGCGGCGAGCTCCGTGGCGTCCACGCCCCGGAAGTAGTACCGGTCCTGCTCGATGAGCGTGATGCGGGTGCGGACGGACAGTTCGCCGCCGGAACCCGGACTCCCCGCGCTCTCCCGTCTGTTGCGCCGGGCGAGGGCCGCCACCTCCTCGGCGTCGAAGGTGCTGCCCCGGCCGCCGGGGTCGCGCCTGCTGCTGAGCTGACCGCGGCTCACGTACGCGTACACGGTCTCCGGCTTCACGCCGAGCAGTTCGGCGGTCTCCTTGGTGCTCAGCCTCCGCTCGGGGCGGCCGGGAGCGGGTTCTTGATCACGCATGGGGGTCACGGTAGCCGCCTCCCGGAGCATTGATGGCTCATATTGATTGGATCAATATTGACAGGGAATCAGTCAAGCATGGACAGTCGAATCAAGTCCAGGGAGGAAAATCATGTCCATCAACAGGGCTGCGGCCACCCTCGTCGACGTACCGCGCGGACTCGCGGGTGTCGTCGTCACCGACACCGGCATCGGTGACGTCCGGGGCCGCGAGGGCTTCTACCACTACCGCCAGTACTCGGCCGTCGAACTCGCGCGGACCCGTGGCTTCGAGGACGTCTGGCATCTCCTGATCCACGGCGAGCTGCCGGACGCGGAGCGCCGCGCCGCCTTCACCGCCGAGACCGCCGCGCTGCGGCGGCTGCCCGCCGCGGTCCGGGCCGCCCTGCCCGCCGTCGCCGCGGCGAGCCGCGCCTCCGGTCCGTTGGCCGGGTTGCGCACGGCACTGTCGTTGCTCGGCGCGGCGAAGGGATTCCGGCCGGTGTACGACATCGACGCCGACCGGCGCCGCGCGGACACCGTCGCCGCCTGTGCCGCCGTACCGACGCTGCTCACCGCCCTGTACCGGCTCGGGCGCGGGCTCGACCCCGTGGAGCCGCGCGAGGACCTGTCCTACGCGGCCAACTACCTCTACATGCTCACGGGCGCGGAGCCGGACCCGGCGCGGACCCGGGCGATCGAGCAGTACTTGATCTCAACCATTGATCACGGATTCAATGCGTCAACCTTCACGGCACGGGTCGTCGCGTCCACGGGCGCGGATGTGGCGGCATGCCTCGTGGGAGCCGTGGGAGCGCTGTCCGGGCCGCTGCACGGCGGCGCGCCCAGCCGTGCGCTGGAGACCCTGGACGCCATCGGCACCCCGGAGCGCATCGACGGCTGGATCCGGGAACGCGTCCTCGCCGGTGACCGGATCATGGGCTTCGGGCACGCGATCTACCGTACGGAGGACCCCCGTTCGCGGATGCTGCGTGACCTCGCCCTGACCTTCGGCGGCCCGCGCGTCGACTTCGCCGTCGAGGTCGAGCGCCAGGTGGAGGCGATCCTCGCCGAACTGAAGCCCGGCCGCGAACTGCACACCAACGTCGAGTTCTACGCCGGCGTGGTCATGGAACTGTGCGGTATGCCGCGCGAGATGTTCACCCCCACGTTCGCCGCGGCCCGCGTGGTGGGCTGGAGCGCCAACATCCTGGAGCAGGCCGAGGACCCGAAGATCATCCGCCCGGTCGCCCGGTACGTGGGCCCGGAGCCGCCGGCCACGGTGCCCGTGGTGGCCTGACGCCCGAAGCCCGGCACCACGGGTGCCGGGCTTCGGGGTGGAGCCTCAATCCTGCGGGTTGTGGGAGGTGACGTGGTCCTTACGGATGTCGCGGACGATCTTGACGATGGCCGCGACTCCACTGAGAGCGCCGCCGATGGCCCCCAGAAGGACCGCTATGCCGGATATGTCATGCATCGGGAATGTCGCCTTTGGCTCGCAGCAGGGTCTCGCGGCTGATCACGACGATCCGCTCGTAGTCGGCGCGAGCCGCATCGGACGGGAGGCGGGGGTCGAGCAACTCGGTGGCGTCCGTGCCGATGACCGCGTAGTTGCCGTCGGACAACTCGAAGATGTCGGGACAGGTGTCACCGGTCATGCTCCCGCGTTCCCGGGGGGAGGCACCGATGCGACGCACGATTCTCAAGGGGGATCCCCATTCTCGTGGTGTGGGTGTTGGGCGGGGGACAGGTTAGCCACGCGTGGCTGCGGGTGGGAGTCCGCATAGTGAGACGTATCCACTGGCGCTCGTTCTGTCCTGCGAAGCCTAACGTTCCCCAACTGGGCTTATTCCGTGGGCGGTTCGCCCACGACCCACCACTCCTCGGTGTCCCCTGCCTCATCCAGATCGTGAATGAGGGTGTCCACCATCCGGCCGATGCGGCCCTCCTCCGAGTCCTCCTTGAGGCTCGCGCGATGGGGGCGCGTGTTCTCCCAGTACCGGCGGAATGGCGCGCTGCGGCACAGCACCCGCAGATGCCCGTGCAGCTCCTCCAGCGTCGCGACGCCGATGCGGTAGCCGAACAGGGCGTTGGAATACAGGGCGTTGGCGAACAGGTGCTGGCGCAGCAGTGTCGGCGACTCCGCCTCGAAGGTGCTCAGGACGACGGCCAGCTCGGGATCGTCGATGGCCCGTTCGAGAAGTCCGAGCTGCAGCCGCTGGTAGTCCACCAGGCTCGCGCGGTGGTTCTCGGCCTGCTCCGCCTGGGCAAGCCGCAGCCGTAATTCCAGGTACTGCCGCTGTCGTGTCGTCCACGCCGCGAGGGCGCCCGCCGCGAAGGCGAGCCCCACCGTGGCCGCGGAGCCCAGCCCCCGCTTCCTCCCGGTCTTCCGTGTGGTCATGTCAACCCCCGATTCAGGCGGCCATCCGCCGGTCGTCGGGGTGCGGGTCGACTGGAGGGGACCGGCGAGCGGTGGGCGGCGCTTGCCGTCTCCCAGAGTGTGCCGAGCGGCTCTGATCGGCGGGGAGGCGGAGAGGCGGCGCACAGAGGGAAGCGAGGGTCGCACACTCCGGCGCCTTGCACATCGTCTGCCCCGCAACCGGCGCTAACAATCGTTCACTTCGCGGGGTTTCTTCCCACTCGTATCCTGGGGCGGCATTCGCTTCCCAGCCGTGCGCCGGTCCGTGAGCCGGTGCACGCTTCCGCGTGAGAGAGGTCGCCCGGTGGCGCAGAACCGCAGTCCACAGCAGATCCCGGTCGTCGTGCTGGCCGGATTCCTGGGCTCCGGGAAGACCACGCTGCTCAACCACCTCCTCCATCGCAGTGGTGGCAGCCGTATCGGGGCGATCGTCAACGACTTCGGCGCCATCGAGATCGACGCGATGGCCGTGGCGGGGGCGCTCGGCGACTCCACGGTCTCCCTGGGCAACGGCTGTCTGTGCTGCGCCGTCGACGCGAGCGAGCTCGACGTGTACCTGGAGCGGCTGGCCTCGCCCGCCGCCGGCATCGACGTCGTCGTGATCGAGGCCAGCGGACTGGCCGAGCCCCAGGAACTCGTACGGATGGTCCTCGCCAGCGAGCATCCCGGGATCGTGTACGGCGGGCTCGTCGAGGTGGTCGACGCCGCCGAGTTCGACGCGACCCGCGCGCGGCACCCCGAGCTCGACCGGCACCTCGCCCTCGCCGACCTCGTCGTGGTCAACAAGCTCGACCGGACGGCGGACGCCGAGGGCGTCCTGGGTCTCGTCGGCTCGCTCACCGACCGCGCCGCCGTCGTCCCCGCCACCTACGGCCGCATCGACCCCGAGATCCTCTTCGACTGCCGGCCGAGCGAGGAGCGCATCGGGCAGCTGTCCTTCGACGACCTGCACGACCACGACGACAGCGACGGCGGCGACGGCACCGGCGACAGCGGTGACGAGCACGCCGGTCATCTGCACACGGCCTACGACAGCCTGTCCTTCGTCTCCGAGGTCCCCCTCGACCCGCGCCGGCTGATGACGTTCCTCGACAGCCGGCCCGAGGGGCTCTACCGGATCAAGGGGTACGTCGACTTCGGCCCGAACGACACCCGCAACCGGTACGCCGTCCACGCCGTCGGCCGATTCCTGCGCTTCTACCCGGAGCCCTGGGGGTCCGCCGACGCCCGGCTCACGCAGCTCGTCCTGATCGGCTCGGGCATCGACACCGCCACCCTCGCCAAGGAACTGGAGGGGTGTCGCGACGACGCCCCACACGCCGACGAGCACGGCATGTGGGGCGTCCTGCGCTACGTACAGGACCCCGAAGCGGACGAGGCCCCGCCGGTCTAGCTAGAAGACCGGTCCCGCCACCACCGACACCGTCTTCGGCAGGGACGTGCCCGAGCCGTCGCGGCGCGGGTCGAGTTCCGGCAGGTCGACCGGGGTGCCGTTCTTCTGCGCCGCCCGTGCCGGGATCGGGCCCGCCCAGGCCAGGGCCAGGCAGTCCTCGCCCTTCAGGAACCGTTGGCAGCGCACACCGCCGGTGGCGCGGCCCTTGCGCGGGTACTGGTCGAACGGGGTCAGCTTGGCGGTCGTCTGGACCGAGTCGTCCAGCGTGCCGCGCGAGCCCGCGACCGTGAAGACCACCGCGTCCGCCGCCGGGTCGACCGCGGTGAAGGCGATCACCTTCGCGCCCTCGGTGAGCTTGATGCCCGCCATACCGCCGGCCGGGCGGCCCTGCGGGCGGACCTGGGACGCCTGGTAGCGCAGCAGCTGCGCGTCGTCCGTGATGAACACCAGGTCCTCGTCGCCGGTGCGCAGCTCCACCGCGCCGACGATCCGGTCGCCCTCCTTGAGCGTGATGACCTCCAGCTCGTCCTTGTTGGACGGGTAGTCGGGAACCACGCGCTTGACCACACCCTGCTCCGTGCCGATCGCCAGGCCGGGGGAGGACTCGTCGAACGTGGTCAGGCAGACCAGCGTCTCGTCGTCCTCCAGGGAGACGAACTCCGCGAGGGGCGCCCCGCCCGCCAGGTTCGGCGCCGACGCCGTCTCCGGCAGCTGCGGTAGGTCGACCACGCTCACCCGCAGCAGGCGGCCCGTCGAGGTCACCGCGCCCACCTCGCCGCGCGCCGTCGCCGGCACGGCCGAGACGATCACGTCGTGCTTGGCGCGCCGGCCGTCGGCGTCCTGCGGGAACGGCTCGCCGTTCGTCGTACGGGCCAGCAGGCCGGTCGAGGACAGGAGCACCCGGCACGGGTCGTCCGCGACCTGCAGCGGCACGGCGGCCACCGGGGAGGCACCCGCCTCCAGCAGGACCGTGCGCCGCTCGGTGCCGAACTTCTTGGAGACCTGGGCCAGTTCGGCGGAGACCAGCTTGCGCAGCTCGGCGTCCGACTCCAGGATCCGGGTCAGCTCGGCGATCTCGTTGGTGAGCCGCTCCTGCTCCGCCTCCAGCTCGATCCGGTCGAACCGGGTGAGGCGGCGCAGCGGCGTGTCGAGGATGTACTGGGTCTGCACGTCCGACAGCGAGAAGCGCTCCATCAGGCGCTGCTTCGCCTGCGCGGAGTTCTCGCTGGAGCGGATCAGCTGGATCACCTCGTCGATGTCGACGAGGGCGGTGAGCAGGCCCTCCACCAGGTGTAGCCGGTCGCGCCGCTTGCTGCGGCGGAACTCCGAGCGGCGCCGGACGACGTCGAAGCGGTGGTCGAGGTAGACCTCCAGGAGTTCCTTGAGGCCCAGCGTGAGCGGCTGGCCGTCGACCAGGGCCACGTTGTTGATGCCGAAGGACTCCTCCATCGGGGTCAGCTTGTAGAGCTGCTCCAGGACCGCCTCCGGCACGAAGCCGTTCTTGATCTCGATGACCAGGCGCAGGCCGTGCGCACGGTCGGTGAGGTCCTTGACGTCGGTGATGCCCTGGAGCTTCTTGGCGTTGACCAGGTCCTTGATCTTGGAGATGACCTTCTCCGGGCCGACCGTGAAGGGCAGCTCGGTGACGACGAGGCCCTTGCGGCGCGCCGTCACGTCCTCCACCGAGACCGTGGCGCGGATCCTGAACGTGCCGCGGCCGGTCTCGTAGGCGTCGCGGATCCCGGACAGGCCGACGATCCGGCCGCCGGTGGGCAGGTCGGGGCCCGGGACGAACTTCATCAAGGTGTCCAGATCCGCGCTCGGGTGGCGGATCAGGTGCCGGGCGGCGGCGACGACCTCGGCGAGGTTGTGCGGCGGCATGTTCGTGGCCATGCCGACGGCGATGCCCGAGGTGCCGTTCACCAGCAGGTTCGGGAAGGCGGCTGGCAGGGCGACCGGCTCCCGCTCCTGGCCGTCGTAGTTGGGCGCGAAGTCGACCGTGTCCTCGTCGATGGACTCGGTCATCAGGCTCGTGGCCTCGGCCATCCGGCACTCGGTGTACCGCATGGCGGCCGGTGGGTCGTCGTTGCCCAGCGAGCCGAAGTTTCCGTGGCCGTCGACCAGCGGGACGCGCATCGAGAACGGCTGGGCCATGCGCACCAGCGCGTCGTAGATCGACGCGTCGCCGTGCGGGTGCAGCTTGCCCATCACGTCGCCGACGACACGCGCGCACTTCACGTAGCCGCGGTCGGGGCGCAGGCCCATCTCGTTCATCTGGTAGACGATGCGGCGGTGTACCGGCTTGAGGCCGTCGCGGGCGTCCGGCAGAGCACGGGAGTAGATCACCGAATACGCGTACTCAAGGTAGGAGCCCTGCATCTCGTCGACGACGTCGATGTCGAGGATCTTCTCCTCGTACGAGTCGTCGGGCGGCGGGGTCTTCGTGCTGCGGCGGGCCATCGCTGCCGGCTCCTCTTTTCTGGTCGCTCGCCTTCGGGGCGCTCACGTCGCCTTCGGCGCATTCTTGCTGAAGCGTGAAGCGGGATCTGACGCGGACCATTGTGGACCGCGGCACTGACAACCCGGGCCAGGACCCGGTGTCCGCGGTCCGCCCCGGCACCGCGGCCGGCCCGCGGGGCCGCCCCGCGGCGGGACATCCCGCAGGCTACGCGATCCGCTGTGGGCGTACGTCCTGCGGGAACTTCACCGAGCCTCCGGCCGCTTGCATACAGTGGCAGGACCGGCAGGAAGACCGCGGTTTCACAACCGCCTCCGCGAGCGAAGGGACGTACATGCCCATGGGTCACACGACCAAAGCCGAGGCAGGCTCCGGGGGCCTGACAGCGACCGAGCACCGCCTGGCCAACGGTCTGCGCGTGGTGCTCTCCGAGGACCACCTGACCCCGGTGGCGGCGGTCTGCCTCTGGTACGACGTCGGCTCCCGCCACGAAGTCAAGGGCCGTACCGGCCTGGCTCACCTTTTCGAGCACTTGATGTTCCAGGGCTCCGCGCAGGTGAGCGGCAACGGCCACTTCGAGCTGGTCCAGGGCGCCGGCGGCTCCCTCAACGGCACCACCAGCTTCGAACGGACCAACTACTTCGAGACCATGCCCACCCACCAGCTGGAGCTCGCCCTCTGGCTGGAGGCCGACCGCATGGGCTCCCTGCTCACCGCCCTGGACGACGAGTCCATGGAGAACCAGCGGGATGTCGTCAAGAACGAGCGCCGCCAGCGCTACGACAACGTGCCCTACGGCACCGCGTTCGAGAAGCTGACCGCCCTCGCCTACCCGGAGGGCCACCCGTACCACCACACGCCGATCGGCTCGATGGCGGACCTGGACGCGGCCACCCTGGAGGACGCGCGCCAGTTCTTCCGCACGTACTACGCGCCGAACAACGCGGTGCTGTCCGTGGTCGGCGACATCGACCCTCAGCAGACCCTCGCCTGGATCGAGAAGTACTTCGGTTCGATCCCCGCCCACGACGGCAAGCCGACGCCCCGCGACGGCTCGCTGCCGCAGGTCATCGGCGAGCAGCTGCGCGAGGTCGTCGTGGAGGAGGTTCCGGCCCGCGCGCTGATGGCCGCCTACCGGCTCCCGCAGGACGGCACGCGCGAGGCCGACGCCGCCGACGTGGCGCTCACCATCTTCGGCGGCGGCGAGTCCTCCCGCCTCTACAACCGGCTGGTACGGCGCGACCGTACGGCCGTGGCGGCCGGCTTCGGCATGCTGCGGCTGGCCGGGGCGCCGTCCCTGGGCTGGCTGGACGTGAAGACCTCCGGTGACGTCCAGGTGCCGGTGATCGAGACCGCCATCGACGAGGAGCTCGCCCGCTTCGCCGAGGAGGGCCCCACGCCCGAGGAGATGGAGCGTGCCCAGGCCCAGTTGGAGCGCGAGTGGCTGGACCGGCTCGGCACGGTCGCGGGCCGCGCCGACGAACTGTGCCGCTACGCCGTCCTGTTCGGCGACCCGCAGCTCGCCCTGACGGCCGTTCAGCGCGTCCTCGCGGTGACCCCGCAGGAGGTCCAGGAGGTCGCCCAGGCCCGGTTGCGCCCGGACAACCGCGCCGTGCTGGTCTACGAGCCGCTCTCCGCCGAGTCCGCGGAGCACACTCAGGACGAGGACTTCCCGGAGGACCCGGAGTCCGAGGCCACCGTAGAAGCCGGCGACGACAACGAGGAGACGGCCAAGTGAGCGAGCTCGCCGCGATGGAGTTCCACCCGCAGCCCCAGGCGGGCGAGGCCAGGCCGTGGGCCTTCCCGGCGCCCGAGCGCGGCACGCTGGACAACGGCCTGACCGTCCTGCGCTGCCACCGCCCCGGCCAGCAGGTCGTCGCCGTCGAGGTCCTCCTCGACGCCCCGCTGGACGCCGAGCCGACCGGCTTCGACGGCGTCGCCACGATCATGGCGCGCGCCTTCTCGGAGGGCACCGACAAGCACTCCGCCGAGGAGTACGCCGCCGAGTTGGAGCGTTGCGGCGCCACGCTCGACGCGCACGCGGACCACCCGGGTGTGCGCCTGAGCCTCGAAGTCCCGGCCTCCCGCCTGGCCAAGGGGCTCGGCCTGCTCGCCGACGCGCTGCGGGCGCCCGCGTTCGCCGACAGCGAGGTCGAGCGGCTGGTCCGCAACCGCCTCGACGAGATCCCGCACGAGCTGGCGAACCCGTCCCGCCGTGCCGCCAAGGAGCTCTCCAAGGAGCTGTTCCCGACCTCCTCGCGCATGTCGCGCCCGCGTCAGGGCACCGAGGAGACGGTCGAGAAGATCGACGCGGCGGCCGTGCGCGGCTTCTACGAGCGGCACGTGAGGCCCGCCACGGCCACCGCCGTGGTCGTCGGCGACCTCACCGGCATCGACCTGGACGCGCTCCTCGGCGAGACCCTGGGCGCCTGGAGCGGCACCTCGGCCCAGCCGCGGCCCGTGCCGTCGGTGACCGCGAACGACACCGGCAGGGTCGTCATCGTGGACCGCCCCGGAGCCGTCCAGACGCAGCTGCTGATCGGTCGCGTCGGCGCCGACCGACACGACCGCGTGTGGCCGGCCCAGGTGCTCGGCACGTACTGCCTCGGCGGCACCCTCACCTCCCGCCTGGACCGCGTCCTGCGCGAGGAGAAGGGCTACACCTACGGGGTGCGCTCCTTCGGGCAGGTCCTCAGGTCCGCGCCCGACAGCGGCATCTCCATGCTCGCCATCAGCGGCTCCGTGGACACCCCGAACACCGGTCCGGCGCTGCAGGACCTGTGGACGGTGCTGCGCACGCTCGCCGAGGAGGGCCTGACCGACGCCGAGCGCGACGTCGCCGTGCAGAACCTCGTCGGCGTGGCGCCGCTGAAGTATGAGACCGCGGCGGCCGTCGCGAGCACGCTGGCCGACCAGGTCGAGCAGTACCTGCCGGACGACTTCCAGGCGACGATGTACCAGCGGCTCGCCGCCACCGGCACCGTGGAGGCGACCGCGGCGGTCGTGAACGCGTTCCCGGTGGACCGGCTGGTCACCGTCCTCGTCGGTGACGCGGCTCAGATCAAGGAGCCCGTGGAGGCCCTCGGCATCGGCGAAGTCACCGTCGTCGCGGCCGAGTAGGCACGCGCGCGTGGGGCCCTGGTGACCGACGGGTCGCCAGGGCCCTTTCCTGTTCACCTCAGATGTCCGAATTGGTACGGAGGTTGCCTGTCTGCCCTGTGGGATGCGCTACAAAGACCCGGATCCGTTTGGGGATTGGAAGCGGGCGCCCTTAGCGTCAACCGGGCTGTTCGTTCAGCTGGACGCCGCACCCGCGGCACCGGGCAGCCATCGCCGAGTCCCCGTACGGCGCGAGCCAGGGGAGCCGGGGACCCACCGTAGTCCCTGGGGTGAATCGGACGCCCGCGCGCCGCGAGGGGGTCCGTAGGAGACCTTCCTGCTCCGAACCCGTCAGCTAACCCGGTAGGCGAGAAGGAAGGAAAGGACCCACCACTTCATGGCGTTCACCCGCGCCACCGGGAAGCACCGTCGCCCGAGCCGGATGCACCGCACCACCGCCCGCGCCGCAGGCGTCGCGGCCCTCGCCACCACCGGCGTCATCGCCACCGTCGCGGCCACTCCGGCCCTCGCCGCCGAGCCCTCCGTGGAGGACACCGGCCTCACCCCGGTCGTCAGCATGGGCGACTCGGTCGCCGAGCAGATCGACGCCCAGGCCGCCGCCCAGGAGCAGGCCGCCTTGCAGAAGGCCGCCGAGCAGGCCGCGCGCAAGAAGGCCGCCGAGCAGGCGAAGAAGGCCGCCGAGCTCGCCAAGAAGGAGCGCGAGGCCAAGGAGCGCGCCGCCCGCGAGGCCGAGCGCAAGCGGCTCAACGCCTTCGTGGCGCCGATCGCCCACTCGTACGTCTCCACCGGGTACAAGACCGGCGGCTCCCTGTGGTCCTCCGGTTCCCACACGGGCATCGACTTCCACGCCGCCAGCGGCACCGTCGTGCACGCGGTCGGCACCGGCACGGTCGTCTCGACCGGCTGGGGCGGGTCGTACGGCAACCAGATCGTGATCCGCATGGCCGACGGCATGTACACCCAGTACGGCCACCTGTCGTCCATCGGAGTGTCGGTGGGCCAGAAGGTCACCCCGGGCCAGCAGATCGGCCTCTCCGGGGCGACCGGCAACGTCACCGGGCCGCACCTCCACTTCGAGGCCCGGACCACCTCCGAGTACGGCTCCGACATCGACCCCGTGGCCTACCTCCGCAATCACGGCGTGAACGTCTGACGCAGAACGGCGCACACGTCCGACGGCGCGGCACAGCGCGTCACGAAGCCCCGGCTCACGAGCCGGGGCTTTCGCCGTTTCGGACGCCCCCGTGTCCAAAAAATATCCATGGATTCCGGCCCGCCGTCGGAAATTCCCGGCCATTGCAATAGAGTCACGAACACACGTCAATCGGAGACGTTTCACGGGGATTAAGGCGGAGGTCGGTCATGCGCATTCCGGCGCACTCGGTATGCACGGCGATCCGGGACGACATCGTGGCCGGTGTCTACGAGCGCGGCGGCCGGCTGACCGAGGAAGTCCTCGCCCGCCGCTACGGCGTCTCCCGCGTCCCCGTCCGCGAGGCCCTGCGCACCCTGGAGGCGGAGGGCTTCGTGGTGACCCGGCGGCACGCGGGCGCGTGCGTGGCGGAACCGACCGAGCAGGAGGCCGCCGACCTGCTGGAGATGCGCCTGCTCCTGGAGCCGCTCGGCGCCTCCCGGGCCGCCCAGCGGCGCACCGAGGCGCACCTCAAGGTGCTGCGCGGGCTGGTCAGGCTGGGCCAGGACCGGGCCCGGCGGGGCAGCAGCGACGACCTGCGCTCCCTGGGGGGCTGGTTCCACGAGACGCTCGCCCAGGCCTCCGGCAGCCAGGCCCTGGTCTCCGTGCTCACCCAGCTGCGGCACAAGATCGCCTGGATGTACACGGTGGAGGCGCCCGCCAGCCCCGTGGACTCCTGGGCCGAGCACGGCGCCATCGTGGACGCGGTGGCGCGCGGCGACGGCGAGCGCGCGCGGGCGATCACGGCGCTGCACACCGAGCGGGTGACGACCGCGCACCGGCTGCGTTTTTCCGGCGGCGCCGATCGCCCGGACCGCGTGAGGACTTCGCAACATCCCGTAAACATGTCGGGTCTGCGGCTTTAACACGGGCGCCGTATACAAAGAGGGGCCATTCGACGGCGGTGAATTTCCGCTGCCCTGATTGTCGTGCGTCCGGAATTTTGGCGGGCGCGTCACACGTGTGCCCGAAATTGATTTCGCGCCAAAGCCGGCCGTACCGCGAAAACGGCGAAGCCCGTCGGGCGTTATGCGGAAACGGCGAAGCCGCGCCGCCCGAAAAGGGCCGACGCGGCTCCGGCGCGCTGTGCGGTGGGGCTCAGACGGTCTCGGGCAGCTCCTCCAGGCCCTCGGCGACCAGCTTCGCGAGACGGTCCAGGGCCGCGTCCGCGCCCTCGGCCTCGGAGGCGAGGACGATCTCCTCGCCGCCCTGGGCGCCCAGACCCAGGACGGCCAGCATGGAGGCCGCGTTGACGGGGTTGCCCCCGGCCTTGGAGATCGTCACCGGGACGCCTGCGGCCGTGGCGGCTCGGACGAAGATGGAGGCGGGGCGGGCGTGAAGACCCTCGGCCCAGCCGACGTTGACGCGGCGCTCAGCCATGTGATGCTGCCCTTCAGTGTCTCAGGGTTGTCTAGACCAGTTTCCCACATCGTGAAGCATGCTCGGAGGGGGCCTGCGCCACCTCCGGGACGGCGCCGGACCGCGGCCTCGATCCGACGTTCGTCCTCCACAGACTGCCTCGCGCCGTTGTCGGACGCGAGCCGTACTCTGGGGCCCATGCAGACCTCGGCGGATCGGCACGACCGGCACGAGTACCCCGCTCACTGGGAAGCGGACGTGGTGCTGCGCGACGGGGGGACCGCGCGCATCCGGCCCATCACCGTTGATGACGCCGACCGTCTGGTCAGCTTCTACGAGCAGGTCTCGGACGAGTCGAAGTACTACCGCTTCTTCGCGCCGTACCCCCGCCTGTCCGCCAAGGACGTCCGCCGCTTCACGCACCACGACTTCGTGGACCGGGTGGGCCTCGCCGCCACGATCGGCGGCGAGTTCATCGCCACCGTGCGGTACGACCGCATCGGCACCGACGGAATGCCCGCCTCCGCCCCCGCCGACGAGGCCGAGGTCGCCTTCCTCGTGCAGGACGCGCATCAGGGGCGCGGGGTCGCCTCCGCCCTCCTCGAACACGTCGCGGCCGTGGCGCGCGAGCGGGGCATCCGCCGCTTCGCCGCCGAGGTGCTGCCCGCCAACACCAAGATGATCAAGGTGTTCACGGACGCCGGGTACACCCAGAAGCGCAGCTTCGAGGACGGCGTCGTACGCCTGGAGTTCGACCTCGAACCCACCGACCGCTCGCTCGCCGTGCAGCGCGCGCGGGAGCAGCGCGCGGAGGGGAGGTCGGTGCGGCGGCTCCTCGCGCCCGGCTCCGTCGCGGTGGTCGGCGTCGGCCGTGCCGCGGGCGGCGTGGGCCGCAGCGTCCTCGGCAACCTCCGGGACGCCGGGTTCACCGGCCGCCTGCACGCGGTGAACCGGGCCTTTCCCGAGGAGCTGAAGGAGGTCGACGGGGTGCCCGCGCACCGCTCGGTGCGGGAGATCGACGGCCCCGTGGACCTCGTGGTGGTCGCCGTGCCGGCCGAGCACGTGCCCCAGGTGGTCGCCGAGTGCGGCGAACACGGAGTACAGGGGCTCGTCGTGCTCGCCGCCGGATACGCGGAGAGCGGGCCCGAAGGGCGGGAGCGCCAGCGGGAGCTGGTCCGGCAGGCGCGCGCGTACGGCATGCGGATCATCGGGCCGAACGCCTTCGGGATCATCAACACCTCCGAGGAGGTACGGCTCAACGCCTCGCTGGCGCCCGAGATGCCACGCCCCGGCCGGATCGGGATCTTCGCTCAGTCCGGCGCCATCGGCATCGCCCTGCTGTCCCGGCTGCACCGGCGCGGCGGCGGGGTCACCGGCGTCACCGGCGTCTCCACCTTCGTGTCGTCCGGCAACCGCGCGGACGTCTCCGGCAACGACGTCATCCAGTACTGGTACGACGACCCCGACACCGACGTCGTCCTCATGTACCTGGAGTCCATCGGCAACCCGCGCAAGTTCACCCGCCTCGCGCGGCGCACGGGCGCGGCCAAGCCGCTGGTCGTGGTGCAGGGCGCGGGCGCCGCTCCGCCGGGGCACGCGGTGCGGGCCACCCGCCTGCCGCACGCCACCGTCTCCGCGCTGCTAAGGCAGGCCGGGGTGATCCGGGTCGACACGATCACCGAGCTGGTGGACGCGGGCCTGCTGCTCGCCCGGCAGCCGCTGCCCGCCGGGCCGCGGGTGGCAATCCTCGGGAACTCCGAGTCGCTCGGAGTGCTGACCTACGACGCCTGTCTGTCCGAGGGGCTGCGGCCGTCGAGGCCGCTGGACCTGACGACGGCGGCCACGGCGGACGACTTCCACGCGGCGCTGTCCCGGGCGCTGGCCGACGAGACGTGCGACGCCGTCGTCGTCACTGCCATACCGGCGATCGGGGAGGGCTCGCCCGATGACGCGGAGCTGGCGGCGGCGCTGCACTCCGCAGCGGCCGCGACGCCCGGCAAGCCCGTGCTCGTCGTGCACGTGGAGCTCGGGGGACTGGCGGAGGCGCTGTCGGCCGCGACCAGCACCGCACCCCAGGGAGGCGCCAGGACAGCCGGCCCGGTCGGCGAGACCCCGCCCTCGCGCCCCGCGGAACGCCCGCCCGCGGGAGCGGGCGCCGCCGCCTCCGTCGTCCCGCAGAACTGCTCCCGCCTCATCCCCGCCTACCCCGCCGCCGAGCGGGCCGTGCGGGCCCTCGCCGAGGCCGTGAAGTACGCGCAGTGGCGGCGCGAGGCCGCCGAGCCCGGCAGGGTGCCGGAGTACGAGGACATCGCCGAGAAGGGCGCCGCCGAGCTGATCCGCGGACTCCTCGCGCGCGGGAAGGGGCTCACCCTCGGCACGGAGGAGACCTGCGAGCTGCTCGGGATGTACGGGATCGACGTGCGCCGCGCCCTCGGCTACCCGGTAGCCCTCAAGGCCACGGCCCCGCACCTGCGCCACCGCGCCGACCTGGGGGGCGTCCGGCTGGACCTGGCGGACGAGGACCAACTGCTCAGGGCGTACGCCGAGTTGACGGAGCTGTTCGGGCAGCCGGAACAGCTGAGGCCGGTGGTGCAGGCGATGGCCCCCCGGGGCGTCGACACGGTCGTACGGGCCGTGATCGACCCGGCGGCCGGGGCCGTGCTGTCCTTCGGGCTCGCCGGAGCCGCCTCCCAGCTGCTCGACGACACGGCGCACCGGCTGGTCCCGGTCACCGACCGGGAGGCGACCTCGCTCGTGCGGTCGATCAGGACGGCGCCCCTGCTGTTCGGCTGGCGCGGGTCCAAGCCGGTCGACACACCGGCGCTGGAGGAACTGCTGCTGCGCGTGTCCCGGCTGGTCGACGACCATCCCGAGGTGGTCGCCGTGACCCTGGAGCCGGTCGTCGTCGCCCCGCACGGCGTGAGCGTCCTCGGCGCCACCCTGCGGCTCGCGCCGCCGCCCGCCCGTGACGACCTCGGGCCACGCACGTTGCCGGCCTACTGAGCGAGCAGGGGAGGGGGAGCGCATGGAGATCGCCGGACGGGAGCCGCCCGACGGCAGCCGGTGGGACCGGGACGCGCTCATCCGGGACGCGGGGCAGCTCCGCCCGGGGGAAACACCGCCCCTCGTGGCCGCGTTCGAAGGGGACGCGGGCGGCAGCGAACCCGTCTCCTGTCCGATCGCCGCGCGGCGGCTGGACATCCTGCCCGGGCTCGTCCCGCGGCACCCGCGCGCGGGTGCCCACACCGCCCCGGCCGCCCGCGACTGGCCCGGACCCCCCTTGCCCACGGATTAGGATGGACGTCATGGCCAAGACCAGTACGACGACCCAGGGGCTGCGCGCGGCGATCGAGCGCAGCGGCTACTACCCGGCCCTCGTGGCCGAGGCGGTGGAGGCCGCTGTGGGCGGCGAGCCCATCCGGTCGTACCTGGTCCACCAGGAGACCACGTTCGACCAGAACGAGGTGCGGCGGCATGTGACCGTGCTCGTCCTCACCGGCAACCGCTTCATCGTCAGCCACACCGACGAGCAGGCCGCCGACACCACCTCCCCGACGCCGTACGCCACCACGTCCACGGAGTCCGTGAAGCTCGGCCGGATCTCCTCCGTCGTGGTCAGCCGTGTGGTCGCCAACCCGGAGCAGTACACGCCGGGCACGCTGCCGCGCGAGGTCGTGCTCACCATCGGCTGGGGCGCGGTCTCCCGCCTCGACCTGGAGCCCGCCGCCTGCGGCGACCCCAACTGCGAGGCCGACCACGGCTACACGGGCAGTTCCACGGCGGACGACCTCAGCCTGCGCGTCAGCGAGGCCGGGGACGGCCCGGAGACGGTGCGCCAGACGCTCGCCTTCGCGCAGGCCGTCTCCGAAGCGACCGCGGACGTCACGCGCTGATGTCCCACCCGTCTCCCTCCACCGCCCATGGTCGAGAGCGCTCCGCGCTCACACCCCCTGATCCCGCCCACTGGGACCACCCCGAACCCCTCGCCCTCGGCAGCGCGCCGCTCCCCGAGTACGGCAGCGGCTCGCTCGCCGACCTGCTGCCCACCCTGGCCGCCGGCATGGGCGTACCGGGCATGACCTCCGCGATCACGGAACTGACCGCGGCCGACCGCAACTGCGTCTTCCTGATCGACGGCCTCGGCTGGGAGCAGCTGAAGGCGCACCCGGACGAGGCCCCGTTCATGGCCTCGCTCCTCGCCGGCTCGCGTGGCGGCACCGGACGCCCGATCACGGCCGGCTACCCGGCGACCACCGCGACCTCCCTCGCCTCGGTCGGCACCGGCCTGCCGCCCGGCGCGCACGGCCTGCCCGGCTACACGGTCCGCAACCCCGAGACCGGCCAGCTGATGAACCAGCTCCGCTGGCACCCGTACACCGAGCCGGGCCCCTGGCAGCCCTACCCCACCGTCTTCCAGCTGGCCGCCAAGGCGGGCGTGCACGCCGCCCAGGTGTCCTCGCCGACCTTCGCGAACACCCCGCTGACCAAGGTCGCGCTCAGCGGCGGCACGTTCCACGGACGGCTGACCGGCGAGGAGCGCATGGACTTCGCGGCCGAGCAACTGGCCGCCGGGGATCGCTCCTTGGTGTACACGTACTATGCCGAGCTGGACAGCGCCGGGCACCGCTACGGCGTCGCCTCCGACACCTGGCGCGGCCAGCTCATGTGCGTCGACCGGCTCGTCCAGCGGCTGGCCGAGCAGCTCCCGCCGCGCACCGCGCTCTACGTCACCGCCGACCACGGCATGGTCGACGTGCCCTTCGACGAGCAGCACCGCATCGACTTCGACGAGGACTGGGAGCTGCGCGCCGGGGTCGCCCTACTGGGCGGCGAGGGCCGCGCCCGCCATGTCTACGCGGTGCCGGGCGCCGAGAATGACGTCCTGACCTGCTGGCGCGAGGTGCTCGGCGAGCAGTTCTGGGTGGCCTCGCGGGACGAGGCGATCGAGGCGAGCTGGTTCGGCCCGCACATCGACGAGCGGGTGTACGCCCGGATCGGCGACGTGGTGGCGGCCGCGCACGACGACGTCCTGATCATCGCCTCGGAGCGGGAGCCCAAGGAGTCGGCGATGGTCGGCAACCACGGCTCGCTGACCCCTGCCGAGCAGCTGGTGCCGCTGCTCGAAGTACGCTCCTGAAGTACCGCACCCCTCCCCGCCGCCCGTCCCCGTATCGCCGAAAGGTGCTCAACCTCCCATGCCTGAGCTGGTGTTCTTCTCCGGAACGATGGACTGCGGGAAGTCGACGCTGGCTCTGCAGATCGAGCACAACCGGTCCGCGCGCGGTCTGGCCGGCATGATCTTCACCCGCGACGACCGGGCGGGCGAGGGCAAGCTGTCCTCCCGCCTCGGCCTGGTCACCGACGCGGTGGAGGTCGAGGACGGCCGGGACCTGTACGCGTACCTCGTCGAACATCTCTCCCGGGGCGGCCGCGCAGACTACGTGATCGCCGACGAGGCGCAGTTCCTCGCCCCGGAGCAGATCGACCAGCTCGCGCGCGTGGTCGACGACCTGGACATCGACGTCTACGCCTTCGGCATCACGACCGACTTCCGCTCCAAGCTGTTCCCCGGCTCCCAGCGGCTGGTGGAGCTCGCCGACCGGGTCGAGGTGCTCCAGGTCGAGGCCCTGTGCTGGTGCGGCGCCCGCGCGACCCACAACGCGCGCACGGTCGGCGGCCACATGGTCGTCGAGGGCGCCCAGGTGGTCGTCGGCGACGTCAACCAGTCCGCCGACGAGATCGGCTACGAGGTGCTGTGCCGGCGCCACCACCGGCGCCGTATGACGGCCGCGTCGGCCCGCGCCGCGGCCCTGTCGCCCGACGTCCTGCCGGTGTCGACGGCCTGACGACCGGCCTCGGGGCCCTGGGGATCAGTGCGGGCTCTGGATCACCGAGAAGACCGCGCCCTCCGGATCCGCCACCGTCGCCGCCCTGCCGTGCGCGCTGTCGTGGGCCGGCTTGAGCACATGGCCGCCCAGCTCGGCCACGTGCAGCAGCGCCTCGTCGGTGTCGGCGACCTCGAAGTACGTCAGCCAGTGCGGTCCCCGGTCACGGGGCAGCGAGTGGCCGACGCCGTGGATACCGGCGACGGGGCGGCCCTCGACGTGCAGGGTCACGTAGTCGAAATCGGCGGAGACCACCGGCTCCTCCTCGTAGCCGAAGACCGACTCGTAGAACTTGGCCACGCTCGCCGTCTCGAAGGTGCGCAGCTCGTTCCAGGCGGCCGTGCCGGGCAGGCCGGTGACGACCGTACCCAGGTGCGGTGCGGGCTGCCAGATGCCGAACACCGCCCCCGAGGGGTCCGAGGCGATCGCCATCCGCCCGGCCTCGGCCGCGTCCAGCGGGCCCACGCCCACCGTGCCCCCGCAGCCCCGGATCCGGTCGGCCGTGCGGTCCACGTCGTCCGAGGCGAGGTAGGGCGTCCAGGCGATCGGCAGATGGCGGTCCGGCGGCAGCTGACCGATGCCCGCCACCTCCTGCCCGTCGAGCAGCGCCCGCACGTACGGGCCGAGTTGTCGGGGCCCGGGCTGGAACTCCCAGCCGAACAGCGCTCCGTAGAACTCCTCGGTCGCACCCAGCGCGTGCACCATCAGACTCACCCAGCAGGGCGTGCCGGGCGCGCGCCGAACGTGCGTGCCGCTGTTCGGGCCGGCCGACCCCCGTGCCTCGGTCATCGTCACTCTCTCCCCGGCCCCTCGCGGTGGCCGTGTCGCTTCCGCTCTCCGGACCCGGTGCGCCGCGGCAGCGGGTACGCCCCGTGCCGATGCTCGCACCTCGGTGGCACTGCTTCCTCGCGACCGCGCCGCTGCCTCGCGGCACCGCCGCGAGGATGCCCGGTCCGCCGTTTCGCACCTGTTTCCGGGTGTTTGCCGCCGGGTGTCCATCAGCTGCACAGCATGTGCCCGATCCCGTACGCCTGGTGATCGGGGCTGTCCGGCGGAGCAGATTAGTCGGACCTGGACGATGCGGCCACCCCTGGCGTATGAGTGGAGGCCATGAAAGCCATCATCACCGCAGCCCAACTCGCGCACGACTCGACCGGGGGCGACCCGCCGGTGCTGCTCGACGTCCGCTGGCAGTTGAGTCTGGCGAAGGCGGCCGGCGCCCCGGCCTTCGACGGGCGAGCCGAGTACGAGGCCGGGCACATCCCGGGCGCCGTCTTCGTCGACCTGGACCGAGAACTGGCCTCGCCCCCCGGCGCGCGCGGTCGCCACCCATTGCCGGACACGGCGGAGTTCGGCGCCGCGATGCGCCGCGCGGGCGTGTCCGCAGATCGCCCCGTGGTCGTGTACGACGGCGGCCAGGGCTGGGCGGCGGCCCGCGCCTGGTGGCTGTTGCGCTGGACGGGTCACCCGGACGTGCGGGTCCTGGACGGCGGGTTGCCGTCCTGGGACGGACCCCTGTCGACGGAGGTGCCCGCCCCGGCCGAGGGCGACTTCGTGCCGGTGCCGGGCGCCCTGGGGCTCCTCGACGCCGA
This sequence comes from Streptomyces olivochromogenes, assembly GCF_021538895.1. Lineage (GTDB taxonomy): Bacteria > Actinomycetota > Actinomycetes > Streptomycetales > Streptomycetaceae > Streptomyces > Streptomyces olivochromogenes_A. Next base: position 51,491 of record NZ_JADDRL010000029.1, on the reverse strand, counting down.
CGGGGCCGCCGCGCTGGCCCGCTCCGGCGTGCTGCTCGACGCGCGGGCGGGGGAGCGCTACCGGGGTGACGTGGAACCGATCGACCCGGTGGGCGGGCACATCCCGGGCGCCCTGTCCGCGCCGACGACGGAGAACGTGGGGCCGGACGGGCGGTTCCTGCCGGCTCAGGAGCTGAGGACGCGGTTCAAGTCGCTCGGCGTCGCACAGGACGCGGAGGTCGGCGTGTACTGCGGCTCGGGCGTGTCGGGAGCCCACGAGGTCCTGGCGCTCGCGGTGGCGGGCATCGAGGCGGCGCTGTACGCCGGTTCGTGGTCGGAGTGGTCCGCGGATCCGTCCCGGCCGGTGGCCGTGGGCCCGGACCCGCAGTAGCAGCCGCGAGGAGGGGGTCCGCCCGCGGGCGGACCCCCTCCTCGACACGGCCGTACGGCTGATTATTCCTGCTTCTTGCGTCGCGTGCCGAAGACGATCTCGTCCCAGCTCGGGACGGCCGCCCGGCGGCCCGGACGGACGCCGTCCGCCTCGGCCTGCCGGTCGGTGGCGCCGACCAGCCGGTCGCGGTGGCTGCCCACGGAGCGGGGCATGAGGACGTCCGCGTAGGCGGAACCGGCCGAGGCCGCCGGGGCGGGAGGCTCCTCCGCCACGGGTTCGGCCGGGGGCTCCTCCGGCGTCTCCGCGGGACGCTCGGGCACCACCATGTCGCCGCGGAAGCTCGGTACCGCCTCCAACAGGCTGGTCAGCGAGTCGCGTTCGCCGGTGCTCTCCTCGGCGGGCTCGCTCGCCTGCGCCGGCAGGGCGGGCCGCTCGCGGTCGGGGGAACGGTCCAGCGGGCGGTCGCGGGGCAGCCGGGCGATGCGCGGCACGAACGGGAAGCTCGGCTCCGGCGCGGCGAGGTCGTCGGACTCGCCGATCAGCGAGCGCGCCTCGTCGTCGACGGCCTGGACGAGCCGCCGTGGCGGGTCGTACGTCCAGCTCGCCGAGTGCGGTTCGCCCGCGACCCGGTAGACCAGCAGGACCTCCCAGGTGCCGTCGTCGCGGCGCCAGGAGTCCCACTGCACGGTGTCCTTCTCCGCGCCGCGCAGCAGCAGTCGCTCCTGGACGGCCTCGCCGAGCAGCGGACCGGAGTTCTCGCCGGGTCTGCGGACCGGGGTCTTGCGGGCCCGCTCGGCCATGAAGGCACGCTCGGCGAGGACCGGGCCCTCGAACCGGCGTACGCGGTCGACGGGGATGCCGGCGAGCTGTGCGACCTCTTCCGCGGTCGCGCCCGCACGTATCCGCGCCTGGATGTCACGGGGGCGGAGATGGCTCTCCACCTCGATCTCGATCTGGCCGAGGCGGGGGCGGTCGCCCCGGACGGCGGCACGCAGCCGTTCGTCGATCGGAAGCGTGTACTCCGTTGCGTCGGCAGCCTTCAGCACCAGCCGTGTGCCGTCATTCGAGACGGCCACGACACGCAGTTCGGGCATGGGGACCTCCCGGGTGGTGCCTGCCGACGTCACGTGCGTCGCTGCTTCCGCTAGTCGAGTGTGGCCTGCCCGGGTGCAGCCTGCCACAACCTTGCCGAGTTGCCCGGCGTGTCGGGCATGGGCCCTGGGCCGCCGTTATGGCACGGTTACCTATTCGCAACGCTAAGTGACCAACTCCGTCACCCTGTGCAACTAGCCCCCTCCCGGCGGTCCTGCGAGGCCACGGACACCCTGGCGGGAGGCCTGACCCAGGGCTCGCAACAGTACTCCATTTGGACCACGTGCGTGGATTGGCGCGCCGCCCAACTTCTGGCAAGGAACGCGACTTGGCCGTCCGTAAGCGGTTTTCGCGATCATGGGCGTGGTGTAGTTCACGAAATCACCGGATATGGAACCGGGGGTTCTCGGCGTGCGTCCGCGCGCTATTCGCCCAGCACTCTGCGCAGGTAGTCGTTCTGGAAGAGCCGGTCGGGGTCGAGCCGGTCCCGCAGGGCGGTGAACTCCCCGAAGCGCGGGTAGACCTCGGCGAAGTACGCCGCGTCGCGGGTGTGCACCTTGCCCCAGTGCGGCCGTCCCTCGTGCGCCGTGAAGATGCGTTCGGCGGCGGTGAAGTACGCCTGATAGGGCGTCCCCTTGAACATGTGGACGGCGATGTAGGCGCTGTCCCGGGCGGAGGCGGTGGAGAGGGTGATGTCGTCGGCCGGGGCGGTGCGGACCTCGACCGGGAAGCTGATCCTGAACCGCGAACGGTCCACCATGGCCCTGATTTCGCGCAGCGTGTCCGCCAGCGCCTCGCGCGGGACGGCGTACTCCATCTCCACGAAGCGCACCCGGCGCGGCGATGTGAAGACCTTGTAGGGGATGTCCGTGTACGTCCGCGCGGACAGTGCCCGGCTGGAGACCTTGGCGATCGTGGGGATGGCGGCGGGCGCCGTGCGGCCGACCCAGTTGGCCGCCTGGAAGACGCCGTTGGAGAGGAACTCGTCCTCGAACCAGCCGGCCAGCCGCCCCACCGGCTGCTCCGGTCCGGCGCTGCGGTTGTTGCGCTTGGTGTTGGTGTTCCCGGTGTGCGGGAACCAGTAGAACTCGAAGTGCTCGTTCTCGGCCCACAGTTGGTCGAACTCGGCCAGCACCCGGTCGAACGGCATCGGCTCCTCGCGGGCGGTGAGCAGGAATACCGGCTCCACCGCGAAGGTGATCGCGGTGATGACGCCCAGGGCGCCCAGCCCGATGCGGGCGGCCGCGAAGACCTCCGGGTTCTCCTTCTCGGAGCAGGTCAGCAGCGAGCCGTCGCCCGTCACGAGTTCGAGGCCCTTGATCTGGGCGGCTATGGAGGCGGATTCGCGGCCGGTGCCGTGCGTGCCGGTGCTGGTGGCCCCGGAGACCGTCTGCTCCATGATGTCGCCCATATTGGTGAGCGAGAGGCCCTCGCGGGCCAGGGCCAAGTTGAGCCGCTTGAGCGGGGTGCCGGCCTCGACCGTGACGGTCATGGCGTCGCGGTCGATGGAGCGGATGCCCGTCAGCAGCTGAGGGCGGATCAGGACGCCGCCGGTGGCGGCGATGGAGGTGAAGGAGTGCCCGCTGCCGACGGCCTTCACCGTCAGCCCGTCCTCGGCGGCCTTGCGCACGGCCGCGGACAGCTCCTCCACGGAGGCCGGCGCGACCTCCCGGACGGGGCGTGCGGCGACGTTGCCTCCCCAGTTACGCCACGTGCCGCTCTTCCCGCTCGCTGTGGTGCTCAACGGTGCCTCCCCGACCCGCGGCCGGCCTGTTGAGCCGGCGGTACCCGAGGAAACCGACCGCGACCGCGACGGCTCCGGACACCACCGGAACCCCGTACCCGGCCCGCGCGCCGGCTGCGTCGATCACCCAGCCGGCCACGGAGGAGCCGAGCGCGACGCCGACCGCGAGGCCGGTGCTCACCCAGGACATGCCCTCGGTGAGCTGTGCGCGAGGTACGTGCTCTTCGATGAGGGACATCGTCGTGATCATCGTCGGTGCGATGGTCAGGCCCGCAACGAACAGCGCCACGGCCAGAAGCGGCAAGTTTCCGACCAGTAGGAGGGGGATCATACTCACGGCCATCGCGCATATGCCCAGCAACCACCGGCGTTCCGGTGCCCCCGCGAAGCGCAGCAGTCCGAACACCAGGCCGGCGAGGCAGGAGCCCGCCGCGTACAGCGCCAGGACGACGCTCGCGGCGCCCTTGTGGCCCCGCTCGTCGGCGAACGCGACGGTGACCACGTCGACGGCCCCGAAGATCGCCCCGGTCGCCACGAAGGTGCCCACCAGCACCTGGAGGCCACCGGAGCGCAGCGCGCTGCCGCTGCCGTGGTGCTCGCGCGGGTGCGGCGCAGGCTCGGTGGCCCGCTGGGCGGTCAGCCAGAAGACGCCGGCGGCCAGGAAGCAGGCCGCGAGCAGCGGCCCCGCCTCCGGGAACCAGGCCGTGGACAGTCCGATGGAGATGATCGGTCCGAAGATGAAGCAGACCTCGTCGACCACCGATTCGAACGAGTAGGCGGTGTGCAGCTTCGGGGTGCCCCGGTAGATGGCCGCCCAGCGGGCCCGGATCATCGCGCCGAGGCTCGGCACGGAGCCGATCCCGGCCGCGCAGACGAACAGGGTCCAGTCCGGCCACCCGAAGTGCGCGGCGAGCAGCAGTCCGGCCGCCGCCGCGAGCGCCACCAGCGTGGCGGGACGCAGCACGCGGCTCTGCCCGTGCTGGTCCACCAGCCGGGAGATCTGCGGCCCGATCGCGGCGGCGGCCAGCGCGATGGTGGCCGACAGCGCGCCCGCGAGCCCGTACCGCCCGGTGAGCTGGGAGATCATCGTGACCACGCCGATGCCCATCATCGACAGCGGCATCCGGCCGAGGAAGCCCGCGGCGGAGAAGCCCTTGGTGCCGGGGGCGTCGAACAGGGCGCGATAGGGGCTGGGCACGCAGGGCTCCGTAAGGTGTGAAGAGAGTCGTTACAGCTTACGGGTTAGGCAACCCTAACGCACCTGGGAATTCCGGCCGGAACCGGACTCGTCACCCCGCTGTTTCCCGGCCGTCAGTGGCGGGTGGCAGGATCGGACCCATGCCAGACGCGCTCGATGCCACCCCCTACGACGCCCTGCTCCTGCTCTCCTTCGGCGGCCCGGAAGGCCCGGACGACGTGGTTCCGTTCCTGGAGAACGTGACGCGCGGGCGCGGCATCCCCAAGGAACGCCTCAAGGAAGTCGGGCAGCACTACTTCCTGTTCGGCGGGGTCAGCCCGATCAACGACCAGAACCGCGCCCTGCTGGACGCCCTCCGCAAGGACTTCGCCGAGCACGGCCTGGACCTGCCGGTCTACTGGGGCAACCGCAACTGGGCCCCGTACCTGACGGACACCCTGCGCGAGATGGTCGCCGACGGCCGCCGCCGCATCCTGGTCCTGGCCACCAGCGCGTACGCCTCCTACTCGGGTTGCCGCCAGTACCGCGAGAACCTCGCCGACTCGCTGGCCGCCCTGCACGCCGAGGGCCTGGAATCGCCCAGGATCGACAAGCTGCGGCACTACTTCAACCACCCCGGCTTCGTGGAGCCCATGATCGACGGGGTGGTCGCCTCCCTCGCCGATCTGCCCGAGGAGGTCCGGGGCGGCGCCCACATCGCCTTCACGACCCACTCCGTCCCGGACTCCGCCGCGGACACCTCCGGCCCGGTCGAGGCCCACGGGGAGGGCGGCGCGTACGTCGAGCAGCACCTGGACGTGGCCGAGCTGATCGCCGACGCCGTCCGCGAGCGCACCGGCGTCGACCACCCCTGGCGGCTCGTCTACCAGTCCCGCTCCGGCGCCCCGCACATCCCGTGGCTGGAGCCCGACATCTGCGACCACCTGGAGAAGCTGCACGGCGCCGGGGTCCCGGCCGTCGTCATGGCCCCCATCGGCTTCGTCTCCGACCACATGGAGGTCCTCTACGACCTCGACACCGAGGCGAAGGCCAAGGCCGAGGAGCTGGGCCTGCCGGTGCGGCGCTCCGCCACCGTCGGCGACGACCCCAGGTTCGCCGCCGCGGTCCGCGAACTCGTCCTGGAGCGCGCCGCCGTGGAGAGCGGACGGGACATCACGCCGTGCGCGCTGGGCACACTCGGCGCGAGCCACGACGTGTGCCCGGTCGGCTGCTGCCCGGCCCGCGCCCCCCGCCCGGCCGCCGCGGGCGCCGACAGCCCCTACGCGTGAGGACCCCCGTGACCGACCCCCTGCACACGGAACTGCTCGCCCTGGCCCAGGACGCCGCCCGCCGCGCGGGCGAGCTGCTGCGCGACGGCCGCCCGGCCGACCTGGCGGTCGCCGCCACCAAGTCCAGCCCGATCGACGTCGTCACCGAGATGGACATCGCGGCCGAGAAGCTGATCACCGACCTGATCGCGGACCGGCGCCCGGGCGACGGCTTCCTCGGCGAGGAGGGCGCCTCCATCGAGGGCACGAGCGGCATCCGCTGGGTGATCGACCCGCTCGACGGCACGGTCAACTACCTGTACGGGCTGCCCACCTGGGCGGTGTCCATCGCCGCCGAGCAGGACGGGGAGACCGTCGTCGGGGTCGTCGCCGCCCCGATGCGCGGCGAGACGTACCGCGCGGTGCGCGGCGGCGGGGCGTGGGCCACCGGCGCCTGGGACGGCGAGCGCCGCCTGTCCTGCCGGCCCGCGCCGCCCCTGGACCAGGCGCTGGTCTCCACCGGCTTCAACTACGTCTCCGAGGTCCGCGCCCACCAGGCCGCGGTGGCCGCGCGGATGATCCCGCTGCTGCGCGACATCCGGCGCGGGGGCTCCGCCGCGGTCGACCTGTGCGACGTGGCCGCGGGCCGGCTCGACGGCTACTACGAGCGCGGCCTGAACGCCTGGGACTACGGCGCGGGCGACCTGATCGCCCGGGAGGCGGGCGCCCTGACCGGAGGACGCCCCGGAGACCGCCCCTCACCCGCCCTGACGGTCGCGGGCACCCCGGGAGTCTTCGAGCCCCTCCAGCGCCTCCTGGAGGACTTGGGCGCCTGGCACGACTAGATTGCTCGTTCGCCTACGGGGGCGCCTGAGCCGGTGTCGGGACGGCGATCGTGCTCGGCCCTTCGGGCCTCCGCGCGTTCACCGTCCCGACACCGGCGCGCCCCCTACGGCTCTCTCGCGGCCGACGCGTGGGAGCAGTGGGCCTTGGTGGGCCCGCACCGGTGATCAGCCATGCGCGTTGGCGGGCGTTCGTTTCGACGACAGCGTCTGACGACAGTGTCTAAGGCAGCAAAATCAGCAGTCCCCGGCTGACCTCGCCAGGCCTCACAAGATCACCCAACGGTACGAGCCCACCAACCCCCGCTGTCCCCACGCGTCGGCCCGAGGGAGCCGAAGGGGGCGCGCCGGTGTCGAGGGGTCGAACGCGCGGAGGCCCGAAGGGCTGAGCACGATCGGCCCCTCGACACCGGCTTGGGCGCCCCCGCAGGCGACCGAGCAAAAACACCGAGCCCCCGGCGCTGGATTCGCCGGGGGCTCGTTGTCTGCTTATGCGCGATCAGACGCTAGGCGCTGACCTCCACACCGTGTTCGGCGGCGAGGCGGCGCAGGTCGTCGAGCTCTGCCTGCTCCACCTCGACGAGGAAGTCGTCGCCCTCGTCGCGAGCCCGCGTGAGGTCGGACTCGGTCGCCCTTATGCGCTGCAGAAGTCCTGCGGTGAATGCGTCCATGCTGCGCCCCCTCGTCCTGGGTCGTGGGTCGGTGGCACCGGGGTGTGCCATTGGGAAGGGGCGATCACGTCTCTTGCGGGTGCCCAGCGCTGCCCGAGCCGGGCGGCGACGGTGCCGGACACCCACGCCCACTCTGCAGAAGCGGATCGCGGTGTACCGCTTGGAGTGCGGCACATGCAGAGCGTGATCGCGGGGTGTAAAGCCGTCCTCCCCCCGCTCCCTTCCACGGAAACCTCAACCGGAGGAGAAAATCTCGCATTCCCGCGCCACCGCCCCGGTCTCTGCGGCCGTGCCCCCGTCTTACAGCCGACTTATGGCGGAAAAGGGCAGGATGGAGTCACACCCCACGATGGCCCCTGCCCGCGCGCGCCCACGGCGCGCTACGCGGGTGGACACAGGAAGGACAAGACGTGCGCGTACTCGTCGTCGAGGACGAGCAACTGCTCGCCGATGCGGTGGCCACCGGACTGCGCCGGGAGGCCATGGCCGTCGACGTCGTGTACGACGGTGCGGCCGCCCTTGAGCGCATCGGCGTCAACGACTACGACGTGGTCGTCCTCGACCGCGACCTCCCGCTCGTGCACGGCGACGACGTCTGTCGCAAGATCGTCGAGCTCGGCATGCCCACGCGCGTGCTGATGCTCACCGCCGCCGGCGACGTGAGCGACCGCGTCGAGGGCCTGGAGATCGGCGCCGACGACTATCTTCCCAAGCCGTTCGCGTTCAGTGAGCTCATCGCGCGCGTGCGCGCCCTCGGCCGGCGCACCAGCGTGCCGCTGCCGCCGGTCCTGGAGCGTGCCGGCATCAAGCTCGACCCCAACCGCCGCGAGGTCTTCCGCGACGGCAAGGAGGTCCAGCTCGCGCCCAAGGAGTTCGCGGTCCTGGAGGTGCTGATGCGCAGCGAGGGCGCCGTCGTCTCGGCCGAGCAGCTGCTGGAGAAGGCCTGGGACGAGAACACCGACCCTTTCACCAACGTCGTACGCGTGACGGTCATGACCCTGCGCCGCAAGCTGGGCGAGCCGCCCGTCATCGTCACCGTGCCCGGCTCCGGCTACCGGATCTGATCCGCCGTGGCCGCCGCTCCCGCGCCGCCCCAGGCGCCACCGAAACCCACCTGGGACCCCAGGAGGCCGCAGCCCCCGTACCCGTGGCTGCGCCCGACCATCCGGATACGGCTCACGCTGCTGTACGGCGGCATGTTCCTGATCGCCGGCATCCTGCTGCTGTCGATCATCTACCTGCTGGCCGCGCAGGCGATCAGCACCGGCAACCAGCCGCCGTTCAAGATCATCGACTTCAGCAAGCTCCAGGTGAGCAGCGCCGACTGCCCGACGATCAAGAACAGCCTGCAGCTGGACGACTTCAACCAGGCGATCAGCGCGTGCATCGAGCACCAGCGCCAGGTCGCGCTGGACAACCTGCTCAGCCGCTCGCTGCTGGCCCTGCTGGGCCTCGCCGTCATCGCCTTCGCGTTCGGCTACGCGATGGCGGGCCGGGTGCTGACCCCGCTCGGCCGGATCACCCGCACCGCCCGCGCGGTGGCGGGCTCGGACCTGTCCCGCCGGATCGAGCTGGACGGCCCGGACGACGAGCTCAAGGAGCTCGCCGACACCCTCGACGACATGCTGGACCGGCTGCAGCGCGCCTTCACCGCCCAGCAGCGCTTCGTCGGGAACGCCTCGCACGAGCTGCGCACCCCGCTCGCGATCAACCGCACGCTCCTCGAAGTGCATCTGTCCGACCCGGGCGCACCGCCGGAGCTCCAGCAGCTCGGCAAGACGCTGCTGGCCACCAACGAGCGCAGTGAGCAGCTCGTGGAGGGCCTGCTGCTGCTCGCCCGCAGCGAGAACGAGATCGTCGAGCGCAAGCCCGTCGATCTCGCCGAGGTCGCCTCGCAGGCGGTCGACCAGGTGCACGCCGAGGCGGAGGCCAAGGGCGTGCGGATCGAGGGCGAGCGGGGGCCGGCGGTCGTCCAGGGCAATGGCGTCCTGCTGGAGCGCATCGCGCTGAACCTGGTGCAGAACGCCGTGCGCTACAACGTCGCGGAGGACGGCTGGGTCCGGGTCACCACCGAGGTCCAGCACGGACAGGCGGTGCTGACCGTGTCGAACACCGGCCCGATCGTTCCCGCGTATGAGATCGACAACCTCTTCGAGCCCTTCACCCGGCTCCGTACGGAGCGTACGGGCAGCGACAAGGGTGTGGGCCTCGGCCTGTCGATCGCGCGGTCCGTGGCCCGCGCCCACGGCGGGCACATCTCGGCGGAGCCGCGTGAAGGGGGCGGGCTCGTGATGCGGGTCACTCTGCCGGTGTGAATCGGGTGAGAGCCGCAATCAGGCGATTCGGCGACACACGCGGGGATGTTCGCTTTGCGCTGAATTTTCAGGAGGCGCGGCGGGCCTCTCCGTGTGTGATCGATCACATGAGCGGTTTTCCGGCCATCTACTCTCCGTGATCATGCGACCTGGTAGAAAGCCGGGAAAATCCGGGTTTTCGGGGGTCCTGATCACGGGAAGTACTCGTGGAGACGCCTTTGAGGTGCGGCATTCGGACCGTGTACGGTCCCCATCGCCATCCAAGCCGATCACTCTTGAGGAGTCCGGTTGGGTGTCGATTGAGTAACAGACCTTGATGTGAGGCAAAATCTCCGCCTCGGGTCGGGCACAAGTCCGGCCTCTCACGCGTTACGTGCGCTGGAGACACCGCAGACACCCAGAGGGGGAGAGCGACATGGCAACCGATTACGACACTCCACGCAAGACCGATGACGACGTCGACTCGGACAGCCTTGAAGAGCTGAAGGCCCGGCGCAACGACAAGTCCACCTCGGCGGTGGACGTCGACGAGTTCGAGGCCGCCGAGGGACTCGAACTGCCCGGTGCGGACCTCTCGAACGAGGAGCTGGCCGTCCGGGTGCTGCCGAAGCAGCAGGACGAGTTCACCTGCATGAGCTGCTTCCTGGTCCACCACCGCAGCCAGCTGGCCCGCGAGAAGAACGGTCAGCCGATCTGCCGCGACTGCGACTGAGGACGGGTCGGCCGTGACTGGCTCGACCCCTCCCCGGAAGCGCCGCTTCCCCCTGCGGGGAGCGGACCAGGGGCCGTCCGACGGCCCGCGCGGCGCGCGCGAGGTCGAGCGGGGCTCATCCGGCAGGGGAGCCCCGCTCGAACCGGCCGACCGGGCTGACCTCCCGGCGTCGGCGGAGCTGCCCGTGCCCGTCGCCGGCGGCGAGGGGCCACCCGCCGCTCGACCGGAGTCGCGGGCGCGGGACAGGGCCGTGGTCATCGGGGGCAAGGCCCGGGACTTGGCCCGGGACGGCCTGCGCAAGGGCGGTAGCCGCGCTCGGGCGGCTCTCGCCCACCTCGCGGACCGGATCATCGATATCGCCCCGCGTATCGCCGTACGTGACCTCGCCACGCTGCGCAGGCAGTTCCCGGGCCTCGGGCCCGAGGAACTCGCCGACAAGCTCGTGGCGGGCGCCGCGAACGCCACCTCGACGGTCGGTGCCGGGATCGGCGCGGCGGCGATGCTGCCCGTGCCGCCCGCGATGCCGACCGAGCTGGCCGCGGAGATCACCGGCGTCGCGGCGATCGAGCTGAAGCTCATCGCCGAACTCCACGAGGTCTACGGCGTACGACCGCCGGGCGCCCTCAAGGACCGCAGCACCGCGTATCTGTCCTCCTGGTCGGGGGAGCGCGGGATCGACGTGCGCAAGCCGTCGACGATCACCGCCTTCGGCGGCCGGATGCACCACGAACTGCGCCAGCAGGTCATGAAACGCACGGTGCGCGACCTGCCCAACCTGATGCCGTTCATGGTCGGCGCCGCGGTCGGCGCGGTCATGAACCGCCGCGACACCAAGAAGCTCGCGGCCCGCATCCGCGCGGACCTCCGCAAGATCCAGGTGCCCTGGGACGAGCTGCCCGAGCTGCCCCCGCTGGAGCCGCCGGCGGATCCGCTGACGTTGGGCGAGATCACCAAGGACCTCGGCCACTGACGCCCCGCCGCCGAGCCACGCCTCTGTCGGCCGGGCCCGCTCCGACCGGTCGAGCCGCCCTTGCCGGTCGGACCGTGCCTACTGCTCGTCCCGCTCCGCCGCGGTGCCCCGTGCCGCGTCGATCGCCGCGGCCAGACCCTGGGGGTCCCGCGTCGACAGGTACAGGTACGGCGTCGGGTCGGCCGGGTCGGTGACCTCGACCCGCAGGGCCGTCGGGATGTACGAGCGCAGGAGCAGGAAGGCGCGGGTGTCGGCCTTGTAGGTGCGCCAGGCGCGCGCCTCCTCGGCGTCCAGGATCTCCCACTCGCCCAGGGCCGACACCGGGATCTTCGCCTCGCCCGCGATCAGGGAGTCGCCCACGACGCGGATGCGCGGGGAGCCGTACGAGCTGCCGACCACCGCCGCGGCCGCCGTGCCGCCGACCAGGCCGCCCAGCATGGGGAGCGTGCCGAACGGCAGCAGGATCAGGGCCAGGGAGACCCCGATCAGGAAGCTGATCAGCCACCAGGAGCGAGGGGCGGTGAGGCGTTCTTCGTACGGGGTGGCGGAGAGCTGCATGCGGCCAAGCTTGGCACGGTGTCGGGATACCGCCGACGCGCGGGTAAGGTCTGCGCCTGTGAGTCGTAGTTCCGCAGCTCTTCAGCCTCCCGCCGACGCCGTGACACCGGTGCGGCACCCCGACGCTCCCGCGCCCGGTGAGCTCCTCGGCTCGCACTACGCGCACTGTTTCGGGTGCGGTCGCGAGCAGGCGCACGGGCTGCTTCTGGAGGCGCGGGCCGGCGAGGGGGTCTCCCTCACGGCCGAGTTCACCGTGCAGCCCGCCCACCAGGGCGCTCCGGGCCTCGCGCACGGCGGGGTGCTGGCCACCGCGCTCGACGAGACCGTCGGCTCGCTGAACTGGCTGCTGCGGACCGTCGCCGTCACCGGGCGGCTGGAGACCGACTACCTGCGGCCCGTACCGGTGGGGACCACCCTGCACCTGGAGGCCGAGGTGACCGCGGTCGCCGGGCGGAAGATCTACTCCACGGCCACCGGCCGGATCGGCGGTCCGGACGGGCCCGTCGCCGTCCGCGCCGACGCCCTCTTCATCGAGGTCAAGGTCGACCACTTCGTCAACAACGGCCGCGACGAGGAGATCCAGGCAGCGATGAGCGACCCGGACCAGATCCGCCGCGCCCGCGCCTTCGAGGTGAACCCGTGATCCCCGAGTCCCCCGTGAGCCCCGAGAATCCGGCGACCCCCGTGCCGTACCCGCCCTTCGCCCGGCGCGAGCCCCTGAACGTGCTGATGCGACGTGTCGACCCCGACGTACCGCTTCCTGCGTACGAGCACCCCGGCGATGCGGGGGCCGATCTGCGGACGACCCAGGCGTGCGAGCTCAAGCCCGGTGAGCGGGCCGTTCTGCCCACGGGAGTGTCGATCGCCCTCCCGGAGGGGTACGCGGCCTTCGTGCACCCTCGATCCGGTCTCGCCGCCCGCTGTGGTGTCGCCCTGGTGAATGCCCCAGGGACGGTTGATGCCGGGTACCGTGGGGAGATCAAGGTGATCGTGGTGAATCTCGATCCGCGCGAGGCCGTGCGGTTCGAGCGCTTCGACCGGATTGCCCAACTGGTCGTCCAGCAGGTCGAGAGGGTCCGCTTCCAGGAGGTGGCGGAACTTCCCGACTCGGCGCGGGCCGAGGGGGGCTTCGGGTCCACCGGTGGCCACGCCGCGGTGGGCGACGAGAGCGGCACAAGCGGTCAGGTCGCCGAGGGCGGCCAGACGGGTGGGAATCGATACGCTTCGGTCGTATCCGACCGGGAAGGACAGTGACGTGTTCGGACGTCGCAACAAGAAGGGTGCCGCCGAGGACGCGGCCGGCGAGGCCGAGCAGGTCGTCGACAGCGTCGACACCGAGGCGGACGAGGAAGTGGAAGAGGCCGAGCGCGAGCGCGTCCGGCTGGAGCCCGAGCCGCGGCCCGACGGGCCCTGGGACAGCACCGAGGTGCGCGATCCGGCCGAGGGTCGCGTCGATCTCGGCGGTCTGTTCGTGCCGGGCGTCGACGGCATGGAGCTGCGGGTCGAGGTCGCGGGCGACGCGATCGTCGCGGCGACCGTCGTGCTGCGCGACAGCGCCATCCAGCTGCAGGCCTTCGCCGCGCCCAAGCGCGAGGGCATCTGGGGCGAGGTGCGCGAGGAGATCGGGAGCGGCATCACCCAGCAGGGCGGCATCATCGACGAGGTCGAGGGTCCGCTGGGCTGGGAGCTGCGCGCCCAGGTGCCGGTACAGCTGCCGGACGGCACGGGCGGCTTCCAGGTCGTGCGGTTCGTCGGTGTGGACGGCCCGCGCTGGTTCCTGCGCGGTGTGATCTCGGGCCAGGGCGCGGTGCAGCCGCAGGCGGCCGGGCTTCTGGAGCAGATCTTCCGGGACACGGTCGTCGTGCGCGGTGAGGGCCCGATGGCGCCCCGCGACCCGATCGTCCTGAAGCTGCCGAACGACGCCCAGATGGTCCCCGAGGGCGTACAGCAGGAGGAGGGCGGTTCCCGCTTCTCCGGCGGCATGGGTCAGCTGCAGCGCGGACCGGAGATCACCGAGGTCCGGTAACGGCACAGGCATACACGAGAAGGGCCGCACCCTCGCCGGTGCGGCCCTTTGTCGTGCCTTGTGCCCTGTTGTGCCGGGGCTGAGTGCGCCGTCTTTGTTCACCTCTTGACGGAAGTCTGGTCCATACCTATGGTCCGGACCAGCGTGCGCGTTCAGAAACCCAAGCGTCGTTCACATACAGGAACGGACTGCCATGTCAGACGCCCCCACCCGACACCGCCACCGAGCACGTCCCGCCCTCTTCCTCGCCGCCGTCGGCGCCCTCGTGGCCGGCCTGCTCGCCTGGCCGGCCGCCGACCGCTCCGAGGCCGCACCCACCGCCTTCGTCCACCCCGGAGTCACCGTCTCCAAGGGGCAGCTGGACTTCGCCCGCGGCAAGGTCCTGGCCGGCGCGCAGCCCTGGAAGGGCGCCTACGACCAGATGATGGCGAGCAGGTACGCCGATCTGAACCGCACCCCGAAGCCCAGGGCGACGGTCGAGTGCGGCTCGTACTCGAATCCCGACTATGGCTGCACCGACGAGCGCGAGGACGCGATCGCCGCCTACACCGACGCCCTCGCCTGGTACGTCACCCGGGACGCGCGCTACGCGCAGAAGGCCATCCAGCTCATGGACGCCTGGTCGGCCACGATCACCAGCCACACCAACTCCAACGCGCCCCTGCAGACCGGCTGGGCGGGCTCCTCCTGGCCCCGGGCCGCCGAGATCATCAAGTACACGTACACCGGGAGCTGGGCCAACTCCGGCCGCTTCGCGACCATGCTCCGCAACGTCTACCTGCCGGTGGTCATCAAGGGCTCCAATTCCAACGGCAACTGGGAGTTGTCGATGATGGAGGCCGCCGTCGGCATCTCCGTCTTCCTGGAGGACAAGGCGTCGTACGACACGGCCATGGCGAAGTTCCGCACCCGCGCGGCCGCCTACGTCTACCTCGCCTCCGACGGCTCCGTGCCGAAGACCGTGCCCAGCCAGCACCTGGACACCACCGCCAAGATCGTCTCCTACTGGCAGGGCCAGTCGACCTTCGTCACCGGGCTCACCCAGGAGACCTGCCGGGACTTCACGCACACGGGGTACGGCATCTCCGCGATCTCGCACGTCGCCGAGACCAGCCGGATCCAGGGGCAGGATCTGTACGGCACGGACGTCGGGGAACGGCTGCGGCAGGCCCTCGGCTTCCAGTCGAAGTACCAGCTCGGCACCGCCGTCCCGAGCTGGCTGTGCGGCGGCTCGCTCAAGCTCGGCCTCGGACCGGTCACGGAGGTCGGCTACAACGCCCTGCACAACCGCCTGGGCATCGCCATGAGCAACACCCAGACGCTGACCCGGAACAACCGCCCCGCCGGCAGCAACAACCTCTTCGTCGCCTGGGAGACCCTCACCCACGGCGACAACCCGGGCTGACCCGTTGCCCGACCGGGCGCCGCTCGCGATACTGGCGCCCGGTCCACGGGGGAGGCGTCATGAGTCGAGTGGTCACCGAGACCATGGTGCGCGTCGAGAACGTCCACAAGTCGTACGGCCACGGAGCCGCCGCCGTGCACGCGCTGCGCGGAGTGTCCTTCGAGGTCCCGCGCGGCGAGCTCGTCGCCCTCAAGGGGCGCTCGGGATCCGGCAAGACCACGCTCCTGAACATCGTCGGCGGACTCGACAGACCCGATCGGGGGAAGGTCGCCGTCGAGGGCAGGGAGCTCGCGGAGCTCGGCGAGAACGGCCTGCTGGAGCTGCGCCGGGACCGGATCGGCTTCGTCTTCCAGTCCTTCGGGCTCATCCCGATCCTCACGGCCGCCGAGAACGTCGGCGTACCGCTGCGGCTGCGCCGGGCCGACCCGCGCGAGCGCGAGGAGCGCGTCGAGCTGCTGCTCTCCCTGGTGGGCCTCGCCGACCACACGGCCCAGCGGCCGGGCGAGCTGTCCGGCGGCCAGCAGCAGCGCGTCGCCATCGCCCGCGCCCTCGCCAACCGCCCCGCGCTGCTCATCGCCGACGAACCGACCGGCCAGCTCGACGCGGAGACCGGGCACGCCGTGATGGAGCTGCTGCGCGCCGTCGTCCACAGCGAACAGGTCACCGCGCTGGTCGCCACGCACGACGCGACCCTGCTCGACCTGGCCGACCGGGTGCTGGAGCTGAGCGACGGGGAGATCGCCGAGCACTGAGCCCCGGCACGCCGCCGGGCGCCCCATCAGGGTTGTGTCAAAGATGCCCGCTGCCGGACCCCGCGCCCCATTTGCCGAGATTGTTGGCCGTAAGGTCGACGCTGCGTACGCAGCAGTTACGGGAAGACAATGGGGCCATGGCACGCGGCAAGCTTCGGATCTACGTCGGTGCGGCACCGGGTGTGGGCAAGACCTACGCGATGCTGTCCGAGGCGCACCGCCGAGTGGAGCGGGGCACCGACTGCGTGGTGGCCTTCGTGGAGCACCACGACCGGCCGCGCACCGAGGTGATGCTGCACGGCCTGGAGCGGATCGCGCGCAAGGACCTGGAGTACCGCGGCGCCGTCTTCACCGAGATGGACGTGGACGCCGTACTGCTCCGGGCCCCGGCCGTCGCCCTCGTGGACGAACTCGCCCACACGAACATCCCCGGTTCCCGCAACGCCAAGCGCTGGCAGGACGTGGAGGAGCTGCTGGCGGCCGGGATCGACGTGATCTCGACCGTCAACATCCAGCACCTGGAGTCGCTGGGTGACGTCGTCGAGTCGATCACCGGGGTGCGCCAGCAGGAGACCGTCCCGGACGAGGTCGTACGCCGTGCGGACCAGATAGAGCTGGTCGACATGTCGCCACAGGCGCTGCGCCGGCGCATGGCCCACGGCAACATCTACAAGCCCGACAAGGTCGACGCCGCTCTCTCCAACTACTTCCGGCCCGGCAACCTCACCGCCCTGCGCGAGCTGGCGCTGCTGTGGGTGGCCGACCGCGTCGACGAGTACCTGAAGGCCTACCGCAGTGAGCACCGGGTCTCGGCCATCTGGGGTTCGCGCGAGCGGATCGTGGTCGGTCTGACCGGCGGCCCGGAGGGCCGGACGCTGATACGGCGGGCCGCCCGCCTCGCCGAGAAGGGCGCCGGCGGCGAGGTGCTCGCCGTCTACATAGCCCGCACCGACGGCCTGACCTCCGCCTCCCCGAAGGAACTCGCCGTCCAGCGCACCCTCGTCGAGGATCTGGGCGGCACCTTCCACCACGTCGTCGGCGACGACATACCCGCCGCCCTCCTCGACTTCGCGCGCGGCGTCAACGCCACCCAGATCGTCCTCGGCTCCTCGCGGCGCAAGGCGTGGCAGTACGTCTTCGGGCCCGGCGTCGGCGCCACCGTCGCCCGGGAGTCGGGGCCCGACCTCGACGTGCACATCGTCACCCACGAAGAGGTCGCCAAGGGGCGCGGACTGCCCGTGGGGCGGGGCGCGCGGCTCGGCCGCGCCCGGATCATCTGGGGCTGGCTGGTCGGCCTGGCCGGCCCGGTGGTCCTGGCGCTGCTGCTGAACACCGTCGACCTCGGCCTCGCCAACGACATGCTGCTGTTCCTGGCCGTCACGGTCGCGGCGGCCCTGCTCGGCGGGCTCTTCCCGGCGCTGGCCTCGGCGGCCTTCGGATCGCTGCTGCTGAACTACTTCTACACCCCGCCACTGCACCGGCTGACGATCGCCGACCCCAAGAACATCGTCGCCATCGTGATCTTCGTCGGGGTCGCGGTGTCCGTGGCCTCCGTGGTGGACCTCGCGGCCCGGCGCACCCACCAGGCCGCCCGGCTGCGCGCCGAGTCGGAGATCCTCTCGTTCCTCGCCGGCAACGTCCTGCGCGGCGAGACCAGCCTGGAGGAGCTGCTCGAGCGGGTCCGGGAGACCTTCGGCATGGAGTCGGCGGCCATGCTGGAACGGGCCGGCGAGGTCGAGCCGTGGACCTGCGTCGGTCGCGCCGGGTTCGGGCCTCCGCTGGACCGGCCCGAGGCCGCCGACGTCGACGTGCCGGTCGGGGACCACCTGGCGCTCGCGCTGACGGGCCGGGTGCTGCCCGCCGAGGACCGCCGGGTGCTGGCCGCCTTCGCCGCCCAGGCCGCCGTCGTCCTGGACCGCAGGCGCCTCCAGGAGGAGGCCGACCAGGCCAAGGAGCTCGCCGAGGGCAACCGCATCCGTACCGCGCTGCTGGCCGCCGTCAGCCACGACCTGCGCACCCCGCTCGCCGGGATCAAGGCGGCGGTCACCTCGCTGCGCTCCGACGACGTCGAATGGTCCGAGGAGGACCGGGCCGAGCTCCTGGAGGGCATCGAGGAGGGCGCCGACCGCCTCGACCACCTGGTCGGCAACCTGCTCGACATGTCCCGCCTGCAGACCGGCACCGTCACCCCGCTCATCCGGGAGATCGACGTCGACGAGGTGGTCCCCATGGCCCTGGGCGGGGTGCCCGAGGACAGCGTGGACCTGGACATCCCCGAGAGCCTGCCGATGGTCGCCGTCGACCCCGGCCTGCTGGAGCGGTCGGTGGCCAACCTGGTGGAGAACGCGGTCAAGTACAGCCCGGAGCACCGGCGCGTGCTGGTCGCCGGCAGCGCCATCGCCGACCGGGTCGAGGTGCGCGTCGTGGACCAGGGGCCGGGCGTCCCGGACGACGCCAAGGACCGCATCTTCGAGCCCTTCCAGCGCTACGGCGACTCCCCGCGCGGCGCCGGCGTCGGCCTCGGCCTCGCGGTCGCCCGGGGCTTCGCCGAGGCCATGGGCGGCACCCTCAACGCCGAGGACACGCCCGGCGGCGGCCTCACGATGGTCCTCAGCCTGCGCGCGGCAGGATCGCGTCCCGTACAGCTCACCCCCGCACAACCGGAAAGGCAGGCCCCATGACCCGGGTGCTCGTGGTCGACGACGAGCCGCAGATCGTGCGCGCCCTCGTGATCAACCTCAAGGCTCGCAAGTACGAGGTGGACGCGGCCGCGGACGGCCGTACCGCGCTCGAACTCGCCGCCTCCCGCCACCCCGACGTGATCGTGCTCGACCTGGGTCTGCCCGACATGGACGGCGTGGAGGTGATCAAGGGTCTGCGCGGCTGGACCCGGGTGCCGATCCTGGTCCTGTCGGCCCGGCACTCCTCCGACGAGAAGGTCGAGGCGCTCGACGCGGGCGCCGACGACTACGTCACCAAGCCCTTCGGCATGGACGAGCTGCTGGCCCGGCTGAGGGCCGCCGTGCGCCGCGCCGAGCCCACCGGGGGCGGCGAGGACGACGTCCTCGTGGAGACCGACGGGTTCACCGTCGACCTGGCCGCGAAGAAGGTCAACCGCGCCGGACGGGACGTACGGCTCACCCCGACCGAGTGGCATCTGCTGGAGGTGCTGGTGCGCAACACCGGCCGCCTGGTCAGCCAGAAGCAGCTGCTGCAGGAGGTGTGGGGGCCCTCGTACGGGACCGAGACGAACTACCTGCGCGTCTACATGGCCCAGCTCCGCCGCAAGCTGGAGGCGGACCCCTCGCACCCGAAGCACTTCATGACGGAGCCGGGGATGGGGTACCGGTTCGAGAAGTGAGCTGCAGGGCGGCCGGGGGTCCGGGGGTTGCCCCCCGGGGGATGCGGCATCACGGAGCCGGGGATGGGGTACCGGTTCGAGCGGTAGCCCCGGCGGTACTTCGAGCGGTGGCCCCACCGGTACGTCGCCGTCGGTGCTCCCCGGTACGCTTCAGATATGAGTGCTGTTCCTCGTTCCGAAAAGCCGGCCGGCCGGTTCCGGCGCATGCTCGACCGGCTCTCCTCGTCGCAGGAGGACCTGGAGTCCGAGGAACTGCGCGAGGACACCGAGAACGCGGGATGTACGCGCATCGGTGACTGTCAGGACCGCCAGATCGTCACGGTTACTGGTACCTTGCGCACGGTCACCCTGCGGCCGCGGGCCGGAGTGCCGGCCCTGGAGGCCGAGCTGTTCGACGGCTCCGCCGCGCTGGACGTGGTGTGGCTCGGCAGGCGCTCCATCGTGGGCATAGAACCGGGGCGCCGCTTGATCGCATCGGGCCGGATCTCCATGAGCCGGGGCCGCCGGGTGCTGTTCAATCCGAAGTACGAACTGAGACCCCTCGGACGGGAGTAGCCGGTGACGTCACTCGACAAGCCGACCGAAGACACCACTCAGCAGCAGGACGCCCGGGCGGTGACCGAGGCCGCGCTGTTCGAGGCGTTCGGCGGTGTGCGGGGCATGGTCGAGACGGTCGTGCCGGGACTGCTCTTCGTCACGATCTTCACGATCAACAAGGACCTGCACTGGTCGGCGATCGCGGCACTGGCCGTCTCGCTGGTGCTGGTCGTGGTCCGGCTGGCGATGAAGGACACCGTCAAGCACGCCTTCAGCGGTGTCTTCGGCGTGGCGTTCGGTGTCGTGTTCGCGATGTTCACGGGCAACGCCAAGGACTTCTATCTCCCCGGCATGCTCTACACGCTGGGCCTGGCCATCGCGTACATCGTCACGACCCTCGCCGGGGTGCCCCTGATCGGTCTCATCCTGGGCCCGGTCTTCAAGGAGAACCTCTCCTGGCGCACCCGCAATCCCGGCCGCAAGAAGGCCTACGCCAAGGCCAGTTGGGCCTGGGGCCTGATCCTGCTCGCCAAGTGCGCGATCCTCTTCCCGCTCTACTGGTGGGCGGACACCGCCCAGCTCGGCTGGGTCCTGGTCACCCTGAAGATCCCGCCCTTCCTGCTCGCGGTCTGGCTGACCTGGGTCTTCCTCGCGAAGGCGCCCGCGCCGATCGACGTCTTCGCCGAGATGGAGGCGGAGGAGAAGGCCGAGCAGGAGCGGAAGGCCGCGGCGGCCGCCGCGGCCGGGGAGCACGGCGAGAGCACCGGCGGACGTCACCGCCGGGACGGCTAGCCGAGGCTCGGCCGAGTCGGCCGACTCAGGCGCTGCACGTGGAGGGGGCGCCCGGAAATTCCGGGCGCCCCCTCCACGTAGCGCTGCAAAAGATCAGCTGGTTTCCCGGCGCACCGACAGCAGGTCCTCCAGCTGCTCCTCGCGGGCCTGCGCGGCCACGAAGAGGAGTTCGTCGCCCGCCTCCAGGGAGTCGTCCTTGGAGGGGGTCAGGACGCGGGTACCGCGAATGATGGTGACCAGCGAGGTGTCCTCGGGCCACTCGACGTCGCCGACCTGGGTGCCGGCCAGGGCCGACTCCTCGGGGAGGGTCAGCTCGACGAGGTTGGCGTCGCCGTGGCTGAAGCGCAGCAGCCGGACCAGGTCGCCGACGCTCACCGCCTCCTCGACCAGGGCGGACATCAGGCGCGGCGTGGAGACGGCCACGTCGACGCCCCAGGACTCGTTGAACAGCCACTCGTTCTTGGGGTTGTTCACGCGGGCCACGACGCGCGGGACGCCGTACTCCGTCTTGGCGAGCAGCGAGACCACCAGGTTGACCTTGTCGTCGCCCGTCGCGGCGATCACGACGTTGCAGCGCTGGAGCGCGGCCTCGTCCAGGGAGGTGATCTCGCAGGCGTCGGCCAGTAGCCACTCGGCCTGCGGCACGCGCTCGACCGAGATGGCCGTCGGGGCCTTGTCGATCAGCAGGACCTCGTGGCCGTTCTCCAGCAGTTCGCCGGCGATCGAACGGCCGACCGCACCGGCACCGGCAATGGCGACCCTCATCAGTGACCGCCCTCCTCTTCGGGTCCCCCGGCGAACGCCGCCTCGACCTTCTCGACCTCGTCCGGCCGCATCATCACGTGCACCAGGTCGCCCTCCTGCAGCACCGTCTGCGAGGTGGGCAGGATCGCCTCCCCGAGCCGGGTCAGGAACGCCACCCGGACGCCCGTCTCCTCCTGCAGCTTGCTGATCTTGTGGCCCACCCAGTGGGCCGAGGCGTGCACCTCGGCGAGCTGGACGCCCCCGGTGGGGTCGCGCCACAGCGGCTCGGCACCGGAGGGGAGCAGACGGCGCAGCATCTGGTCGGCGGTCCAGCGGACCGTGGCCACGGTGGGGATCCCCAGGCGCTGGTAGACCTCGGCGCGGCGGGGGTCGTAGATGCGGGCCGCGACGTTCTCCACGCCGAACATCTCGCGGGCCACCCGCGCGGAGATGATGTTCGAGTTGTCACCGCTGGAGACGGCGGCGAAGGCACCGGCCTCCTCGATGCCCGCCTCGCGCAGGGTGTCCTGGTCGAAGCCGACGCCGGTGACGCGGCGACCGCCGAATCCCGGGCCCAGCCGGCGGAAGGCGGTGGGGTCCTGGTCGATCACGGCGACCGTGTGCCCCTGTTGCTCCAGGGTCTGGGCGAGAGCGGAACCCACTCTCCCGCAGCCCATGATGACGATGTGCACGACCGTCCTTCCGGTGTCCAGAATTTACTGCTCAGCCCCATCAGGGTCTCAGACCGAGGCCCAAGCTACACACGCACCGTCCTGGGCGGGCACCCCTGTGCCGAGATTGCGTGATCAGCCTCCGGCGATCGCGGCAGACGCGCGCCGACGATCAGCGTCTGGTGATACTGCGCACGCTGTACACGGTCAGGATTCCGAGGCCGATGAGGGCGACCGCGGCACCGATCAGCTCTGCCGTCGCGGGCATGGGACCTCCTGGGGGCGGCGACAGGCGGGGTCTGCCATCTAGGCACGGCGAGCGGGCGGACCACGGAATCCGCAGTTCCAGTCGCGTCCGATTTCACTCGTGAGGCAGATCGTGAGACGCGGGTGGGCGATTGCCTGTTCGACGGCCTACCATGCTCAGTCGTGTCCAAACTGACCGACGTGCCCAAACGGATTCTGATCGGGCGGGCGCTGCGCAGTGACCGGCTGGGCGAAACGCTCCTGCCGAAGCGCATCGCACTCCCCGTCTTCGCCTCCGACCCGCTGTCCTCCGTGGCCTACGCCCCGGGAGAGGTGCTGCTGGTCCTGTCCATCGCGGGCGTGTCGGCGTACCACTTCAGCCCGTGGATCGCGGTCGCGGTCGTCGTGCTGATGTTCACGGTGGTCGCCTCCTACCGCCAGAACGTGCACGCCTACCCGAGCGGCGGCGGCGACTACGAGGTGGCCACCACCAACCTCGGGCCCAAGGCGGGCCTCACCGTCGCCAGCGCGCTGCTCGTCGACTACGTCCTGACCGTCGCCGTCTCCATCGCCTCCGGCATCGAGAACCTCGGCTCCGCGGTGCCCTTCGTCGTCGAGCACAAGGTGCTCTGCGCGAGCGCGGTGATCGTGCTGCTGACGCTGATGAACCTGCGCGGCGTGAAGGAGTCGGGCAAGCTCTTCGCGATCCCGACGTACGTGTTCGTCGGCGGCGTCTTCATCATGATCGCGTGGGGCGCCTGCCGCGGCCTGATCCTCGGCGAGACCATGCACGCGCCGACCGCCGACTTCCACATCAAGGCGGAACACCAGGGCCTCGCGGGCTTCGCCCTCGTCTTCCTGCTGCTGCGCGCCTTCTCCTCCGGCTGTGCGGCCCTGACCGGTGTCGAGGCGATCTCCAACGGCGTTCCGGCCTTCCGCAAGCCCAAGTCCAAGAACGCGGCGACCACGCTCGCGATGATGGGCCTGCTGGCCGTGACCATGTTCTGCGGCATCATCGCCCTCGCCATGTCGACCAAGGTCCGCATGGCCGAGAACCCGGCCACCGACCTGATCCACAACGGCAGCCCGGTCGGCTCCGGCTACGTCCAGAACCCGGTGATCTCCCAGGTCGCCGAGGCGGTCTTCGGCAAGGGAAGCTTCCTGTTCATCCTGCTCGCCGCCGCCACCGCCCTGGTCCTGTTCCTGGCCGCGAACACCGCGTACAACGGCTTCCCGCTGCTCGGCTCGATCCTCGCCCAGGACCGCTACCTCCCGCGCCAGCTGCACACCCGTGGCGACCGCCTCGCGTTCTCCAACGGCATCGTGCTGCTCGCGGGCGCGGCGGCCCTGCTGGTCGTGATCTACGGCGCCGACTCGACCCGGCTGATCCAGCTGTACATCGTCGGCGTGTTCGTGTCCTTCACGCTCAGCCAGACCGGCATGGTCCGGCACTGGAACCGCCACCTCGCCACCGAGAAGGACCAGGCCAAGCGCCGCCACATGGTCCGCTCCCGGGCGATCAACGCGTTCGGCGCCTTCTTCACCGGCCTGGTCCTGGTCGTCGTCCTGGTCACCAAGTTCACGCACGGTGCCTGGGTGGCCCTGCTGGGCATGGTCATCTTCTACGCGACGATGACCGCGATCCGCCGCCACTACGACCGGGTCTCCGAGGAGATCGCCGCCCCCGAGGGCCCGAGCGACGACAGCGTGCGGCCCTCCCGGGTGCACTCCGTCGTCCTCATCTCCAAGATCCACCGCCCCACCCTGCGTGCCCTCGCCTACGCCAAGCTGATGCGCTCCGACACCCTGGAGGCGCTCACGGTCAACGTCGACCCGGCGGAGACGAAGGCGCTGCGCGACGAGTGGGAGCGGCGCGGCATCGACGTACCGCTGAAGGTGCTGGACTCGCCGTACCGCGAGATCACGCGCCCGATCATCGAGTACGTCAAGGGCCTGCGCGCCGAGTCCCCGCGTGACGCGGTCTCGGTGATCATTCCCGAGTACGTGGTCGGCCACTGGTACGAGCACCTGCTGCACAACCAGAGCGCCCTGCGGCTCAAGGGCCGTCTGCTGTTCACCGCGGGCGTCATGGTCACCTCGGTGCCGTACCAGCTGGAGTCCTCTGAGGCGGCCAAGGTCCGGGCCCGCAAGCGGCAGGAGTGGAACGCGCCGGGTGCGGTGCGGCGCGGACCGGCGCAGGGGGAGCGGGCGAAGGAGCCGACCACCAGGAACTAGACTGGTGGGCTGTTGTCCGGCCGACTTGTCGGCCGGCCGTCCCTCTCATCAGTTGTGGAGTCACCCCGCCATGCAGGCAGAACCGAAGAAGTCGCTGGTGGGGGAGGAGTACGAGGTCGAGGTCGGCCCCGTCGCCCACGGCGGCCACTGCATCGCCCGTACGTCCGAGGGACAGGTCCTGTTCGTCCGGCACACGCTGCCGGGCGAGCGGGTCGTGGCCCGGGTGACCGAGGGCGAGGAGGGGGCCCGCTTCCTGCGCGCGGACGCGGTCGAGATCCTGTCCGCGTCCAAGGACCGCGTCGAGGCGCCCTGCCCCTACGCGGGCCCCGGGCGCTGCGGCGGCTGCGACTGGCAGCACGCCAAGCCCGGCGCCCAGCGCCGCTTCAAGGGCGAGGTGATCGCCGAGCAGCTGCAGCGGCTCGCGGGCCTCACGCCCGAGGAGGCGGGCTGGGACGGCACGGTGATGCCGGCCGAGGGCGACAAGCTGCCGGCGGGCGAGGTGCCCCAGTGGCGGACGCGGGTGCAGTACGCGGTGGACGCCGACGGCAACGCCGGACTGCGCCGCCACCGCTCGCACGAGGTCGAACCGATCGAGCACTGCATGATCGCCGCGCCCGGTGTCAGCGAGCTCGGCATCGAGGACCGGGACTGGGCCGGCATGGCGTCCGTGGAGGCGATCGCCGCGACGGGATCCCAGGACCGCATGGTGATCCTGGAGCCACGGCCCGGCGCCCGGCTGCCGCTCGTCGAGCTCGACCGGCCCGTCTCCGTCATGCGCGTCGACGAGAAGGACGGCGGCATCCACCGCGTCCACGGCCGCGCGTTCGTGCGCGAGCGCGCCGACGGCCGCACCCACCGCGTCGGCAGCGGCGGCTTCTGGCAGGTCCACCCGAAGGCGGCGGACACCCTGGTGACGGCGGTCATGCAGGGCCTGCTCCCGCGCAAGGGCGAGATGGCCCTCGACCTCTACTGCGGCGTCGGCCTCTTCGCCGGCGCCCTCGCCGACCGCCTCGGCGAGAAGGGCGCGGTGCTCGGCATCGAGTCCGGCAAGCGCGCGGTGGAGGACGCGCGGCACAACCTCGCCGACTTCCCCCGGGTCCGCATCGAGCAGGGCAAGGTCGAGTCGGTCCTGCCGCGCACCGGCATCACCGAGGTCGACCTCATCGTCCTGGACCCGCCCCGGGCCGGCGCGGGCCGCCAGACGGTCACCCACCTCTCCGCCCTCGGCGCCCGCCGCATCGCGTACGTGGCCTGTGACCCGGCGGCTCTGGCCCGCGACTTGGCCTACTTCCGGGAGGGCGGGTACCGGGTGCGGATGCTGCGGGCGTTCGATCTGTTTCCGATGACGCATCATGTGGAGTGCGTGGCGATTCTGGAGCCGGTGGGGAAGGGGTCCTGACCTGCGGTTTTGTGCGTGCGCATGAGGTGCGGTGTGGGCGTTGGGGGCGATATCTCGACGCTGAAGTACCGCTCATTTGACGCTCGTTCTGATGGCGGTCTGCCAGACCAGCGAGCAGGCCGCCGACTGGCAGAGCCTTACGGTCCCGAGCCACGCCGCTGCGGATCCTCGCTGAGAGCGCCCGTTCGGCCGGCCGCTGCTCTGGCTGGTCGTGACGCTCGTTCTGCCGACCGCATTCGGGCCGGACAAGGACGGCCAGCGGGTCGAGTGGCACGTGCTCGAGCATCGCGAAGCGTGCAACTTGCGGCGCACCGTCACCAGGTACTTGAACACATCGGCCAAGCGGGCCGAAATCGCTCTCTTTTCAAGTACTTCGAGGCGAACGGACCCTGGTGGAAAGGGATGCGCACGGACGGTGTCGAGGGGGAGCCGCGATGTCCGGACCGCTCTATGTTCCCGTTCTGCCGACGCGGCCGCACGCCGCCGGGGCCTGCAAGCGACTGTGGCCTGACGTTCGCGCCGCGATCAGGCCGCTGTGGAATCTGCCGCCGTTGCCCGGAGCCGCACCGGAGACGCTGGCCACACTGGTCGGCAAGTACGTCGATCCGGTGAGTGCCGTGAGCCGTCACGGCGGATGGATCGACGCTCCCTTCGGCGAGGAGGCCCGGATCGCCGACCTTGCCGAAGCGTTGTCCGTCTACTGCGAGTTGGGGCGGCTCCGCCCGGTCACCGGACCGGAGCGGACCGACGATCAGCAGACGGCGGCTGTGGAGACGGCCCGGCGCTGCCTGCGTGGACTGGGTGTCCGGGTGCGGGTCACGGAGGAGTGGGACGACGGCCTCGGGGAGTACGTCCGGGGCCTGCTGGCGCGAACCGGTCCTGAGGTGCCCGTGGATCTGCTGCTCGACATGGGCGCGGTCCTCGGCGACCGGCCCGACGCGGGCAAGGAGGCGCTGCGCGCCCTCGACGCGCTGATGCCCTTGGTGGTCTGGCGGAGCGCCGCTCTGCTCGGAGGGGGCTTTCCTCGGGTCACCGCCGACATGCTGGAGGAAGGATCGCGCGAGGAGCCACGGGCGGAGTGGCGGATGTGGCACGAGGTGCGCGCCACGGGCAGTGCCCATGCTCTGCTGCTCGGTTACGGCGACTACGGGGTGCAGCCCCCGAGTGCCCTCTCGCAGGCTCCGGCACCCGGGAGGAAGGGCGGCCCGTCCTGGGGCGTGCTCCGCTACACCACCGACAGTTCGTATCTGCTGTTCAAGATGCTGGCCCGGGGGCCCGACCGGATCGCCGTCAATCGCAGCGCGGCCCGCCGGATCGTCGAACTGCCCGAGTTCCGGGGAGCGCGGGCCGGACAGGGCGAGGAATGGCTGAGCGACTGCGCGCACGGCCCGCTCTCGACCAGCGAGGGTGTGGGCGGGCCGGCGGAGTGGCTGCGGGCGGGAAACCTCCAGCACATGACGTACATCGTGCGGAGTCTGCCCGGCGGTTGAGCGGGCCGCCGGGCCTGGCCGTCCTGGCCCGGCCGCCTTGTCCGGCGCTCAGCCGAACAGCGGTACCAGCGCGGTCTCGCCCGCGAGGATCCGCCAGGCGGGCACCCGCACCGTCCGGCTCACGGGGCAGGGTTTGGCCCCGTGACCACCGGAGGGCAGCCCGGTGAGCAGGTCGCCTCGCGCGTGGGTCAGCCGAAGGTGCCGCGCGGGGTCCGCTCCGGGCCCCGGGCCGGGGTCGATCAGCACCGCCGTGTTCTCGCCGGCGTCGGTGAACAGCAGGTCCACTGGGTGGCCGCCCACCAGCACGGCCCGCTCCAGATCGGTGATGCCCCGTCCGGCCAGGTACCGCTGCAGGTGGTCGGCGAGGTCCTCGGAGGCCTCGGCCACCGGGCCGGGTGTGCCGGCCTCGGCCGTCATGCCGTCGTCGCCTGCTCCCAGCGGCGCCGAACGCGCGGCGAGGAGGGTGGGCAGGCCGCTCTGATCCTGCCAGAAGGCGCGGCCCCCCACCGTGATCAGCTGCGACTTGGCCCGGGTGACCGCCACGTTCCACAGGTTGACCTGGCTCGCGACCCAGTGCGTCGTCCGGGGCGGTGTGTTGTGCGCCGCCACCGGGCTGAGCACCATCACGTCCCGCTGTCCGCCCTGGAAGGTGTGGACGGTGCCGACCCGGACGCGGTCGTCGTCCCGCCACATCCGTGCCAATGTCTCCTTCTGCGCCCGGAACGGCGTGACCACTCCCACCGTCGCGTCCGGCGGAAGCCCCGCCAGCAGTCCGTCGACCACGCGCCGGACGGCCTTCGCCTCCTCCGCGTTCCGCCAGGACTGCCCGTCGCCGCCGCGTGCCGATTCCCCGGACGGTACGTCGACCCAGCCGAGCACCGGTGCCGGGTCGGCCGCTTCCACCGGGTCGTGCGCCGGCACCTGCCGCCGCACGTCGGTCAGCACCCGCAACCGGCCGCCGTAGCAGTGGCCGTTGACGACGTCCGCGATGCGCGGGTGGCAGCGGTAGTGCTCGTCGAGGAGCAGCGCGCTGTCGCCGTGCTGTTCGGCCGCGTGGTACGAGGAGTGCACGTGGTAAGTGAGGCGATGGTGCTCCAACTGCGCGGCGCTCAGCCCGGCCCGTACCCGTGCCTGGCGCTCCTGCTGCGGTGACACGCCGGGGATGTGCCCGAGCTGCATGGGGTCACCGATGATCAGTGCCCGGCGGGCCCGGAACAGCAGCGGCAGCACCGACGGGATGGAGCACTGGCTGGCCTCGTCGATGACCACGAGATCGAACAGCTTCGGGGCGAGTTCCAGTTGTCGCACCGAGTGGGTGCTGACGGCCCAGCCCCTGATGTGCGTCATCAGGTTCTTCTGGCTGCGCTGGTAGCCGGAGCGGCGGCGGAGCGCCTGGAGCCGCTGGTTCATGAGCCCGGTGGCCCGGTTCAGGGCCTCGGCGGACAGCGCACGGGACAGTTCCGCCGACAGCCCGGACAGCGCTTCCGCCGTCGCGAGCCGGGTTTGCTTGAGCTCTTCCTCGTCCCATTCCCCGTGCCGGTGGACGAGTTCCCGTACCTCCCGCTCCACAGACACGATCCCGGCCAGGGACGCCAGCAGTTCGGGTGGCACGGGGCGTCCCGTCGCCCACTCCGGCCATGCCGGTCCGGCATCGTCCGTACGCTCCTCCCCCGCCGCCACCAGAGCGGCGAGCGCCCGCCCGCGCCGCCATGCCCCCAGCTGCCACCAGCGGGCCCCGGCCGTCTTCCGCGCCCGCTCCGCCCACCGGCCCAGCGATGCCACGCCGTCGACGTCCGCAGCCCAGGCCCCTTCAAGCAGGGACAGGGGCAGCTCCAGGGTCGCGGCCCGCTGCTCCCGGTCGCGGAGTAGTTCCAGCAACTGTCCTTCCTCGCCGACGCGGTGTGCCGCCTGTGCCCGCAGTCGGTCGGCCGTTCCCCGGGTATTGCGCAGCTCGCCGCCCACGGTGGCCGACCCGCGCCGCGACGCCCCGGCCGGTGCGGCGAGGAGCCGTTCCAGTTTGGCCGCCTCCCGCTCCAACGCCTCCGCGTTGCCCGTCCGCATCAGCAGCCCGGGCGCGATGTCGTCGCAGCGCTGGGCGACGACGTTAACGGCCTCGTTGTTCGTGGAGGCGACCAGCACCGACTGCCCCGCGGCGACACAGGTGGTGACGACCGCCGTGACGACCTCGCTCTTCCCCGTGCCGGGCGGTCCGGTCGCCACCGTCAGGGGCTGGGTCATCGCCGACGAAATCACCCGCTCCTGGCTCTCGTTGCACGGCCCCGGAGCGACTGGCGTCACCGGGCTCGCCACGACGGCGGTCGTGGCCGGCATCTGCCGGGCCCCGCCGTTCAGCAGCGCGTCCAGGGCGGTGCCCGCGATCCGCGCGGTCCGCGTGGAGATCTGGAGCAGGTTGTCCACCAGCGCCTGGGTGGCCATGGCCTCCGCGCCTGAAGGCACCAGCAGCACAGCCGCGTTGTGCGCGCCGGGCCGCAGCGCCTGCATCACCGTGCGGTCGCTCAGCGCGGACGGGTCCAGCGGTTCGAGTTCAGGCAGCCCCAGCTCGTCCAGCAACTCCCTTATGGCACGCAGCATCTGGGCGTCGTTGCCCTCCTGCCAGGCCGGCTGCCAGCGCGCGACCAGATCGGCCGCGTCGCCGGGGTCAAGGAGTTCCGAGACGACGCCGCTGTGCAGGGACGGCACCCCGCTGGGCCGGAGCACGTCCCGGCCCTCCTCGTCCGGCGCCAGCTCCATCTGCTGGATGAGCAACGGCGCCAGCTCCACCGTCGCGCGCCGGCCCCGGCCGGCGTCCCGCGCGGGCAGCGTGATCGCCGGATAGCCGTACCAGTACTCCTGTCGCGAGCCCGCCCCGGTGTCCGAGCCGCTCCGCCCCTCCTGCGGCCGGGGCAACGCTCCGGGCGCGGCGATGTGCGGGCCGCGCCCCGACTGGATGGTCTCCTCGCCCAGGGTCAGCAGGAAGTACTTCTTGTCCCGGCCGCCGTCTCGGTCCGGCCGCATTCCGGCCGCCGCCTGCGCTGTGAGGCAGTCCGCGTAGTACCGCAGCAGTCCCTGCCTGTCGACGCCGTCCCGCTCGTCCGCCTCCGCCAGCTCACGGGCCTTCAGCAGCGCGGGGGAGCGCCGAACGGTTCCGGTGGCGTCGTGAGGGAGCGCGGGGAGCCGCACCGGTCGTGCCACCGACCGGGCGAAGGGAAGACTCCGGGTGGCCCTGATCGTGGACTTGGTGGGCCGCTGCTCCTCCGGTACGCCGTCGCGGGTCATCTGCGCGGTCAGGTAGTCGAAGAGGTCGTCCGGGGTGATCCAGCCGCCCTCCTTGATCCGGCCGTTGCGCAGGCCCTCGACGATCTCCCCGGTGAACCGGGAGGTGCCGAGGCCCGACCCGGGCGGCGCCATCGCGGAGGCCGCCTGGAGGGCGTCGGACGCGGTGATGAAGTACACGCCGGTCGGTCGCAGCAGGGTGCTCGGCGCGGGCCGGTCCGGTTCCCCCGACGGGCCCTTGGCGGTCCAGCCCTGGACGACGGACCCGCTGGAGCAGCAGTCCAACAGGACCAGTTTGGAGGCGGCCCGGCAGGACTGGAGCATCCGCTCCAGGAACTCCGCCGGTACGGCCGTGCCCGGCAGGTCGGCCGAGTCGGTGTCCCGGGTCAGGAAGTACAACTGGCCGTCCTGCTCGCAGTACTCACCGTGCCCGCTGAAGTAGAGCAGCGCGGTCTCACTGGGCTGGCGTGCCTCCAGGAACGTCTCGACGGCGTGCAGCATCTCCGCGCGTGTCGGCTCGGCGGCCACCGCGCACCCGTTGTACATGCCGATCTCGGTGTTCTCCAGCACCGCCCGCATGTAGTGCAGATCGGCGCGTACGGCCGGGAGGTCGGCGTACGTCTCGCTGTCGTACGTGGAGACGCCGACGAGTAACGCGTGCCGGTCGTTGTCGGTCATGTCGCTCAGCCCGCCACCACGTCATCGTCGCCGTCGTCAGCGAGGAACCGCTCGATCAGCGTGTCGTCCTCGCGGGCCTCCTTGCCGGTGATGTGCAGGGTCGCACCGTCGGGCCGCTTGACCACGATGGTGCGCTGCGGGATCCGCGCCAGCCATACCTGCACCAGCCCCGCGACGAACGAACCGGCGCTCAGCAGCAGCCCGACGGTCTCGGCGGACGGGCCGCCTTTGTCGCCGACCCCCGCCAGGCTGCTCGGCTCGGGCAGATCCAGCCTGACCGTGGGGTCCACCTCGCCGAGCGTGGCGAGCAGTTCGCGTGCCTCCTTGCGGGTGCGCAGCGGGTCCTCGTCGACGACGGAGATCAGGTATCCGGTGTGGCTATCGGGCATGGCGGTCTGGTACTCCCCCTGGATTCATCGGCTCCCTGCCGGGCGAACGAGACTAGTGCCCGGCACTGACACCGGACGCCCACCAAGGTTTGCCGTACCGGTCGTTGGCGTGAAACCGGTCGACGATGGCCGGGCCGTGTGCGTCTCGCGCCAGGCGCAGTTCGCGGGAGGCGGGCGGCATCGGCCTACATGGTCTTCCCCGGCGCGCCCATCGCGCGGCGACGGCCCAGCGGTTCGCCGGCTCTGCCACGATCAGCAGGCGCCAGCCGGACTCTGCGTCGCCCAGCGGCTCCCGGTCGGAGAGCTGCGAGAGGCGTTCGGTCCGAGGACCCGCAGCAGGAGCCCGCCCATCGTCAGCAGTGAGTTGGTGAGATCGGGGAAGCGTTCCTGTTCCAGCTCGGCCCGCACTTCGTGGAGCGGTACCGGCGGCTGGCCCGGGAGTTCTTCCGTGTCGACCGCAAGCTGGCGCGCAGCCAGTCGGCCATCGTCGGCGCGCTGGGCGCGCTGAGTGTCCTAGCCTCCTCCGGCGCGCTGCTGTGGGCCATCGCCTCGGCCGCGGACGACGGACAGGTCGGCCGTCTCGCCGGATACCTGCAGTCCATGGGAGCCATCCAGGCCTCCGCCCACGGCATGCTCCTGGGGATCGCCGCGCTCTACAAGGACACCCTCTTCCTCGGCAACCTCTTCGCCTTCCTGGACCTTCCGGAGCGCCGGATCACCGGCGGAACGCGGCCGTTCCCGGCGAAGCTGCGCAAGGGCATCGAGTTCCGGAACGTCAGTTTCGTCTATCCCGGCACCGACCGGCTCGTCCTGGACGGCGTCGACTTCCTCCTGCCGGCGGGCGAGTGCGTGGCGCTCGTCGGGCAGAACGGCGCCGGGAAGACGAGCGTCGTCAAACTGCTCACCCGGCTCTACGAGCCGACGGGCGGGCAGATCCTGATCGACGACGTGCCGATCGAGGAGTACGACCTCGACGACCTGCAACGCCACATCGGCGTCATCTTCCAGGACTTCATCCGCTACGAGATGTCCGTCCGCGAAAACATCGGCTTCGGCCGGGTCGAGGCGATGGACGACGACGAGCGGGTACGGGCCGCCGCCCTGGCCGGCGGAGCCGACACGATCGTGTCGGACCTCCCCGACCGCTACGACACCATGCTCGGCAGGCACTTCGAGGAAGGCCGGCAGCTGTCGGGCGGTCAGTGGCAGAAGGTGGCCCTGAGCCGGGCCTTCATGAGGAAGGCTCCCGTGGTCGTGCTCGACGAGCCGACGTCGGCGATCGACGCCGAGGCCGAGACCGAGATCTTCGGCCGCCTGCGCGACATCGCGGGCGAGGCCACCTCCCTGATCATCGCCCACCGCTTCTCCACGGTCCGCATCGCCGACCGGATCGTGGTCCTGGACCGGGGCGCGGTCATCGAGGAGGGAACCCACGAGGAGCTGCTGGGCTCCGGCGGCGTGTACGCCCATCTGTTCAATCTGCAAGCAGCGGGATACCTCGGCGAACCCGCCCCTCAGTGAAGGCCAGTTCATGGAAACGTCGGTCATCTTCCCCGTCATGCCCGCGGACCCCGCCGACGCGGTTCCGTTCGCGGAGCTCGTCGCACGGGGGGACCTGTCACGCCTGTGGCAGGGCCAGTCCCTCACCATCGAGACCCACCAGATGTTCGCCTACCTCGCGGGGATGGGGTTCCGGCTCCCGTTCGGCACGGCCGTGACCCTGATGCCGTTGCGCCACCCGATGGAGGCCGCGGCGCAGGGCAGGTCCCTCGCCCGGCTGACCGGCAGGCGGGTCACCCTCGGAATCGGCCCCGGATCGCCCGACTTCGTGGCGAGTCTGCGCGGTGACCCGTACGAGAGCCCGAGGGCCGCGTGCGCCGACTACCTCCGGCAGGTGCGCGGATTCCTCGGTGAGCGGCCGGCCGACGGCGCGCGGCGGGAGGGCGCCGAGGAGCGGGCCGGGGGCGAGCGGCGGGGGAATGTGTCCGAGAGCGGCCGGGCCGCGTCCGGGATGCCCGGTCTCGACCATCCCGGGGTGGACCTCGGCCTGGGCGTGCTGCGCCCCGCGCTCGCCCGGCTGGCGGGTGAGGTGGCCGACGCGGCGATCAGCTGGATGACACCGCCCGGCTACCTCGCGCGCGACCTCGTGCCCGCCCTCCACCACGGCGCCCGGGCGGCGGGCCGCCCGGTGCCGCGCCTGGTGACCGTCGTACACGTCGCCGTCGCCCGCCCGGGGCGCGACCCCCGCCAACTCGCCTTCGCGGCCGCCCGCGCGCACCTCGGCGCACCGCACTACACGGACATGCTCAAACGCGCCGGCCTGCGGGTGCACCCGTCCCAGCCCTATCTCAACGCGCGCGCCCTCGTCGACTCGGGAACGTTCGTCTACGGCACCCCGCCGGAGGTGGCGGCCGCACTGGCCGCGTACGACCGGGCGGGCGTGGACGAGGTCGTCCTCAACCCGGCCGGTGTGGGGCTCACCCACGGGTGGCGCGCCGCCCTGGAAGACCTGACGGAACTCGCGGCCGGAATACGCCTCGCCCGGTCGGGCGTGATCGCGTGAAAGCTAGGGGGTGTCGTTTGGATCAGGCCGGCCGTGACGAACGGTGCGGATCGGGCGACGCCGGGATGATCCAAACGACACCCCCTAGGCTCGCCTGACCGCGTGGCAGGCGAAGGGAAGTGGCGATGACCGAGGAAGTGCGGCGGTGGCTGACGGAGAACGCCGTGCGGGTGCAGGACGCGCACGCCGGGACATCGGAACCGGAGCACGGCGAACTCGCCCCGCTGCGCGAGGTCTTGGACGGCGTGCGGGTTCTGGGGATGGGCGAGGCGACCCATGGGACCGCCGAGTTCTTCCGGCTCAAGGGCCGATTACTGCGGTTCCTCGTCCGGGAGTCGGGGTTCACCGGCCTGGCGATGGAAGCCAGTGCCTCGGCCGCGCGGGCGGTCGACGACTATGTGGTGGACGGCACCGGTGATGCCGTCGGCGCCCTCGCCGGGCTCGGCTTCTGGACCTGGCGGACCCGCGAGATGCTCGACGTCGTCGAGTGGATGCGGGAGCACAACCGGACGGTCCCGCGCGAGCGCGCCGTACGTTTCGTCGGCATCGACCCTCAGCGCCCCGGGCCCGCACTGACCGCCCTGGAGGCCGCGCTGCGCCGGCTCGCTCCGGAACGGGCGGAGCTCATCGGCGGCGGGCCGCTCGGGGCTCTGGCGGACGCCAGGCCGGGGTCCCTCGCGGGCCGGGGCGGGCAGGTCCTCGCCGAGGCGCGCGAGCTCGTGCGGTTTCTCGAAGAGGGGCGGGGTGAGTTCACCGCGCGTGTCGGGGCCGACGCCGTGGAGGACGCGCTCGGGCACGCGCGCAGGGTCGTGGCGGCGGCCGACCTGGCCTGCCGGCCGTTGCGCGGTGACGGGGAGGAGCCCGGTGCGCTGGCGGTCCGGGACCGGCAGATGGCTCAGGAGGTCGTCGCCCTTGAGGAGCGGCTCCCCGGCAAGGTGGCCGTCTGGGCGCACAACGGCCATGTCCTGAGCGGCTGTTACTCGGGGGATGTGCCCGCGATGGGGCAGCATCTCCGGAGTCACTACGGTGAGCGGTACTACGCCCTGGGGCTGCTGTTCGGCGAGGGTGCCTTCCACGCCCGCCCCGGGAACTCCGCGACCCGCCCGCCCCGGCCCCACCGGATCAGCTCGGCGGGCCCGCGCTCCGTCGAGGGCCAACTCGCCGCGGCCACACCCGAGGACCATCTGATCGACCTGCGGTCCGGCCGGGCGCGGCCCGCCGTGGCCCAGTGGCTGCACAGCCCGCAGTTCGTCCGGTCCTTCGGCGCCTCGGTGCCGCGCGTGACGTACCGCTTCCAGCTGACCCCCACGGTGCTCGGCCGTGAGTACGACGGGCTGGCGTACGTGGCCCGTTCCACGCCCTCGGTGCCGCTGAGCTGACGGCGGGCCGCGGCACAGGGCACAGGGGGCGCGGCGCTCAGTCCAGCGTCACCCACGACCCCCTCTGTGCGGAGCGGCTCATGGCGTCCAGGGCGACCGCGCTCGCCACGGCGTCGCCGAGGGTCGCCCCGTGCGGGGTGTCCTCGGCGATCGAGCGCAGGAAGCGCTGCGCCTCGACGACCTTGAGGTCGTCGTAGCCCATGCTCGTGGCCGACCCCGGCTGGAACGCGCCGTACTCGCCGTGGCCGGGGCCGACGTACACCGTGCTGACCGGCTGGTCCTGGTACGACGTGCCGCGGCTGACGCCCAGCTCGCCCATGCGGCGGAAGTCCCAGAAGACGGCGCCCTCGGTGCCGTGGATCTCGAAGCCGTAGTTGTTCTGCTCGCCGACCGACACCCGGCAGGCCTCCAGTACGCCGCGGGCGCCGGAGGCGAAGCGGAGCAGGCAGTTGACGTAGTCCTCGTTCTCGACCGGGCCGAGCGCCCCGCCCGAGGCGCGGGTGTGCCCGGCGGTGGCACCGGTCGGGCGGGCCCGCTCGGGGACGAACACCGCGGTGTCGGCGGTCAGCGCCTCGATCTCGCCGAGCAGGAAGCGCGCCAGGTCGACGCCGTGCGAGGCGAGGTCGCCGAGGACCCCGCTGCCGCCGCGCGCCCGCTCGTACCGCCAGGTCAGGGCGCCGTCTGGGTGGGCGGCGTAGTCGCTGAAGAGGCGGATGCGGACGTGGGTGACGGTGCCGATCTCGCCGGCCGCGATCAGGTCGCGGGCGGTCTCCACGGCGGGCGCGTTGCGGTAGTTGAAGCCGACCGCGCCGTGGACGCCGGCCTTGGCGACCGCGTCCGCGACCGCGCGGGCGTCCTCGGCCGTCAGCCCGACCGGCTTCTCGATCCAGATGTGCTTGCCCGCCTCGGCCATCGCGACGCCGATCTCGCGGTGCAGGAAGTTGGGCGCGGTGATGCTGACGGCCCGCACGCGCGGGTCGGCGGCCACCTCGCGCCAGTCGCGCAGGGCGGAGGCGAAGCCGTACTGCCGTACGGCCTCCTCGGCCCGGCCGGGCACCTCGTCGGCGACGGCGACCAGCTCCGGCCGCACGGTCAGCTCCGGGAAGTGGTGCGGCAGGCGCGCGTACGCCTGGGTGTGCACCCGGCCCATCCAGCCGAATCCCACGACGGCGATGCCGAGCGTATTCACCATGACAGCCCTTCTTTGGACCGATCCAAAATCCTGCTGGCCCACGATGAGTCCTCATTCCGGCAGGTGTCAAGGGGCACAGGAGACGTCGGGGAGGGCTTTACAAGCGGGGAGGCTTGTGGAACGGTCCACGGCATGAGGACTCCGACCATACGAGACGTCGCCGCGCGCGCGGGCGTGTCCAAGTCCCTGGTCTCGCTGGTGCTGCGCGGCGCCGAGAGCGTGCGCCCCGAGAAGCGCGCGGCCGTCCTCGCCGCCGTCGAGGAGCTCGGCTACCGGCCGAACGCCGCCGCGCGCAGCCTGAGCGAGCGGCGCACCCGCACCGTCGGCGTCCTGCTGAACGACATGCGCAACCCGTGGTTCGTGGAACTCCTCGAAGGGCTGAACGCGCGGCTGTACGACAGCGGCCTGCACATGCTGCTCGCGGACGGGCACCTGAACCGGCGGCTCGGCGAGGACCTCACCCGCACGTTCACCGAACTGCGGGTCGACGGCCTGATCGCCGTCGGCACCCTGCGCGACCCCCAGGCACTGCGGAACGCCGCCGCGCAGGTCCCCACCGTCGTCGCCGGCACCCGCGAGCCGGACCTGCCCGGCGTGGACGTCGTCACCAACGACGACGAGCACGGCGCCCGCCTCGCCACCGAGCACCTCATCGGGCTCGGCCACCGGCACATCGCCCACATCGCCGGCCGGGGCGCGGTCGGCGAGCTGCGCCGCCGCAGCTTCGAGGCCACTGTGCGCGAGCACGGCCTGACCGGCGGCGCGGTCGTGGAACAGGGCGACCTCACCGAGGAGGGCGGCTACCGGGCCATGGTCCGCCTCCTGGGGCGGGCGCAGCGGCCCACCGCCGTCTTCGCGGTCAACGACGTGGCCTGCGTCGGCGCGCTGTCGGCCGCCGAGGAGAGCGGGCTGCGGGTCCCGGACGACCTCTCCCTCGTCGGCTACGACAACACCTATCTCTCCCGGCTGCGGCATCTGTGGCTGACCACCGTGGACACCGCGAGCCACGACGTCGGCCGCCGCGCGGCCCAGCGGCTGCTGGAGCGGATCGAGGACCCTCGGCGCCCGCGCGAGGTCGACCTCGTCGTGCCCTTCCTCGAAGTGCGCGGCACGACGGCACCGCCCCGGCCCGGCGGCTGACACCGCCCGCGCGGACGCTTCGCGATTTCCCTGGAATGTGCATGCAAGCGCCCCTTTAGGCCGGCGCCGGACGATCCCTCCGACATGGATACGCGAACCATGCGGGACATGCGAGGGGGATGCAGTTGTCACGCTTCGCCACTTTCACCGACCTCGTCCGGGCGCGGTGCGCCGAGTTCGCGGGCGATGACGTACACATCCAACTCCGCGACGCGAAGGACGGCCCGGAGGCCGAGCGGCTGACGTACGGGGAACTGGACCGCGCGGCGCGCCGCGTCGCCGGGGCGCTGCGGGCGCACGGGGTCGAGGGCCGGCCCGTGCTGCTCATGTACCCGGGCAGCCTGGAGTTCCTGAAGGCGTTCGTCGGCTGCCTCTACAGCGGTGCCGTCGCCGTACCCGCGCCGCTGCCCGACGGGGGTGTCAAGGGCCGCCTCGGGCGGAGCTCGGCGATGCTGCGCGACTGCAAGGCGCCGGTCGTGCTCACGGACCGGGCGAGCGCGCCGGACGTCGCGCTGTGGCTGGCGACCGAGGGCCGCGACGACGTCGTGTGCGTGGCGAGCGACGCCCTGGGGGAGACCGGCGAGGACGCTTGGCAGCCGCCCGCGACCCGGCCCGACGACCTCGCCTTCCTGCAGTACACCTCAGGTTCCGTGTCCGAGCCGCGCGGTGTGATGGTCACCCACCGGAACCTGATGGCCAACGAGGCCGCGCTGCAACGGGTGTTGGGGACCACGGCCGACGACCGCTTCGGCGGCTGGCTGCCGCTGTACCACGACATGGGGCTCATCGCGCATCTGCTGCACCCCCTCTGGCTGGGCAGCGCGTCCGTGATGCTCTCGCCGACCGCGTTCATCAAGCGCCCCGTGCGCTGGCTGCAGGCCATCGACCGGTACGGCGTCACCATCGGCGGCGGTCCCAACTTCTGCTACGACCTCGCGCTGCGCCGGGTCACGGACGAGCAGATCGGCCGCCTCGACCTGTCCCGCTGGCGGCTGGCGCTCAACGGCGCCGAGCCGGTGCGCGCCGACACGCTCGACGCGTTCGCCCGCCGGTTCGCCGCCGCGGGCCTGAGCGCCGAGGCGATGTACCCCTGCTACGGACTTGCCGAGGCCACCCTCGTGGTCTCGGGCGGCGTGCGCGGCGAGGCGTACCTGCGGCGCGAGGCCGACGCCGCCGCGCTCGCCCGCGACGTCGTCGCGCCCGCCGAGCCGGGCGCGGAGAGCAGGACCCTGGTCAGCAGTGGGCGGGTCACCGACTTCGACGTCCGTATCGTCGACCCCGTCGGCTACCGGGAGCTGCCGGAGGGGGCCGTCGGTGAGATCTGGCTGCGCGGCGAGAGCGTGGCCGCCGGGTACTACGGCAAGCCGGAGGAGAGCGAGGCGGCCTTCCGGGCCGTGCTGCAGGGCGGTGAGGGCGGATTCCTGCGCACCGGGGACCTCGGGGTCCTCGACGACGGGCAGCTGTATGTCACCGGGCGGCTGAAGGAAGTCGTCATCCTGAACGGGCGGAACGTTTACCCGCAGGATGTGGAGTACGCCGTCAAGAGCCTGCACCCGGCGCTCGCCGCCGGCACCGGCGCCGCGTTCTCCGTGGAGGCGGGGCGCGAGCAGCTCGTCCTCGTGCAGGAGGTCAGGGGCGAGCAGCTGGAGGAGGCACAGCTGCGTGAACTCGCCCAGCGCATCCAGGCGTTGGTGGGCAAGGAGTTCCACGTGCCCGCGGGCAACGTGCTGCTCGTGCGGCCGGGCACCGTGCGCCGCACGACGAGCGGCAAGGTGCAACGCACCCTCATGCGACGGGAGTTCCTGGCCGGCGAGGTGCACGGCGAGTACGAGGTGTTCGACCCGGCCGTCCGCGCGCTCGTGCGGGCCGGGGACGTCCTGCTCGGGCAGGGGTTGCTCCAGTCGGCCGGCGGCGGTGGCGCATGGTGACCGTCACCGCCGCGCCGGTACGCGAGGCCGAGGCGCAGCGCCGGGTGGCCGCCGTGGAGGAACTGCTCGGCGACCCCGGCGACAGCGCCAACCCGCGCGGCTACGCGGCCCTGCTGGAGGCCGACCGGGACGCCGCGCGCAGCGAGGCCGGCGAGGACGCGCTGGACCGGTTCGGCATGCACCACGAATACGTGCCCGTGGAACTGGGCGGGCGCCTGGAGTCGATGGACACCCTGGTCCGCGTCATGCGCCCGGTCTTCCGGCGGGACGTGGGCCTCGGCATGGGATACGGCGCCATGTCCTTCATGGCCGCCGCCGACGTGTGGATGGCCGGGACCCCGGATCAGCAGAGCGCGCTGGCGGGCCAGATGCTCCAGGGCTCGCGCGCCGCCATCGCGCAGCTGGAGACCGCCCACAGCAACGACTACGTCCGCAGCCAGGTCTCCGCCCGGCGCGGCGCGGACGGCGGACTCCTGCTCAGCGGACGCAAGCCCGTCATCAACAACCTCGACCGGGCCGACGCGCTGGTGCTGTTCGCCCGGACCGACCCGTCCCCCGGCCGCCGCAGCCACACCGCGCTGCTGCTCGACCCGGCCCGGTTCCCCGAGGGGCGGGCCGAACTGCTGCGCCGGCACACCTCGCTCGGGCTGCGCGGCTGTGTGTTCGGCGGGGTCGACTTCGACGACTGCCCGGTCCCGGAGAGCGCCCTGCTCGGCCCCGTCGGCGACGGGGTGCCGATCGCGCTGCGCTCCTTCCAGATCACCCGCACCGTCATCTCGTCGATGGTGCTCGCCGCCGTCGACACCAGCCTGCGCACCGCCGTCGCCTTCGACCACGAGCACCGCGGCGGCGGCTGGTCCACCGGCGGCTCCGACTCGCAGCGCACCGCGGCCACCATCACCGGAGCCTTCGTCAACCTGCTGCTGTACGACGCCCTCGCCACCGTCGCCACCCGGGCCATCCACATCCTGCCGGAGGAGACCAGCGTCTACTCGGCGGCCGTGAAGTACCTGCTGCCGCGCGTCCTCACCGAGACGATGTACGACCTGTCGATCGTCCTCGGCGCCGGCTTCTACACCCGCGAGGGCACCCTCGGCATCTTCCAGAAGCACGTCCGGGACCTGCCCGTCGTCACCCTGGGGCACGCCGGGTCCGTCGCCTGCCAGAGCACCGTGATCCCGCAACTGCCGCGGCTGGCACGGCGGTCGTGGTTCGTCGAGGACGAGGCGCCGGCCGGCCTGTTCCGGCCGCGCGACCCGCTGCCCCCGTACGACCTGGCGCGGCTCAGCCTGGCCTGCGGGCAGGACAGCCTCAGCGCCACCCTGCTCGCGGTGGCCGCCGAGACGCCGGGGCGCGGCGCCGTCGAGCACGCGCTGCGCGACCTCGCGCTCGGCCTCGTCGACGAGTTCCGCGACCTGCGCGCCCGGGTGCTCGCCCTCGGCCCGGAACCGGGTGCCGCGCCGTTCCCGCTGATGGACCGCTACGCCCATCTGCTCGCCGCCTCCGCGGTGCTCGGCGTGTGGCGGCACAACCAGGACGGCTCCGACCCGTTCCTCGCCGACCCGGCCTGGGCCGCGGCCGCGCTGCACCGCATCGCCCGCCGCCTCGGCGCCCCCGCGCCCGACCTGCCGGCCGAGTGCGAACTGCGGGTCCGCCACGAGGTGCAACTGCGCTTCAGCGACCGCCGCAGCTACGACCTCTACGACACCCCGCTGCCGGGATGAACGCGGCCCAAGCCCCGCGTCCCGGCCCGGCGAATCCCACCGAAAGGCGTTCGGCCATGAACGTACCGACCAGGCAGACCCCGTCCCCCGTACCCGACCATGTCCTGCCGCGCGGCTGGCTGCTCGACCGGGTCGCGCTCTACCTGGGCCGGGACGCGGAGACCATCGACCCCACCGTGCCGCTGGCCGAGTACGGCATGGACTCGGTGTGCGCGCTGAGCCTGTGCGGTGACCTGGAGGACGAGTTCGGCCTGGTGGT
This sequence comes from Streptomyces olivochromogenes, assembly GCF_021538895.1. GTDB lineage: Bacteria > Actinomycetota > Actinomycetes > Streptomycetales > Streptomycetaceae > Streptomyces > Streptomyces olivochromogenes_A. The sequence continues at coordinate 9,589 of NZ_JADDRL010000029.1, read as the reverse complement.
GGAGCCGACCCTGCTGTGGGACCACCCCACCGTGCAGAGCCTGCTGGGCTTCCTGGCGACGGAGCTGGCGGTGGCCGACGCGCGCGAGGAGCGGTGATGGCGTACGGCGACGGCGTCGCGATCGTCGGGATCGACTGCGCCTTTCCGCTCGCGCGGGACACCGACGCGTACTGGGAGCTGCTGCTGCGCGGCGGCGACGCGATCGGGGACGTACCGACCGAGCGATGGGACCCGGCCGCCTTCCCGGCCGCCGACGGGGCCGCCCGCGCCGGGCTGGCGCGCGGCGGGTTCCTCGACGGCGCCGACGTGTTCGACAACGACTTCTTCTCCGTGCCGCCGCGCGAGGCCGCCGCCATGGACCCGCAGCAGCGGCTGCTGCTGCACAGCGCGTGGCGGGCGGTGGAGGACTCGGGCGTGGCGCCCGGCTCGCTGGCCGGCAGCGGCACCGGCGTCTACGTCGGCGTGATGGGCGGCGAGTGGGGGCGGCTGCACCTGGGCGACTACGACCGGGTGACGCCGCAGCTCGGCGCGGGCAGCAGCGCGGGCATGACCGCGAACCGGATCTCCTACCAACTCGGCTTCACCGGGCCCAGCATGGCCGTCGACACGGCCTGCTCGTCCTCGCTCGTCGCCGTGCACCTCGGGGTCGGGGCGCTGCTGTCGGGGGAGTGCGACACCGTACTCGCCGGCGGCGTCAACCTCGTCATGTCGCCCGCGCTCGGGCTCGTCTACCACCAGCTGGGGCTCGCCGCCGCCGACGGGCGCTGCAAGCCGTTCAGCGCGCTCGCCGACGGGATCGGCCGCAGCGAGGGCGTCGGCCTCGTCGTGCTGCGCCGGCTGTCCGACGCCGTCGCCGACGGACAGCGGATCTACGCCGTCATCCGCGGCACCGCCGTCAACCAGGACGGCCGCAGCAACGGCATCACCGCGCCCAACCGCTGGTCCCAGGAACAGGTCGTGGCCACCGCCTGCAAGCGCGCCGGGGTCGAGCCGCGCGAGGTCACCTTCGTCGAGGCGCACGGCACCGGCACCGCGCTCGGCGACACCATCGAGTGCGCCGCCCTGGGCAGCCTGCACGGCGAGGGCCGCGCCGAGCCCTGCGCGATCGGCTCCGTCAAGGGAAACCTCGGGCACACCGAGGGCGCCGCCGGGATCGCCGGGCTGATCAAGGTCGCCCTCGCGCTGCACCACCGGATCGTGCCCGCCAGCCGGTTCGCGGACCGCGAGAACCCCCAGCTCAGGCTCGCCCAGCGGGGCCTCAGACTGCTGAAGTCACCGCTTCGGCTGCCGCCCGGACCCGTCGTCGCCGGGCTCTCCAGCTTCGGCATGGGCGGCACCAACGCGCATGCCGTCCTCGGCTCCGCGCCGCGCCCCGCCCCGCGCACCACCGCCAAGCGCGCCCGGCCCGGCGCCGGCGTCTTCACGCTCACCGCCGACACACCGGGCGCCCTGATCCGCAACCTCACCGAGCAGGCCGACGCCGTCGCCCGGCGCCCGCGCACGGCCGCCGCCGCGCTGTGCCGGCAGAGCAACCGGGTCAAGACCGGCCTGCCGTACCGCTTCGCGGTCACCGCCCGGGACACCGAGGAACTGGCCGGCGCGCTGCGCGAGGCCGCCGCGGGCGGACTGCCCGAGCAGGTCGCGCACCGGCCGTGGAGCCGGCCGTCCGTGGCCTTCCTGTTCACCGGCCAGGGCGCCCAGTACGCCGGCATGACCGCGGGCCTGTACCGCGAGTCGGCCGCCTACCGGCAGCACCTCGACGCGGCGGACGCGGCGCTGCTGCCGTACGTCGACACCTCCGTGCGCGACCTGCTGCTGGCCGGCGACGAGCGCGGCGTGGCCGGGGACCTCACCCAGCCCGCCCTGTTCGCCGTCGCATACGCCCTCGCCGCCACCCTCACCGCGTTCGGCATCCGGCCCGCCGCCGTGCTCGGGCACAGCGTCGGCGAGTTCGCGGCCGCCGTCACGGCCGGGGTGCTCACCCTCGACGAGGCCGCGCACCTGGTGGCCGCGCGCGGCCGGCTGATGCACGGGCTGCCGGAGGGCGGCGCGATGCTCTCCGTGCAGGCCGGCCCCGACGCGCTGCGGCAACTGCTCGCCGAGGAGCCGCAGGCCCACATCGCCGCGCTCAACGGGCCGCGCGACACCGTGCTGTCCGGCACCGCCGAGGCGCTCGCCCGGATCGCCGAGACCCTGGAGGAGGCGCAGGTACGCGCCCGTGACCTCCAGGCGCCCGCCGCCTTCCACTCGCCGCTGGTGCGGCCGGTGCTCGACCGGCTCAGGTCGGCGGCGGGCAGCACCGAACCCCGGACGCCCGAGATCCCGGTCTTCTCCACCCGGTACGGCAGACTCCTCGCGGACACCGAGCGCATGGACGCCGACTACTGGGCGGCCCAGGCCGAGTCGCCGGTGCTGTTCGCGGACGCCCTCGCCGACCTGGAGACGGTCTGCGCGCCCACCCACCTCGTGGAGATCGGGCCGCGCCCCCAGCTGCTGCCGCTCGCCGGACGCGCCGGACTCGCCACGAGCGTGGAGTTCCTGCACCCGGCGCCCGGACCGGAGGCCGGCGGCAGCGAACTCGCCGAACTCGTCGCGCAGTTGTACCGGACCGGGCTCGACCCCGACTGGGAGCGGCTGTACGACCCCGAGGTCACGGCCGGCTCCGGCGAGAAGCTGCGCGGCTACTCCTTCTCCACCGCGCACCGCTACTGGACGGCCCCGCCGGCCCCGCGCACCGAGCAGGTCCCCGCGGCCCGGCCCGCGGCGACGCCACCACGCCCCACGTCCCCGCTGGCCGAGCCCGCCGAACCGGCCACGACCGACCCGGTGTCCCGGGACCGTGACCCCGTGCTCGCCGCGGTGATCGACGCGGTCGCGGAGGTCGGCTCGTACCCCCTGGAACAGGTCGTGCACTCCGCACGCTTCTACGAGGACCTCGGCTTCGACTCCGTCATGATCATGCAGCTCAAGGACCGCATCGAGGCCCGCCTGCCGCACCTCGGCGAGGTCTCCGTACAGCAACTCCTGCCCGCCCTGCGCTCGGTGGGCACCCTCGCCCAGTTCCTCGGCGGGCACCTCACCGAAGGGGTGCGGGCGTGAGCGTCACCCCGATCCGCGCGGCGGTGACACCCGGGGGCCCGCGCGGCGCTGATGTCGATGAGGCCGTGCTCAACGGCCTGCAACCGGAAGGAGTCTGCGCGTGAGCGCGACGGCCTATCTCGCGGCGACCGGAAGCGCGCTGCCCGGCCCGCCCGTGGACAACGCGACGCTCGGCAGGGCCCTCGGGGTCAGCGAGGAGTGGGTCGACATCTTCGTCGGCACCCGCACCCGGCACTTCGGCTGGGACCTGGAGACGGGACAGGTCCGGCACACCCTCGCCGACCTGTGCGCACAGGCCGGCGGCGCGGCCATCGACGCCGCCGGACTCGACCCGGTCGACATCGAGTTCGTGCTGCTCGCCACCGCGACCCCGGACACGCTGCTGCCCACCACGGCCAGCGAGGTCGCCGACCGGCTCGGCCTGATGTACCTGCCCGCCTTCCAGATCCAGTCCGGCTGTGCGGGCGCCGTCCAGGCCCTCGACCTGGGCCGCACCCTGATCGCCGGCGGCGCCCGCGCCGGGCTGGTGATCGGCGGCGACGTCACGCACCGCCACCTCGACCCGCACCGCGACGTGGCCCGGGTGCCCACCGAGGAGCTCGTCAACTACGTGCTGTTCGGCGACGGCGCCGGCGCGGCGGTGCTGACCGCCGAACCGGTGGCCGAACGCGTCGCGGTCAGGGGCGTCCTCAACCGTTTCACCGGCCTCGGCCGTCCGCCGGGGCAGACCGTCGACTGGTACGGGATCAGCGACCGCCACAGCGAACGCCCCATGCTCGTCGAGGACTACAAGGCCATCGAGGAGTCCGTGCCCACCATGGCCCGCGAGATCCTCTGGGAACTCCTCGACCAGCTGGAGTGGACCCCCGACGACCTGGACTTCCTGCTGCCGCCGCAGCTGTCGGGCCGGATGACCGAGCGGATCACCGAGCACCTCGACGTGCCCGGCGCCAAGGAGGTGTCCTGCGTCGCCGAGACCGGCAACACCGGCAACGCCCTGGTCCTGCTCCAGCTGGCCCGGCTGCTCCCGGACCTGCCCACCGGCGGCCGGGCGCTCGCGATCGCCGTGGAGTCGAGCAAGTGGATCAAGACCGGGCTCGGCCTGGAGAAGGTGTAGGCGATGGCGGTGCCGGTGCGCACGACGACGCGCGGCGAGCCCCTGGAACGACTCCGGGAGCTCGCCGCGCAGGGACGGCTGGAGACGGCGTACGACGAGGTCGCGCCGCTCCTCGCCGAGCTGGCCGACGACCCCGGGGCCCGGCCGGACTGGGCTCGGCGGGCCGGGCGGCTGCTCGCCCGGGCCGACCGGGACGCGGTCCTGGCCCGGCACCCTGACCTGTCCCCGGTGACCGTGGCGGTCACCGGGCAGTCCACGGCCGCGGACGTCGTCGAGCCACTGATCGGCGAACTGGCCCGGCACGGGCTGCTGGTGAACGCCGTCGTCGGTGACCACGGCGCCTATCTGCGGGACCTCACCGACCCGTCCGGGGTCTTCCACGGCATCGCCGTCGACCTGGCGCTGTGCCTGCTGGACGACACCACCGTCTTCGCCGAGGTGCCCGCGGTGTGGGGGCCCGAGGACGTCGCACGGGCCGCGGACGAGGTCGCGGCGCGCATCGAGGGCCTGGTACGGCGCCGCGCCGGTGGTGGCACCCTCGTGCTCAACACCCTGCCGCTGCCCCGCGAGCGCACCCACCAGCTCGTCGACCACCGCTCCCGGGCCCGGCTGGGAGTCGTGTGGCGGGAGTTCAACGCACGGCTGCTGCGGCTGGGGGCCGAGGCCGACGGCGTCGTCGTGCTCGACCTCGACCCGCTGATCGCCGGCTGCGGTCCGGTCGCCGACGCGCGCCTGGCCCAGTACGCCGGCGCCCGCATCGGCGCCGGGCTGCTCGACGCCTACGCCCGCGAAGTCGGCCATCTGGCCCGCGCGTTGACGGGCCGGACCCGCAAGTGCCTGGTCCTGGACCTCGACCACACCCTGTGGGACGGCGTGCTCGCCGACGACGGGGCCGAGGCGCTCGCCGCCGCGGGGACGCTGCGCGGCGAGGCGTTCGGCGCGTTCCAGCGGGCCGTACGACAGCTCGCCGCCCAGGGTGTGCTGCTCGCCGTCAGCAGCAAGAACGAGCGCGGAGCCGTCCTGGAGGCGCTGCGCACCCACCCCGACCTCGTGCTGCGGGAAGGGGACTTCGCCTCCGTGCACGCCGACTGGGAGCCCAAGAGCGGACACCTGGCCGCCGTCGCCGACGCGCTGCGCATCGGGGACGACGCGCTGGTGTTCGCCGACGACTCGCCCGCCGAGCGCGCCGAAGTGCGCCACTCGGGCGTGCGCGCCGCCGTGGTCCCCCTCGACGACGAGCCCGCCCTGCACGTACAACGGCTGCTCGCCGACGGCTGGTTCGACACACTCGCGGTCACCGAGGAGGACCGGGCCCGGGCCGGCCACTACCGCGCCGCGGGCGCCCGCGCCGCGCTGCGCGCCGAGTCCGGCTCGCACGAGGAGTTCCTGCGCGGCCTCGGCGTCCACGTCGACCTCTCCGCGCCGCGCGCCCACGAGCACGAGCGGCTCGCCCAACTGACCCAGCGCACCAACCAGTTCAACCTCACCGGGCTCCGCCTCACCCCACCCGAGGTGGCCCGGGCCGCCACGGACCCGGACCGGACACTGCTGGCGGCGCGCACCGCCGACCGGTTCGGCGAGAACGGCCTGACCGGCGCCCTCCTCGCCACCCGCGAGGGCGACGCGCTGCGCCTCGACAACGCGTGGCTCAGCTGCCGCGTCCTGGCCCGGGGCATCGAACAGGCCCTGCTCGCCGCCGTGTTGACGCACGCCCACGACACCGGGCACCGCACGGTGCTCGCCGCGTACCGGCCCACCGCGAAGAACGCCCGGGTCCGCGACTTCTACCCCGCGCTCGGCTTCACCGCGGCCGGGGAGCGCGACGGGGCGCTGCTGTTCCGGCACGACCTGCGCCGGCTGCCCGCCCCGCCGGAGCACGTGCGGATCACCGGGCCGCTGACCACCGGACCCGACGGCAGGAGGCACACATGAGCGCGATCGACACCCTCGACGGGTTTCTCGCCCTGCTCCGGGAGGAACTCGGCCTGGACGTCACGGCGCGGGAGGCCGGCGAGAGCCTGGTGAACCTGCCCCGCTGGGACTCCCTCCACCTCCTCAGGCTGGTCACGCTGATGGAGGAGGAGACCGGCCGGCGGCTGTCGCTGAGCCCCGTTCTGCAGGCCCGCACGCTCACCGAGATCCATACGGTCGTGCTGGAGCAGGTCGGCGGCCGGAGCCAGGAACGACCGCAGGAACAGAACCAGGCACAGAACAGGGTGGAGGCACAGGCATGACCGTCCCCGGCAATTCCACGCTCGGGCCGCCGCTCGGCGCTCCCGTCGAGGTGGGTGTCGACGACGCCGCGTGGGACCGGGTGAGGGCGGATCTGAAGGCGTGCGGCACCGCGCTGCTGTACGCCCACCGCCCCGTCCTGCAGCCCCAGTTGCCCGCCGGCGACGGGCTGCGCAGACTGCTGGGCCGCGACTGGTCGCGCTACCTCGGCCTCGCCCACACCGATGTGCGCGACCGGTACGCCGCCTCCCGGGTGCTGCTCAAGTCCGCGGCGGCCGTGGTGCTGCGCGGCGACCCGGACGCCCTGGAACTGGCGTACGGGCCCACCGGACGGCCGTATCTGCGCGGCTGCGACCAGGTCGACATCAGCCTCAGCCACACCGACGACCTGCTGTTCGTCGGCCTGACCACCCGGGGTCTGATCGGCGTGGACGCCGAGCGCGCCGACCGGCAGATGTACGGCAGCGGCCTCGGGCGGCACGTGTGCACCCCGTACGAGATGGTGACGCTCGCCGCGCTGCCGGAGGAGCAGCGCAACCCGTCCCTGGTGCGGCTATGGACACTGAAGGAGGCGTACAGCAAGGCGATCGGGCAGGGCATGCAGTTCCGGTTCACCGAGTTCGGCTTCGGCCCCGACGGCAAGCCGGTACGGGTGCAGCGTCCCGACGGCACCGCGGGCACCGGGGACGAATGGGCCTTCCGTACCTTCCCGCTGGCCAGCGGCTACTGCGTCAGCGCGGCCGTCTACGACGCCGGGTTCGGCCCGCCGGCCGACACGGACATCACCACGATGCTCGACGAGGACTGCGTGGAGGCCGTCGAGGACGCACTGGGCGAGAGGTGAGGCTCAGCCGGACTCGGGCTCCTGCCGGGCGTGCTGGTCCAGCATGCCGGAGATCGCCACGTTGTAGCCCGCCTGGAAGCGGCTGGTGGCCTCCAGCTCCTCGGTGATCTCCGAGATGTGACGGCGGCAGGTGCGCACCGACATGCCGAGCCGCCGTGCCACCATCTCGTCCTTGTAGCCCTTGGCCATCAGGCGCAGGATCGACTGCTTGAGGTCGTCGGCGGTGGAGGGCGTGCGCGAGGTGTCCGGGACGAACGGGGTCGCGCTGTCCCACAGGTGCTCGAAGACGGTGTAGACGAACGCGACCAGGGTGGGTTCCCGGACGACGATGGCGCCGCCGCTCGCGTAGTGCACGTCGTCGTGGTGGCCGTGCGTGGGCAGGAACACCGTCTCCCGGTCGTAGATGAGGATCCGGTCGATGACCTGGTCGGCGGTACGCACCTCCACGCCGGCCGCGGTCACGTCACGCACGTACGCGCGCGTGGCGAGGTCGCTGCGCGCGGTGTGCTGGTAGACGGTGCGGATCGCGACGCCGCGCTCGCGCATGCCCAGGGCCGACGCACGGGCCGCCTGCAGCAGCGCGCCGGGGCGGGCGCCGCCCGGGGCGACGGACGCCATCTCGTGGCGGCAGTGCGTGCTGAAGTGGTCGAGCATGGACTGCACGGTGTCGGGGTCGGTGATGACGTCTATGGCCTCCAGCCGGTTGCGCAGGCGGCGGCCCTCGAAGTAGACGGGAGTCAGCGACATCAGACGGCTGCGGACGTCGGTGACCGCCTGCTGGAGGACGCTGATCTGCTTCTCGGCCGAGCTCACCAGATCGGCGGTGGCGACGTCGGGACCCACGGGGACGAGCACGTTCGGGTCGCCCGGCATCGGCTGCAGCAGGCGCATCAGGGTCAGCACCTTCTCCGCGTGCTCGACCTCGGCCGGGGAGAGGGCCAGTCGCTGGGCAATATCCGCGCGTATGAAGCGGCCCAATTCAACGGCGTGTCCGTATGCCGCGGCACTGATGTCGTCCAGCTCGGCGAATTCGGAATGGGAAGAACTCATTCCGCGCACCCGAACCACGAGGTGCTTGAGTGCAGTTGTTGCCGTGCAGCTTTGAGCCATCGCATATCGCTTGGGTTTCGCTCAAGAGATTCGAGAAGGTGTTCCTGGCGGCGGGAGAGGCCATCGGTGAGCGAGAGGCTCCAGCTCATGACGATCCTTCCCGTTCGGAGCGCAGAGACATCGAGCCTGCAGGGGGAAACGTGCACGTCATGACTAGCATGATCAACATCGTCGCTCGTAGTGCAGCTTTGGGTAGTGCTCTTGGTGTGTTGTTTACCGGAGCCGTGCTCTTCGGGCAGCACGACGGCACCAACCGGGCCGATGCGCACCTGGGAACGGTTTCGACCGCCGCCACCTACGTCGTGGAGGGTGACGACCGCTGGGGCTAGGACACCCCGCTTGCGCAGCCCGTTCTCCGGCAGGCGCCTTCCCTGTTCAGACCGACAGGGGGGCGCCTGCCGTCGTGTGGGCGAGCTCCGCGTGCCGCACGGCGGGCACCGCGATCGCGCTCAGGATCACCCCGTGCGTGGCCGAGAAGCGTCCGGTGAGAACGCGCCGCGCCGAACCAGGCCGCGCCGCGGGGTCGTTGAGCAGCGCCGCGCGGAACGTGCCGCGCTCCGCATCCACGGTGAGCAGCGCGTCCTCGAACTCCAGGGTGTGCCCGGTGAGCGGGAAGTACGACTTGTAGACGCTCTCCTTCATGGAGAACAGCAGCCGGTCCCAGCGGACCTGGGGCAGCGTGCGCAGCAGCCGGTGCACCCAGGACCGCTCCTGCGGCAGCGCGATCGACTCCAGGATCCCCTCCGGCAGCGGCTGGTTGGGCTCGGCGTCGATGCCCAGCGCGGCGATCTCGTCGGCGCGGGCCAGGGCGGCGCCCCGGTAGCCGGCGCAGTGGGTGATGGAGCCGACGAGCCCGGGCGCCCACTGCGGCGCGCCGCGCAGGCCCGGCAGCACCGGGACGGCCTCCTGGCCGAGGGCCGCCATGGCGCGCCGGGCGCACCAGCGGGCCGTGGTGTACTCCCGGCGCCGCGTCTCGACGGCCCGGGCGATCTGGGCCTCCTCGCCCGGGAAGAGGGTGACGTCGGTGCGGTCGACGGTCGTGTCGACGGCGGCGACCTCGGCCGGGAGCAGCGATTCGATCATGGGGATCACCCTTGTCGGACGGGCCGCTGCCGGGCGGGCGGCGGCTGTGTCCTCACCGTGCGGTTGCGCTGCCGCTTGGCTCAACGCGTGGGTGGGGTGGTGGG
>NZ_JADDRL010000281.1 GCF_021538895.1 Streptomyces olivochromogenes | reverse complement strand
CCGAGCCAGATGTTGTCGCCCATGCCGATCTCGTCGCCGTAGTAGAGGATCGGCGAGCCGGGCAGGGAGAGCAGCAGGGCGGTGAAGAGCTCGATCTGGTTGCGGTCGTTGTCGAGGAGGGGGGCCAGGCGGCGGCGGATGCCGATGTTGGCGCGCATCCGTGGGTCCTTGGCGTACTCGGCCCACATGTAGTCGCGTTCCTCGTCGGTGACCATTTCGAGGGTCAGCTCGTCGTGGTTGCGCAGGAAGATGCCCCACTGGCAGTTGGTGGGGATGGCCGGGGTCTTGGCGAGGAT
>NZ_JADDRL010000280.1 GCF_021538895.1 Streptomyces olivochromogenes | reverse complement strand
TCCACCGGCTCGAAGCCGTCCAGAGTGAGGGCCTCGGCCTCGTCGCCGTGCAGCCTGGTGACCTGCTTGGCCCAGTGGGAGGCGTGGTGGGCGAGCGCCAGCGATTCCACCCAGCCCTCGACACAAGCGTGCAGCGGAGCCCACGTGTTGCCCCACAGGCCGAACTCGCCGTTCGGGCCGATCATGAAGGAAAAGGCGACCGACACCCGCGGTTCGCCGCCCATGAACCACCACCCGCCCTCGTGAGAGGGCTCGGGCACATCGGCGCAGAGGTAGCGGGGACCGCTCTCGTACACCGGCGCCGGAGGAAGGACCAGGCCGCCCCAGCGCTCCTGGTACGCCACGGCCCGGTCGATGACCTCCCCGGGAACACCCAGGGCGAGCCACCGCTCCCGGTACGGCTCCAAGGGCGTGGCGTCGGCCCTGACGCCGTGGCTCGCGACGAAGGACCGCGCGCGCCG
>NZ_JADDRL010000028.1 GCF_021538895.1 Streptomyces olivochromogenes | reverse complement strand
CCGCACCACGCCATCGTCACCACCGCTGGCCACCGTGTGACCGTCCGGACTGAACGCCACCGACCAGACTTCGGCGTGTGCGGTGAGCCGGTGACCGAGTGGGAGGGCTGCGGCGGCGAAGAGGCTGGTGATGGATTCGGTCGTGTGACTGGCCTGGTAGGCCCGTACGGCCAGAAGCGAAGACAGGTCTGGATCGGTTCCAAGGAGACTGGATGATTGCGCAGCCAACTGCCGAGACAGTGCCAGGTGTTGGGCTGCAACAGCCCTGCGTCGTTCTTGATCGCTGACCCGGTACTGGTTCCACGCGGTGAGGCTGGCTACGAGGGCAAGCACGAGCAAGACGGACAGGGTGATGGCGGACTGTCGCAAGCGTCGGGTGGTGCGGGCCGTCGCCTGTTGTTCGCGCTGGCGAGCGATGGAGCTGGTGGCGAGGAAGTCCCGTTCCACAGCGGTTAGGTCGTCGGTAATGTCGGAAGTGGTGAAGGTTTCTTCGGCTGCGGTCAGACGCGTGCCGCGGTAGAGCGCGCCGGGGTCGCGGCCGAGGCTGTTCCAGGCTTGGGCGGCTTCGGTCAGGTGACGGTGAAGGCGCAGTCGCTCGCGGGCATCGTCGATCCATTGCCGGAGCCGGGGCCAGGCGGTGATGAGGGCTTCGTGGGCGATGTCGACCGCGTTCTCGTCGAGGGTGACCAAGCGGGCCTGGGCCAGCCGATCCAAGACGGTCTTGGTGTCTGCGGGGTCGCCGAAGTCGAATTCATCGCGTTGGGCGGGGCGGCGGGTGTCGGGGGTTCCCTCGCCCGGCGTGATCAGCCGCAGCAGGATGCGGCGAGCAAGAGCCGCTTGAGCTGGGGCGAGGCTGGCGTGGACGTCTTCGGCGGTACGGGCGATGGCGCCGTGGAGCCCGCCGGCCGCCTCGAACGCGGCTTCGGTGAGAGCGCGGCCTTTGCGGCGGTGCCAGGTTTCCAGCAGGGCGTGGGACATCAGCGGCAGCGCGCCGGGCTCGCCCTCCACCTCGTCGAGGATGCACGCGGTCAGCGTCCGTTCCACGATCATGCCGGTGCTCTGGGCGGGCTTGATGATGGTCTCGCGTAATTCGTCGCGGGTCATCGGCCCGACGAGCACGGTGCCGTCCTGCAGGGCGGCGGTGAGGGCGGGGTGTTCGGCGCACCGGCCGAGGAAGTCCGCCCGGACGGCGATGACGACGCGCAGTCGGCTCGCCGGGGTGGCGGCTGCCAGCAGGCGGTCGATGAACTGATCGCGTTCGGCCGGGTCGTGACAGAGGGTGTAGAGCTCTTCGAACTGGTCCACGATCAACCACGTGTCGCCGTCGGCGTCCTTCGGTTCAAGGCGATGCTCGTGAGTGCGCAGCGGGTGCGCGCCAGGGGTGAGGACGCGCAGCGCAGCTGGCGGCGCCCCGGCCGGGTCCGGAGTACGCAGGCGGGGGATGAGGCCGGCCCGAAGCAAGGAAGACTTGCCGCTGCCTGAGGGGCCGAACACCGCGGTGAACCGGCGGGAGCGGGTCAGCCCGAGCAGGCGGTCGGTGAGCTCATCACGGCCGAAGAATAATTCGGCGTCGCCGGTCTCGAAACGGGCCAGTCCCCGATAGGGAGGCTGGACATCATCCTCGTCCTCGGGCCGGCGCTGGGCTGCCGCTTCCGCGGAGACCTCACGCCACCGCGCCTCCCACTTTTCCTGGTCGCCGCCGCAGGCTTGGACGTACGCCAGGACAACCGGCAGCGTCGGCAACCGCTCACCACCGGCCGCCTGCGACAGCGTGCTCGCCCCGTGCCCCGTACGCTGCGCCATCACCCGGTACGTCGGACTGCCCGCCTCCGCCCGGAACTTGCGTAACTCGAACGCGAACCGCGCAACCGGCCCCGCACTCGGATCCAGTGGGCTTTCCCGACGTCCCGCCATCGACAGCTCTCCCTACCCCGTTGCCGCCTCTCCCGTGGATGCGGCGCTGCGACTCGCGAAGCTACGCGCGCCCGTCGCAGAAGAGCAAGCAAGAGCGCGTTCTTTGGTCAGGGACTACAACGAGGGCCTGTCACCTGCAGTGCGGCCATTGATCAGGGTGATGAGACCGGCTGCCCATTCAATACCCAGCCCGCTGAACTCGATGGCAGGCACCAGCCCGTCGGCGCCAGAAACGTCGACGGGACCCGGGGTGCGCATCTCCAACGACGGAGGAACGAAAGCGTGAAGAAGCGCAGGAAACTCGCCCTCGCAGCTGCTATAGGGGCACTGGGAGCCGGCATCGCACTCACCCCGTCCGCGAACGCCGCGACCGGCGGCATGCTCTCGCAAGCGGCATCGGTGAAAACACCGGCGCCCCAGGACGCCTTGCGTGACGGTGGCGTCTGGTACTTCAAGGCGAAGCACAGCGGTAAGTGCCTCACCGTCCACGGTGCCAGCACAGCCAAGGGTGCCGCCGTCGACCAATACACATGCCTGAACCGGGCAAACCAGCGATGGAGGTTGCTCTTCGTCAGTGACCGGGGACTGGCCTACGTCACAGCTGAGCACAGCGGCAAGTGCTTGGACGTGCTGGGCGGAAGCAAGGCCAACGGCACCAAGATCGGTCAGTGGGACTGCAACAGCCGTAAGAACCAGAAATTCTTCGTGAAGAGCGTCGCAGGCTACGCGACCATCCAACCCTGGTACGACGCTCAGAAGTGCCTGGACGTTCCGGGAGCGTCCCAGCGGAACAACACACAACTCGTGCTGTGGAGCTGCAACTACGGCAGCAACCAGAAATTCAAGATGGTCCGCGCCTGACTCTCGGAGGGAAAAGTGAAGAAAAGTAGGATTCTTCTGGCGGGCCTGTTGAGTGGCGCGAGCATGCTCGGGATCGTATCCCCTGCTGCCTCAGCGCCCACGGCCTCCTCGAGTGCTCCCACAGCGTCTTCTGAGCGCGCAACTCCTGTGCCGGGCGTGCACTACATCCGGCCGGCCCACACACCCGACAAGTGCATCACTGTGCACGGTTGGGACGCCAGTGACGCAGCGAAAATCGATCAGTGGACCTGCCACGGGCAGAGGAACCAGCGCTGGACCTTCATGGACAACGGCGCATTCCGGTACTGGGTGAAATCCGAGTTCAGCAACAAGTGCCTCGACGGCGGCGACCTGCGAAAGGGCCACAAGGTAACACAGCGGCCCTGCCACAGCGCCTTCAAGCAAGCCTGGTACCCCGTCCCACGAGGCAATACATACGAGATCCACGTGGGTACTCAATGCCTCGATGTCCAGGGAGGAAGCAAGACGAACGGCGCTCGCATCATCCTGTGGAAATGCAAGAATGTGAGCAACCAACGCTTCTACCTGAATTAACAGAGCCGCTCCCACGGAGCGACCTGCCGTCCGGAACCGTCACCAGGCCCCTGCGCTGAGAACGTCGTCGATGGCCTCGACGGGTGGCTCGACGTCACAATCGAACGGTGGCGGCACGAAGGCCCGCCCGACGCAGACGGCTTGACTCAACCCGAGGCCACAAAACCGGCAGCGTGGCTGAGGCCGGCGGGGCTGCAGCGAGACACACGCGCACCTGATCAGTCGGCGTGCCCGTCGTGGCTGACGTTCGTCGGCTGAGGCACAGACGATCTCCGAGACGAGGTGCCGCCCTCACTGGTGGAGGGCGCGCCCCCGGCCTTGACTCGATCATTGAAACTCCACCGACCGCGTGAGCCCCGCGCCCCGCATGAGCGCCCCCACACACCACCAGACCGCCGCCCGGGGTAACCTTCCCGTCCATTTGAAGCTCCCTGGAGGCTCCCTATGCACACGACTGTTTTCCTGCTGCGGAGTGCGCTGGGCCTCGGTGGCGGTCCGGTGTTCGTGTGGGAGCAGAACCGCCAGGCTTCGGGACCAGGCTGGAGGAAGCTGCGGGTCTTCTCTGCGGCGGGGGCTGTGGTACTCGCCGGGCTGCTCGCCGTCTAAAGAGTGCCAGTCAACGTGCCCCTCCCGTGCCCGTTCGGTCGGGAAGTAGCGGGGAACCGCGGTCGCTGGCGGACAACGCGCACGAGAACGGCCCCTGACTGATTTACCTGGTCAGGGGCCGCTCACAGGCGGTGGGTGTGGGATTTGAACCCACGGTGACATCGCTGCCACGACGGTTTTCAAGACCGTGTACGGATCGACTCTCCCAAGGCGTCGAGTGCGCCCACGGCCGTGTGGATATGAGCCGGGCCGCGACGCAACCGTTCTCCCGCGCACCACCAGGACAGTTGCTCCTCTGCATCCTCCCTTGGATGCATGCCCAGGCCATGCTCGGGACACAGGGGCCACGCATGCCACAGAAGCTCCATGACGGTCTCCTGTGCGGCATCGGCGACGCTCGCCAGCGCAGAGGCGAGGCTGTCTTGCGAGTTCGAGTCCAGGTGATTGCCGTGCCACTCGCCGTTGGCCATGGCGACGTAGACGTTCTCCGGCTCATCCGCATCGTAGGGCGGAAGGGCCAGCAGTTGCAGGGGTTCCAGCTGGGGAAGCGTCACCGCTAGGTCCCGGTTCAGAAGGGCGAGAGCCTGGTCCCACACGGGGTACTCGCCCGGCGAGACGCGGCGAGGCTCAGGGGGGTCGAAAAGAGCGCACATGAGCACCATCCTCCGCCACGCCAGGGACAGCCCCAATCGCTCAACAGCGTCGCCCCTCCCTGCAAAGACCGCGTGCGGCGGCTGACATCAGCGGCTGACACCAACAAGCGCGAACAGCAGGGCTCGGCGGCGGACCTCAGTGGACGATCGGCCGAGGCGCAGGCCGGGTTGACCGATGTCGACGGTCCCCTGTGATCGACCTGATAAAGATGAGGCCACAGCTTCAAAGCTCGCGACTAGCCCGGCGTAGGCTGCCCGACTTGCCGGAAGCTTACGGTGCCATGATCACTCGCCCCATGGCAGCTCCCGCCCAAAGGCTCGGAGCCGACCTCCTGCCGTCGCCAGACGGACGGATGGCCCTTGATACCGTCCCGCCTGTGAAGAATGCGCACTGGTGGCCGAAGACGAGAAACCTGCTCGTGGCCTGGCTCATCACGACGCCAGCCCTCTGGGCGGTGGGCAGGCTCATTGGAGAGCGCGAGGGCATCGTTCTTTGCGCTGTTCTTGCCGTCTGCGTGACCGCGTGCGGTGAGCTCGCGCCCAAGTGGCATCGGTACCGCCGATCAAGGAAGCAGGCACGGAACGCCGCCGCATGATCAAGCTCACGGCTCGTGCCACGGCCGTGCCAGAACGGGCGGAGAACAGCGGGGAGCGGCGGGTACTGACGTGATCCGGGAACGAGAACGGCCCCTGACCAAGCTTGCCGGTCAGGGGCCGATTCCCGTTAGGGTGGCGGCGCCAGGATTCGAACCTGGGACGGTAGAATCGGCAGATTTACAGAGGGCCGCTCCTACCCCTCTTGACCAGCGCTTATGCCACGCACTCGCCGCTCTGGGGGACCACTGGGGGAATCGGTGACTGGCTCATGGCGCCAAGCTGGCGCGCCTTGGCCTATGTCAACAGATCGAGGACCCCACGAACCACGCCCGAGCACAGGCCGCCAATGGCCGCCAGGAGCACGTCTCGACGACGCGTCCTCCGCCCACTCGTTCGCTTGCGACTCTTGCTCATCCCTGCACCTTCACTTCCACGTGTGGCTGCACTGACAGCGCGCTGCCGCAGTCGGCTCCGCTCATTCCATTGAGCGGTACTCCGAAGAGTGGGTTGCGGGTTAGTGCCACAAGTGCTTCGAAGTCGAGCAAAGTTGCTGGTCAGCTGTGTGAAGTTCCAGTAGCCTCACCGCTTCGGGACAGAGCGTGCCACTTCGTGACAGCTGGAGATGGAGCCTGTGGGACGACGAGGGTCTAAAGGCGTGAACATGCCGACGGAAGATGCGCTTCCCCCGGGGCCGCTACGTCAAGTGCTGTCTGACCTACACAAGCTCTATTACCTTGCAGGCACCCCGGGACTTCGCGAAATTAGTTCCGGTATCGCAGAGATGGATCTGCCTGCAATGCTTAACAGAAACCTGGTGTCAGACATACTTTCCGGCAAGAAACAGCCCAATGCACTGCAATTAGAAAGTCTGGTCCGATTCTTTTCCAGTCGAGCCGCAAATGGCCCGGATCCCGAAGTGGAGAGCAATCGGCTGGTCTCGATATTGCTGGACGCAAACTTTACGCCCGAATACACGATGGAAGCGGATTCGTCCAGCCTATCTATCGAGGCGTCATTGCGCGAAGCCAGCTCGCGAGGCACAGCGGAGCCACTCATCAGAGCATGCGCCGACAGATCTCCTGCAACCATCCTCCTCACCCTTACGGAGATAAAGGCGAGAAATTGGCATCGCTTTCTTAAGCAAGTCGAGAACTCTCTCGCTGAGACTTTTTCGCCAGCCAACATCCCTGCCCTGGTCGCCGAATTGCGCCTAGCAAGAGATCACACATGGGTCGCTGAAAGGACTCTCTCGCGTTTCGGGGCTCTCCGAAGCGTCGAAGATGTAACGGAAACCATGCGACTCCTGTGGGCTGTTGGCAGCACCGGAGACGCGTCGACAGTGCTGCATGCCTTCGTGCGCTTCAAGAAGCCTGGTGATGCAGCGAGGCTCTATAAACTCCTCCTAAGTCTCCACATACACCCCTGGAAACTCCGAGATAATCGCCTTCGCGAGAATTCATTCACGTCTGGAGTCACCGAATTTGCACTGCTGCTCAACGCTACAGTTGACGCGGGAGACGTAGCCATGGCAGTGCGTCATTGGCTAGGCGTAGGAGTCAGAGGGATCGAATCATCCATCGAATACTTCCGAATTTGCGCACAGATACTCGGCATCGGCAACGAGGAACTGGCCGAGACCCTCGCGGTACTAGTCCTATCTCAATCAGAGAGGATTCGCTCCGATTTAGAAATTTTCCTCTCTTCGGAGACTCCAACGAATATAGAGAAGAACGCCATGCGCACGCTGATCACGAGAAAGGACGTTCAGACTAGGACAAATATCGCGAGAAAAGAAATGGCACTGAATAAGAAGTTCGGCATTGTAGAGACACCCCGGCACTCGCCCTAGCCATTCAGCTCCGCGGATCGTGAGATCGAGGGTGCCTTGGCGCTCATGGCACCGTGGCCCGCGAGGACCTCGAGGGCGACGAGTTCCGCGACACGTACACCGACGCCCTTGCGCAGATCAGAGGCGAAGCGGGAGGGCCGCGAGCTGCCCGACGTGGAGGAGCCGGAGGCCGAGCCGGGCATGGTGCTGGATCTGATGGCCGCCCTGCGGGAGTCGGTAGCCAAGGCGAAGGCCTCCCGCGGCGAGGACAGCGAGGCCGACGTGCACGAACTGCCGAAGAAGAAGGCCACGGCCAAGAAGAGCCCATCATCAACAACAGCCACACGGCGCGGGTCTACCAGAAGGACAACTACTTCGGCCGGCACGTCTGTGTCGGCAGCGAGGGCGGCACCATCAGCGACCTGCGCCCCTACCAGCTCAACGACACCACTCACAGCCTGCGCAACAACGACACCTCTTGCGGGCCTCGTGACCGCCCGGAGCAGGACAGGCTGACACCCAGGTGACCGATCCATCGCCACAAGGCGCAGCCAGGCCGCTGCCGGGCCACACGTACATGTAGGACCTGTCCGGCCGATCATGTGACTGCCCTGTGCCTGAGTCGTTGTTGTGGCCACCCCGAACTGGCGCGACGCCTGGGACATCAGTCGCGGTCGGGTCGGAAGTCGCGCAGGACCAGGTCCAGGCGGGCGAACGCTCGCGGGTTCGAGAGCTGGCGAAGGAACTTCCGGAAAGCTGGTCAGCTCGACCACGCCGATCTGTCAGGCTGTCAGATCATGGCCACGGAAAGCGGGTGGGAGACAATGTGAACGTGCTTGCGGCCATGGGATATGGGGCCACGGGCGGCTGTGTGATCGGCTTCGTCGCCCTGTTCGCCGACGTCACGGACTGGCAAGCGGCCTGCCGCGAGAGCCGATCAAAGAGAGAAGGCCAACCTCAGCTGCAGGACTACGTACTGCCTGGCCCTGATGGCATTGTCCTTGTTCTTCGCGCCCTGCTTGGAGCCTTCGCGGGATGGGCCTTCCACTCCCAAGTGACGGGTGTTGCAGCAGCGATCGCCGTTGGCGCGGCAGCGCCTGGACTCTTCCGGCAGCTGGGCGCGGTTCGAGGTGTCCAAGAGGCTATCCAAGGGGCTGGCCTGGGGGCAACAACGGCAGCAAGCGCGACGACCGCCGCAACCTTGGTACCTCAAGTCTCTGGGCCCATCACCAATGGCGCAATAATGACAAGTGTCCCCAGCCAAACGGTCTTGCCACTGCAGCCCCCACGCCCGGTCCAGACAGCGAACCCATCTCAGGCAGTTGCTTCTCAGGAGAGCAGCGCGGAGGACAGTCCATGACTGCCCGTGTACGAACCAGAAGGGCGTTGGCCCCGCGACGCAATCAGGCGGCACTGCCGCCGAGGGGGCGGGAGGGATACTCGTGGCCGCGGCTGGTACTCGCATCGCTCCTGGGGGTACGCCTGCCCGAACGCATCCTTCCCGTCCCGGAACCGGCTGACAGCTCAAAGACGCCCACGGCGACCGTGACCGTACCGGACGGCGAGTCAACAGCCTCAGACAGTCCTGAAACGTCGCAGCTAGCCCCGCAGCAGACCGAACCGCAGACCCTGTCGGCTCCGACAAATCCTCCCCACCCCGCTGCCCGCGGGGAGGCCGAGCCATCCATGCGCCCTGCACGTCCGGAGAGCCCCACACTTCCGACCGCTGAGATGGGAACCGGTGGCCGGAGACATGCGCAGGACGTCAGTGGGCCCTTTATCGACCACGCCCGAGAGCAGCCTGAATCCATAACCGTTCCACAGCCCGCCGCGACGCCGACACAGTGGACGCCGTCCCCGTCGCCACCCCATGCCAGTGAGGCCACACGACTGCTGTGCTTGGGTACGTATCTGGACACCGGATACCGGGACCGGGTCATCGAGGAGCTGTACGTCAACGAGCAGCGGATCGTGGCCCCTTCGCTTGGCATTGACGCCGCTCGGATCCTGGCACACGCGCTACGAGCCCGGCGCCTGGAACAGATCTGGGCCAGCGTGACCGTCGGCCTGTGGGCTGTGGGAGCGGCACTGAGCGGTGGATGGCTGACCCTCTCCCTGGTGCCGAGCCTGATGCTCGCGCTCGCATCTCGCCTCTCGGACCGGGACACGGGTGCCTCGCCACCCTCACAGCGGGTGTCTGCTTTTCTCCTGCGTTGGTGCGGTCGCCTTCTCTTCGCGGGTTTCCTGGTCCTGACGTTGGCCGCCGCGCTCTTGAGTACGGGTCGCACACTCGGGCAGGCATGGGGCACGCTCTGTACCTTTGCGCTGCTCGCCCTTTGCGCAGGCTTCCAACGGGGGCAGTTTTCGCGAGTGCTGGCGGCTGAGCTGTCGCCGCTGCGCTTCCCGGACGCACACGGCGACCCTGCCGAGCAGAACGAGAACTTTCGGTTTCAGCGGTTAAAACAGCGCATTCGGCTTGAGCAGCACTCGCCACTCGTCATGTACCACCCAGCGCGTCCGTTCTGCGGGGCAGGCGCGGCCCATGGCCCTTGGGCGCTTGCGGTTGAACTGAGTCCCATCAAGGGCATGCAACAGCGGCCGATCAGCAATCGCGCCATCTTGGACAAGATCCGGCCGTTCGTGGAAGGGCTGCGGCAGTCGCCGGAGTCCAGCAGGTACGGCACGAGGGACCGGCTGCGGAGGCTGGAGATCGACGAGTGCGTGTTCCTGCCCGCTGAGGGGCTCAGGAGGCGCGTGGATGCGTCGTACAACGTGCACGCCTTTGAGGAGCACCGGGCCTGCGCGGTAGAGGAGGGCGGCGAACAGCGCCGACATTTCCTGCGCGTTCGCGTCGCCGGCTGGGAGGAGGAGCTTGTCGTCACGGTGTTCGTACGCATCCACACCCAGGGCCACATGCTGATGCTGGAAGTCGCACCGCACACTCTGACGCCGATCCGGAAGGCTTTCAAGAACGCCGACCGCACAGCCCACGGATTCCGGACCAACAACTCGCTCGGCAAGGGAGCCTGGGCAGTCGCCCGTGTGCCCGGTTCGGCTGCTGGCTCGCTGGCTGTCCTCGGCACAGCCGTGGTGCACGGATGGCGGCGCAATATAGGGGGGTACGAGCACGCGCTGCCCGACGGGCCGGCGCTGTCGGTCCGGGAGTTGGGCTCTGAGCCTGCCGGGTCGCTGTTCCAGCAGATGGATGTCTCACGCTACCTCCAGGCCATCCAGCACCGGATCGTCAACGCAGTGCAGTGCGCGCTGGCCGAATCCGGGTATCGCACAGACGAGTTCGCCCAACAGATCACGCACATCAGCAACAAAGCCGTGAATGTCAGCCGCGAAGTGGCCAGCACGTCCACCGCCGACGACATTGGCGACGGGGCAAGAGAGAGGCAGGACACCGGCACCTTGACGCCAACTATGGCACCGACGATCGGGACAGGAGGTGATGGAGCATCTGGCTAATACTCCAGCTGTAGATAGTGATCTCCATGCCCGATTCGCTGCTTGCCTGCGGTAATGGCTGGCTTGGACGCGGGCTCGGTGGGTGCGTCGCCAGTGGGACCAGCCGAGGCGGCCGCGGGACTTGGCAACTTCACTCTGCTCGGCCGCCCCGACATCCGGTTCACGCCGGTACTCATGACCTGACTCTGATGGAGGCGGACATCGACACACTGCTCAGATGGCTCGCAGACCACAGCCTTCCGGTCGTCGCCGGACTGGCCGCAGGCGCGGGGCTGCTCTACATCATCCGCTTGATCATTGACCGGTTTGTAGAGAAAGGGATCTCCCTTGCATTCCGGGAGCGAGAGCTCCACCTGGAAAGTCGTTCGGCGTTTGAAGACCGGGTACTGGAGGACCGGTTCCGGCTCTTCAATGACATCGTCACCCGGCTCGTGAGAATCACAACCGACCTGAATCGCGTCAGAAGAGGGAGGGACGCAACGCAAGAGCCTTTTCTTCAGGATGGAGAACTGTTTCCCCTTACGCAGGTATTCGAGGACTGTGAGCTGCACCGACTGGTTCTCGGAGAGGAGCTCTACGCCGTATTGATCAATGCGGCGAGGGTTGTCCTGCAGTTGGTCCAGGCCGATTCCGAGGAGCAGTACAGAACGCTCGGCGGGGCGTGGATTCAGGTATTGGATAAGGTTCGAAAAGTTGGCGAGGAGAATTTCGGTCTCAGCCGGATAAAATGGCGGGAGCGCTCGAGTTGACGTCGGCTCACCTCTTGTTGGTAGTCCCGAGCCTGTGCGTGCCGACAATCCCGTCACCCTATGCGACCTGTGCGTACTCGTAGATGAGGCCGCCAAGGCGGTCGCGCCGGATGACACGCGATGAGCCATCGGCGGCGGGTAGTTCGGGCGCGTGACACCGTCGGGGCATCGCTGTCCGAGTGATCGGTGAGGCCGATGACGAGATCGCCTCCGCCGTCGTGGACAAGTAGCTCCGGGCCACCGCCCGGTCCGGAGCCGACCAGCCTCCCGCCCCGCCCACATCGGTCGCCCCGTCAAAGCGGCCGCTGGTACGGCACCACCATGACGAGTGCGACAAGACGGTGTACGAGGCGGCGCCTGCACCTGCGACGGGCCTTCACCCGTGATGGTGGACACGCGTCTTTGACCACGCGGCGAACGTGAGCTTAGCGGTGTGGTGTCGGCGTTCGTATTCGTTGGGGCTGAGGTGGCTATTGGCGGAGTGCCGACGGCGGGTGTTGTAGCGGTCAGCCAGGCGAAGACCGTTCTTCTGCAGGTGGCGGCGTCGCCATAGTCGTGGGCGCTCTGAAGGGTCTCGCGTTTCAGGGAGGCGTGGAAGCTCTCGCAGGCCGCGTTGTCCGCAATCGTGCCGACCCCGCCCATCGACCTGGTCACTTTGAGCTGGTCGCAGAGGTCGGCGAAGGCCCTGGAGCCGTATTGCGCCCCGTGGTCGGAGTGGAACAGCGCCCCGTCCAGGCCACCGCGGGTCGCGGCCGCCATCCGCAGGGCGTCCTGCACCAGGCTGGTGCGCATGTGGTCGGCGATGGACCAGCCGACGACCTTGCGGCTGAAGCAGTCCAGCACGGTCGCCAGATAGAGGAACTCCCCTCCGGCAAGCGGAAGATACGTGATGTCGCCCATGTATTTCAGATTGGGCTCAGGGGCGGTGAAGTCCCGCTGGAACAGGTCCGGCACCAACGGTGATGCCGGGTCCACGACGGTAGTGCGGACCCGTCTGCGCAGGCGGATCCCGGTGATCGCGTACTCGCGCAGCACGCGGGCGACCCTCTTCTCGTTGACCAGCACCCCGGCGTCGCGGAGTTCGGCGGTCACCCGCGGGGATCCGTAGGCACCACCGGAGTCCGCGTGGACCTGGCGGATCCGCTCGGCCAGGAGCTGGTCGTCCCGCTGCCTCGCCGCCCTTGCCTGCCTGCCGGCCAGCCACTTGTAGTAGCCGGAACGGTTCACGCCCAGGACCTGGCAGAGCCGCTTCACGTCGAAGGCGTCCCGGTGGTCTTCGACGAACTGGAAGCGGCTCCTCACCAGTTGGTCTCTCCCGCGAAATATTTGGCCGCCTTGCGGAGTATGTCCCGCTCGGTCGCAAGCTTCCGCTCACTCGCTTCCAGCTCGGCGACCCGGGCCTCCAGCTGCCGGATCCGCTCGTCGGGATCGGCGGCCGACGCCGCCTGCCCGGAACCAGCCGGAGTCTTCCTGGCCCCAGCCCGGCCCACAGGGCCAGCACCACGGCGTTCACGGTCCCGCAGAACCCACTCCCGCAGAGTGGCCCGGTTGATGCCCAGGTCAGCGGCGATGCTCTTGTACGTCGCCCCGGGCGTGGACTCGTACAAGGCCACGGCATCGGCCTTGAACTCGTCCGAGTAGTCCTTCATCGCCATCGGCGGTCTTCTCGCTTCCTCCGGATCAAGCAGATCCAGTATCAGCGTGTCCACCACTCAGAGGGAGGCTCCAGCTGACCTCCCAGCAGATCACACCTGTTCGAGAACCCGACGCGTTGGCCTGGCGCATGGGCGGACGACGGCCCACGCCGCGGCACCCCGGGTCTTCGCACAAGACCGTGACTGCCTTGAGGCCTGGCGATCGTTCCATACGTAGGACAGCGTAGGGTCGTTACGGATGCTGAGGAGAAAGCCATGACCAGCGGCGAATGGATGGAGAGCGCGGCCTGCCGCAGTGCCGAACCGGACGAGCTGTTCGTCCAGGGAGCCCAGCAGAACCGGGCCAAGACGCTGTGCCATGGGTGCCTGGTACGCACCGAGTGCCTCGCCGAAGCCCTCGACAACCGCATCGAGTTCGGCGTGTGGGGCGGCATGACCGAACGCGAACGACGGACCCTGCTGCGCCGCAGACCCGACATCACATCCTGGCGAGCCGTACTGGAGGAAGCGCGCCAGGCGTACGAACACCCCAAGGCCAGCTGACCGCAGCGCAGAGACACGGCGCAAATGCCAAGCACGGTCGAGGGTGTATTGGTTGGAACCCACGCCGACATCCGCGACGGGCGCCTGCTCCCACGCCCGCCGGGTCGACCTTCGCCTCGGTCGACCTTCGCCTGGCGGTACCAGTTGCGCAGCGACTCTGGACTCGACCCGAGCTCCCGGGTGACCTCAGTAACCGCCCGGCCCATGGAGTCGACGAGTGCGATCGCGTCCCGCTTGAACTCCGCGGTGTACCGCTTCGTGTACAGCTTCAGAGCAGCTCATGACCCGCCGGGAGTGGCAGTTCTGGTGGGACTGAGCCCGCGGCTCACACGGTGCTGGCGTCCTCCGGGATGTAGCGGACGTTCGGGTCGGCGGGGTCATACTGGGGCATCCCCGGGGGCAGAACCGGGGCCAGGGCTCGGAAGACCCTGCGCAGGGCGTCGTCGGTGAAGCCGGTGAGCGTCTCGGTCGCCTGAAGTACCACACCACCCGCCGCCAGTGGAACAACGCGCGAGAAGGCCCCGCTCGCGGCGAGCGCGGAGGGGCCGCCCAGGCGCCGACTCAGCTCTTCGGGGCAGACGGTGATCCAGGAGTAGCCGCGCAGGAAGGTGCGCGCCTCGTTGACGGAACGGCGGACGCGTCGGCGCAGCACTGCGTCGAGGTTCGTGTGGGCGTCCCATGGCCCCGTGGAGTCGACGCGGCCGAACGCCGGGTTGACGTCGTTCAGGCTAGCCGCCAGGAAATCCACGATCCGTGAGCCACGGTCGGCGTCCGTGCCGCACACAGCGGAGTCGAGCTTGATCGACAGCTCCATATTGGGTCGACGCACAGAGATGCTGCTGCCGTTGATGTGGCAGACCGGCCCGTCCCCGCCGGTGACGAAAAACAGCACGTCAGCGGTTTCCGGACCGTCGTGCAGCGAGAGCTTCATGCTCGGCCAGTTCTGCGAGACCGGCTCAAACCTTTCGTCCCGGCTCTGTTCGTCCTTCTGCGTGGTCGCCAGGGACGACACCTGATCGCCCTGCTCTTCACGTTGCCACAGCTCCGGCACGAGCCCGGAGAGCGCTTCTCCGAACCAGCCAGCGACGGCGTTCCCGGTGCCGCCGGCAGTTGACGCGTCGAGTGACGCGCAGATGTGCAGGTCCATGCCGATCCTTACTCCGACGACGCTCAGGCGGTCAGTTCGTAGAGTACGACGGATGCTGCGCCCACAGTGGCTTCGTATGGCGTCCCCAGGACGAAGGCGGTTCCGGTGAACGCGCTGGTCACCAGGCCGACCTCGCTTCCCAGCCAGGAGCGCTCCCCTGGCGGGGCCGTGCTGTAGAAGCCGGTGGCGGAAGGAGTGGGCGTGGCAGTCGGCTCCGCCGTGGACCTGGGTGCCGCGCTCGTGCCCGGTCCGGGACTAGGGCTGGGGGTCGCCTTCTTCTTGTCGTCGTCCCGGTCGGTACCGTAGTAGCGCATGCCCGGGTAGTCGTCGCGGGACCAGACCCGGCCTCTGCCCTTGGTGCCGTAGACGAATGCCGCGTCCCCGATCTTCGGGCCCTTCCGCACTTCCCTTTCGTCGCCGGCGTCGTCAAGGACGTCCTGGAGCTTCTCGACATAGCGGTCGAGCTGCTCCACCCCCTTCTTGAAGGCGTAGTTGCTCGCGTCCACCGCCTTCTTGTTCGCCGGGTCCGGTTTCACGCTGGCGTTCGGTTTGACCTCCCAGATGTAGACCCGGTCCTTCGTCCAGAGAACGACGTCGGCATATCCGACGTTGCCGGATCCATCCGCCTTGGCGCCCGGAATCAGGTTGGCGAGACTTCCTCCGTCGCCGATATCGACCGTGACGTACCCGTCGATCTTGTGTTTCAGGGCCCATTGCTGGGCCGAGAACCCGCTGGCGCATACGGCAGCGTCATGAGCGTTGGACTTCGCGACGGCGCAATTGGTTTCCACGTTGGATTTGCCCTCGTTGCGCACAACGGTCTTGCTGCCCTGCTCGGTGGCGTCCTCGCTTCCGCCCCCGCCCCCGCCTCCGCCGTTGAACTGGCCGTAGCCGTCGCAGATGTCCTTCGGGCACAGGCCGGTCGGGTCGCTCTTGGTGACCGGACTGTTGTTGCTGTAGGCGTAGCCGTTCATCTGGAGCGGGTCGGTGATGTCGATCACCGGGTCGGCGGAGATGAAGCGGCCGGTGGACTGGTCGTACTCGCGGGCGCCCAGATGGGTCAGCCCGGTGTTGGTGTCGTCGATGCCGACACCGAGGTAGGAGTGCTGGTTCGGCCAAGTGGACGGCTTGGCGCCGCGGGTCTCGCCGTAGGGCTTGAAGGCACGGCGGGTGACCGTCTGGCCCTTGCCCAGTTCGACAGCGGTGGTCGCGCTGCCGAGACGATCGGTGAGCAGCACGCTGAGCTTGTGGGCGGTGCTGGTGCCGTTGGTGGTGCGGACGGCCGAGGGCGCACCGGCGAGGCCGTAGGAACGGGTGGCATTGACGGCTGTGCCTGCCGCGTCGGTCGTGATCTCGGTCTCGCCCAGGTAGAGCGTGGTGCCGGAGTCCGAGTGCTGGAGCAGGCGGTTGCCGTCGGCGTCATAGACGTACCGGGTGGTGGACCCGTTCGCGGTGGCGGTGTCGAGCTTCTCCTCCGCGGTCCAGTGCAGGTCCCGGTCAGGCCGGTCGGTGGTGTTGCCAGCGGCGTCGTAGACGTAGCTCTTGCTGGTGGGATCACCGCTGCCCTGGACGGCCGTGGTCTGGGTCAGGGTGTGCGGCTGGAGGAGGGCGGGTGTGCTGCCGGCGGTGTTGTTCTTGCCGTAGCCATAAGTGCGGGTGATGTCCTGGGCGGTGTTCAGCCCGCTGCCGGTGGCGTGCTGTACCTGGGTCGCGCGGTTGCCGATCGCGTCGAAGGTGTAGGAGTCCCAGTAGGTCGTGGCGCTACCGGTGGCGACCGTGGTGGTATCGGGGGCTGCGTTCCCCAATGACGTCTTGAGCGCGTCGTCGGGTGCGGTGGCGTCGGACTGGGCGTCGGGGGCGTTGGCGATGGGTCCGGAGGAGCGCTGTCCCGTGGTGGTGTAGCCCCAGGTGCTGCCGTTGGCGGCCTTGCAGCCGGTGTAGCCGCCGTTGGGCGTCAGGTTCGAGGTCCAGGCGTGCACCATCTCACCCAGCTGGTCGTAGGTGAAGCACTGGGTGTCCCAGGCCTTGGCGGTGGCCGTTTCGGTCTGGGTGGCGACGGAGGAGACATTGCCGACGGTGTCGTACGAGTAGTGGGTGTCGGCGACGCGGCTGGGACCAGCGGTCTCCCGGTCCCAGACGGTGCGCTGCAGCCGGCCGGTGTGTTCGTCGACGAAGTTCGTCGTCCACACCCGGTATGACTGCGGTCCGCTCACCGTCTGCAGGGCCTCGCCATAGGGCGAGTAGCTGATGTCCGCGGTGTACCAGGACAGCCCGGAGAGCGAGACGGGAAGGCCGTATTGGTTGTAGCGGGTGTAGACGGTCTCCTTCGCGAGGCCGCCGGCGGTGTCGGGAAGCGTGGCCGTGAGGGGCTTGCCGGTCGGGGTGTAGGTGTAGGCGTACGTGTACGTCTTGGCCAGACCCTTGGTGAGGTTGTTGTCGGGGATCGTCACCTCACGGCCGGTGGGTTGGTAGTCGGTGGTGTAGCCGGTAATCTGGGTGGTGTAGTCGCCGCTGGCGTCGTGCCGGATGGTGGAGGCAAGGTGTCCGAGCGCGCCGGGCACCGTGTCGTAGGTCCACTCACGCGTGGGGGCGGCGTCGGCGCTGCCCTCGCGGGTGGCCTTGATCCGGCCGAGAGCGTCGTACTGGGTGTAGACAGCCTTCTGGTTAGCGTCCTTGGCCATGGTGCGGCGGTCGAGGTCGTCGTAGTCGAAAGCGGAGGTCCCGGTGTCGGGGTCCGTCTGGTCCAGCAGGCGGCCGCGGGCGTCGTAGTGGTAGGTCCACTGGTTGCCGGCCTCGTCGGTGACGTCGAGGAGGTGGCCCCGGGGGTCGTAGTGGTAGGCGGTGTCCCGCCACTGGGACAGGTCCAACTTCGTGTAGTGCTGGATGCGGACGACGCGGCCGAGGGCGTCCGTTGAGGTCTTGGTGGGCGGCGCGGCGCCGCCGGCGGGCTTGCTGAGGGTGTAGTCGTCGCCGTACTGGGTGGTGCTGGAGTAGACCGGGGTGCCGCTGTGGACGGTGGTGACCTTGACGGGGCGTTCCAGGCCGTCGTAGGCGGTGGTGCTCGAACTGGGGATGATCAGTTCGCTCTTGGGCTTGAACTGGCTGGGCTGCGGGGTGCCTGCGGCCAGGTACGAGCCCTGTTCCTCGGCGGCCAGGCCGTGGTCGTTGTACTTGGTGCCGGTGATGATCCGGCCCGCGCCTATAGCGGGGCTCTGGGTCTGGATGGTCCGCAGCAGCCCGTCGTAGAGCGTGACCTGGCTGTCGTAGCGGCCGTCGTCCCGCAGGGACTGAACGGTCACCGCCGTCGGCTGTTCTCCGACGGCCAACTGGTAACTGATCTGAACGTTCGGGGTCTGGCTCCCACGCTGGCTCACAGGTGCTGTCCCTCCCCCGGACAGACCGGCCGCCTCGCCCCGGCGGACTTCACGAACCCGCAACGCGGGGCGCGTTGTGTTGCCGCGGGGCAACGGCCGAATGGCCCCGCATGGCTTGTGCATGACATCCCGTGGGATCCCTTGCTCCGTCGCACGCCGTTGACGGATGGTCACTCCACGGCACCGACCCGTGTGTCGCCACCGGTTCAGCGCACGCCGTACCCGCGGCGTGTGCCTGATCGAGGAGGACCATTCCTGATGGCAGCAATCCACAGACTGAAGGGGCGGATCGCCGCGTTACTCGCGGCGACGGCCGCCGCGGCGACCGTCGTCGGCACCCTCGCCGCGATACCCGCGCAGGCGGCGCCGGCCGAGGGCGTCGTGCTGGAGGCGAACTCCGCCGCCGCCGTACCCGGAAGCTACATCGTCACCCTCAAGAAGGACGCCGGCTTCAAGGCGAGCGCCGCCAAGGGGAAGAATCTGATCTCCGAGTACGGCGGCAAAGTGAAGCGGACCTTCGGCTCCGCGCTCAACGGCTACACCGCGAGCCTCAGCGCCGAGGAGGCCCGTCGGCTGGCCGCCGACCCCGACGTCGCCTCCGTCGAGCAGGACCAGGTGGTCCACACGCTCGGCACCCAGAGCTCCGCGCCGTGGGGCCTGGACCGCATCGACCAGACCAGCCTCCCGCTGAGCGGCACCTACACCTACCCGGACACCGCTGGCGGCGGGGCGACCATCTACGTCCTGGACACCGGCGTGCGCATCACCCACCAGGACATCGCCGGCCGCGCCTCCTACGGCTGGGACTTCGTCGACAACGACGCCACCGCCCAGGACGGCTACGGGCACGGCACGTTCGTCGCCACCGTCGCGGCCGGCACCACCTACGGCGTGGCCAAGAAGGCGAAGGTCGTCGCGGTGCGGGTACTCGGCAACGACGGCTCGGGCACGACCTCGGGGGTCATCGCCGGGGTCGACTGGATCACCGCCAACCACGTCGCCGACTCCGTCGCCAACGTCTCCCTCGGCGGCAGCGCCAGCACCACGCTCGACACCGCGGTGAAGAACTCCATCGCCTCTGGGGTCACCTACTCCATCGCCGCCGGCAACTCCGGCGCCCTGGCGTCGGCCTACTCCCCGGCCCGGGTCGCCACCGCGATCACCGTCGGCGCGACCACCAGCTCGGACGCGCGGGCCAGCTACTCCAACTACGGCTCGAGGGTGGACCTCTTCGCCCCCGGCTCCGGCATCACGGCGGCCTGGAACTCGTCCGACACTGCCACGTACACCGGCAACGGGACGTCCTTCGCCGCCCCGCACGTCTCCGGCGCGGCGGCGCTCTACCTGACGGCCCACCCCGGCTCCTCCCCGGCGACCGTCGCCTCCGCCCTGGTCAACGGGGCCACCAGCGGCGTCCTCACCGGCATCGGCTCGGGCTCCCCGAACAAGCTGCTGAAGCTCGTCCCCTGACGCCACCGCGGCACGACCCGCCAGGCGCCCTCTCGACCACGGCGCCTTCCGGGTCACGGCCCCCTCGGAAACCCGAGGGGGCCGGCCGTCTGCCCGGCGGCACCCCGGGCGCGCGCGTCGTCACTCCTCCACGGCCGGCCGGGGGACGGCGGCGCCCGCGTCCCGGTCGGGTCACTCCTCCCAGCGCGGCCTGCTCTGATCGTCGCTCGGCCGGTCGGCGCCGTGACGGAGGTAGTGGGCGGTCAGCCGCTGCGAAGCCCGCAAAATGTCGCTGCCGGTGAAAGAGGTCCCATGATCCATGGCACGATGAACAGAGGGTTCCCGATGTTCTCGCGATGATCGACTGAGACTCGACCCAGCCGTTCCCGTACCCTTCCTCAGAGCCGCCGCGCATGCCCGGCTCGGGAGGGGGACACGGACAACCGCGAGGGAGACGGCATGGGAGCCGCTGACCGGCAGAGCAGCGGAGACTGGAACGGGGTCGGCAACCCGCCCCGAGCCAGGGGTGGTCGCACGAACGAGTACGGCCACAACTATCAGTACGGGGATCCTCCCGAGTCAGCACCCCACCCTGGTTTCGGACCCGATACCGGCACCGGCCATACTCCCTCTCCGGCCATAGGCCACGGGCATGCCCCCGTGACGGGCACCGGAGATGGCCCCGACCACGGCCCCGGAGCGGGCGCCGGCGGTCACGGACACACGCACACCCACGGCCACAGCCATGGGCCTGCCACGCCGGTCTCCCGGCACCTGCGCAAGGTCATTGCGGCGATCTTGATCCCCTTCACCGTCGCGGTAGTAGTAGGGCTCGTGGTGCTGTGGCCGGGTGGGGCGCCGCCGCACAAGCGCACCGGTGTCGGCCTCGACCAGCAGAGGCAGCAGGCCACGGTCACCAACGTCGTCGAGGTGAGCTGCAGGTCGGTGAACGCCTCCGGCGAGGCCCCCACCGGCGACGCCTCGACAGCCGAGGGAAACTCGGCGGCGCAGGAGGCGAACGGCACCTGCAAGAAGGCCACGATCCGGGTCGACACCGGCAAGGACGAGGGTCGTACGTTCACCGAGATCGTGCAGCCGGACCAGTCACGGCAGTTGGACGAGGGCGAGAAGGTGGTGGTCGCCTACGAGCCCTCCGCGCCGAAGGATCTGCAGTACTCGGTCGCCGACGTGAACCGTCGATTCCCGATGGGTCTGCTGGCCGGCATCTTCGCGCTCGCCGTCGTGGTCGTGGGTCGGCTGCGCGGGGTGATGGCGCTGGTCGCGCTGGCCATCAGTTTCATGGTGCTGAACTTCTTCATCCTGCCGGCGATCCTGCAGGGTGCGAATCCACTGCTCGTGGCGGTGGTCGGATCGAGCGCCATCATGCTGATCGCTCTGTACATGTGTCACGGCCTGTCGGCCCGTACGTCGGTGGCGGTGCTCGGCACGCTCGTCTCGCTGCTGTTGATCGGCATCCTCGGTTCGCAGTTCATCGGCTGGGCCGCACTCACCGGCAACACGGACGACAACACTGGCCTGATACATGGCCTGTATCCGTCGATCGACATGAGCGGATTGCTGCTCGCCGGCGTCATCATCGGTTCCCTCGGCGTACTCGACGACGTAACGGTGACGCAGACGTCGGCGGTCTGGGAGCTGCACGAGGCCAATCCGTCGATGGGCTGGCGCGGGCTGTACGGGGCAGCTATCCGCATCGGCCGCGACCACATCGCCTCCGTGGTCAACACCCTCGTCCTCGCGTACGCCGGTGCCGCGCTGCCGCTGCTACTGCTCTTCTCCATCGCACAGAGCGGTGTGGGCACGGTTGCCAACAGCGAGCTGGTCGCCGAGGAGATCGTCCGCACGCTGGTCGGATCGATCGGCTTGGTCGCCTCGGTGCCGGTCACCACCGCCCTTGCGGCTCTGGTGGTCTCGGCGGACCGGCGCCGTCCACAGACGGAAACGGCGACAGCGGGCGCGGTGGCGGCTGCTGGAGCGGCTGCGGGCCGGGGCGGGCGTCGACGGAAGCACTGAAAGCGACCTCTTCGCACGCCGCCACGCGGCCCGTTCTCGACCCAAGCGCCTGGGCGCTCAAGTCGTCGTGAGCGCCTGACACCAACGGTTGACACCAACAGCGGCGAACGCAACCGTACGAAAGCGGCCCCCCACGGTCGATAGACCGTCGACAGGCCAGGAACCATCCCCCCCAGGGCTCCGTGATCGACCTGATAGGGATGAGGCCGCACCTCCAAGCCGTCCGCCGACCGCGCGTACACTGCCGCTCGCAGCCCGAGGAGCAAGGCATGGAGGACGACGGCATGGCGGATGTGTCCAGGTTCCCTGGGCGAGTAGGGCGCATCGTATTGCTCGCCTTGGTGTCTTGCGGTTGCGTGGCCGCCCCAATCTCCACATTCATAGTTCCTGGAGAGGACAGCTCGAAGCGTCAATCGTTCGGCGGGTCAGGCCTGCCGAGCGGCGCCGTGATCAATCCAGACAGTCGTTCGTACAGTGGCGCGCTCCACCTGGACGCCAGGAACCACGCCCGCTCCACGGTATGTGGGTCGACGGCAGACGGATGGGAGCTGGGGTAAGTGGTGGGTTGAGGAGGGTGGATGCCGCCGTGGCAGATGAATCCAGGCACCACGCAGCGAGTCACATGAACCGGAGCAGCACCACCAGGGCAATCGGCGCGGGTAGCACAGCACGGACCACGCGCCACCGGACGTCCTCGCGCATGACGAGTACCAGGAACGCGAGTGAGTACGGAGCCGCCAGCGGAATCGCCGAGATCAGGGCTACGGTCGGCGACACGTGATTACCGAAGACCAAGATCGCCCGCAGTGCGACCCACCCGGCCGCCCCGGCCATAAGTACCTGAATCGTGAGCAACCTGCGCCGGGCGCGAGCTGTAGTCATGCGGGACTCGGCGATCGTCTCGCGGACGATCATGACGCCCGTCCATGCGAAGAGCGTTGCGACAGCCAGGATGATAAGCAGCCCGAAGGCGGCGAGCCCGCCGTCACCGAGGATCGAGTCCGGGTGCCAGAAAATCTCGATGAAGATCCAGGCGGGAACGCCCAAAACGATACCTGCCGCCCATGCGGAGACGATCTCCTTACCCAGACGGTCCGACCACCACTCTTGCAGGGCCCGTCCCCACAGCAAGATCTTGCGTAGGCTCTCGCCCATACGTTCGCCCTCCCCTGACCGCTCGGCATCTTAGGCCGACCTCCGAGAACGTGGCGTATGCAGGGGCGCGCATCTGTCAAGAGATCTTTAACGGCTCCTTTGACGGGCCGTGGGCGCCGCCCGGAGCCATCGATTTGGCAAGGTCGACCGCCAATCGGCGGCAGGCTGCTGCTCGCCACAGCTGTCGCGTACGCCATCTACGATGTGGCGACGCCGCCGAGCGGCCAGCGCACGCAGACGGCCGTGCACGAAGGACCTCCGGGCGTAGTGGAGATAGGCGTCTTCATTCACCTCGGAGGTCCTGGTGGCCCACGCTAATGCCCGGCTGACCTTTTCACGGCAGATGCCTGCTGGTGCGTCGTGTCGTACTGGACCGGCGTCCGGTCGCCCACGTCGCAAAGGAACTCGGCGTCTCCCACCAGTGCGCTCATCGCTGGGTGAACCGCTACCGCGCCGAGGGCTGGAGCAGGCTGCAGGACCGCAGCAGCAGTCCGCACCGCCGTCCCACCCGCACACCTGCGGCCGTCGAACAGCGCGTGCTCAAAGCCCGCCGCGCCCTGCGCACCGGTCCCGACGCCCTGGCTGAGCACACCGGCGTCCCCGCCCGCACCATCAGCCGGATCCTCAGCCGCCACCAGGTGCCGCCGCTGTCCGCCTGCGACCCGCTGACCGGCCAGGTCATCCGCGCCACCAGGGCCAGCAGCCGCCGCTACGAACACTCCCGGCCCGGCGACATGATCCATGTCGACGTCAAGAAGCTCGGCAGGATCCCCGCTGGCGGCGGCCATCGCGCCCACGGCCGCGGTGAACGACCCGGATCGCTCCGGGGTCTGGGTTACGACTACATCCACGCTGCCGTCGACGACCACTCCCGCCTCGCCTACGCCGAGATCCTCCCCGACGAGAAAGGCACCACCTGCGCGGGGCTTTCTCACCCGCGCAGCCGCGTTCTTCCACGCTCACGGCATCACCCGCATCGAGCGGGTCATGACCGACAACGCCAAGAACTACCGGCTCTCGCACGACTTCCAGACCGCATGCCAAGCACTCGGCGCACGCCAGAAGTTCACCGCCCGCACTGCCCGTGGACCAACGGAAAGGTCGAACGGTTCAACCGCACCCTGCAGACCGAATGGCACCTCCCCCCGGGGAGTGGACACCTTGATCCGGTCCCTGACCTGGGGCCGGGGAGGAGATGTCCCTTATGGTGATGAAGTTCTACTCGCCGGAGTTCAAGGCGGATGCCGTCGCGCTGTACCTGTCTGATCCGGACCTGACCCTGGCCGAGGTCGCGGAGGACCTGGGCGTGAGCCGGGGCACACTGCGGGACTGGGTGCGGGCCGAGCGGTCCCGCCAGGGCGAGCTGGGCACGACCATGAGCACGACGAGGAAGACCAAGGAGCCGGCAACGGTGAGCGAGCCCACCCGCGAAGAACTACAGGCCGAGATATCGGCACTGCGCACCGAGCTGAAGCAGGTGCGCAAACAGAACGCGACGCTCGCCGAGGAACGCGACATCCTGCGCAAGGCCACGAAGTTTTTCGCGACCGAGATGACCTGGTGAACCGCTGCCAGTTCATTGAGGACCACCGGCAGGCCCACGAGGTCCAGCGGTTGTGCCGACTCCTTGAGGTGGCCCGCTCCAGCTACTACGAGTGGCGAGACGGGCGTGACGCCCGCGCCGAGCGCGAGCAGGCCGACGAGGACCTGGCCGATAAGATCCGGGCCATCCACACGGACTCCGACGGGACGTATGGCGGAGGCTGTCGACCTGACGTTCGACCAGGTCATGGACCGCTGGCTGGGGATGTCGCAGATAGAGAACCTGGAGGGCTATACCTGGACGATCCTCAAGCGCCGCATCATCGACATGCACCGCAAGCGTCGGCGCCGCCCCGAGCTGATGGAGACGGCCGCGTTCGAGGCCGCGCTCGCCGGCCACACCGACGACCCCTACGACACCCTCGCCGACACCATCGCCCTGTACGCCGCCGTCGCCTCGCTCAGCGAACTGCAGCGTGATGCGATCCTGCTGCACTACGGCATGGGCTTCACCGCCGCCGAGGCCGCCGTACTGGTGGGCAACGAGGAAGCCACCGTCCGGTCCCAGCTCCGCACCGGCCGCCAGCGCCTCGCCACCCTGCTCAAACTCCCCTCCCCGGAGCACCCCGACGGGAAGAACCGCTCATGACCGCTCTGCAGCCCGAGAACCGGCCCACTATCGACGACCTGCTCGCCAAGGCCCTCACCCGCAACCCAACCGCTACACCGGCTACGACATCGCCGCCGCCGAAGCCTGCCCGAAGCGGTGTCGCGCACAGCCCCCAGCGACAGCCGGGCCGCTGCCGGCGGCATCGTGCAGATGCGGGAAGGCCGTGGGTTGGCGTCTTCCGATGGGGGTTCGAAGCCGAATCGGCGGGTGGTGCGGTCATAGCGGTATCCGGGTGGGTCCGGGTTCGGGTGGGTCCGCCGAACCGGCGGACCCACCCGACTTTGTTTCACACCTCAGCCGCAGAACGTGTCCTTCACGGCCTGGATGACCTCGGCCGCCTGGCGCTCGTCCACCGTGGCGTTCCCACCAGTGAAGCGGTAGCTGACGTCCTTCACGAGCTGCTTCCCCTTCTGCCCGTCCTGGATCTCCTGGCAGGTGCTCACGGACCGGCGTATGGCCCGCTCCCTGTTCACCGTGATTCCGGGGTTGATCGAGGTCAGCTTGCGAAGGAGCTGCTTCTCCTCAGCCGCGTTGGGCTCATCGAGCTTGGCCGGCGCCTCGTGGGTCGGCTTGGCCTTCGGGGAGGGGGACATCTTCGCCGCGGGCTTCGCCTTCTCCGAGGTGTCACTGTTGCCCGCGTTGGCGATGGCAGCCACCACCAGGACGCCACCAGCGATCAGCAGGGCCTTCTTCTTACCGTTCACAGTCTCTCCTCATGGAAGAGCCAGCCCCGTCGTGGGACTGGCTCTGGCCGGTGGCCTTTCTTTGTTTACGGGGCAGGCCCGTCCTAACTCTCCCGTCATCACTACTCCCAGGACTGTTTGGGGATGACCATGCCAAAGCTCCGGAGCGCACCGACACAGCCTTGTGACCAGGCAACCAACTGCTGATCGTTGAAGTAGACGGTCTTCTTGTCCAGTTGGCCGACCACGTTGTCATGAGTCACGCCCGCTTCACAGTCATGCAGGGCCGTGTCCGCATCCTCGTAGATAAAGGACCAGTGGTATGCGTCACGCCAACCAGCCTTGTATCCGGTGGACGAGGTGTCCGGGCCGTCACTGCCCTTCATCTCCGAGCTGATCCATCCCCCTAGGAGACCGACGACGCATGCGCAGGCGAGTACCTTCGGCCAGCCGTAGCGGTCAACAAGTTTCCAAGAGGGCGATCGCCCTGTGTCGATTGCATATAGATGTGCCCCCCACATGGTTCGTAGGCCGGTGATCATATGTGGTTGATCAGTGAACGAAAAGAGGGGCCACCGCGAAGCCGATGACCCCTCGAACTTGCTGTGTACTACCTGGGATGCAGTGACACCCACACGGGCCCGACGCTCGCCTGCCAGGGCTTACCTGCGCTTCCCCAGGACACCGCTAGCGCCACGCTCCCAGGATCCTCCCGCCCCCCTGTAGGCTCGCCTTCGTGCTGCGGGTGACCTGCTTGACGATCAAGCCGCGCGGAATCGTCGCCAGCTCCTCCTCGGTCGCCTGCCCATACCGTTCGACCTCGGTACGGGCGTGATGGGACCGCCGGGGGTTCTCGGTGGCCACGAGGGCGACGAGCAGCCGCAGAGCGGGCTTGTCCAGCAGCCCGGCCGGGCGGCGCTTGCGTGGCTGTTCCTCCTCCGGCGGAGCGTTGAGCAGCCGGTACAGGTAGCCGTCCCGAGCTCGGCGACCCGCCGTCGCCCGTCCCGGCCCCCTTCGCCGAGATGCTGCTGGACTACCTGGGGCAGCGGCCGAACACCATGACCGCGACCAACCCCGACGCCCGATGGCCCTTCCCCGGCCGCCGAGCCGGGCAGCCCATGACCTTGGAAACTTTGGAACTCCGGCTCCGACACCTGGGCTTCCCGACCCAGCGAGGACGCACAGCGGCGGTCCGGCACCTCGTCCTCCAGGCCCCGGCCCCGGTGGTCGCCCGGATGCGGCGGACGATCTCGGCGAGGTCGGCCGACGGGTGCGGGCTGGTGGCGGCGTGGGGTGCGTCGGGGTGGGGCAGGTTGGTGGCCAGGTACCAGGTGGCCTTCTCCGGGAGGCGGGCTGGGTCGATGGTGGCCACGACCAGCCGGCAGGGTGAGTCGGGGCTGTAGCCGCCCAGGCGGGCATCGGCGGCCCACCAGGTCTCGGTGTGCCCGTCGCGGAAGTGACGCTCCACGGGTGTCCAGTCGCCGGGATGCTTGGCATCGCGCCAGGTCAGGGCGTGGGCCGCTTCGATGGGGGTGTGCGGCTGGTCGGCTCGGGCCCAGGTGCCGCGGTGCGGCTTGAGTGCGACCACGTAGTTCAGGCCGGCCTCGCGCAGTGCGAGGTACCAGTCGTCGCTGACGGAGTAGGCGCAGTCGGCGACCACCGCCCGGCAGCCGAAGCCCGCCTCCTTGCCTCGGGTCGCGAGAGCAGCGGCCACCTGCGGTTTCGTGCGGAAGGCCGGATCGGAACGGCCGCGGGTGAAGTGGTGAGCGGGGGTGTAAGGAGTCGCGTACAGCGGGTAGTACACACGGCCCTCGGTCCACACCGTGGTCACCGTGACGATGCCGTTGTCCGTCTTGCCCAACCGGCCCAGCCACTGCCGGCCCACATGTGCGGTCGCCGTGCCGTCCTCGCGGTCCCCGGAGTCGTCGATCACGATGACCCCGCCATCGTGCGGAGCCGTCGCCGACCGCTCGCGCAGCAGCTCAAGCCGCCGGTCGTTGACCGGCTCGGCCTCCCAGGGCGATTCGGACAGGAAGAACTGCAGCCGCTGCACCCCCGGCATCCCCGCACCCGCCACCGGCTCCGCCCCTGCCAGACAGGTGATCGTCTTGTTCCGCTCCCGCGGCGCCAGCAGCCCGGTCAGATACTCACGAAACCCCCGCCGCTGGGCCAAGCTGAAGAAGAGGTCGTCGAACCGGGCCGCGTATCCTCCAACGGACCCGGCGCAGGCGGACACGGACGGCGAGCGGTCATCTCCAGCCTCCAGCGAGGAAGTGACTCCTACCGCCGGCCTAGACCAACCCGACCTGCCGCCAACCCACGCCACCACCGGATTTAACGAACTACCGATACTTCAGAAATTCGATAAAGCGTTCCACTTTTCAGCGAGTTCGGCACTCCACAACGACCAGCCACCGTGCTTCGTGTCTGCACACTCTGAGTAAGGTCGGGGACTGGAAACGGAGTACCGCAACCGCGCCAGTCCCCACCCCTACTCAGGCCTCGTTGGCCCAGGTGAGCGCGATCCAGAGATCTTTCAACGCGTTGCTGTCGAAGTAGAGGACGAAGTCCTGGCCTTCGGGTGAGATCGGTGCAGGACGAGGCACGTGGTGCAGGTCGCCGGTTCGGACCTCGGTGCCGAGGGAAGCAGAGATCAGGTCGGGCTCGGCATCCGCCGTGCGGTCGGCGAAGACCCGGAGGCCGTGGTCCGCCCGCGCCAGCAGTTCGACCCGGACGATCTTCCTCAGGCGCCCCTCGCTCCAGTACGGATAGTGCTCAGCACGCAGCGGCAGTGCGAGACGAGGCCGGTCGTCGGTGTCGCTGAGGAACTGGGCCCAGCGGTCGGGGAACGCGGCCGCCACGGAGAGCAGGCGGACGGAGCCGGGGCCGGTGCCCTCGGTGAGGCGGGTCTCCAGGTTGTCCACCGCAGCCGTGCGCAGCTCGGAGCCGCCCTCACGGGCCGTATACGCGATGTGCAGGTGCACGTCGTCGAGGGTGAAGTGGTCGAACTGCTTGATCTCGTGGGGCAGTTCGAGCTCCCAGTCGCTGATCACGCCAGCCCGTTCGAACTTCTTCAGCCGCTCGTCGTCTCGCGCATCCTGCCCGGTGTCGCGCAGGCCCTCGCAAACGATGACGGCCTCCGCCGCACCGAAGTGGTCGCTGAACCTCGCGTCGTCGTCCCGGCGGGCATAGCCGCCGTCCAGCGAGGTGCTCGTGCGGATGCTGCTGCCGACCAGAGTCAGCTTGAGGTTGACCCCGGAGCCGTAGGGAGGAACCCCCGGGACGCTCACCGCGACCGAACGGATACGGCGGAAGAACTGTCCGGGGGCGTCCGTGTCGAAGTCCTCTTCGCGCAGGGACAGGGAGCAGCGTCCCGTCGCCCGCAGCCGCATCAGCGCGAGCGGGTCGGTGCGGGCCAGGCTGACGTGCCTGACCATCTCGTACTCGCGCTCGTTGAGATCGTGGTACGCCACCTCCATCCGCTTGATGTCCAGTGCCAGGCGGTCTCCCGCGAGGAGTTTCTCGGGGCCAGCCAGATAGTCCGAGGAGAGGAACGAGACGTCGTCGCGGCCTAGTTCGTGCCGCAGCGCGCGCTCGGCCTTGCCGGCCACTTCGAGGGCCAGGTCGAAGGCACGGGTGAACAGCCCCCGGGTTTCGCGGCGTTGATAGGCCCAGAATGCGGCGGTGGTCGTCTTGGCGCCGGTCTCGCCAGCGAGGAATCGCTGGATCTCCTGGGCCTGGGAGCGTTGCTTGATGTGGTGCGCCCACTCGCGTGCGGCGATGTACTCCCGGAGCTGGGCGGCGCGCCACTGCTTGAAGACCTGGGTCAGTTCAGCCGCGGCAACGTTGAACTGGAGGGCCCAGTCCTGCCGTCGGCGGTCGTAGACGCCGAGCTTCGCCATCCGGTTCGCTGAGTGCGTGAGCCCTCCGGCCAGACCGCGGCCGGAGGCTGCGAGCGCGCTGTAGATACCGGAGAGGTTCGACCCGCCGTACGAGATGGTGCCGCCCGCGCCGAAGGGCTCGAAGCGGGCCCCGAAAGTGGGGATCAACTGCATCGTCGCGGCCATCTCGTCTGCCTTGCCCACCGCGTCCTGAAGCGTCTGGGCCAGGTCCAGGATCGCCAACTCGCGCTGCTCCTCACCCGACAGCGCCCGCTTGCCGCCCTCGTCGACGACGGCGCCGTACTCCACGTCGACGGGACCGACGGCGGGCTCGGCCGCCTGGAAGCTCAGCTCGTCCAGCGTCGAGGGTTCGAGCGGGTCCAGGGGTGCGACGGTCAGCTCCTGTGGCTTCAGGCCCAGCAGCCTGCCGTAGTGCGTATACCGCTGGACGATCAGGTCGAAGGACTTCTGCACCCCCTCGGTCGCCTTCTTCGCCTCCTGTAGCTGGGCATAGCGCAGGGACTCACCGAGTCCGAGGAGGGCGGTCTCGTGGTGGGCGCGCAGCGCCGTCAGTGTCTCGGCCTCTCCCTTCTCCATGGCGGAGAGCAGGGCATCGCCGAGCGACCTGGCCTCCTGGCAGGTCTCCGTGGCCTTCTGGACCAGAAACCGGAAGCGGACGAGGGGCAGCGGCTGGTTCGCCCCGCTCGCCACGGCCCCGACGTCCACTCCTGCGGCTGCGGCGCGGGCGAGCAGGGCCGGGTCGATCCGCGGCGCGGTGAGCGGGAGTTGACGAAAGGTGCCCTGGATGTTCAGGCTGTTGCGGATGTTGAAAAGGCGGTCCTCGACCCGGTCCCAGTAGTCGAGCAGCTTGTCGTCGCGCGGCACGCCGAAGTAGAGCGAGGTGCCCAGTCCGGCCAGGGTCCGCGCCTGTCCGTCGGCCGCCCGATGCGGCCGGGTGCCGTCGACGGCGGCGGGGTCGGCCGCCGCGAACGGGATGTCGGTCTCGACCGCGCGCAGGGAGTTGCCGAACTCATCGATATCGGCGCGCAGTTGGGCGTAGGTCTGGGGCCGCGCCGCCTGTTTGCGGGGCACCGACTGCGGGCGCGGGCCGAGGAGCTGGGCAGCGAGGACGTAGTACTGGGTGGCCTCGTTGATGGTCTCGCGGGTGTCCTGCCGGTAGAGCTGGTCGCCCGCCTCGATCAGGTTGTCCAGGACCGCGAAGACGGTGGCCATCATGTAGGCGGAGGGCCGGACCCGGGCGACGGCATGGGGCTGGAAAGGGGCGTTGCGCCAGGCGTCGATGCTTCGCAGCGTCTCCAGGCGCAGCGCGGGGTCGGCGTTGCTCGCCAGATTGACGAGGATCTCCTCGATCGACTGGACCTCGGTGCGCCGGAACCTCTCGTACTGCCAGTAGCGCTGCGGCAGCGGCTCCTCGCCGTCGGCGGCGGGGTCGAGAACGTAGGAGAACCAGCGGCGGGCCTCGGTGAAGTGCTGGTTGCGGCTGGCGTGCAGGCCCAGGGTGAAGGGGAGGTGGAAGAAGAGTTCCTCGTTATAGACGCCGTACGGGCCCGTGTAGTCGAGCTCCTGGACCGGGTACGGCTTGCCGACGACGGGCAGGGGGTCGTATTCGTGGGGTCCGAAGATGTCCTCGCGCAGCGGTGGTTGGGCGGTGTCCGTCCGCAGGACGGCGTCCACGCCGCCCTCCACGAAGCGCCTGAGCAGTTCACCGGCGTAGGGGTGGCTGTGCGAGGTGAACCGGTAGATGAGGTCCGTCCGCCGGTGGAGCTCCTGGTAGGCCTTCTGCGACGAGGTCATGGCCGTACGACTCCTTCGCGGTCCAGGTAGGCGAGAGCGGGTGCGCTGAGTCCCGAGTCGCCGATGATGGTGAGGCCCTGCGCGGGCGCCGTGAACTTCTGTTCCGTGACCAGGTCGGGCTTGCCGACGAGGACGCTGCTGCCGGGGACCGCCTGGCTGCCCGGGGCGATGCCGATCGCTTTGTGGAACTCCGGGGCGGCCGTCGTGGCCTGCACCACCTTGAGGTCGAGGCCGCCGTCCCCGCCGACCAGCCGGTCGCCGAACCGCAGGACCGTC
Source organism: Streptomyces olivochromogenes (assembly GCF_021538895.1). Taxonomy (GTDB): domain Bacteria; phylum Actinomycetota; class Actinomycetes; order Streptomycetales; family Streptomycetaceae; genus Streptomyces; species Streptomyces olivochromogenes_A. The sequence goes on along the minus strand of NZ_JADDRL010000028.1, from coordinate 62,668 downwards.
ACGGGGTTGACCAGCCAGTCCTGGCGGACGGCCAGGCTGTTCCGGGCGAAGGGGCTGATCGACTTGACCGTCTCGGGGTCGAAGACGCCGAGGTCCACGGGGATGAACACCCTGATGGGCAGGTCCCGCAACAGCTCACGCGACAGCTGGAGTTCGGGCTGCGGGGCGGGCAGGACCCACAGGTTGTACTCGACAAGCCTCGGTTCCACCTCCACCAGGAAGGAGTGCGGGTTGTCGCTGTAGAAGAAGGGGCCCACGGGATGCCCCTGGAAGGGGTCGTCGAACTCCGGCGGGTCGGTGCAGCGGACGAGGGCGAACTCGCCGCCCGTGCCCAGTACTTGCTTGCTGAGCGGGTCGGCCGGGTAGCTCTCGCCGTCCTTGCTGAGCACGAGTTGGGTGAACCGGGACAGCGCCCCCGCCCCTCGGTCCGCGGTCGGTGCGCCGGCCGGGGAGACGGTGTAGACGGACGCGACTCGCGGCTGCGCGGCCTCCCAGCGCGGGGGAACGCTCTTGTTGACGAGGCGGAACGCCCCGTCGACCGGGGCACCCAGGTTGACCTTCAGGGCGTCGCGCCCGCCAGCCGTGTCGTAGCTGACGTGGACGGTCACGCGGGCGGCGGCCTCGGCGCCGAGGGGTGCGGCCAGCTGGACGGCCTGCCCGAAGGCGCCGCCGCGCCGGTCCGACCAGCGGCCGTCGACCCGCTCGACCCAGCTGAGCTGGGCCCGCACCAGGTTCTGTGTGGTCTCCCCCGGGGTCTGTTTGGCGATGCCCTCGAAATTGGACGCCTTCTCCCCCGGAGCGGGTGCGGCGAACCCCTTGGAGTCGGCCGAGGGCAGGAAGGTCACCCACAGCAGGTGCAGCCGCCTGCGCCACATCGCCGCCACCACATGGTCGCCCTCGATCTGTGCGCCGACGGGCTGCCAGGCGGACCAGGTTCCGGAGGCCGGGGCGTAGGTGCGGTGGAAGTACGCGTGCGGGGCGGCGGCGGTACGCCCGATGACGTGGAGGACGTGGGTCGGCGGCGAGCCGGGCAGGATCTCCCGGCACAGCGACACGATCTCCAGCTTCGCGATCTTCTCCAGCCCCTGGAGGTAGCCGAGGAATGCCTGCTCCACCAGGTCCTCGTCGACGTCCGACTGAAGGAGGAGGCTCTGCGCCTCGTCGAACAGGTGGCTACGGTCGGTTCGCAGCTCGGGGGCGAGATAGCGCTGGGGGTGGAGGAACATCCGGCGGGCGGCCTCCCAGACCCGGTAGCGGCTCATGTGCGAGGTCCACCAGCGGCTGTTGATGGCGGCGGGTTCCACCGTGTCTTCCAGGTCCATCAGACAGCGCTGGACGAACAGCTGCACTGCGGAAATCGCCGCGTGGATACGGGAGTTGCGCACCACGGGCTGGACGCCGGGATCCAGGAGGAAGTGTTCATAGATCTCCTCCATAGTGGCGAAGCCGTCCGTGTGCATGATGTGCGCGACGAGCGCGTCCCGCTTGAGGCGGCGCAGTTCGTCGTTGAGGGGCCCGGCCACGGCGCGCCAGCCGACGGCGCCGAACCGGCCGCGGACGGTGTCCCGCAGGGCCCTGGCCGTCTGCCGGCCGTACTCCGGGTCGCCCTCGACGATGCGGGCCCAGTCCGCGAGAGCGGTGGCGGTGGCACCGATCCGCTCGGTGAGGCGCAGCGCGGTCCACAGCCGGCGCAGCCCCTCCGGCCGGGCCAGGCCGGGAAGTTCGATCACCGCCGGGTCCGACGCGTCGTCTGCCAGCAGGCCCAGCCGCTCGGCTGCGACCTGTACGGAGGTGCGCGGGCGGCGCAGCAGTGCGGCGAGCCGGTCGCAGACGTCGGCGACCACCGCGGTGCGCAGCACCGCCCGGTCGGTGCCCGGTGGTACGGAGCGCCGGGTGCGTTCCAGGGTGTCGACGAGGTCGTCGGCGGACGCGCCGCACTCCGTGCGCAGCGCGCCGTACTCGACGAGCGCGAGGAGTGCGGGGAACAGCTTCTTCGGTGGGCCGGCGGCCGGGTCGTCCCCCCGGGTCGGCAGCAGTCCCAGGTCCAGGTCGACGAAGTCCCGGCGGTGGGTGAGGACATGGCGGAGCTCGCGCTCGGTGAGGCCCGCTCCGGCGGTGATGCGGGTCGCCTTGGCGAGCAGGACGCGGGCGCGGTCGACGCGGGCGATCGAGGCGGCGGGGTGCAGGCGCAGCGAGGTGAGAGGCTCGGCAGGTCCGCCGTCGGCGCTGATGAGCAGCCTGGTGTGGCCGGCGGCGAGCCGGTGCACGTCGACGGTGTAGGCGTAGGGGACACCGGCGCGGAGTTCGACGGTCCCGGTGCCGGTGCCGGGCAGGACCTGGTCGGCCAGGTGCTCCATGCGCAGGACGACGGGGGCGCCAGCGCGCGCGGGGTGGGCGCTGAAGGTGTAGGTGCCGTCCGCGGGCACCTGGAGGTGGCCGCTGAAGCGGGCGCTGTCGCACAGCGTCGTGTCGATGCCGGACGTGCTCGGCTCCGGCACGGTCCGCTCGGCCCCGACCGGTGGCCCCGTGGCATCCGACGACGCGAAGAGCATACGGGTCACGCCGGTGTCGGCGGCCGCGGTGAACGCGTCCACGAGCCGGGCGCCGTCGAGCGCCAGCAGGCGTGCGTCGCCGGTCAGCGCCTTGACGATCCCGGCGTCGGCGGGGAGCGCGGCGGCCAGCCGTTCCACGACGAAGGCGTCGACGAGTTCCTGTGCTGCGGCCGGGGCCGCGGGGTGCTCGGCGCGGATACGGGCGATTCCGCCGGCCAGGTCGAGCACGAGCGTGAGCAGTGCGCCCGGGTCGGGGCGGTGTGGGCCGACCGGGTCGGCCTGGTGGCGCAGGAGATGGTCCAGGTCGGCGGGGGTGAACCCGGCGGCGGAGGTCGCCTTCAGCGCGTCGGCGAACCGCAGGGTGGTCTCCCCGATGGGGTCCGCCGCGTCGTCGGCGAGGGGGTCCGGCGGGATGGTGGTGAAGGGCGCGAGTCCCGTGGCGCGCCGTGCTGCGATCAGGTCAGCGACGGTCAGGCCCAGGTGCTCGGCGAGTACCCGGTGCCGGTGGAGCAGGGAGACCGTGTCGAGGGTGAGGTCAGTGGTGGCCGCGCTCCGGCCGTCGTCGGCGAGGACGGCGTCGATGTCCGCCGCCGTGAGCCCGAGCGCGGCCCGCAGCCCCGGCAGATGCTCCGCGACCTTCATGCCGGGCACGCTCAGATAGCGGCCCGCGGGGTGGTCGAAGACCGGGTCCACCGCGCGCACGCTCGGGTTGAGGAACAGTTCCTCGTACGGAGGCCGGTCCCCGCCGACCGCGAGGGGCGCCCAGAGGCCGAGGAGCGGGACACGGTCGCCGGACCTGCTCCCGGACCGTTCGTGGAGCGTCTCCAGGCGCGCCAGATGGACGAGGCAGGTACGCATTCCCGACCCGATGCTCCCGGCGCTCGGCGGGGTGAACTCGCACAGCGCCATGTCGAGTTCACGCATCGGTCGGCCGAGCCGCCGCCACAGCCGTACGAAGAGATTGAGCCGGTGGAAGGCGCTCGCGCCGATCTCCGTGAGGTCCGCGCGGCGCAGCTCGGTCCGTTCGAAATCGCAGCCCGGACTGGGGTCGGCGAGAACGAGGACGGCGTGGAAGTCCTTGGCCGCCCAGGCCTCGGTGAGCCAGGTCCTGGCGTCGAACGCGGGGCGGGCCGAGGCGTAGCGGGCGGTCGCGGCGTCGAGGCGCAGCTCGAAGTCGGCCTTCTGCCGTGCGTCGAAGGGGGCGTAGCCGGGGTGGGCGAAGTACCGGAAGACGTCGGCGAGGGAGACTCCCGTGCGGCGCAGCACGATGCCTACGCGTCCGCGTGCCCCGTCCTGGCCGTTGGCCCGGTGGAGCGCCGGGTTGACGTAGGCGGTGCGCAGCAGCTCGACGAGTTCGCGGTAGGTGACGCCGAGCCGGCGTGCCAGGGTCCTGGCCGACAGCAGCGCCGCGGTGGCCTCGTTCTCGCTGCCGTATCCGTACAGCTCGAACCACGCGTCGTCGGGGCCGGTCAGTAGCCGGTGTTCCGCGGGGTTCAGGCCGAGCCGTTCGGCCAGTACGGCGGCCCGGCCGTACGGCTCGCCGGCCAGCGGGAACAGTTCGGGCCTGGTCCGGAAGGCCTCCGCGAGGTCGGCCAGGGAGAGTTCGAGGTGGCCGAGGAAACGGCGTACGGTCTCGGTCCACAGGTCGAAGGGCAGGGTGAGCGGATGGGAGGCGGCCGCGAGCTTGGCGTAGGCCTCGGGGATGACGTTCTGCGGTTCGGCCAGCAGGTCCTCCGTCACGGCTTCGCCGGTGTCGCGCGCGCTGCGGTCGGTGAGGTGTCCGCCCTCAGCGACCCAGAACTCGGCGATCTCGTTGAACAGGTCGGTCTGGGAGTGCAGGGTGTTGGTGTTCTCGCAGGTGAGCGGGGTGTGCTGGATGTCGGGGCGGCGGGCGGCGAGGGCGTCGAAAGGCTTGGCGTACGGATACGTGCGGCCCTCGTGGGCCTGGGACCATGCCTCGGTGTGGCGCTTCCACTCCGCGTCGCCGGGGTTGATCAGCTGGAGCAGGTCGACCAGGTACGCGGCGGGGCCGAGCACGGAGCGGCAGTGGTCGCACTCGCAGAAGTCGAACGAGCCGAAGAGCTGTTCCAGTGCCGGATAGTGCTCGCTGATACGGGACTTGGCGGCCTCCTTGTCCGCGGCGGTGCCGGACAGCGCGGTCAGCAGGGGGGCGCTGTCCAGGGTGCGCAGGGCGGTGACGACCACGGTGGCCACGGCCGCGATGTGTTCCGCCCTGCGGTGCACCTGCTCGGCGACCGCGCTGCCGCCAAGCGGCTCAGCGTGGCGGGAGACGAAGACGGCGCGGTCGGTGGCGGCCACGTCCTGGGCGGCGGTGTACTCCGCCTCCGCGAGCACGGCGAGGCCGTCGTGCGAAGGGGCTACCTGGTACAGCCGGTGCAGAACCTTGGCGCCGTCCGCAGCCGCGCCGCCGACGTCGCCGAGCTCGTGGCGGTGGTCGGCGACGAACCGGTCGAACGGGGTCTCGCCGAACCGGTACCCGAGGGGCAGGGCGCGGTCGAGGAAGTCCAGGACGGGACGCTTGAGTTCACCGTGGCGGCGCCCGAGCCGCACCTCGTCGCCGCGCAGCATCGCCCGTACGACATGGGACGGGTACTCCAGCCTGATCCGGGCTGCGAGGTCGCCGGTGTACGCGGCCAACCTGTCCGCGAGGTCGCGACCCTCGAAGGCCGGCGGTACGAGGTCGTCGAGCCGGTCCTTGTTGCTGTCGGCGAGTCGGTTGAGCCGCTCCAGCCAGGTGTCCGCCTTGTAGAACCCGTCGTCGACGAGGCGGGGCAGGTCGTCCGGGCCTTCGAGGGTGCGCATCACGGACTGGACAAGGGGTGCGTTGTTGCGGGTGAGATGGGCGAGGCGCCCCTGCAGCCGAAGCCGCCGCACACCCTGGGCGCTGACCCTGGCCCGCTCGGCGGCACTCCACAACTCCTCGGCGGTGCCGGTGTGACGGGTCCACACGGGAAAGAAGGCGTCCTGGTCCGCCTGCGACAACCCGGAGGCGGCGAGCAGTTCGCCGTACGTCGATGACGTGCCGGGCGTCTTGAGCTCCCGTCGGACCCGCTCGGCGAAAGCGGCGAAACGGCCGACCTGCCGAACGGTGTCGGCCGGCACAAGCCCCTCCTTCACGGCCTTCGCCACGGCATCCCGCACCACCTCGGGCCCGAGAAGAGCAAGCCGCTCCCGATCGCTGGGCAACCCGGTGCGCAACAGCGCGTAAAGCAGCTCACGAGGCAGTTCGACCCGCGGATCGACATGCATCTCCTCAACCCGCACGGCAAGCGCCAGAATCCGCGCATCCCACCCACTGACCCGTCGCAAATACCGAAGATCCTGGCGCCCCTCCTCTTCCCGCACCCTCACGAGCCGCACAGGGTCACCGAGATGCTCCGTGACATCGGCGAGGAGCCGTGTGTACTCGATGCCGGGCGGCTGGAGACTCTGCGGGGCGACGAGGTCGTGCACTTCGTGCTCGGTTGCGTTGAACTTGGTGTGAGAGAGGGACACTTCACGGTTCGACCGGTCGACTGCCCTCACCTCGATGTTGACCGCGGGCACTGCATCGGCGGAGCCGTAGGTGAACGCGTACTCCCCCAGGTGGTCGGTCCGGGTCTCGGCGAGCATGGACACCTCGTCGCCGAAGCCGTGTCGATATAGCCGGAGTCCGAGTTCTGCGGCGGGTTGCCCGGACTCGAGCAGGACCCGGCCACGGACGGTACGTTCGGTCTGCGCGGCCGGTGCATCGCTCGTTGCCATGCCGAGCCTCCTCGAGTTCGTCATTCGTGCGGTGACCGTTGAGATTCGGGAAGCCGAGGTCCCTCAGGGTGCGGGAGTATTCCGCGAATTCCCTTTTCAATTGTGTCTCCCAGCAATTTGTCGAAGACCAACGAGAGGATGGAGGTGATTTTCTCGGCGAGTGGCTCCGGGACGTTCTTCGCCTTCAACCCAGCCTTCATCAAGGCTTCAAAAGCACGTCCGGCAGCATTCCTGCCCAACTTGCCCCCGCCGGCATCCAGGCCTTCGTAGTAGGCGGTTCCCATGATGCCGATCACGTCCGCGAACAGACCTATGCCTTCCGCCAGCTTTCCGTAAGGCCCGCAGCGCACGAAGCGACAAGCCGCCCCGATGTACCCCATCCCCGTGGACACGTTGTCCGGTACCTCGGTGAACAGCGCCCTCTTGATGTCTTCGATCAGCTTCTCGTGAATGAGCCGCAGGCCTCGCTCGTGCTCCTCCAGCAGCTTCCTCTTCCCCTCTTCCCACTCCTTGTCCGAGATGGGAACGAAAGGCGGTTCCGCCACTTGGGTGCCGACCGGTTTGCTTGCCGACTTCTCCGGTTCCACGCGGGTGCGTGCCACGAGCGGGACCGACTTCTTGGGGGCACTGACGGTGACCATCGGCCGAGCCGGGGCCTTCTTCTCGGGAACGTCAGGGCGAGGCGCGGTCGACTCGGGCGGGGGGACGACCTCGAATTCCGTTCTTGATTTCGGGTACTGGACGTCGACCAACGTCCCCACGTACGCGCGGCTCCCTTGGAAATTCTTGGGCCAGCCCATGCTTTCAATACCCGGCACCTGAATAAGGTGCGAGGGCCCTTTGCCCAGCGTGTCATCCATCCGGTAAGTGAGACAGACCACGCCTTCCGCCTCTATACAACGCTCGCCGTCTCGGTCCACGTTCCGTACCGGGTTCCCTCGCACATACGCGTACGCATTGAGGCCGTCGGTGATACCTGACGGATCGGCACTGGTCCATCTCCCCAGCCAAGCCGCGTAATACCGAGCCCCGTGATACCCCAGTCGGCTCTCCTCGTCCCGTTCCTTGCCCGTGAAGCCGTACCGCTTCGGGGGATCGGTTCGGCTGCCACTCGCTCGGTAGGCGGTCGTGCCGTACGGGTGGTACTCCTCGTAGGAGATGACCCGGCCGGTGTCGCTCAACTCCAGTGTGGCGGAGTCGAGATGGTCGCCGAACTGGTAGCGGACCAGCTTCGCCGGGGAGCCGTCGTTGCCTGTGGTGCGGCTTTCGATCAACGCCAGGCGGTGGGTGTCGGCCATGACGTGAAGGGTCTGGCGTTCCAGCGTCACCGTCGTACCGTTGGGGTCGTAGGCGCGGTAGAACTCGACGCCGCCCAGGTAGACGCGTTCGTGCAGGCGTTTTCCGGACGGTGACTCGGTCACCTTGCGGACGCGGGTGCCCGCGCTGTCGTACACGTAGTACGTGGTGGTGGGGGTCGCGTCCGGCGCGGTCACCGTCGAGGCCGTGGAATGGAGTTGGTCGCGGTGGTCCCAGGTCATCACCGGCAGGTGCGGCATGGTCGTGGTGTTGCCGTGGGCGTCGTACGTGTACGGCTCCTTCGCCGTCGAGCTCTCGAAGCGGGTCCAGGACAGGCGGTTGCTGTGCTCCGCCGCGTCGAGGGCGCTCGGCTCCTCGTGACCGAAGAGCCGGACCCATCCGGGGTGGGCCGGGTCGCTGCCGACATGGGTGAGCCGGTCGAGGTTGCCCGCGAGGTCGTAGACGTAGGACTCGGTGTAGCGGCCCAGCAGGTTGCGGTCGCCGGGGTGGTCCGTCAGCGGGGCGACCGCGCCGGCCGTGAGGAGGCTCAGGTCCTCGCGGCCGGTGGCCTCCGTCAGGCGGTAGAGCGCGTCGTACGTGAACCCTGCCTCCGGCTCCACGCGGACGTTGCGGAAGAACTCCGTCTGCTGCGCGTCGTCCCGGACAGCGGTGATGTTCCCGGCTGGGTCGTAGGTGTACAACAGGTCCTGATAAGCCGTGCCGCCGCGCAGCGTGTGCAGTCGCCGCAGGCGGAAGGTCCGCTCGTCGTACCTGTACTCCGTGGCCGCCCCGTTGCCGTACTCGACCCGGGTGCGCTGCCCCCTGGCGTTGTAGTCGACGTCCGTCACCAGGGTCCCAGGTGCCGCACCGCGCACCGACACGGACACGGTCTCCAGCAGACCCGCCTCGTTGTAGCCGGGCACGGTCGTGCTGCCGTCCGGCGTCGTCACGGCGACGGGGCGGTTCAGCGCGTCATACGCCGTGGTCGCCGGGGCGAACTCCGGTTCCAGGGGCGGATTCGCCGACCAGTCCGGGAGGGTGCGGTAGGCCGTGGCCAGGGCGCGGCGGGACGCCACGAGGTTGCCCTTGAAGTCGTAGTCGGTGAAGGTCGTGACCCCTGCCTGATCATGGATCCGGTACGGCTTGCCCCGCAGGTTCGCCCCCGCGCCCTGCCCTTCTCCGTAGACCGTCCGGTCAGTGAGCACGTCCGCCCCGGACGCGTCCCGCAGCCACACCTCCACCGGCCGCCGTGCCGCGTCGTGGACCGTACGCATCCGGTGGCCCCGGCTGTCCCAGCCGTACAGTTGCCGATCCGTCGCGTCCGGCAGCATCCACCGCGTCCCCGCCTCCATGCTCGCCGTACGGATCCGGCGGCCCAGCAGGTCGTAGTCGTAGAGCATGACCAACCGACCCCGCGCGTCCCGCACTTCGCGCACGTTCCCCTCGATGCCGAGGCGCTGCCGCGCGATGTGCACGGTGTTCTTCGCGGAGAGGGTCACGGTGCGGAAGACCCGGCCGAGCGCGTCGAGGTCCGTGCGGGAGGGGGTGCCGTCGTGGGCCGACGCCTTCACGGCCGCGGCCTGCTCACGGGGACCGAGACTGCCGTCCGCGCGGCTCGTGTACCAGGTCGGCAGTACGTCGTCTCGCGGCAGCCGGGCGATCAGTGCGCCCACGTCGGGGTCGGAGACGGGGTCCGCGCGCAGCACGGTGTCGTTGACGTCCCACGTCGTCTGCTGCCAGGCGTCGAAGACGACCTTGTCGTAGGTGTGGTCCGGGTGCACGGTGGCGACGACGCGCTGCAACGGGTCGTAGAGCAGGATCGCGCTGACACCGACGGTCTTCTCGTACTCGAAGCCGGGCCGCGGGCTGAAGAAGGGTTCGAAGCGGCGTACCGGATTGCCCTTGTTGTTGAAGACGGTCCAGCCGGAGCCCACCCACTGCGGTGCCCCCGCCGCGTCGGGCTCCGCGCATACCTTGGTCTGGATCTCGCGGCCGAAGCCGTCGCCGTAGATCAGCCGGTGCTGGACGGCGGTCTTCTCTCCGGCGCCCAGTGCGGACGCGTGGGTCTCGCGGCTCAGGGTCGCCACTACCGGCGGGGCGGGGCGGGCTGATGCGCGGGTGCGGTGGTAGGCGAACAGGTCGTACACCAGGCGGGTGGTGGCCCCGGCGAGCAGCGTGTGCGGGTCGGCGAGCGGGTCGCGCAGGTAGTCCGCGACCTGGCCGTCGGTCGGGTCCGCGGTGAGCCCGGCCGTCGAGTCACCGAGCGACTCGGTCGCCTCGCTCATGACCGCGGTTGCGGCCACGAGGCCCAGGCTGTCGAAGACGGCCTCGGTGCGGTTGCCGTTGGCGTCGGTGACCAGGCGGGGCTTGAGGACCCGGTAGTCGTTGTCGGCCGTGACGACGTTCCCCACCGGGTCCCGGGTCCGGCGGACCAGCAGTGCCTCGTCGTCGTACGCCACGAGGCTGTCGTGTCCGAACGGGTCGCGGAAGCGGGTCGGCAGGAAGAACCCGCCCTGTGCGGCCGCCAGTTCGACGGCGGGTGTGTCCAGAGGGTCCTCCGAGTAGAAGACCCGGCCCGACGGCAGCCACCAGCCGCCCGCCTCGTCCCGGTAACCACCCTCGGTACCGAGCATCGCGGCGCGGTCCGGGGCCGGCAGCAGGTCCTGGCCGTCGCGCTGGTACGCCCGGGTGAGGAGGCCGGGGGTGAGGGCCAGCTTCAAGGTGGTGTGCGGCAGCGCGCGCGGCCCCGTCCGGCCGAGCGGGAGCGCCCCTTGGCCGTCGTCCAGGTCCTCGCGCCGAAACAGGGTCCGGACGTGCTCGATCCGCCGCCGTCGCACCGCTCCGGCGGGCACACCGGTGCCCAGGTCGTCCTCGTACGGCACTTCGGGCGCGGCCGCGGCGGCGGCACACGCGGCCTCGACGGCGGCGAACGACAGCAGCCGGTGGCGCGGAGCGGGCGAGCTCAGGCCGTACAGCTCGTAGGTGCGGGCGTCGCACGGCATCGGGGCACGGTAGGCGTCCGCCTCCTCGACCGGCCGGGTGTGGTCGGTCTCCGTGCAGGTGACGTGGGTGTGCCGCTGCCGTGCCTGGTCCTCGGCCGGCAGGTCCGGGTCGTCGCCGCGCCGGCCGTAGGCGATCGCGGCGGCGGCAAGCACGTTGCCGTAGGCGTCCGTCTTCAGCGTCAGAGTGTGACTGACCCTGGGGTCCGTGGTGCGCTCGTAGTGGAAGTCGACCGTCTCGCGCGCGTGCACCGAGGTCACGGCGTGCCGGTTGCCCGCGGCCACCGGCTGCCACTGCTCGATGGTGTGGTTGCGCTCGGAGACCGTGTACGGCACACCGGTTCCGGGGTACGGCACACCGCCGGCGGAGTCGAGAGCGTAGATCTCCTGGCGGAGCACCGACCCCTTCAGCGCGCGTCGGGCCTCGCGCTCGTCGGCCGGTGACATGGCCGGCCGCGGCAGCACGGTGTCCGGCAGCAGCAGGTCCCCGGCGGGCAGGCCCGGTTCGCGGTGGTACTCGCTCTCGTACTGGCGGGAGATGCGGCCACCCCAGGTCAAGGCGCCGGTGTGGTACCAGGTGCGGGTCAGGACGGGCGGGACGTGCGAGGCGGCGTCGACGTTGGCGGGCGGCGGGCCGCTGCCGCGCAGGACGTCGTACTCCTCGGTGTCCAGCTGGTCCACGCGGCCGAAGCCGCGGAACTCGCGGTCCTCGTAGTGCCCGTGGTGGTACGAGTAGCGCGTGGTGAAGAGGCTGTCGGCGATCCGGTCGCGGGTGCGGACCGAGGCGACGACGTGGACGGGGAACGGCAGCCGGGTGACCCAGGGGGTGCCCGCGGCCCGGTCCGCGAGGTAATACCTCGTCGACGGGGCGTAGGTGATGAGGGTCTCCGCGCCGAGGTTGTTGCGAATCTCCGTCAGCAGATGGGGTTTCGTCCCGCCCATGAGGTCGAGGTAGCGCACCTCGGCGCGGCCGCCGTCCGGGCCGGTCGGGGTCAGGACGAGGCAGGCGGTGCCGTTGCCGAGCAGGTCGGTGACGGTGACGTCGGCGGAGCCTGTACCACGGGGCAGTGCGGTGAGGCTGCGCGGCGGGTCCCAGCGGTTGCCGCACTGGTTGAGCCAGAGGCGGACCGAGTCGGGGCCCAGGTAGCAGATGTCGGCGCAGCCGTTGCCGTCGGTGTCGAGGAGCCGGATGCGCCGGGGGTCGAACCGCTCGGCCGTGTCGAACCACGGAGCGTCGTCCATGGTGACCTTCGCGCCGAACCGGCCTCCGACACACGGCCAGTAGCAGATCTCGCCGTTTCGGATGCGCACCAGAGCCGCGAGGCCGTCGCCGCACATGTCGGCCGTGAAGACGGTCTGCGTGCCGTCGTCGAACAGCAGCCGCGGGCCCGCCCGTTCGTCGCGCTCCCACGGGATGCGCAGCGGCGGTCCGAAGCCCTCCTCGCCCAGTGACGGGTAGTACGTCAGCGCCTCGTCATCGGTCAGCAGGGCGTCGGGCCGGCCGTCTCCGGTGATGTCGAGCAGCCGCAGGTTCGGGTCGGCCCAGTCGATGTCCGGCAACGAGCGGAAGGGGGTGAAGGGCGACCAGCCGCCCGGCTGGGTGCGGGTGTGGAACCCGGCGACGGGGCGCGTGAAGTCCATGAGTTGGGGGCGCCCGTCGCCCGCGAGGTCGGCAAGTCGCCCGTGGCGGCCGGTCGTCGGACGCGTAGCCACCGGCATCGCCGGTCCCAGGCGGGCGGCGCCGTCGGCGCTCAGCGGACCGAGGTTGGCCTTGTACAGCCAGCCGTCCGGCACCTCGACCAGCGCGCCGGCCAGCCCCTCGCCCTGGAGGTCGGCCCACTGCGTCGCACCGGCCGGCAGCTGGGCAGCGCTGCGGGGATCCAGGGTGCGCAGTTCGTCGCTCACCTCGGCCGTACTGTAGGTGAGGTCGAGCGGCGGCAGGGACTTCTTCTGGTAGCCGCCGGAATGCCTGGTGTAGCCGTGAACGGTGACCGAGGCGAGGAGTGACCCGCGCGGCTCGCCCCGGACCGGGTCCCCACGGTAGGTGAAGTCCATGGAGCGGACCAGGCAGTCGCGACCGACACCGGCGGCCTGGGGGAAGTGGTGGAACATCAGGACCCGTTGGCAGAGGCGGTAGCTGCGTATCTCGAACCCGGCACGGTACGTCGAGAACGGATCCCGGCGGCAGGCCCAGGTCCGTCCGTGCGCCGGCTGCGGTGACGGTGCTTCGCCGAGGTGCTCTCCGTAGTCGAAGACCGCCTCGAACATCCAGTCCGCACGGTCGGTCAGCCGCTCCCCCGGTACGTACGGTGCCCGGTTGCCGTACAGGATTCGCTTGATGTGCCGTTGGGTCGCGCGCGGGCGCGACCCGTACTCGTGGGTCTGGCGCAGGTCCACGTCGGCCGCGTCCTCGGCGGTGTACCGGTACAGGACGGCGTTGCCCTTGTCGTCGTGGCTCTCGCAGGCCAGCCAGGTGAAGACTCGGCGGGCGTCGTCGGGGTCGGCGATCCGGTTCTCGCTGCTCGTGCCGTAGAGCGTGGTGACGTTGTCGCGGCTGACGGTGCGCCAGTGGGCGACCCCGGTCGCGATCTCGGTCCAGCGCTCGATACGGGTGAACGCCGCCTCGACGCGGGGGCGGTAGCGCTCGATGCGCCAGCCGTCGCGGTCGGTCGCCGGGTGCCGCCAGACGCCGCCGGTCGCCCGCAGTTCGGGGACGAGTTCCTGCCCGAGGAAGAGGTGATCGTCGGAGTCCGGGGCGACGTCCCGGTACCGGGGCAGCCCCCGATCGGTCCGTCGGGTGACGGAGGCGAGGGAGAGGTCCCATCCGATGCCCCACCGTCCGTTGCCCGTACCGGAGCTGTAGGTGAGAGCCAGCTGCGGGGTGGCTCCGGGCCGGCCGGGACTGAGGGCGAGCGGGATCGTCAGCGCGCCGGTGCCGGTGGCGGGCATCGTGGTGAAGGTCTCGTCGATGCCGCGGATCGCACCGCCGCCCCGCGGCAGACAGACCGCGGGAAGCGCGAGAGCATCGTCGTGCCGGGCGGCTTCGGGCGCCCCCTCATGCACGGCCTCGGCCATGGCTGGTTCCCTTCTCCCGAAGGGCAGTGGCACACGTTGCGTGCTTCTCTGCCCCGGCGCGGTTCGTCGGCTGCCGTCAAGGCGTCACCTCCTGTACGCCGTTCGCGGCACACCCAACTCCTTTCCGTGCAGCAGCGCTACACGGGAAGTCCCTACACCGGCGGCGCGCACGCGCTGGTACGGGCACTCTGGTCATGGGGCGGTGCTCGTGGGCGCCGGGACGCGAAGTCGGGGGGAGCTATGAGCCATCCGGTGCCACAGAGGGACGCAGATGCGCCCCCGGCCGGAGCCGGGACCTGTCAGAACGTGCCAACCGGACGGCAGCGGGAGTGCCGGCTCCTTGACGGATTGCTCGAATCCGCAATGGATGGCGGTGCGGCCCTGCTGCTGTACGGGGAACCGGGCATCGGGAAGAGCACGATGCTTGACTACGCCACACGACGCGACGGCATCCGCGTGCTCCGATCCCGCGGCGCCGAGTCGGAAACTCTGCTTCCCTACGCGGTGCTCGCCGACCTTCTGCTGCCGCTCCGCCCGCACTTCGCACAGCTGCCGCCACGACAGCTCAGGGCGCTCGAAGGGTGCTTCGCCCTGTCGGACGCCGATGACCCCGATCCGTACGCCGCGTGTGCGGGTGCGCTGTGTGTGCTGTCCACCGCCGGGAAGGTCGAGCCGGTCGTGGTCCTGGTCGACGACCTGCATTGGGTGGATCCTGCCTCGCGCCGCGTCCTGCAGTTCGTGGCGCGCCGAGTGGCTGCCGAACGGGTCGTGCTGGTGATGGCGACGGGAACCGGACCGGGGCGCCAGGACGGCTGGGAGGGCGTACCGCACCTGGCGCTGGAGGCGCTGGATGAGGATGCGAGCAGGGAAGTGCTGAGCAGCCGCGAACTGGATCCATTCGCTTTCCCGGCAGACCGCATCGTCGCTCTGAGCAGGGGGAACCCCCTCGTTCTGGTGGAGTACGCGGCAGTGCTGAGCCGGGTCCTCGAGTCGGGCACCCCGCCGTGGGACGAGGCCTGGCAAATACCAGGGGCACGGGTGGAGCGGGCCTGGCAGCGGCTCATGAACAGCGTTCCCGGTGAGACTCGGGAAGCCCTGCTGTATCTGGCAACCAGCGTTTCAGCCGACGTCGCGGCGCTGGAACGTGTGCTGGACATGGCCGGGCTGTTCCTGGGCGCGCTCGATGCCGCAGAGGAAGTGGGTCTGGTACGGGCTGTGGCAGGGACCTATGAGCTTGGGCACCCGGTGCTGCGACCGCTGCTCCTGGGGCGCTGCCCAACCTCCGAGCGTCTGCGCGCGTACCAGGCCTGGGCCAAGACCTCCTCGGGCGAGTTGCACACCTGGTACCTGGCAGCAGCCACGGCTGGACCGGACGCTTCCCTGGCCGTAGCCCTCGCCGCCACGGCCTGCCGGGAGGAACAGCGCGGCGCCCTCGGGATGGCGGCCCGGGCGTGGCATCGAGCCGCGGAACTGTCGCCGGACGAGCCAGACAAGGCAGTGCGGTTGCTGCGCGCGGCCACGGACGCCTTCCACAGTGGTGACACCAGCGACGCAGCCCATTGGTGCGACCAGGCGCTGCGTTGGAGCGCCGACCCCCGGCTCACCGCCGACATCGAGCTTCTCCGGGGACAGGCATGCGGATGGCTGGGGATGCCGGGCCGTGCGCACCAGCTGCTGACCACTGCGGCACGAGCAGTCGAATCCGTTGATCGGGCGCGGGCCTGCGCACTCTACGGAGCAGCCGCCGTGCCGGCGTTGATGGACGGGCGGATCACGTCGGCGACCGCTGCCGCCGCGCGCTGCGCCGACCTGGCCGAGCCGGCTGCAGAGCTACAGCTCCTCGCCGCCGCGGTCAACGGAATGACCCGGGCGCTGACGGGGCAGGTTCCCGAGGCCCGCGCCCTTCTGTTGCCCGCGCAGCGTACGGTTCAGGTGCGCGAGAGATGGACTTTGGAAGCAGGGTTCTGGGCGACGCAGATCGGGATGGGGCTGTCCTGGGTGGACGAGGACGACGCGGCCCGTGAGGTGCTCGACACCGTGATCGACTGCGCCAGGCGCGACGACGTCCCGTCCCTGCTGGCGCCCGCTCTGGTGAACCGCTGCGCCATGGAGTCGTGGCGAAACTGGACCGCGGCCCGCGCCGACGGCAACGAAGCGCTGCGCTGGTCAAGGAAACTGGGGCATGCGGCCACGACCGGCTATGTGCTGACCCTGCTGGCCCGTCTGGACGGACTGCGCGGAGACCGGACGGCTTCCGAGGAGCGCATCGCGCAGTACGAGCAGCGCTGTGGTCGCGATGTCCGAGGCCTCGACGTCTTCGCAGAGGCGGCCCTCGGATCGGCAGCGCTGGCCGTGGGGGACCTCCGTTCCTGTCAAGCCCGGCTGGAACGGGCGTTCACACTGGCCGAAGAGATGGGCCTGACCAACCCCGGCCTTCTGCCATTCGTCCCGGACCTCGCGGAGGCACAGGTCCGCGCAGGAAACAGGCAGCGAGCAACGGAACTGACCGCCTGGCTCGATGAGAGCGCGGCGGCAACAGAGCTGGCCTGGCCCGCAGCAGCCCATGCGCGGTGCCGCGCCATGCTCGCCGAGTCCGCCGACGGAGCCGAGGAATGGCTGGCTGTCGCGGAGCAGCACCACGCACGCCGTGACATGCCCTTCGAACTGGCGCGGACCCGGCTGGTGGCCGGAGCGGCGCTGCGCCGGCTGCGTCGCCCCGCGGCCGCCCGAGAGCCGCTCATGTCCGCTCGGCGGGCCTTCGGCGTCCTCGGCGCCTCCTCATGGCAGGCGAGAGCCTGTGCAGAGCTGGCCGCCACAGGGCAAGGAGCACCAGGGTCAGCGCACGTGGAACTCCTGACAGCGCAGGAACTCCAGGTGGCGCGCGCGATAGGCAAGGGCCTCAGCAACATGGAGGCGGCAACCGCTCTCTTCTTGTCGCGCAAGACGGTCGAGGCCCACCTGACTCGGATCTACCGAAAACTCGATATCCGCTCCCGCACGGATCTAGCGCGCCACTTGGCTCTTGCCGGGGTGGAATGCTGACCCTCCGAGGAAGCTTGCTCAGTCCTCGTCCGACGCCAGCCGCAGCGAGATACTGTTCATGCAGTACCGCTGGTCCGTCGGCGTGCCGTACCCCTCCCCCTCGAAGACATGCCCGAGGTGCGAGCTGCAACGGGCACAGCGCACCCTCGTGACCAGCTCAGGAGACCTCAGCGACCTACCTGCCCGTAGTTCGCATCGAGGGGACAAGCCGGCGGGAGTGGCTTGACTCGGTCATTGAAACTCCCGGCCAAAGTCGCTACGCCGACCGCGTGGGTAGCCCGACCCCTCGGATGAGCAGGGATATATATGACCACTCGTTCGCTCGTAGCAAATCGACCGAACGGCGTATTGCTGTTTGAGGCAAGCCAAAGATCCACATACGTTGAAATAGCGGACGTTAAACAGAGCGCCTGCCCAGCGAACCAAGGAAGGTGTCTTGGATGACAGCTGAAAAGGAAAATGAAAAGCTGCTGGTGAGAATCACTGTCCCCCAAGGCCTCCCAGACCGTGCACGTAACGCGGTGAAGCACCTGATGGAGGAACTCCAGGCAGCTGACGTTGCCGTGGAGCCAGCGACATGCCAGGGCTATCAGGGCTACCAGTCATGCGAGCTCGACAACTTCATGGACGAGATGCCTACCTGACAAACGTGTCGGCGGAAACATCTGCACGGTTGGCCGACCCGTGCTCAGATTGGCGACGGGTCGACCCACCCAGAATCAGAATTCCCTACTCTGCGGCTGATTCGCGCGCCCGCCCTGAGTCAAAATGGAAGCGTTGCTAGCCTACTGTGGAGAAAATCGATGAAACTGTCGAAGTACAACGTCCCAATTGTACGCGATGAAACCGTCTTTGTTTATTATGGCGCGAAGTTCCCCAAGTCCGTGGCGAAGGTCGTCGACGACGAGGACGTGCTGCTGGCGTTCTACGACTACCCGGCCGAGCACTGAATCCACCTAATCCGTAGTTATGAGCGATCCGCAGACGCAGGGGCTTCTCGGAGCGTTCGAGTACCAGACCGTGACATCCAGGTGCAGCCGGGCCGTGTGGAGGCCTCAACGTAGATCGGTGCACGGTCTGGTGCGAGTGGTGGCGGTCATGCGGCGCCGGGCGGATGCCTTCTAACGCCCAGACCTCGACGTCTCCAGGCAGAGCGGTGGCGTTCGGCGTCTCTGTGACCGCCACCACGAGCGGTGTTGGCGCCCGTCGGCGCTGGACGGATGCCCAAAACTCACCCGGCATCGATGCCTATTAAGAGAGCGGCGGCGTCCAGGGCCGTCGCGCGTCAACACCTCTCGACCTGATCATTCGTTTGCGTTGGTGGTGCGAGCCCATCTCACGGTGACCTCTCGATACGCCCGAGCCGTACGAGCTCCCGCATAAACCGAGGCCCGTGGGGTGCGCTGGTGTCACGAACGGCTAGTGAGGTGGCGGCCCGACCGCGCTGCGGTCGAGGCCTGGGATTAGGTCGCTGCGTGGCCCGCATGCGCTCGTGACCAGTGCAAACGCCGAAATCTGGGGAGGGGAATCTTGATCTACTGCGGAATCGACTGGGCGGAACGAACCCACGACGTCGCCCTGGTCGACGACACTGGCCAGCTGCTGGCCAAACGGCACATCACCGACGACGCGGCCGGCTACAAGATCCTGCTGGAACTGCTCGCCGAGTACGGCGACAGCGAGGAGAACCCGATCCCGGTAGCGATCGAGACCTCCCGCGGCCTGCTGGTGGCCGTCCTGCGGAGCGGCAGGCGCAAGGTGTTCGCGATCAACCCGATGGCCGCCGCCCGCTACCGAGACCGGCACAGCGTCTCGCGCAAGAAATCCGACCCCGGCGACGCCCTGGTCCTCGCCAATATCCTCCGCACCGACATGCATGCCCACCGGCCTCTGCCCGAAGACTCCGACCTCGGCCGTGCGATCGCCGTCCTCGCCGGGGCCCAGCAGGACTCTCTCTGGAACAGGCAGCAGCTCGCCAACCAGCTCCGGTCCCTGCTGCGCGAGTACTACCCCGCTGCCCTGGCCGCCTTCGCCGCCTGGACCAACGGCCTGTGCCGGCCCGAGGCCCGAGAACTCCTCAAGACCGCGCCGACCCCGTCCCGGGCCGCATGGCTGACCCGCACCCAGATCCAGGCCGCGCTGAAGCGAGCCGGCCGCCAGCGCGGCATCGAAGCAGAGGCCGATCGCCTTCGCGAAGTCTTCCGGGACGAGTGGGCCCACCAACCTCCGCTGATCGAGGACGCACTCGGCAAGCAGATGCTCGCCCTCCTCATCCAACTGGACGCCGCCTGCACCGCCGCCGACCAACTCGCCGAAGCGGTCGAAGAGGCCTTCCCCCAGCACCCGGACGCCGAGATCCTGCTGAGCTTCCCCGGCCTCGGCATCCAGCTCGCCGCCCGCGTCCTGGCCGAGATCGGCGACGACCGCACCCGCTTCGCCGACGACCGCGGCCTGAAGGCCTACGCCGGCTCCTCACCCATCACCCGCGCCTCGGGCAAGAAGTCCGCCATCACCAGACGCTGGGTGAAGAATGACCGGCTCAACCACGCCGGCTACCTCTGGGCCTTCGCCTCCCTACGGGCATCCACCGGGGCCAACGCCCACTACCGGCGCCGGCGCGAACAAGGCGACTGGCACGCAGCCGCCCAGCGCAACCTCTTCAACCGCATGATCGGCCAGCTTTACCACTGCCTGAAGCAGGGCACGACCTGCGACGAGTCGCTCGCCTTCGGGGCCTCTCCCACCGAGGCCGTTGTCACCGCGGCTTGAATCGGTCAGCGGGGAGTGAGACAGGCTTCGAGAGCGGCTCGCTGTCGTGGCGGCAGATGGTCGCCCAGAGGGGTCTTGCGCGGGCTGTGATCGCCCTCGCAGAGCCAGCTTTGCTCGTCATCGTCGAACCACCACTCCTCGGCGCCCCACATGGGATGCCCCTGAAGCAGCTGTCTGGCCAACGCCTCGCTCGCCTCGGGCGCACCCTGTTCGACCAGAGCCTCGACCACTGCCGAAACGGCCTCCTCCGGAACCGCCGCGTCGCCGAGGACCGGCAGAAGAAGGAGGAGACGGGCGTGAGGGTCGGTGACGCCTGCCGCACCCGGTGGTGCCTCCAGCAGAGCGGCGAGCTCGGGCCAGCACAGCCCGGGGCCGATGCGGTCCTGATCGTCGCTGGCCAGGACGAGATTTTGGCTCCAGTCGGGATGCGTGAGGAAGTAGTCCGTAGTCGTGAACTCCTCGCCGCTGTTGAAGTGCACGACGATCGTGAAGCCGCCGGCCAGCGGCACTGTGAACATGGGCCATGCCGACGGTTCATGGAGCGTGTCCAGCATGGCCTCCGCGTCGCCCGCGTCCGATCCGAAGACCTCCGGCGCGAACCCCTCGGCCATGTCCGCCAAGTAGGCAGGCCAGAAGCCCGGCTCATCCAGGAGCGGGTGCCCGTCCACGACGGGCGAAGAGGAGTACCAGTGCCGTGCCATCGCCATGCCGGGATTCTCTCAAGCCCGGTCAGAACTGTTCGAAGACCCCGGCCCTCACGGCCGACCCGCTTGACGGCCTAGCAACGTGAGGTGTCTGCGTACCACGAACCCGATCGAGTCGACCTTCTCCACTGTGCGGCTGCGCACCAAGGTCACCCGTGGCGCCGGGTCGCGGTCGGCCGCTCTGGCGATGACGTTCAAGCTGATCGAGTCCGCCCAGGAACGCTGGCGCGCGGACAATGCGCCGCACCTGGTCGCCCTCGTGCGAGTCGGAGCCCGCTTCAAGCGTGGCGTCCTCGTCGAACGGGAGGACGCCAGCGCGGCCTGAGCCGCGTCCTGATCGCGGGATTCGACAGCCGCGCGTTCGTGCCTGGCTTCACACCGAGGGTGTACCTCGTCCGAGCAGCCTGCTGAGCTCGTGGGCCAGGGCGACCGAGGCGTCGATCTCGACCTTGCGGATGGACACGCTCTCCACGAGGAAGCCGAGCGGCATGCCGAGCTTGCGGCAGAAGGCGATCAGGTCCCGGGCGTTCGCCAGGCAGTGCTGGTATGACTCGGCCAGGGTGTCGTCCGCATGGCGCAGGGAGTTCTCCAGCCAGCGCGGGACCTCGACGCCGAGCCATTGGAGGAACGCCAGCGTCTTCACCGAACCGCACACCGAGAGCGTGAACAGGACGGGCCTCGGTTCGAGGTCCCGCTCGCGGCAGGCGTAGTAGTAGTCGGAGACCATGCTTTTCGCCGCGTCGGCGCTGTAGATGACCTGCGAGATGAAGTACGCGCATCCGGCCACCTGCTTGGCGACGAGCCGCAGATGCTCCTCGGGGCGTTCGGTGATGGCCACGCCGCCGAGCAGCAGGTCTGGGCGGACATCGCGGCGCAGGTCCTGCGCCTCGGACAGGCCGGTCCGCACCGCCTTCCCCTTCGAGGACGCGCCGACGAAGACGCCGAGCAGCCGGTCGGCGTCGGCCGTCCGCAGCCAGGTCCGCAGCTCCGTCTGGGAGTACTTGCCGACGCACCGGTAGACGACCACCGGGCGGTTCCACTTGCCGAGATAGTCCGCGTGGTACACGACAGGGTCGATGGTCGGCAGGTACGGAAACGGTCGCTGCGCCGGATTACGGTCGCTCTCATCGTCGATGTCGTACAGAGCCAGACCGTCGACATCGAGGGACTCCAACCGTGCCAGGGTGGCTGCGGTGATCTCCCGGATCCGCTCGGGAGTGTTGCTCAGGCGGGGCGGCGTGATGCCGAACAACAGGACACCGCTGTCGGCATCGGCCACCCGGCTTCGGAGATCTGTGCCGTCGCTCTGGTTCGCCATGACGCGGAAGTTAGCAGCTCATCCGCCATGCGGCAGGCGAACACCACCCTGT
The DNA here is from genome assembly GCF_021538895.1 of Streptomyces olivochromogenes. GTDB lineage: Bacteria > Actinomycetota > Actinomycetes > Streptomycetales > Streptomycetaceae > Streptomyces > Streptomyces olivochromogenes_A. The sequence continues at coordinate 41,096 of NZ_JADDRL010000028.1, read as the reverse complement.
GAGACGGGACTCGGTTCTGAACCAACTGACGTCCGGCCGCGCGGACCAGATCCACAGGATTTGACAATTGCTCGCGCCCCACGGCCGGGACCCCCGTCCTGACCAGCGCAATAAGGTGGAACTGTCGTTGGTTGCAACGAGGGAGGGAAGCCATGCCGAGTACTCGGGACCACTGGAGTGAGGACGCCGCCTGCCGAAGTTTCAACCCGGATGAGCTCTTCGTGGACGGTCCGCACCAGAATCGGGCCAAGGCGGTCTGCACAGGGTGCCAGGTGCGCATCGAGTGCTTGGCCGAAGCCCTCGACAACGGACTCGTGTTCGGCGTCTGGGGCGGCATGACCGAACGCGAGCGCAGAGCACTGCTGCGCCGCAAGCCGAACGTCACCTCGCGGCGGAAGGTCCTGGACGACGCCCTCCGCGAGAGCGAGCGGCCACGGGCCGGCTGAGGGATTCCGTCGCGAACCCACAACCAGAGGCACGCCCGCAGCGCGGAACGCCGCGGGCGTTGGCATAGCCCCAGCTCCCGCCGCGAGGGACAGCCAGGACCACAGACACCCGACGCCTCCCCGATGCGCTGTCCTGGCGTACATGAGGCCAGAAAACTCGGGCGGCCTGACGGCCGGCAGTCTTCACGCACGTGAGCACAGCGGGGAGTCAGCCATGGACTTCCTAGCGCGGATCTGGCCTGCCCTGGCCGGGCGGGACACAGCGGCCACCGCCTACCAGGATCCGGCCTGGCTGCTGGCGTGGGCCCGGCACCTGCCCGCCTCCTGCGAGCCGCTCGTCCTGGCGGTCCTGGAGAAAGACCAGCCCGTCGCCGCCCTCGCCCTGGCCCGGGAGCTCGCCCGCGACGGCCGCACCCGGATCACCCCGCTGTCCTACCCCGCCTCCGAGCAAATCCGGCCGGTGGGCGAGAGCGAGGAGGCGGTGAGCGTACTCATCCACCGGCTGCCCGGCCTCGGAGACGACGTGGTGATCGCCGATCTGCCGGACCACTCCATCCTGGCCCGGCAGGCGCACGGCTGGTGGGGCGATCCCAATTCCCAAACTCTCTACGCCACCGTCCCCCTGCCCGTGGACCTCGCGGCGCTGTCGCGGTCAACGCGACGGGAGCACAGTCGCCGCCGCCGGACCGCGCAGGCCCTGGGCGACCGAGTCGGATATCGCCGCACCAGCACCCGCACCGAACTCCTGGCCGCCTTCGACGCACTGGATGACCTGCACCAGCGACGCAACGCCCTGCGGATCCCCACCCCTCACGCACCGGACCTCAACCTGCCCTGGCGGGACGTCCTCGAGGAGTGCGCCGACATCGCCTTCATCGCCACGCTCACCCTGGACGCCCAGCCCCTGGCCGCCCAGCTGTGCCTGGCCACCGCCACCCGTGCCTACTCCCTGATCACTGCCATGGACCCCGCCCACCGCGACCTGTCACCGGGGCATGCGCTGCTGCACTGCCTGTGCGACGACCTGACGGAGGCGGGGTACACGGCACTGGATCTCGGCCGCACGACAGCGTCGGACGGCCAGCGCTCCTACAATGCCTCCCACGGCGCCACCTATGGACGACCACCCGCACCTACACCGCCCCGGTCTTGTTGAACAGCACAAAAGAGTTCAGCAGCGCAGTGAACTGTTCAGCGCCATAAGGTGCATCTCTGGATGTTTCGCCCCGCTTGGGTCGTCGCAGCCGTTTCCCGATGATGCTGGGACCACGGCCAGGCGAACTGTAGTGCGGCAACCGGAAGTTCAGCCATGCGACCAAAGGTTCAGTTGCGCAGGCATCTGTTCAGTAGCGCCGCATAGCGGAAATCGTCCGATCGGGTGTGCTGTGTCGAGTGCGGACAGGCGGCTGGTCCCGGTCTGTTGCTGGCCGTGGCCTTCGGCCACTTCGCCTTGGCCGCAAGCCGCTGGGCCAGCAGGGCACGCCGCTGGAGTGCGAAGGGCTTACCCAGGTGATAGCCGAGGTCGTCCATCCTTTGTCGGTCGCAGGCAGACCATGCCCCTCGAAGAGCCCGAACACCTTCCAAGCCGTGGCGCCCACAGTGACTACGGAGGCGGCAGTGCGGCGTGCTGTCCACACCACCGCGCATCGACGCCCACACAAGTCATGTCGGGCAACCAGGACGACTCGTTTTCCTCAACGCGAGGCATCACACCGCACTGCGGGTGACGACGGTGGAGCCGCGTGACGCATCGCGGCCGGACGCCGAGGTGAGACCCCTGCCCGATCCCGCCGTCACCGCCGATGACCTCCTAAAAGACCACAGCCGCGCCCTGCACACCAAATCTTTTGCCTATGAGGAAAGTTCAATCACGAACTAATCACTTTAGGTATCTGCGAGGCAACCACACAGGTCCTTCACCGGTCACCCACGCGCAAACACAGCAGAAACCCGTGAGGAGCACCATGAGCCAGCAGTACCCGCCCCAGCCCCAGCAGCCCGGCTACGGCGAGCCCCAGCAGCCCGGCAGCAACGGCCTGGCCACCACCGCACTCGTCCTCGGCATCATCGCCGTCGTAGTCAGCTTCATCCCTGTCCTCAACGTTGTCGTCTGGCCGCTCGCGATCCTTGGCATCATCTTCGGCGCCATCGGCCTCTCCAAGGCGGGCAAGGTCCGCAAGGGCAAGGGCGCCGGCATCACCGGCCTCGTCACGTCGGCCGTAGCGATCATCATGTTCTTCGCCATGAACGCCCTGTTCTTCTCCGCCGTCGACAAGGCCAGTAAGGAGCTGGACAAGTCGTACGACTCCACCACCGTCGGCGACGGTAAGTCCAAGACCGGCGGCGCCAAGGAGTCCAAGGTCATGAAGGACTTCAAGGTCACTAAGTGCGACGTGGTCACCGGAGACTTCGGCATCAAGGAGATGGCCATCCACGTCGACTACGCCAACAACGGCGACCGCCGATACTCGTACTTCGTTGAGGGCGAGGTCCTGGCCGACGGCAAGAAGGTCGACGACTTCATGTCAACCGCCGAGAACCTCGCCCCGGGCCAGAAGTTCACTGACAAGAACGCTGGTGCGCTGGTGACCGCGGACGAGATCAAGGACGCCAAGAAGGTCGAGTGCAAGACCATCAAAGCGTCGCGAACTGACTTCTGATCGCTGACGTCGCGCGACGCCGACCACCATCTGCAGGCCTCGCCGCGCACCCCGCAGCGGCGGGGCTCGCTGCATCAAGGAGACCATGGAGTCGCAGCACGGCACGGGCGCCGGCCGGGCTGGAGCAGGGCGGAGACATGAGCGCAGGCCCGGCCGGGGGCCGGGCCGCGCGCGGGGAGCGGAGCGAGTCTCAATGGCGGAGTCAAGCCGCTTGCGTGGCAGGCAGGGCGCTGGTGAATGGCCGGTTGTCGCGAAGAGAAGTGTTCGTGGGACGGCCGCTAGCCCGGAGCACGTGTGGGCAAGCCCCTCAGCAGCAGCGCCGACACGAGGAAGGTGCACTTGACCGCTCCTGGGCGCCGACGTTGCCGTCAACCAGGGGAGGTCATCGGGGTCCTGGCCCGGCAGGGTTACGGCAGCTGTAGATAGCTGCTGCCGAGCTTTCTGATCATGGTGGTGTCGGCGTAGGCGTGCCAACGGCGGTGGCAGAGGCGGGCGCGGTGTTGGGGAGGGGAACGCGGGCGCGAGTCCCGGGGAGGGATCGAGGGATTCCCGCATCTCGTCGTGACTCGAAAGAGTCTGTACGATGCGTGCGCCCATGGGCTCTTGTCGGGAGACGCCCCGCGGGGGCCCTTCTTCTCACCGTGGGGATGCATATGCGCATACGCGCTTCAGCCGCCGCTCTGTCCGGCGCCCTGGTTCTCGCTTCGGCTCTGGTGTTTCCCGCCGCCGCGCAGGCGCACGCGGGACCGATGGACAGTGACGACACGACGATCACGAAGGTCGTCGTCAACGGCGGCAAGGACATCGTCCTCGGTACCTCCGCCAAGCAGTCGTTCACCGCCACGGTGGACGCGGCCGACCCGGACGGCGTCACCGGCGGCTGGGTCGCCCTGTGGCACGGCACCTCCTTCGATGACCAGGGCAGGGACGGCGTTCTGGTGCCCGCCGAGCAGGGATGGGGCTCCTGCGTGGCGACCAGTGCCCAGACGGCGACGTGCACGGTCCACTTCACCGTGGACCCGAAGGCCGACATGACCAAGAACGCCTATGCGGGCACCTGGCACGTGTACGCCATCGCATACGGCCGCCCGAGCGGTTCAACCAGCGACGGATACGCCGGCTCCGTGCACATCAAGCGCAACACCACACTGACAGCAAACGCCTCGCCCGAGCCGGTGGTCCATGGCCGGACGATCACGGTCAAGGGCGCGCTCACCCGCGCCAACTGGGAGACCCATGCGTACGCGGGCCTGAGCAACGCGTCGGTGAAGCTCCAGTTCCGCAAGTCGGGCACCAGCACGTACACCACCCTCAAGACCGTCACCAGCGGCTCCGGCGGAGCAGTGACGGCCACCACCACGGCGACGAGCGACGGGTACTACCGCTTCTCCTACGCAGGTACCACGGCCACCGACGCCGCGACGTCTGCCAGCGACTTCGTCGACGTCCAGTAGGAACCCGGGACGCGCTTCCGGGACCAGGGACAGGGGACCGGGGAACCCCGCCGTCGAGATCAGTCTCGGTCTCCCGGATGCGGGGTTCCCGTCGGGTACGGGTCCTCCTCGCCCTCCTTGAAACGGTGTCTAAAACGGGGATACAGCACCACGCAGGCAGCCTGGGCACTCGGCCTCGGCGGCGCCGGACAGCACTCTGTGCGCCGCCTTCGCCCGCCCTACCGGCCCAACGGCCCGCACCATGCTGCTGATCGCCCTCGGAGGTATCACGACCGCAGCCTTTGCGGCGGTGCCGGGCCCCTACGCATTGGTGCTGGCCGTGTCGGTCGCGGCCGGCACGGTCCGCGGAAACCTGACCCTGCTACTTTCCGTCGCTTCTCTAACCGCGGCGATGCTCGTGCCCCGGACACGTTCACATGGGGCCTGATGGCCCCGCCCGGCGTCGATGACCGTATCTGTGTCAGGACGCCGCCCATCCGTGAATGCGGCAATTACAGATCTGCTGCGTAGCAGCCCGGCAACGAACCGCACCGTGGCGGCTGGCAGCGCCGGGGGGTGTCGGTTACGAACGCCCCAAATAGCCGCACCGTCGGGTGTCTGCGCACTGAACAGATCAGTGCGCAGATCCTCGATTCCGGCTGCGCAGAGAAGAGTTCAGTGCCCAGGTCAGAGTCGTCCGGCAGCGGCCGATGCAGCTCAGCGTCGGTCCGCAAGATGTTGGCCAGGACAACTGCATCCTGGTGGTCGGACTTCTTGCCGGAGACGACGTGCCGGTCGCGGTAGCGTGCGACAGCCATCGGGTTGATCGCGTACACCCGGCGGCCAGAGGCCCGCAGACAGGCCACGAGGAGTCCACGAGATGTCTCGATCGCGATCGGGATCGGATCGTCCGGCCTGTCACCGTGCTCGGCGAGCAACCCGAGCAGGTCCTGGAAGCCCGCTGCGTCGTCGCCGATCCTGAGCTTGCCGAGCAGTCGGGCGTCCTGGTCGACCACGGCCACGTCGTGGTGATCCTCAGCCCAGTCGATTCCACAGGTCACGTGCAACGCGTGCTCCTTTCGGGCCTGCCCTGTCCGGCGGTGTCGGGCCGTGGAAGGACCACCCGGCGACCTAATAGAAGCGCTCATGGGCGCACCACCCCATCAGCCGTCCGTGGCCCCAGCGGTGTCCAGGGTCCTCGCTCTCGTGAAGAGCTCCACGGCTCCGGCTGATCGGGAGGTGTTCCTGGGAACGGCTCGAACCACGGCACGGTATGGCGACCGAACTCGAAGCGGCAGAGGCCGTGCACGCGTCCCTCTTGTCGAAGCACTCCCCGGCGCTGCATACAGCCCAGACGTCTCGCACGACCCCTGCCAGGACTGACAACTGCCAATCCACACTGCCTATTAGGCGTACGGCTCCCGCGCGAACCGCGGCTATCTGCGCAAGCGGGGCATTCGCTGCACAATCCCGGAGAAGCTCGACCAGATCGCCAACCGCAAGAAGCGAGGTTCCCACGGGGGCCGGCCGCCGAAGTTCGACCCGGCCGACTACACGGAGCGCCACGCGGTGGAGTGCGGGATCAATCGCCTCAAGAGGCACCGAGCGGTGGCCACAAGGTACGACAAGTTGGCGGTCCGCTACGAGGCGACCGTGCTGGTCGCAGCCATCAACGAATGGCTGTGACCAGCACTTTTGAAACGCACTCTAGTTGAGCTGGTAGGTCGGCGAAGTGCACCGCGAGACCCCGGGACGTCTTGACCCCCGGGGCCTTCGCCTTACCCTCCAGGATCGGACGGCGTCCGTGTCCTCGGCGTCTCAGAAGAGCTGGGCTGTCAGGGAGCATCCCGAAGAGTGGGTGCGGTGAAGGGTTCCGCCCATGCCTCCACTACGACCCGTGCACCCTCCACGGCGCGGCCCGCGGCTGGCACCCTTCTGGCCGCCGCCGACTGCAGTGCAGCCGTTCCAACTCGACTGTGCAGGGCCGGACTTCGCGTCCGGGCCCGTGCCGCTGGACGTTCTGCACCCCGTCGGCCCCTGGGTCGGCTCCGAGGCCGGCCTCGGTACTGGTGAGCCCGCGTATTCAACTGTCGCGAGTTCTCCGGTTGGGCGGCTCGTTCGTAACTGTGTAGCCGTCACGTTTCCGGTGGGTGCTCAGTGGGTCGGCATTCACCGGTGGCGCGGCGCGAACACGAGGCGCAGCAAGCGGACCCAGGTCGACCAGTGGGCCGCGTGGGGCAGGTGGTTCGTTGCCGCGCGTTGGATGTTGTCGAACGCGTCGCGCAGGAGGGCTTCGTGCAGCCAGCGGATCACCAACGGCCACATCACACGCATCCTGCCGTCTGTGCGTCCTGCGAGAGTGTGCGAGATCTGACAGCGCATCGGCCCATCGGGGATGACGAGGAATTCGTGATAGCCGTTGATGCCAAGTCCGGGAGCGAAGGTGAACCGCACTCTTCGTCCGGGCTCGTACTCGGCCACCGAGTAGCGGATCCTTCCGTGTCCGCCGCGCGAGCCGACGGCCAGGCCGGCGTCGAGGCGCAGTGGCGACCAGGCCGGGACGGGCCATATCCGGTCCTGCGGGGTACCCAGCTGGTTCAGAAGGGCACCGACGTCGGCGGCGGGCGCGTCGATGGTGCGGCGGTGGATGTTCTGCACGACGTCTCCTTTCCTTGCGCGAGCCTGACATACGGAGCGTATGGCGGTGACCGTACGGTAGCGTATGGATGTGGAGCAAGGGCGACGGCGACTTACTGCGGATGACTGGGCGCCGGCAGCGCTGGATGCGATCGGCGAGGGTGGGCTCAATGCCTTGGCCGTCGAGCCGATCGCCGCCCGGCTGGGCACCACCAAGGGGAGCTTCTACTGGCATTTCGCCAACCGCGATGCACTCGTCGTGGCGGCGCTTGAACTGTGGGAGCGGCGGTTCACTGAGGCGACCATCACGGCACTGGCCGCCGAACCCGATCCGGCAGCCCGGCTGCGGATGCTGTTCACGCAGGTGAGCGGGAGCGCCGGGCAGAACGCCGCTGGGGTCAATCTGCTCGCGGCGGCCGCCCACGAGCTCGTCGCGCCCGTAGTGCGCCGCGTGGTGCAGCGACGGATCGACTTCACGATCGGGATCTTCGAGGAGATCGGCTTTCCGCTGGCCGTTGCAGTCAGGCGTGCCATGCTCGGCTATGCGGCGTACGTCGGCCACTATGAGCTGGCAACCAGGCTGCCGGGTGTGCTGCCGCTCGATGACGGCGGCCAACTCGCTGACTACGTCGACTCGGTGCTCGAGTTGCTACTGCACGACGCCCCCACCCGCTGGCCACCATCTGGCGGCCGGCTCCCCGCTGCCCATTAGCGACGCAGCGGCGCTTGGAGCAATGGAACAGTGGTTGGCGTTAAGGATTGACCGACGTCATGGACGCCGTTGACGGCGGGCATTCCCGCCGGTTACCCGTGCTTGTCCGGTTCGGCGTCGGCGAAGGCGCGGTATCCACCGAGATCTCGGGCTGGGCGAGGACGTCGCCGCGGTGTACGACTCGGACCGGAGCCGGGGCCATCATCGGATGCTGATCGCCGGCGTAGCGAGGTCGTGTCGGACATTCAGCAAGACCGCCGTCGTCATCACCGCAAAGTCCGCCGGGCGCAAGGTCTTCGGCCTCGCCACCGCAGGCGTCCGTCTCGCTTGACCTCTTGCGCGTCAGTCCGGCAGCCAGTGCAGCTCAAGCGCCAGGGTTTTGGCGACGGCACGGATGCGGCGGTGTAGCGGCGACTGCTCGCGTGGGAGGACCAGGTGGATCGTCAGGCTGGGCGCGCCCCGCAGCGGCCGCCAGGTGAGACCGGCCGGTTGTGCCGTGACCGCGGCTTCTCCGGCCGGGGCAAGGGTGACCCCGTCGCGCAGGTCGCGCTGAGACATGTCGAAAGAGACTGCGGGCGTGTGGAATCGGGGGTGTGGTCGGGTGTCTCGGAACAGTGCGGACAGCTGATCGTGGATCACGGGGTTGGCCGCACGGTCCGGGAGTCGCAGCGGATACACGGCCGCGTCGGCGATCTCGATCTCCGGGTGTTCGGCCAGCGGATGGTGCTGCGCCAGCTGGACCCCGACGCGCGCACGCCGCAGCAGGAACCGGCGCACGCCACGGCCCGGCTGTTCACCGCGGGTGATCCCGGCATCGATGCGGCCGTCGGCGACCGCGGGGGAGATCTCCGGTGTCGTCATCGGGACCGCGCCGACCTCGAGTCCCGGGCTGCTGCGAATGAGCCTGTCCACCAGGACCGGTGCCGTCTCAGCCCCCGTGCTGAGGCTGTATCCGATGCGCAGCGCGCCCAGTTCACCGGCCGCCGCGCTCCGGGCGGTGTCCCACGCCCGGTCCAGCGCCGCCAGCGCGGGCGGCGCGGACTCCGCCAAAGCCGCACCGGCCGTGGTCAATACGACGCTACGCGTGTTGCGGACCAGCAGGGCCGTACCGAGTTCCGCCTCCAATCGGCGCATCCGGGCGCTGAGTGCGGGCTGTGCGATACCGATCCGTGCGGCCGCGCGGGTGAAGTTCAACTCCTGCGCCAGCACCAGGAAGTACCGCAGGCTCACCGTATCCGGCGCCACGTGCCCTCCCTGCCGATTGATAACGATCCGTTCTGAGTCTATCCCGTACCGGTCTTTCCCTCGACCGCACATCCAGCCCTAACCTGCGCATATGACAATTCAACTGACCGCACTACCCGTCGCCGGGATCGATCGATCTGAGTGTCAATTCGAAGTCGGACGTGTCCGGCCGAACACAGGAGGTTTCCATGGCTAAGGGCTACTGGGTCAGTGTCTACCCTGCCATTTCCGACCCTGAGAGGCTGACTGCCTACAACAAGCTGGCCCGTCCGGCTGTCCAGGCTGCGGGCGGGCGCCTCCTGTCCCGTGACGGTCGAGTCGTCGCCCACGAGGCCGGAATCACCCAACGCGTCGTTCTGATCGAGTTCGACAGCTTTAAACAGGCCGTCGCGGCATACGAGAGCGAGGCATACCAGAAGGCGCTGGTGGCCCTCCCCGACGGCGTCGAGCGCGACTTCCGCATCATCGAAGGCATCGACTGACCGGCGGGCCCAACCATCGCTGAGCATCCGTCACCTGATACGCACACGGTGCTGAACGACGACTCACGAGACGAGTTCGAAGCGATGCCCCGCGTCCCAGTTCGTCGTCGACGTCCTCGACGGCCTGATCCCTGTCGGCGGCTCGCCGCGCTACCCAACGTCGAGCAACTTGCCTGACTTGCCTGACACGGCGATCAAGCTCCCTGGGCGCCGGCGGCAACGAGGGTGTCACCCTCAAAGCCAAGCTGACCGCAGAAGGCCGGCCACTGGCAGGCAAGGAGATCGAGTTCACCACCGACTCCACCGCGCTGTGCACCGACACGACCGACAACAGGGGCAAAGCCACCTGCAAGGTGCCCGGCAAGCAGCCCAACGAGATCTGCTACACCGCCACCTTCGCCGGTGACGACACCTACGAGCCCTCCACCGCCACCGTCTGCAAGAGCAAGGACCGCAAGGACGACCCCTGGTCAGAACTGCCCGACCCAAGCGACGTCCATGACGACATCCACGACCTCATGCAAGACACACCATGACCTCGGCAGGCCTGCCCGGCTGAGACAACCGGACCCGGTCCAGGACGCGCTTGACGCCGAAGGAGCCCCCTCCCGCCCCCCATAGGCCGGTGCGGGGGCGCGGTCTCTACGGCAGGGGCGGAGCCGGTGGCGGGTGCGGGGATGCCGGGGGTGCAGCGGCTGCAGTTTTTCCTGTCCGAGCCGCCCTGGGAGGCCGAGCTGGTCAACGACCGGCGGCTTGAGCTGCTGCGCGAGGAGTCGGCGACGGCTCCGCACGATGGCGGGGTTATGGTGATCGACGATTCCGGGGACCGCAAGGACGGCACGGCGACCGCGCACGTGGTCCGGCGGTGGCTGGGCCGGTACGGCAAGACCGACAATGGCATCGTCACGGTGACCACGGTGTGGACCGACGGCCGCGTGTACTACCCGCTGCACGCGACTCCTTACACCCCCGCCCTCACCGCGGGCCTCATCGCCTGGCAGCAGAGCCGGACCAGCGACCAGCAGCGGCACAACGCCGAGGCCGCCCGCCGCGTGGCTGTCTCCCGGCAACTCGCCGCCCAGTCGGCCACCCTCATCGGCACCAAGCCCGACCTCGCGTCCCTGCCTGAACCACACCCCTTCCACCCGGCCGCCACAACCGGCAACCCCGGGCCCAGCCAGACGCGCACCTCTCCCTGAACCGTTCCGGGTTCGATAGAAACTCGATCGCCGTCGTGCCGTCGAGTCGCGCGGCCAGCCGCGCGGGTCTCGTCACGTCGTTGTCGTCCGGCTACCGGGGTTCGATCGCTGCCGCGCCTCGTGTGGCGAGGGTTGCGATGTCGCGGGCGAAGCCGTCGACATCTTCGGGCCAGCTCTCGGACGGCTGGAAGATGAGCAGGGAGACAGCGCCGTGCAACGCGGCTGCGATGGCTCTGGTGAGGGCTGTCTCGTCGCCGCGGAGCGCGCCTGCCTCCAGGCACTGCTGGACGGTTCCACGCAGGAACCGGAAGCAGGCCGAGGCTACTTGCTCGCTGGCGGCGGTGGCGGGGCCGGTCATCACGAGACGGTAGCGGACCGGGTGAGCCAGCCCGAACCGCACGTAGGCGACCGAGCGTTGGTGGAGCGCGGTGAACGGATCCTGGGAGCCGGCGCCGGCATCGTCCATCCAGTCGCCCAACTCGCCCCAAACCCGCAGGCACACGGTGTGCAGCACTTCGAGCCGACTACCGAAGTGCAGGTAGACCGCCGGGAGGCTGACCCCCACCGCCTGCGCCACGGCTCGGATGGTGACTGCGTCCTCACCAGCCTTGTCGAGCAGCCGCTCGGCCGCCTCGACAAGTTCGTTGCGCAGTCGCGCACCGTCCCCGCGTCGCGCCCGTCGCCGCCGCGGCGCAACGACGGCCGGGACGGAGGGCTCGGAGTCGAGTGGGTCCATCGTCAGCACCGGCCCAGCGGAGCGGAGGAGCCGGCCGCGCCCGCGAGGGCGGGATCACCCGAGCCGCCGCCGAAGCCGACGCCGGTGCCGCGAGATGTGCTGGATGTCATCACGTCACTCGTCTCCGTGTTGTGGATCAGGACCGCCACATGTAACTTGTCGGCGTTAACTTAACACTACTCGACAGGGGCACCGAATGACCGTCACCGCTGAAGAGATCTACGCCCTTGCGCCGTTCGCCGAAACGATCGGCGTGCGCTTTGCCACCATCAGCGCGCCGGAGGTTCGCGCCCGGCTCGACTACACACCGGCTCTGTCCACGACGGGTGGAGGGCTGCACGGCGGCGCGCTGATGGGGCTGGCAGACGTGGCGGCCGCTGTGTGTGCCGCGGTGAACGGGCCGGAGGGCGCCCTGCCTGCGACCATGCAGTCCAACACCTTGTTCCTGCGGCCGGTGCGCGGCGCCGGCGCATTCGCGACGGCCCGGCCCTTGCACGTCGGACGCAACACGGTCACCGTCGAAGTCGACATCAACGACGAGCAGGACACCCAGTGTGTCCGCATCACACAGGTCGTCGCACTCCGCACACCCCGCAGCGGAGCCTGATCAGTCGACCACCGGAGAAGCAGACCCGGTCAGAGAGGTCTGCGCGTTCCCCGAGCAGCACGGTCGGCACGTTCCCTCCTCAACAGTCCGCTTCCGTCCTCCGCTTGACCTGGAAGCCTTTCCCGGCCCTGGAGAACACCGGAACAGAGATCGAGCCGGTGATTCGCCGGGGGTCAGGCCGTGGCGAGGTTTGCCGGCACCGTGGCTGTCGAACGTCCCGCCGATACGCCGCCGACGTCCGTGCTGTGCTTGGCGAAGAACTCCAGGCCGTTGGCCATGATGTCGCAGGTCGCCTCGTTCAGGCCGCCGGACTCACCGGCGTGCAGTCGCGGCGCGCCTGCGGGACGTGCTGCACGCCCCGTCACGAGCCCGGTGCTGGTACTGGCCACCCCGTGACCCGAACACTGGGACACCTGATGACCCGCACGGGATCGGACACCGGCACGCCCACGCCAGCGAGCTCCTGGACGGGCACGAGATCGACGTGCCGGACGCCTTCAGCCCCACGAACCTGGCCGCGCTCGACACCACCAGCACCCGGACCGATCCCCCGCTCGCGCAGGCCGCCGACCGGGCACAGGACGGGCAGGTCACCCAGACCTGGCCGGAGTGCCCCTCCTGCCGGTCGCCGTCCGGCCTCGTTGACGAACAGCGCCCTGGGCATCACCGGCAAGTCGGGCGCCAAGTGCGTCGAAGGTGCCTGGCACTGGGCGACCGCCGCACCGTGGCACCGTGGCACCGTGGCACCGTGGCACCGTGGCACCGGCCCGGGGATGAACCGAAGGCAGGGCTTTGCCACCTATGCCGTACGGCATGCTCGCCATCGGCCGCGCACGCCGGGCGAGCCGCTGGTCACGCCAGGCGGCTCAGCAGGACGCGTGCCTCGTCCCTGGCGGCCGCCACCGCCGACTCGCCGAGCCCGCAAAGCCGCAGACACGATGACGCGATGGCATCCGTGTCGGCGGCTTCCGGCTCGCGGGAACGCCGGATCTGAATGACGACCTCCACCAGCTGGATCAGCAGTTCCCCGATTCGCTCGGACGGCAGGTCGCGGGCGACGTTCCCGGCCCCCGCCAAAGCGCCGAGAGCCCCATAGCTCTCCTGCAGTTGGCCCCGGTAGGAACGGAAGACGTCGAACCGCTCCGCCGACACCTCCGGCAGGAGATACAGCGTGCCGATGTTGTACGGGGTGCGGGACAAGGTGCGTACGTCCGTCGCGGCCACCGCGTAGAGCGCCGCGGCCGCACTCGCGCGCTCGGGCACCCATGCCTGGATCCGCTCCACCATCTCCAGGCTCGGCCTGACCGAGGTGGCCAACAGCTCGGCGAGAATCTCGTCCTTGGTGGTGAAGTGGTAGTACAGCGAGGCCTGCCTCATTCCCACCCGCTCGGCGATCATGCGGGTGCTGGTGGCGGCGATGCCGTGTTCGACGAAGAGCGCACCTGCGGCGTCGAGGATCTGCTCCCGAGCAGAGGTATTGGGGTCGGACGGCGGCGTGTGCCGGGGTCTTCCTTGGCGTGGCCGCGTCGTCTTCATGACCCCATCCTGCCACCCGGGTGACAGGATCCCGGTCGTGGCCGGCACCGGGGTGCCCGCCGGTGCCGCCTGCGGTCACGGGGACGCCAGATAGGCCCGCCAGCCGCCGAATCGGGTGATGTCGGGCGCGTCCTCGACGGCGTACGGCTCAACCAGGAAGCCGCTGATGTGCCGTCCGTCGGCCAGTTCGACGGTGCCGATGGCCATCGGCGCGGGAGCAGCGGCGGTCAGCGTCCCGAACCCGGAGGCGGGCAGCCGCCAGATCTCGCCCTCGATGCCTGTTCCCGTACGACCGTGTGTGCCGGTTCCGGCGTCCGGCCCGTCTTCGGCGAGCCGGACCAGGCCCGGCCTGGGCGGCTCGGTGGCCAGGGCGTGCAGCCGGTAGTTGTCGGCGGTGCGCGCCGGGCCCACGAGCGTGCCGCCTGCCTGGACCAGCTGGGCGTTGAGGGGCTGTCCGGTGAGGTGGGCGCCGACCACGAACAGGTCGAGCCCCGGATTGGTGAACCGTTCGGCCACGGCGGCCAGGGCGCGGTCGGAGAAGGCCGGGCCGGTGAGCATCACGCCGAACGGCAGGCCGTCCACGAACCCGGCGGGAACGGCGAGCGAGGCGTAGTCCAGCAGGTTCGCGAAGTTGGTGAAGCGCCCCATCCGTGCGTTGGCGCCAACCGGATCGGCCGCCACTTCGTCGAGGGTGGGGTGCCAGGTGGTGGTGGGGGTGAGGAGCGCCGCGCAGCCGTCGAGAACCGCACGTGCGGCGGCGCCGAGGGCGGCGAGCCGGGCGGTGTCGGCGGCCCAGTCGGCGGCGGTCCTGGCCTGGCCGGCCAGGACGATGGACGCGACGGTGGGGTCGAGGTCCGTACCGATCAGGTCGCGGTGCTTGTCCAGGTGCTCGCCCACCGCGGCGTACCGCTCGGCCACGAACGCACCGCCGTAGAGCAGTTGAGCGGCCTCCAGCAGCGGGGTGACATCGGCCTCGACGATCTCCACTCCCGTGCTCGCCAGGCGGGCAGTCGCGGCGTCGAAGGCCTCGTACCAGCCGTCGGCCATGCCTTGCAGGTGCTCCGGGGCCGGAACGGCGACCCTGGGGCGCGCGGGTGGCGGCGGAAGCTGGGTACCGGTGCGGGAGAGCGGGTCGGCCGGGTCGGGGCCCTCGACGATCTCCGCGGCTGTGCGGGCGAGCCGTAGGTCTCGGGCGAAGACGGTCACACAGTCGAGGGTGTAGCAGGCGGGGACCACCCCGGTCACAGGCACCAGCCCCTTGGTGGGCTTGACGCCGATGATGCCGTTGAGGGCGGCGGGCACGCGCCCGGAGCCGGCCGTGTCGGTGCCCAGCGCGATGTCGGCGATGCCCAATGCCACCGCGACGGCGGAGCCGGAGGACGACCCGCCGGAGATGCGGGCCGTGTCCCAGGCGTTGCGCACCGCGCCGTAGGGGCTTCGGGTGCCGACCAGGCCGGTGGCGAACTGGTCCAGGTTGGTCTTCCCGAGCACCACCGCGCCGACCGCGCGCAGCCGTGCCACCGCGGGCGCGTCGGCGTCCGGCCGGTAGGCGTAGGACGGCGCGCCGGCGGTCGTCGGCAGGCCGGCCACGTCGATGTTGTCCTTGACGGCTGCGACCAGGCCGGCCAGCGGCAGCTTCGGATCGATCCCCGCGGCCTCGGCCAGGACCTCGTGGCGGGGCCTGAGATGGATCCAGATCTCGGGCCGGCCGACGGATTCGATGCGGTCGTAGGCGGCCTCGACGCGTTCGGCCGGTGTCAGGGCGCTCATGCCTTCACCGCCGCGAGGACCTGGCCGGGAGCGACCTGTTCACCGGATTTGACGTAGATCGCCAGGATTGTTCCGGCGGCGGGGGCGCTCACTTTGGACTCCATTTTCATCGCCTCCAGGGAGAGGATCGGGTCGCCCTCGGCGACGGTGGCACCCGGCTGCGCGACGGTCTGCCAGACGGTGGCGGTGAACGGCGCGGTGACCGGGACCGCGCCGTCCGGGACAGCGACGGCGTCGGCGGCCGAGGGCTCGGGATCATCGTCCCGGTCGAACTCTCCGGCGACCCGCCAGCGTTCCTTTTCGGCCTCGAACGCGGCGCTCTGCCGCTTGCGGAAGGCGGCGATCGAGTCGGCGTTGGCGGTCAGGAAGGCGTTGTACTCGGCGATCGAGAAGGTGCCCTCTTCCGTGTCGACGGGACCTCGTCCGGCGTCGGTCTCGGCGCGCAGTTCGAGGAGTTCCTCAGCGGTGACCGGGTACCACTCGATGCGGTCGAAAAAGCGCAGGGCCCACGGGGAGTCCTGGAACAGGCCGCCCCGGCGGAACCGGTTCCAGATCTGCACGGTGCGGCCGACGAACTGGTAGCCGCCGGGACCTTCCATGCCGTAGATGCACAGGTAGGCGCCGCCGATGCCGACGGAGTTCTCCGCGGTCCAGGTGCGGGCCGGGTTGTACTTGGTGGTCACCAGGCGGTGCCGCGGGTCGAGCGGGGTGGCCACGGGGGCGCCGAGGTAGACGTCCCCGAGGCCGAGCACCAGGTAGGAGGCGTCGAAGACCCTGCGGTAGACATCGTCGGCGGTCTCCAGGCCGTTGACACGGCGGATGAACTCGATGTTCCACGGGCACCACGGAGCGTCGTCGCGGACCCCGGCCATGTACCGCTCGATGGCGAGGCGAGTCGCCGGATCGTCCCAGCTGAGCGGCAGCCGCACCGTGCGGGAGGGGACCACCAGCTCGTTGGTGGGCGGGACCTCCTCCTCCAGCTCGCGCAGCAGCGTGGTGAGGTCACGGGCCTTCAGCCGACGGGCGTCGGTGTGGATCTGCAGTGACCGGATGCCCGGGGTGACGTCGACGATGCCGTCGGGCGCGTGCGCGGCCAAGGTCTCCTGGAGGGCGTGCACCCGCATCCGCAGGCCGAGGTCGAGCACCATGGGGCCGTACTCGACGAGGACGTTGTCGTCACCGTCCCGACGGTAGGTGACGCAGGGCCGGGCGTCGGTGGCCTCCAGGCGGCCCAGTACGCCGTCGTCGCCGTCTCCGCCGGTGCTGATCAGCGCGGGCGAGGCGCGGCGGGCGTCGAGGGCGGCCGCATCGGCCTCCTTGACCGGTACGAACCGAAGGGTGTCGCCGGGGCGGAGCTGGCCGAGCTTCCACAGTTCACCGCTGGCGACGACCGCGGGGCAGACGAACCCGCCCAGGGACGGCCCGTCGGGGCCCAGGATGATCGGCGTGTCGCCGGTGAAGTCCAGAGCGCCCACCGCGTACGGCGTGTCGTGGATGTTGGAGGGGTGCAGCCCTGCCTCGCCGCCGTCCTGGCGGGCCCACCGCGGTTTGGGGCCGATCAGACGGATGCCGGTGCGCGCCGAGTTGTGGTGCACCGTGTAGTCGGTGGTGTAGAGGGTGTCGATGTCCTCGCGGGTGAAGAACTCCGGTGCCGCGTGCGGCCCTTCGGTGACACCGATCCGCCAGTGCGAGGTGATCGCGGGACGCCTCTCGGGCGGGGTCGGGCCACCGGTGCCGGCTGTGGGAGCCGCGGGCCGCAGCACGTCTCCGGCGAGCAGCGCCCGGCCGCCATGCCCGCCGAAGCCACCGAGGGTGAACGTCGAGGCGCTACCCAGGTAATCGGGCACGTCGATGCCGCCCTGGAAGGCCACGTAGCTGCGCAGGCCGGGCCCCTGTGCGGTACCGAGAGCCAGGGTGGCGCCGGCCGGGACCGGAACCGGCTCCCACGGGGCCGCCACGATGCCGTCCACGGCGACCGGGACGGGGGCGCCGGTGACGGCGACCACGGTGGCGGCGGAGAAGCGCAGGGTCAGGCCGCCCGCGGTGACCTCGAGCGCGGGAGCCTCGGCCGGGTTGCCGACGGCCAGGTTGGCCTCGGCGAAGGAGACGGGGTCGAAAGGACCGCTCGGCGGCACGCCCACGTGCCAGTGGCCGAGCCGGCCGGGCAGGTCCTGGACAGTGGTCATCGCTCCCGGCACCAGGACATCGATGCGTGGCTCGGGGTCGGCGGTGGTGGCGAGCGTGCTGGTGCTGTGCACGGCCTCGCGCACCTCTCGTCGCACGGTCAGCGAGCGCAGCAGACCCAGGTTGGTGACGATGCCGTCGACCCGGCTCGCGCCCAGGGCCTCGCCGAGCACGTCGAACGCCGTGTCGCGGGTGGGGCCGTGGGCGATCACCTTGGCGAGCATGGGGTCGTAGTACGGCGAGATCTCCAGGCCGGTCTCAGCGAAACCGTCGACCCGGACACCGGGCCATTCGTCGGTGCCCTGGCCGGGGAAGAACGCCCGGGTGATCAGGCCCGAGGAGGGCATCGAGTCCTTGCCGGGGTCCTCGGCGTAGACCCGGGCCTGAACGGCGTGTCCGGTGGGCGTCCACTCCCGCTCGAAGATCGCCTCGTCGACCCGGCCGTCGCGGGCCAGGGCGAACATGAGCTCGACGAGGTCGACGCCGTATGCCTCCTCGGTCACCGGGTGCTCGACCTGGAGCCGGGTGTTGACCTCGAGGAAGGCGGCCTCCTCGCGCACGGGGTCGTAGACGAACTCCACGGTCCCCGCGCCGCGGTAGCCGACCGATGCAAGCAGTCGGCGCGACGAGTCGTGCAGCAGTGCGCGGACAGGGTCGGGCAGGGCGGGGGCCGGCGCCTCCTCGATCACCTTCTGGTTGCGGCGCTGCAGAGAGCAGTCACGGTCGCCGAGGACGGCGATCCGACCGGTGCCGTCGCCGAAAACCTGCACCTCGACGTGGCGGGCCGGGCACACCAGGCGCTCCAGGAACACTCCGGCCGATCCGAAGTGGGCCTCGGCGAGCGCGGCCACGCGGGCGAAGGCCTCACGCACCTCGTCGGTGGTGGCGCAGGCCTGCATGCCGATGCCGCCGCCACCACCGGTGGCCTTCACCATCACGGGCAGCCCGATCGACTCGGCTGCGGTGACGGCTTCCTCGGCGCTCGCGAGAAGTTCTGTCCCGGCCAACAGCGGCACCCCGGCCGCCTTGGCCAGGGCGCGGGCGGTGTGCTTCTCACCGAATGCGGTGATCTGGTCGGCGGTCGGGCCCGCGAAACGCAGCCCGGCCTCCTCGACGGCGCGGGCGAAGGCGGCGTTCTCGGAGAGGAAACCGTAGCCCGGGTGGATGATTCCGGCGCCATGGTCAAGTGCGGCCTCGATGATCGCGTCGCCGCGCAGATACGAGTCGCGGGCGGGCGCCGGACCGAGGCGGACCGCGTGGTCGGCCTCGCGTACGTGCGGAGCGGCCCGGTCGGCGTCGGAGAAGACGGCGACGGTGGCCAGGCCCATCCGGTTGGCCGTGCGGATGACACGGCGGGCTATCTCACCGCGGTTGGCGACGAGAACAGTGGCGGGGCGGGTCACGCGGCGTCCTCCGGGGTGCTCGTGTCCTGCGCGGACGGCGGCCTTGCGTCGTCGGGGCTCGCGGGGCCGCACGGGTCCACGACGATCATCCGCAGCGGGGTCGGATTGAAGTCGTTGCACGGGTTGTTCATCTGCGGACAGTTGGACACCATCACCAGAACGTCCGTCTCGGCACGCACCGCGACCCGGCGGCCGGGTGCCGACATGCCGTCCACGATGCCCAGCGCGCCGTCGGCCTCGACGGGCACGTTCATGAACCAGTTGAGGTTGGAGACGAGGTCCCGCACCCCGAGGCCGCGCCGGGACGCCTCAGCGAGGAAGTTCTCGCGGCAGCCGTGATGGAACATCACGTGGTGGCCGTAGCGCAGGGTGTTGGACTCCTTGCCGCAGGCTCCCCCAATGGTGTCCTGGCGGTCGATCTCGTTGCCGACGACGGTCATCAGCGGGCGGCCCTCACTGCTGCGCAGAACAGTGCCGGTGCGCACATAGGCGTTGCCCTGCCAGGCCAAGGTGTCGGGGACGCTGTAGCGCTCCTCGGGGTCGTCGGCGTTGTAGAGCAGGCAGTCGGCGGACTGGTTGCCGCCGACATCGACGATCGTCAGCACGTGCCCCTCGGTCACCACCGTTGACCAGGGCGCGTTGGGTGCCACGTTCTCGTCCTGGACGACGGCGCCCTCGACCAGGCTCGCTCCCCAGTCCAGGGCGGAGCCCTCGGCATACACGGCGCCGACAGGGACGGTTGAGGCGACGGTGCCGCCCGAGGCAGTGGGGTAGGTGATCACGGTGTTCTCGGCCTGATGGATGGTCGCCATGTCACAGTCCCTGGGCTTCGCAGTAGTCGACGGTGTTGAGGTAAGCCCGGTGCAGCTCGGGTGTTGCGGTGAACCGCGGGTCGTCGGGGCCGGTCGCGGTGCCGCGCCAGGCGTGCACCCGCAGTGGCCCCACGACGTAGTCCGAGCGCGGGTCCAGCGGATGGGCGACGTTGGCGACCAGCACCAAGAGGGGCATTTCCGCGACGAGTTCGACGTGCGCGTCCGGTCCCGCACTGCCCCGCCAGGCGAGGGTGCCGTCCGTCTCGACACGGACCCCCTGGAAGAAGGACACACTGGGCGGCAGATCGCGCCGGCTCAGGCCGTGTTTGGCGGCTGCTTTGACGAAGAGTCCGCGGCCTGACGGGGACGGTCCCTCGGGCCGGGCGTCACCGTACTTGCGCTCGTTCCAGGTGTCCGTGGTGGTGCCGCAGAAGGCGTCGTGCCGACCGGAGGAGTCGCCGGTGACGACGGCCATGACCCGGCCGTCGCCGGACAACAGCGGGTGGTCCTCGCCCAGGTAGGCCTGCCAGGGGATCTTCTGTGTATCGGCGACGTTGAGCCGCTCCACCGGTTCCAGAGCGTTGAAGAGCAGCAGATGGGCGCAGGCGTCACCGGTCGGGTCGTCGAAACGCAGCCGGGTACCACGGGCGAGAACCTTGTGGGTGTAGCCGCCGGGTGCGACCGTCTCCGCCCACACAAGGGCGGCCGGGTCCACTCCCGGCGGGCAGTACGGGCCGGCGGACGCCGGAAGATACGGCGTCCACTGGCCGGTCTGCCCGCCCTGGGCACGCGCGTCGTCCCGGGCGCTGCGGACGCTGTCGGTCAGATGCAGATCACGGACGCCGGCAGGAGCCCTCCCGGAGGGCTGCTGCTCGCGAGCGTTCCCGGTGGGGTGTGCGGTGAAGTGCCGGCCGTGCGGTGTGATGGCCGTCGGCCCTTCGGTCGTGGACATGGGTGTGTCGTCGTCCCTTCGTCGGTGCGGCGTCAGCGCGTCCGGTGGTGCGGGGCGGGCGGGCCGCCAAGCCGTCAGGCCGGCTCGGCGACCGCCTCGGCAATCGGCTCGATGTGCGTGTGGGGTACGTGCCTCAGCTCGATCCGGCGGTGCAGCCGGCGGGCGAGGAAGTAGCCGACACCGACGGCGAGGCTGAGCCCGATGAAGAGCAGGGCGCTCCATTGCAACCACCAGGTGCCCTGGGTGAGGTCGTAGATCTCCGTGCGTGGCCACAGCAAGTTGACCGTCATGCCGACCTGGAAGAGCACGGCGAGCGTGTTGACGACGATTCCCCAGCGTCCCAGCGAGAACAGCGGTCGGCCCGTCTCGTCGACGCCGTCCGGGAGGCGGCCGGTGTCCCGGCGCCGGAACCGGGCGACCAACAGCGGCAGCGTCACGCCCAGGTAGGCCAGGTAGAGCATCGCGATGCAGAGGCTGGAGAGCGCGGTGAAGATCGCCGACTGGCGGACGTTCACCAGGAGCGCAATCGCGGCGCCCACGCCCACCACGACCGACGTGATGATCGGCGCACCGGTGCGGGCTGAGACCTTCCCGAGGTGCCGGTGGAAAGGCAAGGCGCCCTCACGCGCCATGGAGTAGATCATTCGGGCGCCTGAGGTCTGCACGGCCAGGGTGCAGGCGAACACCGCGACCGCGACGCAGCACAGCAACAGCCGTCCCAGAGCGCCTCCGAGCCGGTCGGTGAGTACCCAGGAGAGACCGCCGGCGGCCAGGTTACCGTCGGTCAGGCTGCTCGCCGCCAACAGCCCTGCGAGGATCAGCAGCGCGCCACCGACGCCCGAAACGATCAGTGCCCGCAGGATGGTCCGGGGAGTGGTCCGGCGTGGGCTGTGCGTCTCCTCCGCCAGTTCGCCCGCAGAGTCGAAGCCGACCATGACGTAAGCCGCCATCAGTGAAGACGCGAGGAAGGCACCGAAGTAGCTGCCGTCGCCGGCCGCGCCGGTGTCGTGAGCCACGACCTGCGGGCCCCGCTCGGGCAGGAAGAAGAGCACCAGCACCAGTGCGATCACACCGACGATCTCGACCGTGACGCCGATGCTGGTGGCGGCGGCCATTTGGCGGATGCCGAGGATGTTCACCACTGTCGTGACGACCAACAGGAGGCACCCCAGGACAACCGCGTTCCGGGCCCCGGTCGGTGAGGCGACCGACGGATCGGCGTGCGGTCCGCCGATGATCTGAAAGCCTGTCCAGATGCCCGGCAGCACCGCCTGCGCGGCGATCGCGGCTGCCGCGACGGTGAGGATCTGCCCAATGATCATGATCCAGCCGGTGAACCAGCCGACCGTGGTGCCGGCCAGCCTGCTCGACCACTGGTAGATCGCCCCGGAAATGGGCCAGCGAGCCGCCAGTTCGGCGAAGCACAGAGCGACCAGCAACTGACCCGCGAAAACCAGCGGCCAGGTCCAGAAGAACGCCGCACCGCCGAGGCCGAAGCCAAGGCCGAAGAGCTGGAAGACGGTGGTGAGTATGGACACGAAAGAGAATCCCGCGGCGAACGACGCGAAGCTACCCATTCCGCGGCGCAGTTCCTGGTGGTAGCCGACGGGAACGGCACTGGTCGTGACGTCGCCGGCAGGGCGTGGCCCAGGGGTGAGCTCTGATCGATTCATCACCGCACCTCCGATCGATGGTTACCTGTCGACTGACAGGTATTGCGATGGTGGGGCGAAGCGGTCTCGCGGCCGAGTCACGGGCGTTAACGTCGTGTAACCGGTGCCTCTCATGCGGGACTTACCGGTTTCACTGCAGCTGTACGGTCCCCCGCTCCTGCGCCCCAAGCCTTGCGGGAACCATGGGCGACGACAGGCGGGACGAACGGTGCCCAGTGGGGTCGGTCGGGGCGGCCTTCGCTTGTGCCGTGCGCGCAGCAAGGCAGCGCATTTGATGCAAAGCCAGCCACAGGCCAAGGCCGAACGCGCTACTGACCCCTGAGCCCGCACCACGAACGCAAGCACCGCAACTACCTGCTCTTCCTCGACCTTGCCGGCGGCCTGTGGTGACCCCTTGGGCGTCGACGGAACGGTGTCCAGGTCGCATGGCTTGCCGGTGCCGTTGGTGACGGTGAGGGTGGCGCGGAAAGGTGTCCGGTCGGCGTCGGGCCTGTCGCCGTACTCGCCAACCGGTGACGGTGCGGGCTCCGCAGAGACCTGGTACAAGCTTTGCGCACACCCTCTGCTCGGAGAACCACGCCCTCCGAGCACATACTCGCCACCGCGCACGCCACCATGAACACCCCACTGGCACCGTGCAAATCGACGCACTCGTCACCCCGGAAGGCGACCCGATCGCGCCATAGAAGGACCGGGATCGCGATGCTGTGGCCCGGCTCCAGCACCAGATGAACCGGCGTGGACCCCATCGGCTTGGAGTCGGCCGACGACCCCTTGCCGACGTACACACTGAGCTCCGGGTAACCGTCGAAGGCGGCAAGGCTTCGATCCCTTGGGCGCGGCGCTGAGCGTCGCCGTCGGCGCGTTGTGCGGCTTGCCCGACGATGCTGCTGGAGCGTCGACGGACATCACCGCGTTCGCCGACTTTCCGCCGGCGCAGTGCCGTCCATCGGCGGCTCGCGCGGCCTCTCTTGCCAGTTCGCAGCCCACCTCGTCACCGCGGCCGCCAGCAAGCCACAGCCCACCGCCGGGGGCGTCGCCCTCCGCGGAGCGCGTGACTGGTCTACACCCTTGACTGGTACAGACCAAAGCGGTTGAGTGTGCCTCCACACCCCCCCACCACAGCCGCGCCCACGCCGTGACGGTCCGACCGGCACGTGCGCACCAAGGCCCGGATACACGCTGCCTTGTTCGGGTGCGGCCGTGCTCCGCAAAGGAGTTGATCCTGTGTCGAGGCGCCGCATCTCCGCCGTGGTCACCGCACTCGTCCTCGGAAGCACCGTGCCGGTCCTGCTGCCGACCGCGGACGCGTCCGCCGCCGCGTGTTCGAGCTATCCGAGCTGGGTCGCCGGAAGGCCGTACATCACCGGCGACATCGTGCGTTACAGCGACGGCAAGGCCTACATCGCCGAACATGACAACCCGGGCTACGACCCGACCATCAGCACCTGGTACTGGGAGCCCTACGCTTGCGACAGCGGCCCTGGGACCCCCGTCGGCACCTTCGTGGTGAGCGAGGCCCAGTTCAACCAGATGTTCCCGAACCGGAATTCCTTCTACACGTACAGCGGCCTCACCGCCGCTCTGAGCGCCTACCCCGCCTTCGCGAACACCGGCAGCGACATGGTCAGGAAGCAGGAGGCCGCGGCCTTCCTCGCCAACGTCAGCCACGAGACCGGCGGTCTGGTGTACGTGGTCGAGCAGAACACGGCCAACTACCCGCACTACTGCGACTGGAGCCAGCCGTACGGCTGCCCGGCCGGCCAGGCGGCCTACTACGGGCGCGGCCCCATCCAGCTCAGCTGGAACTTCAACTACAAGGCCGCGGGCGACGCGCTCGGCATCGACCTCCTCAACAACCCGTGGCTGGTGCAGAACGACGCCGCCGTGGCCTGGAAGACGGCCCTGTGGTACTGGAACACCCAGACCGGGCCCGGCACCATGACGCCCCACAACGCCATGGTCAGTAGCGCCGGCTTCGGCCAGACAATCCGTAGCATCAACGGCTCCCTCGAGTGCGATGGCAAGAACCCGGCGCAGGTACAGAGCCGCGTGGACGCCTACCAGCGGTTCACGCAGATCCTCGGGACGTCGCCCGGCGGCAATCTCTACTGCTGATCGGGGTATACGAGTTCGTAAAGTCAGTGCGGCGGCTGACCGGGCGTGTACAGGACTGCGCCGACGACCTGGGAAACGATCACCGCGTATGTCGGGGGCAGCAGAAAGCTCGGCGCACTGCCCGTCCACCCCACGACGTCGACGCCAGGATTTTCGCGCAGCCAGGACTCCAGGGTGGCCGCCTCGCGGTCGGGCAGGACCGCGAGGCGTCGGCCGGTCTCGGCATCCGTGATGACCGTGGCGTAGCGGTGGCGGCGGCGCAGAGCGAAATCGTCCACGCCGATCACCCGCGGGACCGTCTGCTGCGGCAGCGGCAGGCGCCGTAGATGGCGCAGCACAGTGTTGCGGGACTCCGGCACGCCGAGGAAGCCGGCGAGGCGTGCGGCTGCCCGGCCGCATAACTCCCGCGCCACCTGGGATATCTGCCGGGCAAGCCACACCGTGCGGCGCTGGTGGCGCTCCAGCAGCCAGGGAATCTGCTCCCGGAAGCTCTGCCGTCGGCAAACCTGCGTCGGACAGACCAGCCGCCGTACGCGCAGGTGGACGACCTGGCGGCCGTAGACCGGCACGTCCGTCACTGTCCGGTGGTGATACCCGTGCACTTTCGCCGTCGGAGTCCCGCACACCGGACACAGTACGGCTACATCCCGAGTGCGGGCCGTGATCAGCACCGTGCCGCCGCCCTCCGTCACGTCCTCAATGACCAGCGCCGACAGCCCGGAAAACACCTTCCCTATAAGGGAGTTGATATCCATCACAAGATCGTGATCACTGACGGCTACTCGACGAAACCACCGACTAGATGCTGTTGGTGATCTTCAGTTGGTCAGGGTTCGGCAGAGTCGCTTGAATCGACTCGCGGGACGGGGCTGGCGTGGTGGTGAAGTACCTGGTGGGAAGTGTCCGCTCAGTCGGATGATGTCCGTTCCGGCGGCGGTGAGAATGTGCTGGACGTGGGTTTTTGCCATGCCTCGGTAGCGGCAGTGCCGTAGTCCGTGGGCGTGGACGGTTTCGGAGACGGTGGCTTCGCAGCCGGCCCGGATCGCATAGTGCTGCCTCCACTGGACGGTTTCCTGCTCGCGTCGGACCCGTGTCTGGATCTCCTGCAGGAGCTGGGGCAGCAAGATGATGTGGCGGCTGCGGTCTTCAGCGGTGCCCGTGCATTCCTGTCGGGCTTCGCAGGTCCGGCAGGCCGGCTTGGGGAACAGCACGGACAGCCATTCATGTCCGTCACCCTGTGTTGCCTTCCAGGGATGACTGGTCACTCCACGGGGGCAGGTGAGGGTGCGGGCCTGCCAGTTGGGCGTGAAATCCGCCTTGGTGAAGCCGGGATGCTCACGAGCCCTCGGGTCGGCCCGAACCGGACCGGTCAGTACCACCCCGTGGGCGCGCTCGGCACGGTCGATGGATTCAGGAGTGATGTATCCGGCGTCGACGAAGTGTTCCAGGTCCGTGAATCCCTGCCGGACCAGGTTCTGATGGATCTGTTCGAGGGCGTCGATGTCCTGCTCGGGCGCCGGCCGGGTGGTGACCTGCACGATCACGTGCGGGCCATCACCACAGGTTTCGCTCTGATGATCGCGATAGCCGATCCACTCCTTCTTTCCGGACGCGGTGATGATGATCCGGTCGCTGATGCGTGGGCGGTGGCAGCCCAGCGGTTGGTCCTGGTGGTACTCCGGCCGCTCGGGCAGCAGGGCCGCGAATTGGCCCCAGAGTGGTTCGGTCAGCCATGATGGCAGCACAGGCACAGGTCTCCCCAGTGATCCCAGAGCGTCGCAACTCCATGATCGCCAGGACCTATGCTTGTCCCGCTGCCGGGGTACCAGCACCGCGCCTGTCTGTCCGACCTCTAAGAACGATCGAGAAAGACCGAGAAGGACTGCGTAGGTGGATGCCGCCTGAGCTGTATGTATCACGAAGAGTGAGCAAGGTCGCGACGGCCAGTCAAGATCATGTGCCGACTCGTAATGCGTAGGTCTCGGGCTCGAATCCCGAAGGCGGCTCAGGAAGGTGCAGTTCAGCGCCTTGGAGGCCTTTCGCGGCGAGCGCGGAGGGCCTTCTTGCTGTCGAGATGGGAACACTCCGGGAACGACAGCTGTCCGATATTTCCCTTTTCGCCACCCCGATCTTCGGTGCGGGTTTCGGGTTGCGTGACACTGTGCACATGGTCGATTGGGGTGTGGCCGAAGCGGTGGCGCAGGGGGCGACACGGACCGTGACGTGGGTGGTGCGTGACTGACATTGCCCTCCTGGCCAGTCTGACCAGTCTGGGCGGCGTGGCACTTCAAGCGCGTGCCTCCGCCTGGGTGCGCCCGGCTGACCAACCATGCAACCGAGGGGCAGGAAAGGGCCGATTGCGGATGGGTCGGGCGATGGTCAGACCGGGAGAGCGGCGACCTCTCGATCAGGGCATAGGCATACGGCGGGCTGTACTCAGGCCAGCCGCCGCAGATCCTCCAGATACTGCAGGACCGCGGCCACCCGGCGGTCCACCTTGTCCGTCGGGGACAGGTCGAGCTTGGCGAAGATGCTGCGGATGTGTTTGTGGACGGCGCCCCCGGTAACGACGAGACGTTCGGCGATGGCGGTGTTGCCCAATCCCTCGGCCATCAGGGCGAGTACGTCCCGTTCGCGGGGGCTGAGCCGGTCGAGGCGGGTGTCCTGGCGGGAGCGGGTGAACAGCTGCGCGACGACCTCGGGGTCGATGGCGGTGCCCCCGGCGGCCACCCGGTGGAGGGCGTCGAGGAACTCCTCCACCCGGCCGACGCGTTCCTTGAGCAGATAGCCGAGGCCGCCCACACCGCCGCCGAGCAGCTCGGTGGCGAAGCTCTGCTCGACGTATGCGGACAGTACGAGGACGGCCAGGTCGGGCCATCGGCGCCGGGCCTCGACCGCCGCGACGATGCCCTCGTCGGTGTGGGTCGGCGGCATCCGTACGTCGAGGATGGCGACGTCCGGCTTGTGCTCGTCGATGGCGGCCAGCGCCTCGTCGGGGGTGCCCGCGGTGGCCACCACGTCGAGGGACTCGGCGCGCAGCAGCAGGGCGAGGCCCTCGCGCAGCAACGGGTCGTCCTCGGCGATCACGATCCGCATGTCACCATCCTTATCTCACGCTCCACAGGGAAGATCCACCTTCAGGGTTGTCGGGCCGCCGGGCGGGCTGGCCAGGGAAAGGGTGCCGTCGTGCGCCGCGATCCGGCGGCGGATGCCGGTGAGTCCGGAGCCGCCGTCCTCGTCCGCGCAGCCCCGGCCGTCGTCCTCGACGGTCAGGAGGAGACGGCCACCGCGGCTGCGTGCCATGACGGTGGCCTGTTCGGCGCCGCTGTGCTTGGCGATGTTGGTCAGGGCCTCGGCGACGACGAAGTAGGCGGTGGCCTCGACGGAGGCGGCGCAGCGTTCGGGTACGTCGACGTCGATCCGGCAGGGCACCGCGCAGTTCACGGCAAGCCCGGAGAGCGCGCCCGCCAGCCCGCGGTCGGCGAGCACCGGGGGCAGGATGCTCCGGGACACCGTGCGCAGCTCTGCAAGGGCCTGTTCGGCGGCGGACTGGGCGCGTTCGAGCAGTTCGTCGGCGCCGGCCGGGTCGCGGGCCACCATCCGGCGGGCCGCGCCGAGCAGGACGGTGACGGAGACGATCCGGTTCTGTGTGCCGTCGTGCAACGACCGCTCGATGCGGCGCAGTTCGGTGGCGTGGGCGTCGAGGGCGGCGGCGCGGGTCGCGGTCAGCTCCGCCACCCGCAATGAGAGATCGGTGTCGGAGCCGACCGCCAGGAGGAGGCGTCCCGGACGGGACTGCAGCCGGGCCATGCCGGGGCCGAGTCCGAGGATGATGAGGATCCAGCCCACGCCCAGCATGGCCACGGCGAGGGCGTCCGGCCAGGAGTGCGCGTTGCCGTACCCCACGGATGTGGCGGTCACGTCCCTGGGCACGAACTTCCAGTACAGCGGAAACGCGGTGTCTCGCACGGCGGAGATCGGCAGGATGACGCCGAGCAGCCCCAGCAGGAACCCCAGGGTGGCATGCCGGACCAGCCAGCACAGCTCCCGCCGGGTGGTGGGGTCGACGAGGGCGGGCTGCAGCCGTGTCGGCGAGGGGGCCGGAGCGACGACCTCGGGACCCCAGCGGCCGAGCCGCTCACGCTCCCGGCCGGCCAGGGCATGCAGCGCGCGCAGAAGCGCGGGTGCCATGAGCAGCCCCACGCCGACCAGGCTCGTCACGGCGGTGACGGCCAGCCAGAGCAGCACGAGCAGCGCCAGGAGTGCCGTATTGAGCCCGGAGGCGAGCTGCGCCGTCGCGGCACCCGCGGCGCTCAGGGGTCGTACGACGGTGTCCTTGAGCCCCGCACCGTCCCTGGGCCCTGTACTGTCCTCGAGCCCCGCGCTCCGGTCACCGGCCGCGGCGTCCTGATGGATGGCCACAGCGCCCTCCCTTCGTCGCGAAGGACCTTACGGCGTGGGCCCGTTCGCAGTCCGCCCGGGGGCCGAGGAGTACAGCCTGCTGTACCTCGAACCGGGCGGGCTGCGGGATCGGCCGACGGGGGGCGCGATCCATAGCGTCGGTGACGACAGCCGAGCTCGAGAGGAAGCCCCATGCCGAACGCCGACCCCTACCGCCTGACCAGCGCCGACGCCACGCCCGGCACGTCGTCGACGCCCACCCTCACCCGCGGGGACGCCGCCCACGCCCTGCTCTGGATCCTGGTGGTGATCAGCGCGGTCGCCAACATGGTTGCCTCGTTCCGCGACTCGAACACCTGGGTGAGCCTGGCCTGCGGCGCGGTCACCGTGTTCTGCGGCGGCACCCTCGTCGTGCGCAACCTGCGGGGCCGTCGATGAGCCCCGCCTTCGCCCGGGCCCGCCGCTCGGCGACGACCGTCTCCGGCATCCCCGGCGCGCCGACGTCCGCCATCGCCCTGGACCGGGTCAGCAAGGAGTACGGGGGCGGCGTACGTGCCCTCGACGAGGTGTCGCTGGCCGTGGAACGCGGCACGTTCCTCGCGGTGATGGGCCCGTCGGGCTCCGGCAAGAGCACGCTGATGCACTGCGCCGCCGGGCTGGACTCCCCGACCTCGGGCAGTGTCCGCATCGACGGTCACGAGATCGCCGGCCTGAACGAGACCCGCCGCACCGAACTGCGCCGCGAGCGCGTCGGGTTCGTGTTCCAGGCGTACAACCTGATCCCCTCGCTCAGCATCGAGGACAACATCACGCTGCCGCTGAGACTGGCGGGACGCGCCCCGGACCACGATTGGCTGCGGACGCTGGTGGAGCGGGTCGGGCTGACCGACCGGCTCACCCACCGCCCGGCCGAGCTCTCCGGCGGCCAGCAGCAACGGGCCGCCGTCGTCCGGGCGTTGGTGGCCAAGCCGGCCGTCGTGTTCGCCGACGAGCCAACCGGCGCACTCGACCTGCGCAGCGCCCACGAGGTCCTCGACCTTCTGCGGGACCTGGTGAACGACCTGCACCAGACGGTCGTGATGGTCACCCACGACCCGGCCGCCGCGGCCCGCGCGCACCATGTGCTGGTGATGGCCGACGGCCGGGTGGTCGAGGCCCTCGAAGCGCCGACCGCCCCCGAACTGGCCCGCCATCTCGTCGCGTTGGGAGAGGTTTGAGCCATGCTTCGTCTCGCGATACAGATGGTCCGGCACCGGATCACCGCGCTGATCGCCGTGGCCTGCGCGGTCCTCGGCGGCGCGGCCCTGATCACCGGCACCGGCGTCCTGGCCGAGTCCGGCCTGCGCTCCCACCTGCCCGTCGGCCGCCTCGCCGGCGCGGACGTCGTCGTGGCGGCCGACCAGAAGTTCCATCCGTCCGGGGACCTGCCGATCGCGCTCCCGGAGCGACGTACGGTCCCGGCCCGCCTGGTCGGCGAACTGGCCGACCTGCCGGGCGTCACCGCCACGGTCGGCGACATCGGCTTCCCCGCCGCGCTTGTCGATGCCCGCGGGCGCGTCGTGGTGACCGGGGCTCCCCAGGCGTCGGGGCACGGCTGGTCCTCCACGAAGCTGCTGGACGGTGCGCATGTAAACGGCAGCGGGCCGGCCGGTTCCGGTGAGGTCGCAGTGGACACTGCCACCGCCGCCGCGGCGGGGGTGAAGGTGGGCGACCGGGTCCAGGTCGTCGCCAATGCCCGACCCGCCGCCGGTTACCGGGTCTCGGCGGTCGTCGACGCGCCGGGCGCGGGTGTCTTCTTCGCCGATACGACGGCCGTACGACTCTCAGGGCGGGACGGCGGCTCGCGCGCCGGAACCGTCGACCTGATCGGCCTCCGCGCCGCACCCGGCTCCGCGGAACAGGTCGCCGCCGAGGTCCGTACGAAGCTGAAGGGCACCGGCCTCGAGACAGTCACCGGTGCGGGCCGCGGGGACCTGGTGTCCCCCGGAGCGGGCGCGTCCCGCTCCCTCCTGATCCTCCTCGCCGGTTCGCTCGCCGGGATCATCCTGCTGATCACCGGGTTCGTGATGGCGAGCGCGCTGGCCGTGTCGATCGCCGGGCAGCGCCGGGACCTGGCGCTGATGCGAGCCGTCGGTGCAACTCCCAAGCAGATCAGGCGACTTGCCGCCGCCCAGTCGACCGTCGTCGCGGCCGTGGCCCTCGTACCCGGTGTCGCGCTCGGCTATCTGCTGGCGGGCCAGTTTCGGGGGCTGCTGGCGGACCGCGGGGTCGTTCCGTCCGAACTCCCGCTCACCCTCAGCCCGTTGCCCGCCCTCGCGACGATCCTGTTGATGGCCCTGGCCGTGCAGGTCTCGGCCCGGGGCTCGGCGTGGCGCACCTCGCGGATGCCGGCCACCGAGGCGGTCGCCGAATCGCGCAGCGAGCCGCGCAATCCGTCGCGGACCCGGACCCGTATCGGCCTGCTGGTCATCGTCGCCGCGACCACCATGTCGGTCCTGCCGCTCTTCTCCCGCACGGTCCTCGGCGCTACGGCCACGTCCATGGCGGGCATTCTCGGCGCGATCGGCCTGGCCCTGTCCGGCCCGGCGCTGGTACGGGGCATCGGGAACGCCGCGGCCCGGCGCGCCCGGTCCGGCGTCTCCGCCCCGACCTGGCTGGCAATGGCCAACGTCCGTGCCTACGCCCTGCGCAACGCGGGGATCGTCAGCACCCTGGCCATGGCGGTCGTGTTCGTCCTGACGTACACCCTCACCCAGACCACCGTGCTGGCCGCCACCGCGGACGACACCCGCACCGGCACCCTCGCCCAGCAGCGG
Organism: Streptomyces olivochromogenes; assembly: GCF_021538895.1. GTDB lineage: Bacteria > Actinomycetota > Actinomycetes > Streptomycetales > Streptomycetaceae > Streptomyces > Streptomyces olivochromogenes_A. Next base: position 9,274 of record NZ_JADDRL010000028.1, on the reverse strand, counting down.
CTGAGTGCGCCGGGCCTGGGCGGACTGCCCGCCGGGACGCTCGCCAACGTACGGAGGACCGCTGGGGTACGGGCGGCCGTCCCCGTCAGTGACACCACCGCCATCTGGACGTACGACATGTTCGGCGACCCGGAGACCGACTCCGGCTCGGCGATGATCCTCACCCCGGACGCGTCCGACCTCCTCGACCTCGACGTACGCGACGGCAGCCTGGACCGTCTCACCGGCGCCACCGTCGCCGTCAGCAGCGATGTCGCGCGCTCGCGCTCCGCGTCGGTGGGCCATCGAGTCCGTCTCGTCCTCGGCGACGGCGCGAAGGTCGACGCCAAGGTGGTCGCCGTCTACGCCCGCGGCCTCGGCTTCGGCACGGTGGTTCTCTCCCACGACCTGGCGGCCGGCCACACCACGACGGGGCTCGACCAGAGCATCCTGATCCGCACGGACGGAACGGCGACCGCCCGGCAGGCCCTGACGACCCTCGCCGCGTCCCACCCGGGCCTGGCACTCGAAGACACCAACCTGGCCTCCGGAGACGGCCTGAAGGACGCGCCGCCGGAGGTGTGGATCAACCTGGCCACGATCGTGGTCCTGCTCGTCTACCTCCTGCTCAGCATCGCCAACAAGCTCGTCGCCGCCACCGCCCAGCGCCGGGTCGAACTGGGGGCCCTCCGCCTGAACGGCACGACCCCTCGCCAGATCCGCGCCATGATGCGCCGCGAGGCAGCGGTGACGGCAGCCACCGCGCTGACCGCGGCTCTACTGCTCTCTGCCGTGCCCCTCGCCCTCCTGGGCCAAGGCTTCCTCGACCGCCCCTGGCCCGCCGGCCCGGTGTGGCTGCTGCCCGCCCTCGCCCTGACGGTCACCGTCACAGCGTTCCTCACCATCGAACTCCCCACCCGGCAGGCCCTGCGCACACCGCCCGCGGACGCCATCCGTGCCCAGTGAGCGCGCCTCCCCAGACGCGGTCAGCCCGCCAAGGCGATCCACACAGCGAAGACCAGGAAGACGATGCTGCCGAAGAACAGGAACACCACCGGCCCGTCGTGTGCCGCCACATGAGCACGCGAGCCCTTTGCGGGTCGTGCGACAGATACACCACTCCCACCTCCCGCCCCGTCGCCAGCCCCATCCCGCTCCCCCGGGCTCGCGGTGGGAATTCCACCCGGTACCCGCGATGCTCGGTGAAGGCGATGACCGGCACCCATGTCGGCCCGTCGGAGTCGTGGGTCCGCGCGTTGTCGACCACGAGACCCTGCGTCCGCGTCCCGTGCTGCCGCAACCGCCGTACCACCACGGTCTCCCGCAGCATGGCCGCAAAGAGCAGCATGGCGGCCGCCCCGCACGCCAGAGCACCGATGGGCAGACGAGCTTCCTCCTCCTCGGGCACGGCGCTCACGCCTCTTCGAGCCGCGAACGCAAGAGACGCACCGATCTGGTGTTCGGTTGCGGCCTCCGCCGGGGTTGCCCGACTCTACCTGGCAGTACGGGAAACAGGCTTTGACTGCTCGGAGTTGACGTCGGTGGCGCCACGTCCGGCGCCACCGGGAGAGCGGCGGCCGGCGGTCACGGCGCTCAGGGCGAGTACGGCCAGCCCGCACCCGGCGATGATCCACCAGGGCGCCGCCCTCGACCCGGCGGCGACCACGGCGCCGATCGCCGCGATGCCGATCGCGGAGCCGACCTGCCGGCTGGTCGCGGCCACCGCGGCGGCCACCCCCGCCCGGTCGCGGGGCAGGCCGGCGACCGCAGTGTCCGTGATCGGCGCGTTGACGAAGCCGAAGCCGAGGCCGAACAACGTGTAGGCCAAGGCCAGAAGGGTGTACGAGGGGTGGATGGAGCGGGTGACGAGCATCGCCAGCACACCGCTGGCAGTGATACCGGCCCCGGCGATCAACAGCGGCACCCGCGGGCCCCGACTGCCCACGATCCGCCCGGACAGCGGCGGGCACACCAGCGACAGCGCCGCCATCGGCAGCAACCGCAGCCCTGCCTCCAGCGGGCTGAGCCCCACTCGCCTTGCAAATAGAGGGCGTTGGAGAAGAGGAAGCCGCCGAGTGCGGCGAATGCGAAGACGGCTGTCAGGGTGGCTCCGCTGAACGGCGGACTGCGGAAGAGCTGCGGGTCGATCAGCGGTTCGGCGCGCCGGTTCTCGTATGGCACGAGCCCGGTGAGGGCGCCCGCCGCGGCGATGAGGCAGGCCGCGATCAGCGGGGAGGTCCAACCCTCGCCGGGCCCTTCGATGACGGCATACGTCAGCGCGTCGAGCAGGACGATCACCAGCAGCTGCCCCACAGGGGCCGCGCGCCGGGCCCGTGCCGCACGCGACTCCGGGACGACCAGCGCGGTAAGGACCAGCGCGGCCAGCCCGATCGGTACGTTCAGCCAGAACACCGACCGCCACGCGACCGACTGCACCGGTACGCCGCCCAGAACCGGCCCGGCCGCCATGCTGACGCCGACCACGCCACCCCACACACCGATCGACCGCGCCCGCTCCCGGGGCGCGGGAAAGGTGTTGGCGAGGATGGCCATCGCGACCGGGGTGAGCACGGAGCCGCCCACCGCCTGCACCATGCAAAAGGTCACCAGCCACCCCGTGGTCGGCGCCAGGCTGCACAGTGCCGAGGCCCCGGTGAACAGCACCAGGCCCAGCTGGAAGACCCGCCGCCGCCCGACCCGGTCGGCCGTGGAGCCGGCCGCCGTCAGCAGCGAGGCCGGCACGATGGTGTACGCGTCCAGCGTCCACTGCAGCCCGGAGACCGAGGAGCCGAGGTCCCGCCGGACGGCGGGCAGAGCGACGTTGAGGGCGGTGGTGTCGAGGCTGACGAGCAGGACGCTCAGACAGCAGACGGCCAGGACCGACGTCGGTCCGCCGCGACGGGGTCGGGGCACGGGATGCTTCCCTTCAGGGCGGTTCGTGGCGTGGGCGTCGGCGAAGTCCCAGACCACGGCGAGGAGTTGCTCGGGGGTTTCGATCTGCGGCATGTGACCGGTGTCGGGCAGCAGCTCGAACCGGGCCTCAGGCATGGCCTCCGCGTACGCACGCCCGTACTCGGCGTCGACGACCTCGTCGCTCTCCCCCCACGCCACCAGGGCCGGGCGCCCGACCTTGGCCAGGCGCTCGCGAAGGGAGGGGTCCTCCATGGCGTACGGCCCCGAGTAGACCTCGAGGGCGGCGCGGTTGGCGGCCATCACCGCGCGGGCGGCCTCCGGGAGGGTGGCGGGGTCGACGGCGAACTTCGCGTGGTCGTGGAAGGCGAGCCGCGACAGCTCGGCGGGAGTGATGGAGATGGTGTCGGCGATGGGGTGGCCAGGGACCTTGATGCCGACGGCGTTGACGAGGACGATGCTGCTGATCCGGTCGCTGCCGAGCAGGGCGATCTCCGCGGTGATCCAGCCTCCGATGGAGTTGCCGACGACGGTGACGTCCGTGAGGCCGAGTTCGTCGAGCAGCCGCACGTAGGCCTGGGCGAGGGTGGCGGCATCGGTCAGCCAGTCGGGCCGGGCGGTGCCGCCGAAGCCCGGGTGGACCGGGGTGACGACCCTGGCCGGCCGCCGTCCGGCGAGCAGTCCGGCGAACGGCGCGACCGTCTGCGGACCGCCACCGCCGTGCAGCAGCAGGAAGGGGTGGCCCTGCCCCTGGTCGTCGACGGTGACGTCGAGGCCGCCGGACTGGAGGGAGAGGGTGCGGACGGTGCTGATCATGCTGATTCCTCGGGGAAGTCGGAAGTCGGCCGGTTCAGGCGAAGTCGGTGGCGGGAACGGTGGCGTAGCGGCTCATGACCCTGACGGTCGACTCGGCGTCCAACTCCTGGCCGCCGCCGATCATGTCCCGCAGGTCGCGGAAGTACAGGCGCTCGTACCTCTGGAGGACACGCTGGGGGCGGCGGATCCGGAGGCGTTCGCGCAACTCAAGCGGGACCTCGCGGTGGTGGTCGGCGCGGAGGCCCTGTTCACCCTCACCGACCTCTGCGGGCTCACTCCCGACGAGGCCGTCACCAGCGCCGTACGGACTGCGACGACCTTGACCGAAGCGGCGGTTCGAGCGGCCGGTTGAGGCGTATGCGCCGACGGAGGTACAGCCTGCTGTACCTCCACTTGGGGGGCGCACGGCAATGATCCGCGGACGCCTGACTGGTGTGCTGAACACGTCACGTCAGCCAGCATCCGAAGGGACACCGCGGTGAGCATCCAAGCCCCCGTCAGCATCGAGAACCGACCGGCACATACGGGCTCCGGCCTGCGGGGCAGCATCCGCCGCCGCCCCCTGACCTGGTTCTTCTCGCTGGCCTACCTGCTGAGTTGGATTGCCTGGACGCCGTACATCCTGTCCGAGAACGGCGTGGGCGTCTTGCACTTCGGCTTCCCCGGGGTCGGCGGGACCACCCAGCTCCTCGGCGTCCTGCCCGGCGCCTACCTCGGCCCGATCACGGCGGCACTCCTCGTCACGGGGATCACCGAGGGACGCCGCGGACTGCGGGCCTGGCGCGGGCGGATGACCAAGTTCAAGGTCGGCTGGCGCTGGTACCTCGTAGTGCTGCTCTCGGTGCCCGCCACGCTGACCCTCGCCTCGGTCGCACTGTCCGACCGCGGCCCCGCGGTGCCGCCCGCCGCGGTCCTTGCCGCGTTCCTGCCCGGCCTGATTTTGCAGATGATCACCACCGGCCTCGCCGAGGAGCCCGGCTGGCGCGAGTTCGCCATGCCCCGCCTGCAGCGCCGTTACGGCCCGCTGCTCGGCACCCTCGTCGTCGGCCCGCTGTGGGGTGCCTGGCACCTGCCGCTGTTCCTGACCGAGTGGGGTGGGCCGCACGTCACCTGGACCACGCCGCTGGAGTTCATCGCCACCACGATCGCCTTCAGCTTTGTCATGACGTGGGTGTTCAACCGCACCGGCGAGAGCCTGCCGCTGGCCATGCTGCTGCACTGCGGGGTCAACAACTACTTCTCGCTGGCCTGGTCCGACATGTTCCCGTCCCTGCCCGACGGATACGCCGCCCACGCCTTCCTGCTCAGCTCCACCGCCGCGGCCGCCGTCCTGCTGATCGCCACCCGCGGCCGGCTGGGCTGCCCGCCGGTGCGCGACGCCCACGTACTGCCGGGGCGGACGGCCTGACCCCCACGGTCCGCCGGACCGAGGCACCCGAGATGGCATGTGACCACGGTGGTCATGTGCCATCGGCCGTGCTCCCGGCGGGCGTTCAGCCGGCGCCGGGCCGTCCGTGTGAGAGGAACGCGGGACTTTTCACAGCGGCCGGTCTCCCAAAAGCGGTTTGGCAACAGGGGTGGGGAACATGGCGGTTCTGGTACTGGTCGGCTTGCTGGTGGTGGTCGTCGTCGGTGGGTGAGTCTATGTGGTGTGGGCGGCGCGGGGCGGACCCCGCTGGGTGCGAGTCGTGGGTGCCTTGAGGCTCGGGCCTTTCCCCAAGGCCCGCAGCGGCTGCCCACTGGGCAACCAAAGCTCAATCAACACTCCGCCGCAGGCCAGCGCAACAACTGCCGCCAAAGGCCACGAGCTTCCCAGGCTCAGAGCGCAGGTGTGTACAGCCATGGGCCATGGAGTCGCCCGAAGCGGCCACACGAGCACAAGGTTCAGCGGCATCATGAGCCATGACGAGTCGCAGGCCCGAATCGGAACCCAGTCTGATCGTTGCCCTGTAGTGGCTGTTACTTGCCGCCGTCACGCTCGTCACGTCAGCAGGTGGTGTCCGGCGGTGGTGAGGTGCTGCCGCAGGTGAGCGGTGGAGTGGGCGGAGTCGGCGAGGACGTGAAGGGAGCCCCTCTCGTCTTCGAGGACTTCGGTGGCGACGGCGGCCTCGTGGTGCTCGGCTCCTGCGGCCGGCCGCAGGGTGACAGCGGTGATCAGCCCAGTCTCCGGCTCGATCGCGAGATGGGCTTTGAATCCTTCACGTCGTTGTGAGTACGACTTGTGGGCGTGCCGGGCGTCGGGATCGACGGTGGAGATCATCCGGTCGTAGGCGGTGCGGCGGGCGATGCGCCAGCGTCGGTCGGTGCCGTCAGAGCCGTCGGCGGGTTCGACGTCCTGTCCGGCGACCAGGGCCAGGATCCCCACGGCATCCGCTGCGTGGGGGCCAAGGTCCTGATCGGGCAGACGGCCCAGCAGTTGCAGGGCGTCGGTGACCAGTGCGTCCACCAGCTCGGCGCGTGCCTGCTCGTCGCTCCAGGCGATCCGGGGGTTGCCGGGCTCGCTGTAATCGTGGCCCCGGCAGTGAGCGGCGGCCACCAAGTGGGCGCCTGGGACCTCGCGGATCACGTTGCGGATAGCGGCAATGAGCTGTGTGACGGTGTCCTGGGTGGCCACCGCGTCGTCGAGGACTGCGGAGTCCAGGGCCCTGCGGTTCTTTCCCTTCAGCGCACCGGTGGCGTCCACCACCTCACGCACCGCGTCGAACAGCCGGTCCGGTCGCACCGAACGGGCCAGGCGGCGCCGGAAGTAGGCCAGGAGCGAGGGATGGAACCCGAGATCGTGGAGCCCCAGGCCGCAGGCGGCCTTCCACCGCAGATCGCAGTGAAGCTCTTGCGCGGTCTCCATGTCGGACAGGCCCTGCAACGTCTGCAGCACGATCGCGCAGGCCAGCACACCCGGCGGCACCGAGGGCCGGCCGTTCGGCGAGGGGTACATGTCCGCGAACAACGCTTCCGGGAACAGCGTGTCGCGATGCTCGGCCAAGAACGCGAACACGCTTCCCGCCGGGATCAATTCCCGGCAGGTAGACCACACATCGGGCCCCACCGACTCGCTCCGCGATTGCCCCATCACCCCTACAACTGTGGCCCTGGGCAGGCGGCCGAGACCCGCCATCTTGCGGGTTCCCCACCAACTGGCCCCAAGATCTTCATCGGCCTTCTAGTTGCCGACCGACCGGCCTCCGCCTGAGCAGCCGCTCCCCGCCCGAGCGACCGGTCCGCGCGTGGCCGACCAGCAGAACCGGCCGGCCAGCGCGCCCGCCAGCAGGGGGGCGTCCAGGGCCCAGAAGCCGAGGAACCCCATCCCGAGGACGGCGAAAGCGGGGTCGGCATGGACGTCGGGGTCCCCGAGAGCGGTGAAGTCGAAGACCCAGACAGCGGGGCCTAGGACGGCGCACGCCGCCAGCAACGACCAGGAGCGAGCACGCCCGAGGGACGCCCCCAGCAGCAGGGAGGCCATAAGGCCGCAGGCCACCATGGACAACACGACGGACACGCCACTCAGGTCCTCCTCGACGCCGGCGGCGGCCGGAAGCCATGGACTGACGCCGATCACCACCGCCCACACCGCGGGTGCCGCCAAGTGTCGGGCCGGGGCCCGCCCCCCTGCTGTCTCCTCCGAACGCACTGGTCCGCCTTCCATCGCCTCTCCTCCTGGGACCGGCCGACCAGCATGCTCTCACTATTTTTGAACGCGTTCAACTCCTTGGTCGAGCCGCCACGCATGGGGCTGGGGCCCGGTGAGTGGAGGCGCAGATTCCCACTGCCTCACCGGGCCCCAGTACGGGACGGCCCCTAGTGTGATGCGCCGGAAATTGCGGGCTTAAGTCTGTAGCCTGTTTTCATGTCTCGGGGTCCTCGTGCCGTCGAAGTTGTGCTGTCTGATGAGGAGCGCGCCGAGTTGCTGCGCTGGGCAGGCGGGGCGATGGCGCCTCGTCTTGCCGAGCGGGCGCGCATGGTCTTGGCGTGCGCGGAGGGGAAGCCGAATACGCGTGTGGCGGCGGAGTTCAAGGTAACCGTGGACACGGTGAGGAAGTGGCGCTCGCGGTTCGTTGACCGGCGGATGGCCGGGCTTTGGGATGAGCCGCGGTCGGGCCGGCGCAAGCTGGAGTTGGTGCTCAGCGATGACGAGCGGGCTCAGCTGACGCGCCTGGCGAGGCGGGCGAAGACGGCGCAGTTCCTGGCCCTGCGCGCGAGGATCGTGCTGCGGTGCGCGGAGGGCGGGACGAACAAGCAGGTGGCGGCGGAACTCGGTGTGCGCGAGCAGTCGGTGAGCCGCTGGCGGGCCCGGTTCGTCACGCGGCGGCTGGACGGTCTGGTCGACGAGCCGCGGCCGGGGCGGCCGCCGTCTATCCTGCTCGGCCTGGTCGAAGACGTCATCGTCGCGACGCTGGAATCCACTCCGGGCCCGGATACGCACTGGTCGCGGGCCTCCATGGCCGCCCGCACCGGGCTGTCGAGGTCCACCATCGGCCGGATCTGGAAACGGTTCGACCTCAAGCCGCATCTGCAGGATGCCTTCAAGCTCTCCACCGACCCGCAGTTCGTCGCGAAGGTCGTCGACGTCGTCGGCCTGTACCACAACCCGCCCGAGAAGGCAGTGGTGTTATGCGTGGACGAGAAGTCACAGATCCAGGCCCTGGACCGCTCGCAGCCGGTGCTGCCGATGATGCCGGGCATGCCCGAACGGCGTACCCACGACTATCTGCGGCACGGCATCACCAGCCTGTTCGCCGCCTTCAACATCGCCGACGGCACCGTCATCGGTGAACTGCACCGCCGCCACCGGGCCATCAAGTTCAAGAAGTTCCTGGTCACGATAGACAACGCGGTCCCCACCGGACTCGACGTGCACCTGGTGTGTGACAACTACGCCACCCACAACACCCCCGAGATCAAGGCGTGGCTCGGCAAGCACCCCCGCTTCCATGTCCACTTCACCCCGACCGGCTCCTCCTGGATCAACCAGGTCGAGCGATGGTTCGGCCTGCTCACCGACAAACTCATCCGCCGCGGCGTCCACACCTCCGTGAAGGCGCTGGAGGATGACATCAGCGCCTGGATCGACTCGTGGAACGAGAACCCCAGGCCCTTCACCTGGACCAAGACCGCCGACGAGATCCTTAAATCCCTCGCCGACTACCTCACCAAGGTCACTCCTCCAGCCACCGAAAACCAGCAAGATACTTAAGCCCGCAATTTCCGGCACATCACACTAGCTGCACTCGGTCGTGATCGCGGTTGTGGTGACCCTCCGTGGCTCCGGCACTGAAAGTGATCCAGAACCACTTTTCAGCCGTCGCCGACAACAGGGCTCATCGCTCGTCTTCGTCGTCGAAGTCGTAGGGCGGGATGGTTCATCGCATCACCCTCTGGCCGGGCTCCCGTTCGCCGCGGTGTCTCATCGAGTGATCGCCTCGGTCCCCGACGATGCCGAGCACCTTGCAACTGCAACCTCGATCGCGCTAACGAGAAGCAGATGCTGCCGTCCAGACCTCCTGAAGCGGTAGACCCTGTTCGACGAGGTCAGGGGCTTGAGCGATGAGTGCAGGTACGCGGCCTTCACTCG
>NZ_JADDRL010000279.1 GCF_021538895.1 Streptomyces olivochromogenes | reverse complement strand
GAGGAGAGACCCCGACGGCCCCTACGGCGACTACTACGTCTGGGCGAAGGACGACAAGCAGTTCCAGGACGCGCGGATCATCTTCGTCGACACCGAGGCCTCCAACTGGACGTACGACCCGATCCGCAAGGAGTACTACTGGCACCGGTTCTTCTCCCACCAGCCGGATCTCAACTACGAGAACCCGGCGGTCCAGGAGGAGATGATCTCCGCGCTGAAGTTCTGGCTGGACCTGGGCATCGACGGCTTCCGGCTGGACGCGGTGCCGTACCTGTACCAGCAGGAGGGCACCAACTGCGAGAACCTCCCGGCCACGCACGAGTTCCTGAAGCGTGTGCGCAAGGAGATCGACGCCCAGTACGCCGACAAGGTGCTGCTGGCGGAGGCGAACCAGTGGCCGGAGGACGTGGTCGACTACTTCGGCGACTACCAGTCCGGCGGCGACGAGTGCCACATGGCCTTCCACTTCCCGGTCATGCCCCGCATCTTCATGGCCGTGCGCAGGGAGTCCCGGTACCCGGTCTCGGAG
>NZ_JADDRL010000278.1 GCF_021538895.1 Streptomyces olivochromogenes | reverse complement strand
CCGCAAGAACCCCGACGGGCCGTACGGCGACTACTACATGTGGGCCGACGACGACAAGAAGTACGCCGACGCGCGGATCATCTTCGTCGACACCGAGGCCTCCAACTGGACCTACGACCCGGTCCGCGGCCAGTACTACTTCCACCGCTTCTTCTCCCACCAGCCGGACCTCAACTACGAGAACCCGGCCGTGCAGGAGGAGATCCTGGCCGCCCTCCGCTTCTGGCTGGACCTCGGCATCGACGGCTACCGGCTGGACGCGGTGCCGTACCTCTACGCGGCCGAGGGCACCAACTGCGAGAACCTCCCGGCCTCCCACGCCTTCCTGCGGCGGGTGCGCCGCGAGATCGACGCCCTGTACCCGGACACCGTGCTCCTCGCCGAGGCGAACCAGTGGCCGGAGGACGTGGTCGACTACTTCGGCGACTACCAGTCCGGCGGCGACGAATGCCACATGGCCTTCCACTTCCCCGTCATGCCCCGCATCTTCATGGCGGTCCGCAGGGAATCGTGCCACCCGGTCTCGGAA
>NZ_JADDRL010000277.1 GCF_021538895.1 Streptomyces olivochromogenes | reverse complement strand
CCTAGTGAGCCGGTCCGGAGATCCTGTCGCAGTAGCGGCAGATGCGGTCGATGATCTGGTCTGCGGTCTTGCTCCACTTGAAGGGGCGGGCCTGTTCGTTCCAGGCCTTGATCCAGTCCTCGAGCGCGGTCATCAGCTCGTCGAGTGAGCAGAACACGCCGCGCTCAAGGCAGCGTCGTTCCAGCTCGGCGAACCACCGCTCGACCTGGTTGATCCAGGACGAGTAGGTGGGGGTGAAGTGCAGCTCGAACCGGGGATGCGCAAGAAGCCACTTGTGCACCACCGGTGCCTTGTGGGCCGAGAGGTTGTCGCAGATCACGTGGACCGCCAGGCCGCGATCGGTCTGGCGGTCGATCTCTGCGAGGAAGTCGCGGAAGTCCACCGCCCGGTGCTGTGCGGACAGCTTGCCGATCACCTTTCCGGTCGCGGTGTTCAGGGCCGCGAACAGGTCCACCGTGCCGTGCCGGACGTAGTCGAAGCTGCGGCGCTCAGGGACACCAGGCACCATCGGCAGCACCGGAGCGGTCCGTTCAAGG
>NZ_JADDRL010000276.1 GCF_021538895.1 Streptomyces olivochromogenes | reverse complement strand
ATTGGACCGCACGGCGCTTGAGGCGGCGCTGGGTGATGTCGTGGGCCGGCACGAGTCGCTGCGGACGGTGTTCGTCGAGGCCGACGGGGAGCCGGTGCAGCGGGTCCTGCCGGTCGACGCGACCCGGGTGGACCTGACCGTCACGATCTGCCGGACCGAGGAGCGGGACGCCGAAGTGGCCCGGGTGTGCGGGCACTTGTTCCACCTGGAGACGGATCTCCCGTTCCACGCGGAGCTGATCGAGCACGACGGCGACGGGGACGGCGACGAGGTCACGCTGGTGCTGGTGATGCACCACATCGCCACGGACGGTTGGTCGATGGCCCCGCTGCTGGCGGATCTGTCCACGGCGTACGAGGCGAGGGCACGGGGTGCGGTACCGGAGTTCGCTCCGCTCCCGGTCCAGTACGCCGACTTCGCGCTGTGGCAGCGGGACCAGGCGGAGTCGGAGCGGGCCGGGCTCGGGTTCTGGCGTTCGGCGCTGGCCGGGATGCCGGAGGAACTGGCCCTGCCCATCGACCGCCCGCGTCCCGCCCAGCCCGGTCACCGGGGCGGGCAGGTGCGGCTGCCGATCGACGCGGCGCTGTCGCGCGGCGTCCGT
>NZ_JADDRL010000275.1 GCF_021538895.1 Streptomyces olivochromogenes | reverse complement strand
CCGCAGTCCACCGGCCAGTCCGGCGTCCACCGGGAGCCGCACCTGGCCACCCCGATAGCTCGGCCGAGCGGGACGCGGGCGGTCCACGGGCAGGGCCAGCTCGTCCGGCATCCCGGCCAGCGCCGAACGCCAGAACTCCAGCCCGGCCCGCTCCGACTCCGCCTGGTCCCGTTGCCACAGCGCGTAGTCGGCGTACTGGACCGGGAGCGGCGTGAACGAGGGGGCCCGCCCGTCACGGCGGGCGGCGTAGGCAGCGGAGAGATCCGCTGTCAGCGGGCCCATCGACCAACCGTCCGTGGCGATGTGGTGCATCACCAATACGAGCGTGACCTCGCCGGTTTCCCCGTCCCCGTCGCCGTCGCCGTCGTGCTCGATCAGCTCCGCGTGGAACGGCAGGTCCCTCTCCAGATGGAACAGGTGCCCGCACGCCGCGGACACCGCCTCCGCGGCCTCCTCTGCCGTCGCACACCGCACCACACCCACCACAGGACGGGCATCCTCGACCGGCAGGACCCGCTGGACCGGCTCCCCGTCGGCCTCGACGAACACCGTGCGCAGGGACTCGTGCCGGCCCACGACATCACCCAGCGCCGCCTCAAGCGCCGTACGGTCCAAC
>NZ_JADDRL010000274.1 GCF_021538895.1 Streptomyces olivochromogenes | reverse complement strand
CGGTTTCTCGTCCATCGCGAAGACCGCCGCGTTCGCCGGCGGGGCGAGATAGAGCCCGACCACGTCACGGATCTTGTCGATCAGCAACGGGTCCGGAGAGATCTTGAACTCCTGCGTGCGCCAGGGCTGCAGCCCGAACGCCCGCCAGATCCGCAGCACACTCGTGGGCGAGATCCCCACCCGCCTGGCCAGCTCCCGCTTCGACCAGTGCGTGGCCCCCGCCGGCGTCTCCTCCAGAGTGCGCACCACCACCTCCTCCACCTGGGCATCGGTGATGGTGCGGGGCACTCCTGGACGGGGTTCGTCGGACAGTCCGTCGAGCCGGTCTCGCAGGAATCTGGTCCGCCACCGGCGCACGGTCCCACGATCGGTGTCCAGCCGCGCGGCCACCGCGGTGTTACTGAGCCCGTCCGCGCAGGCCAGCACGATGCGTGCTCGCTTGGCGAGGCCCTGCGCGGTCGTCCGGCGTTTCGCCCACCCCTGCAAAGTCAGCCGCTCGTCCTCGGATAACTCCAGCGGCTGCAGCCTGCTGTCACCCACTCCTCCAGCAGACCGCAGCCGACAGCTTCCGTCACCGCCCACGCCGCAAACTGAAACGAACCGCACCTCACGTGGCGAGACGTGACCTCAAGACCGGCTCACTAG
>NZ_JADDRL010000273.1 GCF_021538895.1 Streptomyces olivochromogenes | reverse complement strand
GTGCCCATGAGCTCGCCGACGTTGCTGCCCGGGAAGCCGTTGATCTCCTCGGCGAGCGCGGTGGCCGCCTCGGAGGCCGCCTTGATCTGCTTCGGGTTGGGAGCGCCGTGGCCCTGCCGGGCCGTGAGCAGTCCCTTGCCGACGCCGTTCGGCTTCAGGTACGTCGTCAGGGAGTTGTCCAGCGACTGCATCACCAGGCCGATGATGGTCCGCTCCGACCAGCGGCGGTTGGACAGGGAGCGGGCCACCAGGACCGGGTGCCGGGCGGCGTTCGCCAGCCAGGCCAGGGCGCGGGAGGAGCCCTCGGCGTAGGGGACCTGGAGGATCGACATCCCGCCCATCGCGTTGGAGCCCTTGCCGTAGCGGACCGGCTCGATGTGGGTGTTCTCGTCCGGGTGGATCGACGAGGTGATCGCCACGCCCTGGGTGAAGTCGGCCTTCGGCGTGCCGTGCGCCTTGCGGTAGCGGCGGTTGTCGGTCTGCGCGCCCACCAGTGCCTCGGAGTTGGTGCGGGTCAGGTCGCCCAGCCGGTCGGAGAGGTAGGGCAGCTGGCCGTTCGCCTTCATCCGGTGCAGCAGGGTCTGCGTGCCGTAGGTGCCGGCCGCGAGGACGACCCGGCGTGCGGTGAAGGTGCTGCCCTTGCCCTTCTTCTTCTCGTCC
>NZ_JADDRL010000272.1 GCF_021538895.1 Streptomyces olivochromogenes | reverse complement strand
CGGCCCGTGAGCTCACCCACGTTCGAGATGGCGAATCCGTTGATCTCCTCGGCGAGGGCGGAGGCGTTCTCGGTGGCGGCCCTGATCTGCTTCGGGTTGGGTGCGCCGTGTCCCTGCCGGGCGGACAGCAGTCCCTTGCCGACACCTGTCGGCTTCAGGAATGTCGTCAGGGAGTTGTCCAGGGACTGCATCACCAGCCCGATGATGGTCCGCTCCGACCCGCGGCGGTTGGACAGGGAGCGCACGGCCGAAACCGGATGGCGGGCGGCGTTGCCCAGCCAAGCCGCGATCCTGGATGTGCCTTCGGAGTAAGGGACTTGGAGGATGGCCAGGACGCCCATGGCGTTGGAGCCCTTGCCGTAGCGGACCGGCTCGATGTGGGTGTTCTCGTCCGGGTGGATCGAGGACGTGATCGCCACGCCCCGGGTGAAGTCGGCCTTCGGCGTGCCGTGCGCCTTGCGGTAGCGGCGGTTGTCGGTCTGCGCGCCCACCAGCGCCTCGGAGTTGGTGCGGGTCAGGTCGCCCAGCCGGTCGGAGAGGTAGGGCAGCTGGCCGTTCGCCTTCATCCGGTGCAGCAGGGTCTGCGTGCCGTAGGTCCCCGCGGCCAGCACCACCCGCCGCGCTGTGAAGGTCCGCCCCCGGTCCTTCTTCCTGCGGTCG
>NZ_JADDRL010000271.1 GCF_021538895.1 Streptomyces olivochromogenes | reverse complement strand
CACGGCGGTGTAGTCCGAGACGTCGTAACCGCCGTCCCTGAGCGGCGACTTGAAGAAGGGCGGCAGCCAGAGGACGTCGACGCCGAGCCACTGCAGGTAGTCGAGCTTGGCGGTCAGACCCTTGAGGTCGCCGATGCCGTCACCATTGCTGTCCTGGAAGGAACGGACCAGGACCTCGTAGAACACGGCGCGTTTGAACCACTCCGGGTCACGGTCCTTTGCGGGAGTGTCCTCGAAGGTATCCGGAACGGGCTCGTTGACGATCATTTTGTGGGTGACCCTCCGATCTGCGGGGTGGACGGTCGCAGAACCGTGAAGACGTGCGCGGGTCGCCGACCCGGTTCGAGGCGCACGTAATTGGTCCTGCCCCAGTGATAGGTCTCGCCGGTGAGTTCGTCACGCACCGGCACCGACTCGTGCCATTCCAGGCCGAGTTGCGGCATGTCCAACGAGACCGTGGCCTCCTGGGTGTGGTGAGGGTCGAGGTTGGCGACCACCAGAACCGTGTTCGATCCGCCGCGCTTGCTGTACGCGATCACCTCCTCCTTGTCCGTGGGGTGGAAGTGGAGGTCGCGCAGCTGCCGCAGCGCCGGGCTCTGCCTGCGGACGGTGTTGAGCCGGGTGATGAGGGGGGCGATGCTGCGTCCCTCGGCCTCGGCGGTGGCCCAGTCGCGGGGTTTGAGCTGGTACTTCTCCGAGTCGAGGTATTCCTCGTCGCCCTG
>NZ_JADDRL010000270.1 GCF_021538895.1 Streptomyces olivochromogenes | reverse complement strand
GACGGCCGTGTAGTCGGAGACGTCGTAACCGCCGTCCCTGAGCGGCGACTTGAAGAAGGGCGGCAGCCAGAGGCAGTCGACGCCGAGCCACTGCAGGTAGTCGAGCTTGGCGGTCAGACCCGAGAGATCGCCCACTCCGTCGCCGTCGCTGTCCTGGAAGGAGCGCACCAGGACCTCGTAGAACACGGCGCGTTTGAACCACTCCGGGTCCCGGTCCTTTGCCGGAGTGTCCTCGAAGGTGTCGTGGACGGGCTCGTTGACAGTCATGAGGCTGTTGACCCTCCCGTGTGCGGCGAGGCGGACGATCGCTGGATGTGGAGCACGTGCGCCGGTGCCCGGCCGGGCACGAGACGCACGTAGTTGGTCCTGCCCCAGTGGTAGGTCTCACCCGTCAGCTCGTCGTGCGCCGAGATGCCTTCGTGCCGGTCGAGGCCGAGGTGCGGCATGTCCAACGAGACCGTGGCCTCCTGGGTGTGGTGGGGGTCCAGGTTGGCGACCACCACGACCGTGTCGTCGCCCGTGCGCTTGCTGTACGCGAGCACGGCGTCGTTGTCGGTCGGATGGAAGCGCAGGTTCCGGAGGTGCCGCAGCGCGGGATGCCGGCGTCGGACGGTGTTGAGCCGGGTGATGAGGGGGGCGATGCTGCGTCCCTCGGCCTCGGCGGTGGCCCAGTCGCGGGGTTTGAGCTGGTACTTCTCCGAGTCGAGGTATTCCTCGCCGCCCTC
>NZ_JADDRL010000027.1 GCF_021538895.1 Streptomyces olivochromogenes | reverse complement strand
TACGTTCATGAAGTGGGGCGACGACATCCCCGCCAAGTTCGACCTCAGCAGCCTGCGCGTGCTCGGGTCGGTGGGCGAGCCGATCAACCCCGAGGCGTGGATCTGGTACCGCAAGCACATCGGCGCCGACAGGACGCCGATCGTGGACACCTGGTGGCAGACCGAGACCGGCGCGATGATGATCTCGCCGCTGCCGGGCGTGACCGAGACCAAGCCCGGTTCCGCGCAGACCCCGCTGCCCGGCATCTCCGCGACCGTGGTCGACGACGAGGCGAACGAGGTTGCCAACGGCGGCGGCGGTTACCTGGTCCTGACCGAGCCGTGGCCCTCCATGCTGCGCACCATCTGGGGCGACGACCAGCGCTTCCTCGACACGTACTGGTCGCGTTTCGAGGGCAAGTACTTCGCCGGTGACGGTGCCAAGAAGGACGACGACGGCGACATCTGGCTCCTGGGCCGCGTCGACGACGTCATGCTCGTCTCCGGCCACAACATCTCCACCACCGAGGTCGAGTCCGCACTCGTCTCCCACCCCTCCGTCGCCGAAGCCGCCGTCGTCGGCGCCGCCGACGAGACCACCGGACAGGCCATCGTCGCGTTCGTGATCCTGCGCGGCACCGTGTCCGAGGACGACCAGCTCGTCGGGGATCTGCGCAACCATGTCGGTGCCACCCTCGGTCCGATCGCCAAGCCGAAGCGGATCCTGCCGGTCGCGGAGCTGCCCAAGACCCGCTCCGGCAAGATCATGCGCCGCCTGCTGCGCGACGTCGCGGAGAACCGTCAGCTCGGCGATGTGACCACGCTGACCGACTCCACGGTCATGGACCTCATCAAGGCCAAGCTCCCCGCGGCACCCAGCGAGGACTGAGCAGGGGCCGGCAGCCGGCCGCTTCGGCGGCGCGGACGGCCTCCCGGGCGTGATGACTGGCACGCCCCGGAGGCACGACGGTGCCGGACGGCGTTCATCGCCGTCCGGCACCGCCTTTTTGGTGCTCAGGCGCCGAGGGCGTCGGCCAGTCCCGCGCGACCGGTGATGCCCAGCTTCCGGTAGGTGCGGCTCAAGTGCAGTTCCACGGTGCGTAGTTCCACGAACAGCTCCTCGGCGATCGCTCTGTTCGTCCGGCCCTGCGCGGCCAGCAGGGCCACGCGCCGCTCGGCCTGGGTCAGCGCCGCCGCGCCCTGGGCGCCCTTCGCGCCCTGGGGTGCGGGACGGTAGCCGCTGTCGAGCAGTTCCTCCTCGGCCTCCCGGACGATGGCAGTCGCCCCGCACCGCTGGGCGACCTTCAGGGCCTGCTGCAGGTGGGTACGGGCCGCGTCCGGCGCCCCTTGCCGGACGAGCGACATGCCGCAGTCCAGGAGGGCCTGTGCGTAGGCGTGCCGGCAGTTCGTCGTCTCCAGGAGCGCCACCGCCTCACCGAGCAGCCGTGTGCCTTCGTCGCCGCCGGCGATGACTCCCGCCGCGCGCAGAGCGGATCCGATTGTCTCGGGCACCCCCCAGGCGCGAGCCAGCCGGAGTTCCTCGTCGGCGAGTCGACGTGCCTGCTCGTGCTCGTCCAGCAGGGCGTGTGTCAACGCGGCTTCCGAGCGCCACGGCAGGATGGCCGGGCTTCCCATGTCACGGGCGCAGGATCGTTCCCCGCTGTCCAGGAAGTCGGCGAGCGCCTGACGGAGCCGCCCCTGCGCGCGTCGTACCCTGCCGCGCACCAGGGTCGTGAAGTCGTTCGCCCAGAGTGGTGACAGAGCGCCGTTGAGGCCCTTTTGCTCCAGCAGTTGGTCGGCCTCGTCGGCATGTCCCTGCTTGACCAGGGCATCGGCCGCCATCGCCACGCCGTGGTTCGCCTGCGTGTGCGCGCCCACGCTGCGCAGTGCCTCCCCCGCCGCGCGGGCGTCACGGAGGCAGTCGTCCACGTTGCCGAGGCGGTAGTGCGCTCCTGCCCTGAGCGTGTGCACGTATCCCCGTGCGAGTCCGGAGCCCTTGCCCCGCTGCCGCTCCATGCTGGCCTCGACGCGGGAGAGGGCGACTTCCGGACGGCCGGCCACTGCCAGGGCCAGCACCGCGCTGGTGTACACGTAGGACTGGTCGTCCCTCGGTGTCACGCCGTGCGCCAGGGCCCGCTGTGCGTGGGCGACGGCGAGCCGGGCCGTGCCGCCGGTCATGATTTCCCGCAGCGCGAGCAGGGCTTCCAGGGCCTGCTCCGAAGCGCCTCCCGGGGCTGGTGAGGTGCTGAGCTCCTGGAGACGGTCCAGCACCGGCGTCTCGAATGAGCCTTGCATGATCTGGGCGTAGAGCAGGTCGACTTCGGCCCGCAAGGCGTGGTCGGGATCGAGAGGCCGGAGGTGATCGATGGTGTCGCGGAGTACCTCGATGCCCTCGGGCCACCGGTTGAGGGCGAAGAGGGTCGCGGCGAGCGACCGGGCGGCCCGTGCGTGGGCCTGGGGCGGGAGCCTCAGCTGGAGACTGCAGCGAAGGCTGCGGACGGCCGTGCGGGCACACCGTTCCAGCTCGGCTTCCCCGAGCGAGACGAGGATCGACGCGCGGACGTCGTCCTGCAGCGGCTCGCGCAGCGCCCGTCGCAGGCAGGCGATGCTGCTGTCGCTGTCGTGTCCCTTGACCTCTTCGGCGGCCCGCAGCAGTGCGTCGGTGACCCACTGCTCTCCCTGGCAACCGTGCAGCAGATGCGGGGTGAGCGAGTCCCAGGGCGCGCCGGTGTCCAGCAGGAAGCGAGCGGCCCGGGTGTGCAGCTCCCGCCGCGTGCTGGGCGGTACCTCGTTGGCGACCGCGGTGGCCAACGCGGGGGCGGGGAAGCGCGGCCCGTGCGGGGTGTGCACCAGGATGCCGAGGCGGTCCAGTGTGTGCACCGCGTCCTCGACGGCGCTCTCGTCGAGGGCGGTCACCCGGGCGAGGAGGGGCAAGGTGGGCTGGTCGGACAGGACCGCGACGGCGAGAACGGTGCTGCGGGCCTCCTCGCCGTGCGTGGCGATGTCGGCCAGCACGGCCCGTCCCAGTTCCCGGGGTACGTGTTCCGCGATCCGGGCAGCCGTGAAACCGTCGGGGGCGATTCCGGAGGCCCGCACCGAGCCCAGGACGCCCTGCACGACGGAAGGGATGCCCGCGGTGGCCTCCCAGCAGGCACGAACGAAGGCGGGCTCCGGATCGGTACCCAGCTCCCGCGCCGCCATGAAGCGCACCTCGTCCGCGCCGAACGGGGGCAGGGTCAGCTGATGGTCGAAGCGGGGGAGCAGCTCGCCGATCACTTCGCGGCCCGGGGCGGCGCCGGCGTTCGGCACCAGTGCGGCGATGACCGCGGGCCGTGACCCCGGCGGGCGCAGCAGGAGACGGCCCAGCCGGCGCAACGAGGCACTGTCACCGAGGTGGAGGTCGTCGATCACGAGGACGGCCGGGCCCTCGCCGGAGGAGCACAAACGCTCCTCCGCCCGCACCAGCTCCTCCGCGTCCGTGAGGACGGAGGAGCCGTCCCAGGAGGCGAACATGCGACGGATCAGGTCGAACTCACGGTCCGCGGGGTCACCTGCCGCACGCAGTACCCGCACCCCGCGATCCGCCGCTCCTTCGGCGAAAGCGCGAAGGAGCGCCGTTTTTCCGAACCCTCTGTCACCCCGCACAAGCACCTTATTGCCGTGGGCGGGCAAGGATATGAGTTCATCCAGGGCCGTGAGTTCTTGCTGTCTTCCTGTCAACACGGTTGTTCATTATGGAGGGTCCATCGACGCCATCGGTACGGACCTGGTCCGCCGGAGTGTCGTGGAACCGAAGTGTTGCGATGCTTCGGTGGGCCGGAGGTGTCCACGGCCCCGCTTCCGTGGTGAAATCCACCTGCCGCAGCGGCGGCCCGATACAGAGGGATTTCGCTCCTGCACTGACTGTCACCGTGACTGCTGTCCGCTGGCTCAGGTGCTGGTGAAGGACATACGGGGGAGCTACAGGTGGACGAGAAAAATGCCACCGCATATTGCGCCGGAGGGTGGACTCTTGCGGGGTTGGTGATATTCACCGGGTTGGTCATGGGAGGCGTGTACGGCTCCGAAACCCTGCTGTCCTTCGCTATTCCGGCCATAGGTGCATTCATTGGCGCCTGTATGGTCACGCACAGTTTCAGGCGGTGACTCCATCGAGTGCGTATGCATCATGACAGCCCTTCGAATTCTGTACACGTCGACGCCGAACGAGCGTTGTCGGAGCCGGGCCTGACGGAGCGTCGAATCGACATGGTGTGCACATACAGCCCAGCGCTGCGACGCTCTGTCCATTGCCCACGGCGGCCGGGATCCGGCACAGTGCCGACATCCGCGAGACGGCCGAACACGAAGCGGGGACCCGTCACCGCGCCCGGCGCGGGCCGCAGCCCCGCAGCTGCCCATCCGAACGCCATGAGCCCGCCCAACGGCAGGACACGATCGTGGGCCGATGACGCGCCCTTCGGGACGACCACATGACACTTCCTGCCGCGACCAAGCGACCGCGACACGCCACCGGGCGCGTAACCGGCCGCGCCCCGCGGAAGACCACAACCACGGACGCGACCCTGTCGGCCCTGGCCGTCGGCTATGCCTTGGTGGTCTACTTCGTGGTTGACACGGGCCCGGACGTGCCCGGCGCACGGCCGGGCATGGACTGGCTCTTCATCTCCTGGGTGAGCGCCGACGTCGTGGCCGGAGCGGCGATCCTGACACGGCGCAGATGGCCGGTCCTCCTGGCGCTGGCCGCCGCGACGGCCAGCTTCGTCACCGGATCCGTCATGACCGTCCCCATCGCCTTCTACACACTGATCTCCCAGCGCCGCTACCCGTGGGCCGTGGCCGCTGCCGTAGCCGTGTGCGCCTCCCAACTCCGCGACTTCATCGAGGTGTGCTACGACCCCCGCATCGGCCTGCCCTTGACGGTCGTCCGCGGATTCGAGGAGGTCGTGGTACGGCAGATGATGCCCTTCGTCATCGTTCCCGTGTTGGTGGCGGTCACCGTGCGGGAGCACCGGCAGCGCATCGCCAGCCTCCGTACGCACGCGGCACGGCTGCAGCGCGAGCAGGAGCTCGTCGCCCAGAACGCCGTACTGACCGAACGGTCCCGGATCGCCCGCGAGATGCACGATTCCGTCACCCACTACGTCGGGTTGATCATTCTGAGGGCCGGGGTCCTGGAGGTCACCGCCGGCCGCGAGCCCGCCACCGGACAGACCGCGCAGCTCATCGGCGAACTGGGCCGCCGCGCGATGCAGGAGCTACGGGACCTGCTGCAGGTGCTGCGCGCCGATGCCACGGGACCGCGCCCGGCACTGAGCCGGGCGGGGGAGGAACCTTTCGAACCGGACCTGGCCCGGCTCCTGGGCACCGCCCAGGAAGCCGGGATGCGCGTGTCCTGGCGCGTGGACCCACGGATCGCGGAGTGCGATCCGTCCCTTCGCCAGGGTCTCTACCGCATCGTGCAGGAGGCGCTGTCCAATGCCGGCCGCCACGCGCCCGGCGCCGAGGTCGATGTCGCGGCGACCGCGGAGGGCGAGGTCCTGAAGCTGACGGTGCGCAACGGCCGCGCCGAGCGGACGGACGGCCACCCGTCGGCCACCGGCAGCGGGGGGCTGGGCCTCAGGGGCATGCGCGAGCGGGCGCGGAGCCTGGGGGGAGAGGTGACGACCACGAGCACACCGCAGGGAGGCTTTCTGGTGCAGGCGCTCATTCCGCTGCGGCGCCTCTCCGGCGCCGGCCACCCCTGACGCCGCCGTCCGCTCACGGCTGCCGTACTGCCGTGGGCGGTTGGGTCACGAGCGCGGGCTCGGGCCGCAGGGCGGCCAGGAGCATCGAGGGTGCCAGGAGGGAATGCAGCGGCTCGGACAGGGACAGCACGGAGCGAAACGCGTGGCCGACCTCCGGATCGTGCGCCGCGTGCCGCTGGATCCGTCGCAGGTACCTGCCCAGACACCGCTCCGCCGCGTTCCGGGTCGCCGCGTTCCCGACGGCTCCCGGCATTTGCTTGTCCGCGCCGGCCGAGATCGTCCAGGGCTGCTCGTACACCTTGGCCAGAGCCCGCTGGATCCGTCGATGGTCGAGGGCACCGTCGGTGTCCCACAGCGTGTCGCGCAGGGCGACGGCCGCGAGCGCCGCCGCCGTCACTCCCTGCCCGTACACCGGGTTGAAGGTGCACAGCGCGTCGCCGACGGCCAGGAATCCGGCCGGCATCCGGGAGTTCTCGTAGCGGCGGCGCAGGTTCGCGGTGTGCCGGAAGCCGAACACCGATGAACACGGTTCAGCCGAGCGGAGCCACTCATGGACCAGCGGATGAGGAAGCCGCCGGGCGAACTCCTCGAAACCGGCGGGGTCCACAGGAGGCTCGTGGCCCCGCACGCCCGTCAGGGCCACCAGATGCTCGCCGTGCTCCAGCGGCAGGACGAGCGCACCCGTGGGCTGCTGGGGACCGGGGATCAGATAGCAGGCCGGGGCACCGCCCGGGCCCGTACCGAGAGGACTGCTGTACAGACGTGAGGCATAGGCGAGCCCGGTGTCCACAAGCTCCTCGCCCGCGGGCTCCACGCCGACCCCGCGCAGCCACCCGGCCGCCTTCGAGGACCTTCCCGAGGCATCGACGACGAGATCCGCCTCGACGCGCGACCGGTTCGTGCGAGGCACGCCGGGTACGCCGGACCGGCGCAGCGTGACGCCGTAGAGCCGGTCGTCGTCGCCCAGCAGACCGGTGACCTCGCCCTCCACGACATGGATCGAGGGATGGGCGAGCACCCGGGTGCGGATGAGCGACTCCAGTTGTGCACGTGAGCCGGTGTGGATGTCCGTCGTGGCAGGCAGCCGGGACCACCAGCCGCCGTCCTGCCACTGCAGCAGGTCCGACGGCAGGCCCAGGCAGGGAGCGCCCGCCGCCCGCAACTCCCGCGTTATTCCGGGCAGCAGCGACTCCAGAGCGTCCCTGCCCGCCTTGAGCAGCACGTGGGGATGTCGGTCGTGCGGCACACCGGGACGGGACACGGCGTCCCGCGGGAGCCGGTCACGCTCCACGACCGTCACGTTGTCGGCGTACGACGCGAGCACATACGCGCTCAGCAGCCCCGCCGGGCCTGCGCCGACGACCACGACATGTCGCGGTCGCGTCGTTGAACTGCCGGTTGGCACCACACTTCTCCATCGAACGAGTCGTACGAGGGTGTACGACGGCGTACGAGGGCGCCGTCCCGCCGGGACGACGCCCTCACTTTCCATCGGGTTGTCTGCGGGGAGGGCACCGGTCACGGGCCCTCCCCGGCGGCCTGTTCGGCCCCGCCGCCTATTCGCAGAAGGTTCCGCGTGAGGGAACGATGTCCCGCAGCAGGTAGTCGTCCACCAGCCGGGTCACGCAGGCGTTGCCGGTCGCATAGGCACCGTGGCCCTCACCCCGCACACCGATCTCCACCCCGACGTCCTTGCCCAGGGCTCGTGCCAGACGCTGCGCGTTGGCGAAGGGGGTGGCGGGATCGCCCGTGGCCCCGACCACGAGCACCGGATCGGCACCGGACGCCCGTACGTTCAGCCGTTCGGACGTGCCGCGCACCGGCCAGTCGGTGCAGGCCCCCATCGTCCACGCGACGTACTCGCCGAACACCGGGGAGGCGGCGCGGAACTTCGGCAGGAGCTCGGTGATCCGCTCGTCGCTGACACGTTCAGCGGTGTCGGAACAGGTGACAGCGGAATTCGCCGCCTGGCGGGTGCTGTAACGCCCCTGCTTGTCACGCTCGTTGTACAGGTCGGACAGGGCGAGCAGAATGTCGCCGCGGCCGAGCCGGATGGCCTGGTCCAGCCCCTTGGTCAGGATTCCCCACAACTGCTCGCTGTACAGGGCCGTGGCGATGCCAAGCGTCGCCTGATCCGCCGTCAGCTTCCGGCCGCTCGACGTCGGCAGGCCCCCCGCGTCCAGTGCGCGCAGCCAGCTCGCGAGCACGCGGTTGCCGGCGGCGACCGACTGGCCCGTCGGGCAGTCCTTGCTCGTCGAACACCTCTTCATCCAGTGATTCAGCGCGAGTTGGAAGCCCTTGGTCTGCTGCAGATCTGCCGCGATCCGCCCGAGAGCGGGGTCCACCGCTCCGTCGAGGACGATGCGACCGACCTTGTCGGGGAAGAGATGGGCGTACTCCGCCCCCAGCAGCGTGCCGTAGGAGATGCCGAAGTACGAGGTCTTCCTGTCACCGAGCACCTCACGCATCAGATCGATGTCACGCGCGGAGCTCTCGGTGTCCACGTGGGGCAGGACGTCCGCGGAGTTCCTCTGGCATGCCGCCGCGTACCGCTTCCTCTGGGCCGTGTTGTACGCCCGCTCCTCGGTCGTGTCCGGTGTGGTGTCCCGGGCGAAGTAGTGGTCGAGTTCAGCCCCGTTGAGACACTTGATGCCTTGGCTTGCGCCGACACCGCGGGGATCGAAGCCGACCAGGTCGTAGCTGTGGTGCAGTCGGTCGAACTCCTCCGCGACGGACGGCATGAGGCTGACCCCGGAAGCGCCGGGGCCCCCGAAGTTGAAGATCAGCGAACCGAGGCGCCTGTCGTGGTCGAGGGCCTTGGTACGCACCAGAGCCAGACCGATCTTCCGGCCCTGCGGGTGGGCCCAGTCGAGGGGCGTCTGGAGCGTGGCGCACTCCCATTGCGCCCCAGGTGCCCGCCCAGGGCCCTGGGCGGGCGCGGGGTCGGGACACGTGTGCCACCGCAACTGCTGGCCCGTCAGGGACTTCGGCGGCGGGGCCGGCTTCGCGGCAGCGGCACCGTCTTGTGCGCCGCTGCACCCGGGCACGGCGAGGACCAGCAAACCGAGGGCGGCGCAGGAGAGGCGCCGCTGCCATGCGGGTCGCGAGCGGGGGAGAGGAGCGGAGGGGGACGGAGCGCGGAGCTTCATGAGGTGTGGATGTGCCTTTGGTGGATCGCGGACGGTGGAGCCCATCCCGAGCGGCGGCGTCAGTACCGGTGGCACCCGCACGGCCGGCTGAGGGCTCCTCATATCGAACTAGGTGTCGTCGGCAGCTTCCACCGAAGGTTGCTAAGTGTTCGGTCGCGTGCAGGGGTAGCGGGCGAACGCGGATGGTCCGCACCGAACGGCGCCGGTGCGCACCGTGGGAGTCGATCCGTCGCCGGCCGCGGCGCCGCCTGAGCGAATGCAGTGCATTGTTGTACGAGTTCCATGAACCGGTACGCCCTATGGTTTCGGTAAGGCATCTCGGTAGTTCGGGAAAAGATTTCGGTAGGCTGTCCAGGAAACCCCGAATCACTCCTCGTTACGTCCTTGACCTGCAATTCTTCGTCGCGCGGCACCGAAGTCGCACGCGTCCGACCACCACCTTCTCTCGGTGTGGAGACAAAAGAGGCCCAGTGGGAGTTGAGTACCTGGCCCGGACGGCACGTACACGAGATCGCCCAGCAGATCGATCTTCCGGTCGGTCCCCGCGGGAAGCCTCGACCAGGTTGACATCCACCGCGGAATGCGGAGAAAGTGTCGGCTGGAAAAGCTCGGCAATTCCGCCCGAAAAGCATGCAGTTCATGCTTTCGAGGACTCGAAATCACCACTCTGCATTCGTGACGATCGAGATAAGGATCAGTATGTCCCGCAAGCGAACCGCGACACGGAAGAAGAAGCTCGTCTGGCTCATCGCCGGCGCCGGCCTGGTCACCGGCGGCTTCGCCGCGGCGACCGGTGCCGGCTTCGCGTCCCAGACGGGCGTGGCGGCCGACGGCTCCCCGGCGCCCGTCGAACGCACCTTCCGCGCCTCCGTGATCTCCGGCGTGCAGATCTACGCCTGCACCCAACAGACCGACGGCACCTTCGCCTTCACCCAGCGCGGTGTCCGTGCCACCCTCCAGGGCGGCATCCAGCACTCGTTCGTCAACCCGAACTCCGGACCGCCGCAGTGGGTCGCCCGGGACGGAAGCGCCGTGACCGGCACGGTCACCAGCAAGACGCCGCGGGGTCCGGGCAACATCCCGGAACTGGAGCTGACGGCCACGCAGTCCGGCCGGACCACCGGCAAGCTGGCCGAAGTGGTGAGGATCCGCCGCCTGAACACCAGCGGCGGGGCCGCACCGACCGGCCCCTGCGACCCCGTGAAGACCCCCACCACGGAGGTGCCGTACCGGGCCGACTACGAATTCGTCAGCGTGTGTCGACAGACACCGACTCCGGCGGCGCCTCGGGGACGCAGCCAAGCCGCCTGACCATACGGACGCCTGATCCAAAGAGGTAAGGCGCACAGCGTCGCCCCTCGCAGCTCAACCGAACTGCGAGGGGCGACGAGTTGTGGAAACGGGAGTTGAGAATCGGCAATCGGTGGCGAAATCGGTAACCCCGCGTATTACCTGGGATCGTCGCTGGTCCACGGGTAGTCGAAGCAATCGGGCCGTATCCCCCAGAGGGCGAGAACGTTCTCCAGCGCAGCCTCGTCTTTTGCCGAGGCGGCACGCACCCGCACCGCTCCGATGTCGTAGTCAAAGCCGTCGAGGCGGTCGGCGTCGTACTCCCAGTGCTCCAGGCGGAAGCCGCGAACGGCATTGCTGCGGACCCAGCCCTCCTGTCCGGCCTGAGCGTCGAGCGCGTCCCGCTGCGGGGTGATATTCACGAACGCCCGCCGATCGGATCGCGACGCCGGGACCTCCGCAGCCAGCCGCCGTCCCAGGCGCAATGCGGTCAGCTTGTCGGTCGGCCACATGTCAGTTACCACGGACGCCACTGGTGGCCGGATCATCCGCGACCCCTCCGAGGAAGCTGAGGAAGCTGCCGAGTGCCTGAAGCAGCGCGTCGGGATGTTCCAGGTGCACGTCGTGTCCCGCCCCAGGGACACTCACTGCCCTTATGTCGGCCCGGTGTTGGAACATGTCGTCGATCTCCTGCGGGGGGATGATGCCCCGCTGACCCCAGACGGCCAGGGTCGGGCAGCTGATGCTCGCCCACTCCTCCCAGAAGGAACGCCGGGCGTTCTCGGCCAGTGAGGCGACCATCACCTCACGGTCGAAACGCGGCCACCACCCGTCCTCCCGTCCCTCCAGTCCGCCGGCCCAGCTCTCGCCGACCGCTCCGCCGCCAAAGAACTCGGCGGCGGCCCGGAGCGAGGGGAACGGCGTCGGCCATGCGTCGAGCAGCGCGCCGATCTCGGCCGGAGCCTCCGGGTTCGGGCCGCCTGGGCCCGCCTCGACGAGGACGAGTGCCCGGCACAGGTCGGGGTGCGTGGCGGCGGTGAGCAGTGCGGTGTGGCCGCCCAGTGACTGGCCCATCAGGACGGGCCGGCGCAGGCCGAGTTGTTCGAGTACGGCCACCACGTCGGCGACGTGAGCGGCGCGGCTCGTATCGTGCGGATGCCGCTCGCTGGCGCCGTGGCCGCGCTGGTCGACGGCGACGACACGGTGACGGGGGCTCAAGGCCCGGGCGAGGTCGTCCCATTCGCCGACGTGTCCGGCCAATCCGTGCAACAGGGCGACGGGCGGCCCCGAACCGCCCCAGTCGCGGCAGGAGAGGCGGACGCCGTCGCGTTCCACGGTGCGTTCGGACCAGGGCATGCGGCCCCTCTCAGGGTCGGTCGGGTCGGGTCGTTCGCGGGTGATGGTCAGCGGTAGGCGGCGCGGACGCCGACGGTGGCGTAGTGGTCGAGGTCGGCGTCGGTGTGCGGGGACGAGCCGGTGAACATCGCCTTGTTCACCGGGATCCACAGCAGCAGTCCGGGATCGTCCATGCGCAGCAGCCCGTAGTCGGCCATGCGCTGGAAGGTGGCCGCCAGGGTGTCCAGGACCCGCTCGAAGCCCTGCTCGTACCAGGCTGCGCCCAGCTCGGGGAAAGCGTCGGCGTTGGCGATGATCAGGCGCCGCAGTTGGAGCACTTGGGGCTGGGTGAGGGCGCCCAGGAACTGGCGGGCGAGCTGGTTCAGGTGCTAGTCCAGGGAGACGGCGTCGGCGGGGAGGTCGGCGACCAGGTCGATCACGGTCTCGACGCGGTCGGTGGTGGCCAGGACGATCTCCGCGAACAGCTTCTCCTTGTCCGCGAAGTGCTTGTAGGACGGTCTGCTTGGACACCGCGGCGAGTTTGGCGATGTCGTCCATGCTGGTGCCGGAGTAGCCCTTCTCCATGAACACCTGGGTCGCGGCCTCCATGATCGCCTGGTGTTTGCGGGCCGACCGGCCCTGCTCGCTGGCCGCCACGCCTCCTCTGTTCCTCAGTACTGGACAGTCTAGTTTTTACCTGCTGGCTGGTGGCATCGCGGCAGGCCCGCTCTTCCTCGGCGCGGGTCTGGTCCAGGGACTGACCCGGGACGGCTTCGACTTCACCCGCAACGCGATCAGCCAGCTCAGCCTGGGCTCGCTCGGCTGGATCCAGGTCACGGTGTTCCTGCTCACCGGCGCCCTGGCCATAGCGGGTGCGGTCGGAATACGGCAGGTGTTTCGCGGTGCGCCCGGCGGCACCTGGGCGCCTCGGCTGATTGGCGTCTTCGGCGCCTCGTTCCTCCTCGCCGCTGTCTTCGCCGCCGACCCCGGAGCCGGTTTCCCGGCGGGCGCCCCTCGGGCTCCGGCCACGACGGCCCTGTCCTCCCGAAGCTGCCGTGAAGTGACAAGTAGCTCTCTGTGATTAGAGTGACGCTCGGTCAGAGGTGGCGGGGCGGGGCTCGGGGACCGCGCCAGTCCGGTCGGCGGCGAAGTCGGCGCGGGCTTGCTCGACGGCTTCGGGGTACGCCTCGCGTTTGGCGTGCTCGGTCAACGCCCGGTAGATGCTGGCGACCGAGGGGTGGTGCCCCTTGCGCTTGCCGGTGGGGATGATCAGGTCGGGCTGGATCTGCTCAACGGACTCTCCCCTCGCGCGGCGCCGGAGCACGGTGTGGAGCATGTCGTCGGTGATGACGGGGGGCCGGCCGCCGTGCTTGCCCTTGCGGGCTGCGGTGTCGAGCCCTTCCAGGGTCGACTCGCGGATGTTCTCCCGCTCGGTCTCCGCCATCGCCGCGAAGAACGCGAACAGCAGCTTGCCCGGGCCGGTGGGGTCGTAGATGCCGGGCAGGGGTCCGGCGAGCATCTCCAGGATGAGGCCGTGGGCGGTGAGGTGGTCGGCCAGCGCGGTGAGTTCGGCGGCGTCGCGGCCGAGGCGCTTCATCTCGTACACGGTGAAGATGACCCGACAGTGCGGGGCGTGCGCCTTGACCTCCCGCGCGGTCCGCAGCGCCTCCTCGAACCGGGGCCGGACCCGGACGCGGGTGCTGATCTTTTCGCTGAAGATCTTTTCCCGGGGGATGCCGTGTCCCGCGAGCGCGTCGAGCTGGGAGTCGAGTTCCTGGCCGAGGGTCGAGCAGCGGGCGTAGCCGATGCGGATGTCCGCGCCCGGCAGGTCCGGGTCGATCGGCGCGGGGGGCGGGGTGCCCGGCCGCCACGGCCGGCCCGGCCCGCGGTCGGTCGGGGTTGGCACCCTCAGCGCCTTCTTCAGCCGGGGCACCATGGTGAAGCGGCGGGTGTGGTAGGCGGAGGCGACGGCGCCGCCGCGCGAGCGGCAGGGCGATCCGGGCTGGGCATCGCACTTCGGACACGCGTGCTGTTCCACGTCGTCCGCTTCCGACCGGTCGGTCGGGGAGGGCTGCTGAGGGTCCGTCATGGGCGGCGATCTTCGCACAATGCAAGTCTCAGAAGGGGGTCCGTGCCGCTTTCGGGTGAGAACGGGTTCTGAGAACGGAACCGGGCCCGGCGGCGGTCTGGCGACCCGTTTCCGATCTTGCTCGGGCAAAGGACCGTTTTTGAGACCGGCCCAGACCCGGTAGAGCTTGAGATCGCAGGCCCGCGAGCGGCCGGTCGATCAGCGGGGCAGGATGCGCAGTACTGCCTCGCGTTCGCCGCTGAGCCGCAGGCCTTGCTGTACTGCGGCGCTCAGATCGAGGTCGCCGAGCAGGGTCGCGGCCAGCAGGTGCGGCGGTCCGGTCAGTGACGCGGTGGGGTGGTCGACCCGGCCGGCGTGTGTGTGCACCGAGCCGTCCTTGACTTCGATGACCAGGTCTTCGTTGCCGTCTGCGTGCAGTTGCAGGGCGATTGCCGGCTGGTCGGGGCGGTGGTCGGTCAGTGCTCGGGCGGGCATGTCCAGCCAGTGGGTGCGGAAGGTGTCGTTGCTGCCCGGCTCACGCAACAGCGGCACGCCCCACCGGCTCAGTTCCTGCAGCACCGGCTCGAGCTCGCGGCCACGCTCGGTGAGGGAGAACAGGGTGGTGGCCACCGGCGGTGGGGCGGCCTCGCGGTGGATCAGGCCGGCTTCCTCGAGTTCGCGGAGCCGGTCGACCAGCAGGTTGCTGGCGATCCCGGGCAGCCCGTTGCGCAGGTCGGTGTGCCGGCAAGGACCCAGGGCGAGCAGTTCGCGGACGATCAGCAGGGTCCATCGGTCGCCGACGGTGTCCAGTGTTTTCGCGATGCCGCAGTACTGCCCGTAGGTGCGCATGCCACCACCCTACATCGTGGTGTTGAGATTCAAAACTCTCTTGTTGACTTTCTCAACAACGTCGGTCTAGCGTCGCTGCCATGACCCCCACCCTTTCCGTACGTCGGCTGGCCTGGGCCGGCGTCGAGATCCGTCTCGGCGACACCCGCCTGCTGATCGACCCGCTCGAGAACGTCGCTCCGCTGGCGCCGGTGATGGGGCCGCCGCACCGGCCGGTCGACCCGGTCGATACCCCGCCCGGCACCCACGCCCTCATCACCCACCTGCACCCCGACCACTACGACCACGACCTGATCGCCCGGATCGCGGCCACCGGCACGATCGGCTGCCACACCCCGAGCGCGGCGGCGCTGCACGAGGTGGGCATCACCCCCGTCGCCCAGGACCTGGGCCAGTCACGCCGCATCGGAGAGCTGACCGTCACCCCGGTGACCTCGCTGGACTGGCGCGGCAACGACTGTGACCAGGTCGCCTGGGTCGTCGAAGGCACCGGCCGGCGGATCATCCACTGCGGCGACACCCAGTGGCACGGCAGCTGGTGGCAGATCGCCCGCGACCACGGCCCGTTCGACGTCGCGTTCGTCCCGGTCAACGGCGTCATCGCCCACTTCGAGGGCTACGCGGCCAACGTCCCGGCGACCATGACCCCCGAGCAGGGCGTCGAGGCCGCCGTCGCACTCGGCGCCGGCACCGTCTGCGCCATGCACTACGGCCTGTTCCACAACCCGCCGTTCTACACCGAACAACCCGACATCGAGCAGCGGTTCCAGCACGCCGCCGACGAGCGCGGCATCACCGCGGCCATCGTCGCCGACGGCCAGCCCGTCCTCTGACCATCAGAAACAAGGAGCAACACATGAAGATCGTCCTGTTCGGTGCCAGCGGCAACATCGGCCGGCCCACCACCGAGGAGCTACTGCGTCGCGGCCACACCGTCACCGCGGTCACCCGAGCCGGCCACATCGACGGACTCAAGCACAAGGCCCTGACCGTGACCGCCGGTGACGTCACAGACGCCGCTGCGGTCGCCGACCTCGCCGCCTCCCACGACGCCGTACTGTCGGCCGTCGGCCCCCGGATCGGCCAGGAGAACGACCGCGCCACGATCCTCGGTGCCGCCCGTGCGCTGATCGACGGACTCCGCCGAGCCGGTGTCACCCGCCTGGTCACCATCGGCGGTGCCGGTAGCCTACGCACGCCGACCGGCGGCCGGGTCATGGACGACCCGGACTTCCCCGCGCTGTGGAAGGCCAACGCCGAGGCCCAGTCCGAAGCGCTCGACCTCTACCGCGGCGTGCACGACCTCGACTGGACGTACGTGTCGCCCGCCGCAGTCATCGGAGCGGGCGAGCGGACCGGGGCCTACCGCAGCGCCGGGGACACCCTGCTCACCGACGACGACGGCAACAGCCGCATCTCGTACGCCGACTACGCGATCGCCCTGGCCGACACGATCGAGAGCGGCACCGCGATCCGCCGCCGCATCACCGTGGCGTACTGAGCCATGAGCAACGACGCCGCCGGCCGGCAAACCCGATTCATCGTCCTGCTCGCAGCGCTCGTGGCCCTGGGACCACTGTCCATCGACGGCTACCTGCCCGGACTGCCGGACCTCGCCGGCGACCTGCGCGCCAGCGCCGCGGCCACCCAGCTCACCATCACCGCCTGCCTGGCCGGGCTGGCCATCGGGCAGCTGATCGCCGGGCCGCTGAGCGACACCTACGGCCGGCGGCGTCCGTTGCTGGCGGGCCTCGCCCTCTACACGATCGCCAGCGCGCTCTGCGCGGTGGCACCCGACGTCCGGACACTCATCGGCCTACGCCTGGTCCAGGGCATCGGCGGGGCGTTCGGCATCGTCATCGCCAACGCCATGGTCCGCGACCGCACCTCCGGAACCCGCACCGCACGTCTCTTCTCCGCGCTGACCTTGATCACCGGCCTGGCGCCGGTGTTCGCGCCGGTCCTCGGCGGCCAGCTACTGCGCGTCACGGCCTGGCCGGGGATCTTCGTGGGCCTGGCCGTACTCGGCGCCGTGATGCTGGCGGCCTCCGCCGTAGGACTGCCGGAGACCCGGTCCTCCGCGTCACGCCAGCCGCTGCTGGCTGTCGTCGGGCAGCTGCTCAGCGACCGGGTCTTCACCGGGTACGTCCTGGCCAACGGCCTGGTCTTCGCGGCGATGTTCGCCTACATCTCCGGCTCGCCGTTCGTCCTGCAAGAAATCCACGGCCTGTCACCGCAGCAGTACAGCGCCGTGTTCGCCGTCAACGCCGCCGGACTCATTGCGGCCGCCCAGATCAGCGGCCGGCTGGTGGCCCGGGCCGGCGCCCGCGTGCTGCTGCTCGCCGGTCTGCTGGGCGCGACAGCCGGTGGCACCACGGTCCTGGGCGCGGTGCTGACACGTGCACCCCTGCCCGTGCTCCTGATCGGCCTGTTCGTCCTGGTCTCCAGCGTGGGCCTGGTCATGCCGAACGCCGCGGCCCAGGCCCTGGCCGACCACGGCGGACACGCCGGGTCGGCCGCCGCTCTGCTCGGCTTCAGCCAGTTCATGATCGGCGGGGCACTTGCTCCGCTGGCCGGCGCGGGTGGCGCCACCGACGCCTTGCCGATGGGAATCATCGTCGCCGTGCTGCCGGCGCTCGCTCTGCTCACACTCGGCGTCCTCACCCAGCCCGGCCCTTCCACGCCCGTCCCGGGCTGCCCGAGGCTGCCCGTCAGGCCCTGACGGGCCCCGGCCCGGCGAGCCCGTCAGGCCGGGGCTGTGACCGGCTCGCTGGGCAGGGCGTGTGGTGGTGACCAAACACAGCACCCTCGGTTTGCCCTCCCGCCACCGGCTCCGTACCTTGTCCGGCCTTGGGTCGCGTCCACGGGGGAAGCGGCCGAAAGAGCGTGGAAAGAAACAGGGGTCGGTGCCGGTGGCGGGGCGTCCGGAGAGTCCGCTCGATCCAAACGCCGGGCCGGCGCAGCGGTTCGCGGCCGAGTTACGCAAGCTGCGGGTGGAGGCCGGCAGTCCCACCTACCGGGTGATGGCCAAGCACACGGGGCAAGGGGCGAGCACGCTGTCGCAGGCGGCTGCGGGGGAGCGGCTGCCGACACTGTCGGTGGTACTCGCCTACGTCGGCGCCTGCGGCGGGAATCCGGCGGAGTGGGAGGCGCGCTGGCATGAGGCGGCCGGGAAAGTGGCGGCCGAGCCACGTGCCGAGGACGAGGACGCCGAGCCGCCCTACCGGGGACTGGCCCGCTTCGAACCCGCCGACGCTGCCCTGTACTTCGGCCGCGAGAAGCTCACCGACCGCTTGTTCACGCTGGCGTCGTCCCGCCGGTTCACCGCGGTTTTCGGCCCGTCCGGCAGCGGCAAGTCCTCCCTGCTGCGCGCCGGCCTCATCCCCCGTCTTCAGCACACCGACGACCCCGCCCTGCGGCCCGCTGCGCTGCGCGTCCTCGCCCCCGGCGGCCACCCGATGCGCACGCACGGTCCGCGGCTGATTCCCAAGGACGCGGACGGTGACACCTGCCTGATCGTGGACCAGTTCGAAGAGCTCTACACCCTGTGCGGCGACCCCGCCGAACGCGACGAGTTCATCCGGCGCCTCCTCACCGCCGCCGACCCCGCCGGCCGGCTGCGCGTGATCCTCGCGGTGCGCGCGGACTTCCTGGGCCGCTGCGCCGAACACCCGGAATTGACCGCCTCCTTGCAGGACGCCACCCTGCTGACCGGTCCGATGAGCCGTGCCGAACTGCGCGAAGCGATCGTCGGACCGGCCCAGGCCGACGGCCTGATCGTCGAACGCTCTTTGACGGCACGGCTGATCGAGGAGGTCTCCGGCGAGCCCGGTGCGCTGCCACTGCTGTCCCACGCCCTGTTGGAGACCTGGCACCGTCGCGACGGCCGTGCCCTGACCGAAGCGGCGTACGAAGCGGCCGGCGGCCTGCACGGTGCCATCGCCCGCACCGCCGAAGAGACCTTCGGCAAGTTCACCCCCGTCCAGGCCGAGCTCGCCCGGCACATGCTGCTGCGACTGATCACCCCCGGCAACGGAACGTCCGACACCCGTCGCCCCACCGACCGCGGCGAATTCGTCAGCGGCGCCCCGGACACCGCACAGGACGATGTCCATGTGGTCCTGGAGCGGTTGGCACACGCCCGGCTCATCACCCTGGACGACGACACGGTGGATCTCGCCCACGAGGCTGTGATCAGTGCGTGGCCCAGGCTGAGCGGCTGGATCGACGCCGAACGCGACCGCATACGCGCCCACCGCCAGTTGACCGAGGCCGCATGTGCCTGGCAGGACCTCGACCGCGATCCCGGCGCCCTCTACCGGGGCACCCGGCTGGCCGGCGCCGAGGAAGCGTTCGCGGCACCGGAGCGGCGCGCTCATCTCACCCAGTTGGAATGGGCCTTCCTGTCCGCCGGCCTCGCAACCCGCGCACGGGAGCGGCAGTCGGCTGCGCGCACCGCAAAGCGGCTGCGTACCTTCGTAGTCACCCTGTCCTGCGTGGTGGCCCTGGCTCTGCTGGCCGGCCTGGTCGCCTGGCAGCAGAACCGGGCCGGTGAGCGTCGGCGAGTCGAGGCGGAAGCCCGCCGGGTCGCGGCGGTCGCGGAAAGCCTGCGTTCGTCCCAGCCCGCCACAGCGATGCGGCTCAGCCTCGCGGCGTGGAAGATCGCCGACCTGCCCGAGACCCGATCGGCCTTGCTGGCCTCCATGGCTCAGAAGGAGCAGGACGCGTTCCGGATCCCTGACCAGGAGTCCGGTCCTAACGTGCACCTCGACAGCGACGGCCGCGTCACGGTCTCCCTCTCCGGAGAACGGGCCACTCGGTGGGACGTACGGAGCCATCGGCGGCTGTCCTCATCAAGGATTCCGGGCCTGTCCGACGCCTCATGGTCGGACGTCTCCAGGGACGGGCGCAGCCTGGCGGTCGGCTTCACCGGCTCCGGGGTCCAGATCTGGGACCTGGTCAGGGGCAGGAAGACCGGGCACCTGCCCGAGAAGGGCGAGGGCACGGGCTGGTTCGGCCCCAGCGGTCGCACGCTGGTGATCGCCACCCTGGACGACGGGTCTGGTTCCGCGGTGCGCCTGTGGGACCTGCGGCACCGGCGTCTGCTGTTCAGGCGCGGCCTGGGTCCGAGTGATGCACCGAGTAGATTCGTCGCTGGTCCGGGTACCGATGACCTCCATTTCGCCGGCGCGGCCGGCCTGGACGCGGTCAGCCCTGACGACCGTCTCCTCGCCATGTGCCCCGAGAAGCAGCTTGAGGTCTGGGACGTGGCGAGCAACCGTCGATTGAAAGGTGCCTGGAGGACGGCGTTTCACAAGGAGGAGTGCCGCACGGGCGCCATCGCCTTCACACCCGACAGCCGCAGGGTGACCGTCGCCTCCAGCAATGGGTTGCGAACCTGGGACGTGGCGTCGGGACGGGAACTGCCCCGCATCAAGCACCGCGACCTGACCCAGGCGGAGTTCAGCCGGGACGGGCGGTTCGTCGCCACCGCGGACGACAGCGCGATTCTGCTGTGGCGGGTGGACGATCCGACGACCCCGGTGTTCCGGATTCCATGGGCTGACGGCCAGGAGCTCGGCCCCATCCGGATTGACCTGGGGGAAGGGAAGCTTCGCTATGAGACGGGCAGTTCCAGCGCCACGGTGTGGTCCGTCGCGCTCGGGCACGCCCTTGATCCGGCCTGGCAGCGGGACGTCACCACGAGCGCCGGCTTCAGCCCCGACGGCCGTCTGCTGGCGCTGACCCGGCGGGCCGGAGGACGGCACCGGATGCGTCTGATGGACGTACCGACCGGAAGGGTGGTGACCGACCGCCTGCCCACCGCTCCGTGCGCGATGGGCGACGACGAGCCGGACTGCACCGACCTTGTGGCGTTCGCCTCGGATAACCGGACCTGCGCCTACTCCAGCACGAACTTCACATCCGAGACGCCACCGTGGGTCAGTGTGGTCGACGCACGCCGCCCGGAGCGGTCGGCCACCTTGCGGTTCCCGCGCACGGGAGAGGAGGCAGACGCGATCGACGCGATCGCTCTCGAAGACGGTGGCCGCAGGATGCTGGTGTCGCTGTCCCAAGAGCGGACTGAGATGTGGGACGTACGACGACGAGCGAGATCCAGCCGGATGCCCGGTGTCTGGGGAGACAGCCTGGCCGTCACGGACGACGGCCGCCTGCTGGCGACTTCGGAGGGCCACGTGGTCGTTCCGTCTTCCGGGAAGGTCACCCACCGTGTCCTCACCCAGGGGTTGCCCAGCCTCGTGGCCTTCAGCCACGACGGCGGCTATCTTGCGGCAGGCGACGATTCTGGTTGGGTGACCCTCTGGGACGGCCAAGTTCGGCAGTGGCTCGCGGAGTTCCCGCCCGACTCGGCCGACGCGGTCACCGCCGACGCCGACTTGGCGGGTGTCGTGTCGGCGCTGGCGTTCTCCCACGACGGCGGCACGCTCGCGGTGGGGACGGAGGCTGGCACCGTACGGCTGTGGGACGTCGCCGCCCGGCGTCCGATCGGGTCCGCCTTCGCCGACCCCGGGGGCGAGGTCATGGCGCTGGCCTTCAGTGAGGACGATCGCACCCTGTACGTCTCCGCCCGGCACGTACCGGTGATCACGTACAGCATTGATGCCCCGCGGTTGGCCACCGAGGTGTGCCGACGGGTCGGATCCGGTCTGTCGTACGCCGAGTGGCAGAGGTACGTCCGCGACGTGCGGTACGCCGGCTCCTGCTGAACGAGACGGTCGGTGAGCCTGGCTCGGCAGGTGTCGGAGCAGATGCGTGGGTGATACACCTCTCTTGTAGTTCATCATTCAACCTCTTGCCTGGAAACTTCTTCTTTGCGAGATTGGTTGGTGTGAGCGTCCTGCCCGGGGACGGACCAACCGCCCCGGCGCGACACCCAAGGAGGCCGTGATGTCGGCATCCAAGAACCGAATGCAGGGACTGCTCGGCCGGCTGTTCGGTCGGCCCGCCGCCAGGCACGCCAGGCGTGGGTCCCTGCCTGTACCAGCAGAAACAGAGGAAACCGTCATGTTCAACATCGCCAACGTCAAGGCCGCTCCCAGCCCGGACCTGCTGACTCCCGACAACGCCGTGATGCTGTTCGTCGACCACCAGCCGCAGATGTTCTTCGGCACCGGCAGTGGCGACCGCACCGCGATCATCAATGCCACCGTGGGCCTGGCGAAGGCCGCCAAGGCGTTCAGCGTCCCCGTGGTGCTGACCACCGTGGCCGCCGAGTCGTTCTCCGGCCCGCTCCTGCCGCAGCTGGCCGAGGTCTTCCCGGGCGAGGAGATCATCGACCGCACCACGATGAACGCCTGGGAGGACAGCGCGGTCGTCGAGGCGATCAAGGCCACCGGCCGCCGGAAGATCGTCATCTCGGGTCTGTGGACCGAGGTGTGCCTCGTTCTTCCCGTGCTGTCCGCGCTCGGACAGGGCTACGAGGTGTACGTCGTCGCCGACGCCTCCGGCGGTGTCACTCCGCAGGCCCACGAGCACGCCATCGAGCGGATGGGCAGGGCCGGCGCGGTGCCGGTGACCTGGATCCAGGTGCTGCTTGAGCTGCAGCGCGACTGGGCCCGTGCCGAGACGTACCTGCCCGTCATGGAGATCGTCAAGGAGCACGGCGGCGCCTACGGTCTCGGTGTCGTCTACGCCCAGTCCGTCATCGGCGCCCACGCTGCGGGCTGATCGCCGGGCGCCGGCCCGAGGGCACCACTCCCGGGGCCGGCGCCGGCCCGCTGTCGTGGGCGGCGAGGCAGCGCCTGGTCGGCCCGGTGGCCGACCAGGCGACTCAGGGCAAGGCCCACGTCCGCAGGCGCGCAATTTGAGCCGGATACGGGCCGTGATCCACGGACCGGACACGTGCCGTGATTCAGGACCGGATACGTGCCGTGACCCAAGGAAACGACAGTGAACCACCCTCATTCCTCCGCGCCCGGCGCGCCGGGCGGTCGTGAGCCGCTGCTGCCGGCCCTGATGACCGTGACGGCCGTGAGCGGCCTCATCGACGCGATCAGCTATCTGGGGCTGGGGCATGTCTTCACCGCGAACATGACCGGCAACGTCGTCATCATCGGCTTCGCCGCCGCCGGCGTCCCCGGCTTCTCGGTGCTCGGCTCGCTGGTCTCGCTGGCCGCCTTCCTGCTCGGAGCGGGGATCGCCGGCCGACTGGGGGCCGTACTGAGCCGTCGTACGTCGTCGTACCGGCTGCGCCGGATCCTCCTGCTGGAAGTGGTGCTGCTGACCGCGGCCACCGCCGTCGCCTTCGCCGCGAGCCAGGCGGTCCATGTGCTCATCGCCCTGATCGCCCTGGCCATGGGCCTGCGCAACGGGACGGTCCGCAAGCTCGCCGTGCCGGATGTGACCACGACGGTGCTGACACTCACGTTGACCGGACTGGCATCCGACTCGACTCTCGCGGGCGGTACCAATCCGCGTGCCGGGCGCCGACTGGCCTCGGTACTGGCCATGCTGGCCGGCGCGTTCGCCGGAGCCCTGTTCGTACAGCACACCGGGCTCGGCTGGCCTCTGCTGGCCAGCACCTGCGGTACCGCTGCCGCCGCCCTGGCCGTGCCGCGCGGCTCATCCGCCGGCTGACGCAAGCCCCGGTCGCATCCCCATCCCCATCCCTCTTCCCGTCCTCCATCGCTCATCCCCCCACTGCGGCCCCAGCAGCCGCTCCCCCCCACACTCACGGCTTCTGAGTACTCCCTGCCCATGGGAGTTCTGAGCACCCCCATTGGAGATGATCGCCATGGCCACCATGCCCGTGGCCGGCCTTCCCGCTGTCAGCGACGACCACGTCGCCGACCTCGTGGTCCGCAACGCCAAGATCTACACCGGCGACCCGGTGCACCCGCAGGCCACCGCCGTCGCCATCAAGGACGGCAAGGTCACCGTGGTCGGCGACGACAAGGACGTCGCCCCGCTGGTCAGCGCGCGGACCCGGGTGGTCGACGCGCTCGGCCGCCGGGTCATCCCCGGCCTGAACGACTCTCATCTGCACGTGATCCGCGGCGGCTTGAACTACGTCCTGGAACTGCGCTGGGACGGCGTACCCACGCTGCGCCAGGCGCTGGCGATGCTGCGCGAGCAGGCCGCCCGTACTCCCAAGGGGCAGTGGGTCAAGGTGGTCGGCGGTTGGTCGGCGGACCAGTTCGCCGAGAAGCGCCTGCCGACCCTGGCCGAACTGAACGCGGCCGCGCCGGACACGCCGGTGTTCGTGCTGCACCTGTACCAGTCCGCCCTGATGAACCGCGCGGCGCTGAAGGCGGCCGGCTACACCAAGGCCACCCCCGACCCCAGGGGCGGGCAGATCGTGCGCGGCCGCGACGGCGAGCCGACCGGCATGCTCCTGGCCGCCCCCAGCGCGCTGATCCTGTACTCCACCCTCGCCGCGGCCCCCACCCTGCAGGGCGAGGACCTGAAGACCTCCACCCGGCACTTCCTTCGCGAGCTGAACAGGTTCGGCCTCACCTCGGCCATCGACGCGGCCGGGGGCTTCCAGAACTTCCCCGACAACTACGGCACCGTCGTCGACCTCGCCCAGGCAGGCCAGCTGTCTCTGCGCATCGCCTACCACCTTTTCCCGCAGACGGCGGGACAGGAGATCGACGACCTCAAGCGCTGGATCGGCATGGTCCGGCCCGGGGACGGCGACGAATGGCTCCGGCTCAACGGCGCCGGGGAGAACCTGACCTGGTCGGCAGCCGACTTCGAGAACTTCACCGAGCCCCGGCCCGAACTGGCCGCCGGCTACGAGGGGGACTTCGAGGCGGCCGTACGGCTGCTGATGGAGAACGGCTGGGGCTTCCGCCTGCACGCCACCTACGACGAGACGATCCGCCGCGACCTCGCGGTCTTCGAGAAGCTCGCCGCCGAGGGCCTCTTCCCGGCCGGCCACCGTTGGCTGTTCGACCATGCGGAGACCGCCTCGGGCGAGAGCCTGGACCGCGTCGCCGCGCTCGGCGGCGCCATGTCGGTCCAGAACCGGATGTCCTTCCAGGGCGAGGCATTCGTACGCCGCTACGGCGCCGGGGCCGCGGCAGAGGCACCGCCGGTGCGCGCCATGCTGGAGCGCGGTTTGACCGTCGGCGCCGGTACGGACGCCACCCGGGTGTCTTCCTACAACCCGTGGGTCGCGCTGCATTGGTTGGTCTCCGGCCGGACCATCGGTGACCTGACGATCTACCCGCCGGAGAACCGCGTCGGCCGCGAGACCGCACTGACCATGTACACCCGGGCCGGCGCCCAACTCACCGGAGAGCAGGACGTCAAGGGCGTCCTCAAGCCCGGCTTCTACGGCGACCTCGCCGTCCTGTCCGACGACTTCTTCACCGTCCCCGAACAGGACATCCCGCACATCGAGTCCCTCCTCACCGTCACCGGCGGCCGCATCGTCTACGCCGCCGCCGAGTACGAGGGCCTGGACGAGGCGATACCCGCGATCAGCCCGGCATGGAGCCCGGTCGCCCACTACGGGGGCTACCAGGCCACCGTCAAGCCCAGCATCTCGGGCGCGCGACAGGCCGAACTGCTCGGCCAGGCAGTCGCCGAGTCCGAACAGCACCGGCACTGGCGCGCCCGGCGCGGCTTCGCCCCCGAGGCACCGACCGAGATCTTCGACACCTGCTTCGTGCTGTAACGCACGGCAGTTCACCGCTACAGCACCACCCACCCGCGCACGAGGAGAATGTGATGAACACCGGACTGCTCATCCTGCGGCTGGTCGTCGGCCTGCTGTTCGTCGGGCATGGGATCCAGAAGGTCAGCCACCGTCTCGGAGGACATGGGATCGCGGGCGGGGCGGCGGAGTTCGAAGCGGACGGGTTCCGCGGCGGCCGGCTCACCGCGGCCGCCGCCGGAGGCGGCCAGATCGCCGCGGGGCTGCTGCTCTGCGCCGGAGCGCTCACCCCCTTGGCGGCCGCCATCGCCGGCGGAGTCATGACGGTCGCGGTTACGGTGAAGTGGCGCAACGGCCTCTGGGTGCAGGACAACGGCTACGAGTACCCCCTCGTCCTGATGGTCCTGCCGGGCGTTCTGACGCTCACCGGACCCGGCCGCTGGTCGGTCGATCAGGCCATCGGCCTGCTTCCCTGGGCCCCGGGATGGACGGCCGCAGCCGCCGCCCTCGGCGTCGGCAGCGGGCTGATGACCCGCCTCCTCCTCGGACGGCCGGGCCCTCGGCACTGAGGCGACCAGGAACATTCGCGCCGCCCGGGCGTTAAGACTGCCATGGAGCGCGAAACGAGGGGCCGCAAGGGCGCGGAGCCAACGCCCACCGCCGGCGGCGGTGACGGCAGGGGTGCCGACCAGAGCGTCGATCGTGAACTGCTCGACGGGTGGATGCTCGTCATGGAGGGCTTCCGCGCCACACAGGAGGCCCTCGTGAGCGAACTGGCCGAGCGCCACAACCTCGGCCAGGGTGCCGCCGGCACCCTGGTGCGCCTGCTCACCGCCCCCGACCACCGGATGCCGATGACACGCCTGGCACAAGAGGCACGTATGTCGAGCGGTGGGTTCACCAAGGTCGCGGATCGGCTCTGCACCGCAGGTCTGACCCGGCGTACGGCCTGCGAGGACGACCGGCGCCTCACCTACCTCGAACTGACCGACCAGGGCAAGGACACGGCCCGCGCCATCTCCGGGACGGTGACGCAGGTACTGCGCGCCCGAGTCCTCACCCCCCTCGGACGCGGCGGGTTCGGCAGACTCACCACCGCCATGCGCAAGCTGCGGGACGCCGGTGAGGAACTCGACAAGTGACGCCGCGTCGGTCTACGCGGAAGCCACGACCTCTCCTGCCATGACCTCCGGAGGATTGGGCAGCAAGGACGCCAGTTGCTCCCGTACGAAGTCCGTGGCCCTCGCGACCGACGCCTCGGCGCCGGCCCGGTCCTCGAAGACGCTGGTCGAGACCATGACGCCGTCCCCGGCATCGACCCAGTAGTACGCCACGAAGCCGGGGATCTGGCGCATGAGGGGCACGAACCCCTCCTTGACCAAACGCCCTGCCTCGACCGTATCGGTCACCCCGGCATACCGCCGTACAGCTACATACACGCGCGATCACCTCGTACGCTCCGGATCCTTCTCTGCCAGGACGCCCTACCCCCTACGACGGCCGCCTGGCTCACGGGACGGTCCAACGTCACCGCAACGGCCGCCCACGACAGCCCGAAGGGCGGCTCGCGGCCCGGACACGCACGCCGCCAACCGGCGGGATCTCCGTGTCCGTCGGCCGGCGAAGGCTCCCGAGGGGGTAGGCATCACGCGGGGGTATGCGACGAGCGGAGCGCACGTGATCCGGGTACTGGTGGTCGATGACGAAGCCTTGATCCGTACGGGTTTCACGCACATCCTCAATGCGGCGGACGACATCGAGGTCGTCGCGGCGGTACCGGGCGGCCAGGCCGTCCGCACGGTGCGGGAGCTGCAGCCGGACGTCGTCCTGCTCGACATCCGGATGCCGGACGTGGACGGGCTCACCATCCTGGCCGAGCTCCGGCGCATGGCGCAGGCTCCGGTGGTCGCCGTGCTCACCACGTTCGACACCGATGAATACGTGGCGACGGCCCTGCGCTCGGGCGCCGCCGGGTTCCTGCTCAAGGACACCGACCCCGAACAGCTTCCCCACCTGGTGCGCATGCTCGCCGAGGGCGGGACCGTCCTGTCGTCCAAGGTCACCCGCAGGGTGGTGGACGGCTTCCTCGACAACGGTGGGCGTGAGCCCGGTGCCGTCCGTCTCGCCGCCCGGCTGACCGAGCGTGAGCGTGCCGTGCTCGTCCTCATGGCCGAAGGGCTCGCCAACAACGACATCGGCGAACGGCTGCACCTCAGCACCGGCACCGTGAAAGGCCATGTCACCAACGTGCTCGGCAAACTGCAGGTCAGCAGCCGAGTCCAGGCGGTTCTGGTCGCCGAACGCGCGGGCCTGCTCACCGCACAGCAGGACGAGGGGGCCCGGTGAGGCTCCGACAGCATCCGGATCTGCTGGTCGACGTCGGCCTCGTCGCGGCCGCGCTGGCGGACGCCTGGGCGCACGTTTCGATCGAGGACCAACCGGCCGCCACCTGCGCGCTGGTCGGCGCCCTTGCCCTCATGCTGCGTCGGCGACTGCCCCTGACGACCTTTCTCCTCACGCTCCCCACCGCCCTGGTCACCGACGCGGTGGTCGCCCCCATGGCCGCGCTCTACACGCTCTCCTTCCTCAGCCGCCACCGCTTCCTGCTGGCAGGCTGCGCCCTG
Source organism: Streptomyces olivochromogenes (assembly GCF_021538895.1). GTDB lineage: Bacteria > Actinomycetota > Actinomycetes > Streptomycetales > Streptomycetaceae > Streptomyces > Streptomyces olivochromogenes_A. The sequence goes on along the minus strand of NZ_JADDRL010000027.1, from coordinate 68,707 downwards.
ATCTACGCGGTCAGCGACTTCATGCCCTGGCCGTGGTCGTCCATGGACGCGGCCGAGTTGGGCCAGACGAACAACCTGTTCCACCTCAGCTACACCCTGGCCGTCGCGGCTGCTCCCGTCTTCCTCGGGCAACTCGTCCAGGCCCGGCGCGAACTCTCCCTGCGGCTCGCCGACATCTCCGAGGCCCGCGAGCACGAGCGGCTGCTCACCGCCCAGAGCGTTCTGGCGAAGGAGCGCGCCCAGCTCGCCCGGGAGATGCACGACGTGGTCTCCCACCAGGTCAGTCTCATCGCCGTACAGGCCGGAGTGCTGCAGGTGGGCAGCCAGGACGCCGAAACGCGGCAGGCCGCGGCGACGATCCGCCGCCTCAGCGTGCAGACCCTGGACGAACTGCGGCACATGGTCAATGTGCTGCGGGCCTCCGGCAGCAGCCCCACGGAGCTCACCCCCCAGCCGTCCCTCGCCGACCTGCGGCGCCTGGTCGACGCCAGCGGCATCGAGGCGAAGCTGGAGACCGACCTCCCCGACGAGCTTCCGCCCACGGTCCAGCGTGCCGTCTACCGCACCGTCCAGGAGGCGCTCACCAACGTCCGTAAACACGCTCCCGGCGCCACCGCGACGGTCCGCATCAACCACCGCGGTGACGCCGTCTACACCACCATCACCAACACCGCCCCGACCCGACAGGCATTCGCCCTGCCGAGCGCCCACCACGGCCTGGTCGGTCTGGCCCAACGGGCCGAGCTCCTCGGCGGCACCGTCACCTCCGGCCCCACGGCCCAAGGGGGCTACGAGCTGTGCCTGGAACTGCCCGTCGGACGGAATCGGTGAACTGAACCGGTGAACGGAGTCGGTCGGCGCCTCCGCCGGCACGACCCCACGTACCGGGCCTCAGCCGTCCGTGCCCTGGGCGTCCCCCGCGTGTTGCCCGCGCGGCGCTCGGTCGCCGTCGCTCCGGCCCGTGTCGGGTGAGCCGCCCATCATGCGCAGCATGGCCGGCCCTCCGGTCCGCAGGAACCGCACCAGGAGCACGGCGGCGAGGGTGAGGAAGGCGATGTTGAGCCAGGTGGTGTAGTTCCATCGAACGCCTTCCATGGGGAGCTCGGCGGCGGCCTGGTCGGGGATCAGACCGAGAGCGCCGAAGACGAACTCCACGGTGTAACCCGCGATGACCATCGCGACGTAGAAGGTGCCGAGGAGGAAGGCGGCCATCCTCGCGCCGTAGTACTTCCGGTAGATGTTCAGGATCGGCAGGATCAGCAGGTCGGCGAAGATGAAGGCGACCACGCCGCCGAAGCTGATGCCCCCCTTCCACAGCACCACCGCCAGCGGCACGTTCCCGATGGAGCACACGAACGAGGCGATCGCCACCAGCGGGCCGATGAGGGGCCCCCACAGCTTCGCGGCGAGCGGGTGCCCCTCGAAGAAGAAGGCACCCCAGAACGAGTCCGGGACCCAGGCGGCGATGGCGCCGGCGATGAGCAGGCCGGCGACCAGGTCGCGCAGGATCGCCGCCCATTCCATGACGAACACGTGGCTGACGGAGGTGAAGCCCTCCCGGGAGAACAGCCGCCGGGCGAAGGAGCCTTCGCGTCGCACGGACATGTCCATCGCGGCATGGCCCTCCATCGAGCCGGCACGGCCCTGTTGCGCCTGTTCGCGCGCCTGGCGCAGGAGCTTCTCGCGCAGGAACAGCCGGAACAGGACGGCCAGCATGATGATCATGACGGGGCCGCCGACGAACTCGGCGGCGGTGAACTGCCAGCCCATCAACAGCGCCAGGATGACGCCGAGCTCGACGACGAGGTTGGTGGAGGCGATCTCGAAGGCCATCGCGGCGGTGAAGTTCGCACCCTTGCGGAACAGCGAGCGGGCCAGCGCCACCGCGGCGTAGGAGCAGGAGGAGGACGCCACGCCCAGGCCCGCCGAGACGGCGAGGGTGCGGGGCCGGTCGTCACCGAGCAGGGACACGACGGTGGACTTGCGGACCACGGCCTGGACGACGGCGGACAGGATGAAACCCAGGATCAGGGCCCAGGTGATCTCCCAGGTCATGGACGCGGTGATCGACAGTGCGTGCAGTACGGCGTGCATCTGTGAAGCCTTACCCGCGCGGTGCGGCGTACGGCCGGGGACACGCCCGTGTCGGGGAGCCGTCCGGTCGGCCGGGGTGCGGGGCGCCGCCGCTGGGGGCGGCGCCCCGCCCGGGATCAGCCGACGCGCAGGGTCAGGGCGGCGGTGTGGAGCTTGCCGCCGGTCCGGAACTGCAGGAACAGCCGCCAGTTGCCGGAGCTGGGCAGTTCGGCCTGGAAGTTCAGGTTCGGGCCACCGTGATCGACGGTCACCTCGGTGGTGGGGTGGAGATGGGCGAACGCGGCGTCGCCTTCATGGAAAGCCGTCAGGTGCGCGTAGGTGTCCAGGTAGGGCTCCAGGTCGGTGACGGGCTTGCCGTCCTTGGCGACCGAGGCGGTCAGCGGGTGCGCCATCCCCGCCATGAGCTCGCCCTTGAGGGTGACGGTGTACCCGTCGACCCGTGTGCTGTCGGCGGGGGCCGGCAGCGAGGTCTTCCGGGCGTCGCCGGGCACGGTGAGGGTGCGTGACAGCACGAAGTCCTTGCCCTTGCCGGCCCCGGTGGCGGGCGTGAAGGAGGTGAACATCCGCCAGGAGCCCGGGCGGAGCGAGGCCAGGTCGGCACTCCAGGTGCCGTCCGCGGTCCGGGTGGGGTGGATGTGCTGGAAGCCGGTCAGATCGGAGCGGATGGCGTAGAAGTGCATCCGCTTGGTCTGGTCGACGGCGAAGTCGGTGACCGGCCTGCCGTCCGGCCCCGTGACCGTGAAGCGGTAGGCGGCCTGCTCGCCCGACGGCAGGGTGACGTCCTTGGAGGTCAGCCGGTAGCCGTCCTGTGTGTCCGACAGCCCGTTGCCGTCGGCCATGTGGGCCATGCCGGGCATGGAGTCCATCGCGTGCGATGCGGAGGCCTTGGCGCCGTGGCCCATTCCCGGCATGCCCGAGGAGTCGCCGGAGGAGGCGCAGGCGGCCAGCGTCAGGGCGAGGACGGTGGTGACGCCGGCTGTCGCGAGGGTGCGGCCGCGCGCGGTGAAGCGGGTGGGGGAGGTGCGGGAAGTGGAGGTCATCGACCTGGTGTCTTTCCGGGTGGGCGCACCACACCAGTGGTGCGCGGAGACGAACAGGGCACGATGCCGGTTCCGGTCTGGGCCTGGATCCGGCGCGTCCTGTCACGTCCGCGCGACGCACACCTGAAGCAGGAGATCTCGTCCGCAGGCCGGTGGCCCGCGCCGGCCCGTCGCGTCGGCCGCCGCTGCCCGCAGTCGGCTCAGCGCCCACAGGGCGGCCGCTCCCGCCCCCGCTACGGTGAGCAGGCCGGGGGCGGGCAGGGGGCTCCGCTCGTGGGCCGGGGTCGAGACACACAGCGTCCCGGCCGTCCCGGAGGTGTCGGCGGCCGGGACGGTGGGGCCGAAGGCGTGCGCGGCCGACGCGCCGGTGGTGACCCCGGTGGGATCGTGGCCGCCGGTCATCGGCGCGGCCGCCATCAGGGGTGCGGCGCCGTGGCAGCCCTCCGCGGCCGTGGCGGGAGCGCCATGCATGAGGAACAGGCCGAACAGCACCGCGCACACCGCCGACAGCCGGGCGATGCCGCGCCTGCCTGTCCTGGTGCTCTCCACGGTGCTGCCCCTTCTCACTCAGTGCCCGCCCACTGGGCGACCATACCCCGGGAGGGTATCCGATGCGCGTTCTCGGTGCACGGTCGGCCCCATGGGTCGGCCTGGCCGGGTGGCCGTACCGCGTCGGCCGGTCGGCGGGGTGGCTCCGGACACCTGACGGATATGGCGGCGGGAGGCTTTCGCTGACTCTGGACGTCATGAGCCACGCGGTGGAGGTGGTGGTGGTCGTTTCAACCAATGCCGGGGGCGCTTGACCGGCCCCACGCTCGGCTTCGGCAGAGGGTTGAACAGCGTCCGCCCCGTGGTCTCGGACCATCCGGAGTCAGCGGTGCCAAGGAGGAGGTCGGTCGTATGACGATCCGCCTGACGTTTCTGTGTGCGCCCGGCGGCGACGCCACCCTGGATCCGCTCCTCGGCGACGCTCCCCTGAGTGAACACAGCCTGTGTATGGCACGCGCCGCGGGAGCGGCCCTCCCTCCCCAGGTGCTCGCCGTCCGGGCCCCCTCGATCCGCTGCTCGCAGACCGCGGACGCCATCGGCCTGATGGCACTGCCCGAGCCTGCGCTGCGCGATCTCGACCTCGGCACATGGTGCGGCCGCACCGTCGACGACATCGTCGCGACCGAGCCCGACGGGTTCACCGCCTGGCTCACGGATCCGGATGCCGCACCGCACGACGGCGAGTCCGTACGACAGCTCTGCCGCCGGACAGCGGACTGGCTGAGCGGTCTGGCGCCCGACACGGGCCACGCGGTGGCGATCACCGAGGCGGCTGTCGTCCGGGCCGCGCTCATCCACGCTCTGGCCGTACCGGCGAGAGCCTTCTGGCATATCGCCGTGCCGCCCCTGTCGGCGCTCTCCTTCACCGGGGAAGGCGGCTGCTGGGACGTCCGGCCCGGCACCGTCACTCCCCAGGAGGGCCAGCGCTGGTTCCTCTCGCGCTCGGCGACGCTCGTCCGCCCGCGCCGGCCCAGCTGGACGGAGGGAACCACACCCGCTCCACGGTGTGTGGGCCGTCGGAACGCGGGATGGGAATCGGGCTGAATGTCCAACGCCGCGACCGGCCGGGGCGTGCCCCGGCCGGTCGCGGTGGATACCTGGGTGCAGGAATCCGCAGGAAAGCCCGTGTCAGTTGTTGACGCAGGCGTTGCCGAGCGTGGGGTTCAGCAGGGCGATGATGTTGACGCTGTTGCCGCACAGGTTGATCGGGACGTCCACCGGGATCTGGATGACATTTCCAGAAAGGACGCCAGGGCTGCCGATCGCCGTGCCGACGGTCGGATCGGGGTCGGCCTGGGCGGCTGTGGCGCCGAAGAGTGTCACAGTGCCCGCCAGAGCGGCTGCCGCAGCGATGGAACGCATCCGCATGATTCTGCCTCCGGTGATTCGTGTTGCTGGGACTTGTTCAGCACATCGGCCAGAACGGCCCGGAACCGCGCGTTGTTGACCCGATTGCGCCGAATTCCGCTCGTGTCGGTGATGTGTGAGACGTCCAGGTATAAGTGCCGCTCCTTGCGGCCGTCCGCCCTGATGGCCTTCGAAGCAGGGCGTCCACCACGGCCGTGCCCTCACGATCGACCGACGACCGCGTTCCCCGCCGGCGCGTTCACCGGGTGGATCGTGGCTGCCGGGCGCCGGGGTGCGAGCGAGGTCAGGGCCACGCCGCCGACCAGCAGGACCGCCGCGCACCAGCGCAGCCCGCTGACCGGCTCGCCCAGGAAGAAGGCTGCCGACGACATCCCGAAGACCGGGACCAGGAGGGAGAAGGGGGCCACCGTGGACGCCGGGTGGCGTCGCAGCAGCCAACCCCAGGCGCCGAAGCCGAAGACGGTCGTGATCCAGGCGACGTAGAGGACCGTGCCCGAGCCCTGCCAGTCGAGGGTGCGCAGCGCCGCAAGGTCGCGCGAGGGGCCCTCCGTCAGCAGCGACAGGGCCAGCAGCGGGAGTACCGGGATCGTGCTCACCCAGACCATGAAGTTCAGCGCGTCCGGCGGGGCCGCCTTGCGGGTCAGGACGTTGGACGCGCCCCAGCACGCCGCGGCCGCGACGCACAGCGCGAACGCGCCGAGCGGACCGGACGCGCCCTCGTCCACCGCGGCGACCGCGATCCCGGCCAGGGCCACCCCCATGCCCAACACGCCCATCCGCGAGGGACGTTCCCCCAGGGCGGCGAAAGCGAACAGGGCCGTGAACACCGCCTGTATCTGCAGGACCAGGGAGGACAGACCGGCCGGCATCCCGTTGTCCATCGCCACGAACAGCAGCCCGAACTTGGCCACGCCCAGGACCAGCCCGACCCCCACGATCCACTTCCAGGCGACCTTGGGGCGGCCGACCAGGAACACGGCGGGAACCGCGGCCGCGAGGAAGCGCAGGGCGGAGAACAGCAGGGGCGGGAAATGGTCGAGGCCGATCTCGATGACGGTGAAGTTGACGCCCCAGACGGCGGCGACGAGGGCGGCGAGGGCCAGGTGTGCGGGGCGCATGCGTCGAGGATCACCCGCGGGGACCATGAAGCACCAGCGATGATTGCTACATGGTTGGATGAAGCAACGCTAATCAGTTGCCCTTCCCCTGACATCAGGTGCCCTGCCCCTGATGTCAGGTGCCCTGCCCCTGACATCAGGCGCCCTGCCTTCGACGGGAGGCTCCCATGCTCGACCTCCAACGCCTGCGCGCCCTGCACGCCGTCTCCGTGCACGGCAGCGTCGGTGCCGCCGCCGCGGCACTCGGCTACACGCCGTCCGCGGTGTCCCAGCAGATCGCCAAGCTGGAGCGGGAGACCCGAACCGTGCTGCTCGAACGCGACGGGCGCGGCGTCCGGCTGACCGCCGAGGCGCATCCACTCGTCGCCGCGGCACAGGAACTGCTGGCCATCGTGGAGCGGGCGGAGACCGAACTGGAGCAGCGGCGCGGGATACCGGCCGGCCGGCTCACCGTCGCCGCCTTCGCCTCGGCGGCGCGCGGGCTGCTGCCAGGGGTCCTCGCCGACCTGGCCGTACGGCATCCGGCATTGGACGCGCGGCTCAGCGAGGTCGACCCGCATCTGTCCATCGGCATGGTCGCCAAGGGCGCGATCGACCTGAGCGTGGTGCACGACTGGGACATCGCCCCCTTGGCACTGCCACCCGGGGTGGAACAGGCGGTGATCGGGGACGACCAGTGCACGCTGCTGGTGCCGCGCGGGCATCCGTTCGCGCGGCTGGACGCGGTGCGGCGCGAGGACCTCGGCGGTGAGCGGTGGGTGTGCCAGCCGCCGGGCCGGGTGTGCCACGAATGGCTCGTGCGGACCCTGCGGATCGCCGGGCACGAACCGGAGATCGTCCACCAGGCGGACGAGAACCCGACCCTGGTGGCGCTCGTGGCCGCCGGTCTCGGCATCTGTCTCATCCCACGCCTGGGGCGCGGCCCGCTGCCCGCCGGGGTGGTGGAAGTGGCGCTCGATCCGGCCCCGGTACGGCGGCTGTACGCCCTGTGGCGCACGGGTGCCGCCCGGCGCCCCGCGATCGCGGAGACCGTCCGCACCCTGCGGGAGCACTGGCCCGAGGCGGAACGGCCGAGTCATCAGGAACGCGACGCCGTCATGTGATCCATCGCGTGAGGCCGTGCCGAACCATGCTTCGGGGACGATCCTCGAAAACCCGAAAAAAATCTTGGCCGGCGATGTCGAGATCCCGTGGACGGCTCCGTCCCCGCTGTGAACGCGACGACAATGGGTCGCACCAGCACCGAGGAGAACCACGATGGCCAAGTACCTGCTTCTCAAGCACTACCGAGGCGCCCCGGCTCCGGTCAACGACGTGTGCATGGACCAGTGGACGCCGGAGGAGATCTCGGCGCACATGCAGTACATGCACGACTTCGCGGCCCGGCTGGAGAAGACCGGCGAGTTCGTCGACGGCCAGGCGCTCGCCCCCGAGGGTGCGTGGGTCCGGTACGACGGCGAGGGCCGCCCGCCGGTCACCGACGGCCCCTTCGCCGAGACCAAGGACCTCATCGCCGGCTGGATGGTGATCGACGTCGACACCTACGAGCGCGCCGTCGAGCTCGCCGGGGAACTGTCGGCCGCCCCCGGGGCGGGCGGGAAGCCGATCCACGAGTGGCTTGAGGTGCGCCCGTTCCTGGCCGCGCCGCCCACCATCACGGAGTGACCTCTCAGGTGACCCAGCTGAACGAGGCTCTGCTGCGGAGCCTCACACCGAGCGTGCTCGGAATCCTCGTCCGCCGCGGAGCAGACTTCGCGGCGGCCGAGGACGCCGTGCAGGACGCGCTGGTCGAAGCGGTCCGCGTATGGCCGGCCGACCAGCCGCGGGACCCGAAGGGCTGGCTGGTCACCGTGGCCTGGCGCCGGTTCCTGGACGCGACGCGGTCGGACACCGCCCGCCGCCGGCGCGAGGACCTCCTCGACCAGGAACCGGCCGCCGGGCCGACGCCCTCGGCGGACGACACGCTCCGGCTCTACTTCCTGTGCGCCCACCCGTCACTGACAGCGTCGTCCGCGGTCGCGCTCACGCTGCGCGCCGTCGGCGGGCTGACCACCCGCCAGATCGCCCAGGCCTACCTGGTGCCCGAGGCGACCATGGCGCAGCGCATCAGCCGGGCCAAGCGCACCGTCTCGGGCGTGCGGTTCGACCAGCCCGGCGATGTCGCCACCGTGCTGCGCGTCCTCTACCTGGTCTTCAACGAGGGCTACTCCGGCGACGTCGACCTCGCCGCCGAGGCCATCCGGCTCACCCGGCAGCTCGCGGCCGCGATCGACCACCCGGAAGTGGCCGGGCTGCTCGCGCTCATGCTGCTCCATCACGCCCGGCGCGCCGCTCGGACCGCGCCCGACGGCAGCCTGGTACCGCTCGCCGAGCAGGACCGTGGCCGGTGGGACACCAAGGTGATCGCCGAGGGTGTCGAGATCCTGCAGTCGGCCCTGTCCCGCGACCGGCTGGGCCAGTTCCAGGCGCAGGCCGCCATCGCGGCGCTGCACGCCGACGCGCTCACCGCTGAGGAGACCGACTGGGTGCAGATCGTCGAGTGGTACGACGAACTCGCGGGCCTGACCGACAGCCCGGTCGTCCGCCTCAATCGCGCGGTCGCCGTGGGCGAGGCCGACGGACCCCGCGCGGGCCTGGCGGCGCTCGCCGCACTGGACGACTCACTGCCCCGGTACGCCGCGGTGGCGGCGTACCTCCACGAGCGCGACGGCGACCTGGCGACGGCGGCACGGCTGTACGCCGAGGCGGCGCGACAGGCACCCAACCTCGCCGAGCGCGACCACCTGACCCGCCAGGCCGCCCGCCTCAACTCCGGCCGGTCTCACTGACAGGGCGCGCTCGAACCTCCCGCGGCACTCGGCGCGGCCCGGTGGCCGGAGCGGTGGCCTCACCCGTTCCGCGGCGCGGGGCCGAGCGCGGCGGGCGACTCCGCGTCGGGGATGATCCGGCGCGGGGTGCCGGAACCGTCGGCGGGCACACTCCAGATGTCGGCGTGGCCCCGCCCCCGGGGGAGCGAGTAGGCGATGGTGTGCGGGTCGAGCCATGCGGCCTGGTCGTCCACGCTGCGGGTCTCGGCGAGCGGGGTGACCCGGCGGGTGGCCAGGTTCAGGACCGAGAGCCGCCAACCGTGGTGCGGGTCGCCGTCGACGGCGGATTTGAAGGCGATACGGGTGCCGTCCGGGGAGAGGGAGGGGCACTCGACGTTGTCCCGGACGGTGCGAAGGCGGTGGGTGGCCAGGTCGCCCAGGACCAGGTAGCGGTGGCCGGCGGTGGACATGGTCGCGTAGAAGCGGCGGTCGTCGGCGGTGAAGGTCACGCCCCAGAAGTTGAGGTCCCGGGCCTTGTACGGCTGGCCCGACACGGTGATCTTCCAGTCCTCCAACGTGGGGATGAGCTCCTGGGTACGGGTGTCGAGGATGCCGACGCGGGTGGAGAACCGCCCTCCGTTGTAGGAGTCGCCGGCCACGAACACCGTCCAGGCGACCATCCGCCCGCTGGGCGAGACCCTGGCCCGGTTGGGCACTCCGACCAGGGGTATCTCGCGGGTGGGATGGAGATTCCGGTCGAGGACCACGAGTTGGTAGGTCGTCAGCCCCGGGTCGAGGCGCAGGCACAGTCCCGTGCTCCCGGCCGCGTACAGCCTGCTGCACGACAGCGTCGACACCACCTTGCTCCCGCCCGGGGAGTTCGCCGGTACGGCGACCAGACGGCCCTGGCTGTCCGCCGCCGTGCTGCGGGCCAGCAGGCGCGGCCCGGGGGCGAGCGAGACGGTGCCGGTCGCCGCCGACCGTGAGGACGCCCCGGCGTCCCGGGCGTCCAGGATGGCCAGGGCCGCAAGGGCGGCCAGCGCGATCAGATGGCCCAGGATGATGAACCCGGTGAGGAGCCGCTTGTTGCGCTTGCTCATGCCGTCACCGTTTCCTTCGGGGTCGTGGGGCGCGGAAGCAGGACGGAGGTCGCCGCGGCCGCGAGGACGGCCGCGCCCGCGGCGGCCCGGGCCGCGTCGGTGCCTCCCCAGTTCGCCCAGGCGGCCCCGAAGGCCACCGACGAGGCGAAGTAGGCCACGGCCTGGACGGTCTGCACGCAGGCCAGGCCGGTGGTGCGCAGGTCGGCGGGGAGGACGGGCCCGGCCAGCGCCATCAGGACTCCGTCGGTGGCGGCGTAGAAGGCGCCGTGGCAGCACAGCACCGCGACGGCCAGCGGCATACCGTCCAACGGGCTGCCCAGCAGCAGATATACGGCCACCAGCGCGCCGTAACCGGAGAGCAGAACCGTGTGCCGGCCGAACCGGTCGGCGAGCGCGCCGAGGGGAGTGGCGAGCAGCAGGTAGACCAGGTTCGTCCCCACGGCCAGGAGCGGGAACCAGCCGGTCGTCACGGTGTGGCGCTGCATCAGCAGCAGATACACGAAGCCGTCGCCGATGGAGGTCAGCCCCAGGAGCCCGGCGGCGTACAGGAGTCTGCGGATGGGGGCCGCGCGCAGCAGCCCCGCCGCGGCGCGCAGGGTGACGGGCGCGGCAGGCGGGCGCTTCTCGCGGTGGTCCCGGACCAGGAACGCGAGCGCCAGCAGGCCGACGACGGCCACGCAGAAGCTGGTGAGGAACAGTGCGTTGAAGGCGGCCGGCGTGATGGTTCCGACGGCCGTCAGCACGCCGAGCGCGGCCAACGGCCCGGCGAACGCGCCGGCGCTGTCCATGGCGCGGTGGACCCCGAACGCCCGGCCGAGCAGCGGCTCGGGGACGGACAGGGTGATGAGCGCGTCGCGCGGGGCCGTGCGCAGCCCCTTTCCGGTGCGGTCGGCGACGATGACCGCGCCGAGGGCCGGCACCGAGGAGCCGGCGGCGACGAGGCCCAGCTTGGCCAGCGCCGAGACGCCGTAGCCGACCGCCGCCACGGGCTTGCGCCTGCGGAAGCGGTCGGCGACGAACCCCCCGACCAGCCGCAGCAGGGCGGTCGCGCCCGTGTAGAGGCCGTCGACCATGCCGTATGCCGCCGGACTCATGTGCAGGGTGAGGACGAGGTAGAGCGGGAGGACGGCCGTGACCATCTCCGCGGAGACATCGGTGAGCAGGCTCACCGTCCCCAGTGCCAGGACGTTGGCCCCGACCGAGGCCAGGCCGGCGCGCCGGCCTCGGTCGGAGCGGTCTTTGGGCGGTCGGTCGATGGTGGACAGGTACACGGCCGTGCTCGCTTCCTCGGGGCGGTGGGGAGGGGCCGGCGGCCGGAACCAGGTGCCGTGTTCCGGCCGCCGACGGTTTTCGCGTCGGGCCGGGTCAGCCCTTGCGGGAGGCGGCCGAGGAGGTGTCCCAGGCGTCGGTGATGGGGGACTTGTTCGCGGCGTTGCCGAGGGCGGGCAGCCCGTACATGTCCTCCAGGGTGCGGAGCACGTTGTAGTGGTTGATCTGCGTGCTGGACTGGTTGCCCGCCTTCACATGGGCGCCGGCCATGACCGTGTAGATCTGGTTGACGCTGGTGAAGTTGTCCTCGTCGAAGGTCGCGATGAACAGGCTGTTGTGGCTCTTGGCCCACTGGACGTACGAGTCCATGTGCTTCTTGAGCCAGGAGTCACCGGTGCCGATCGAGCAGTCGTGCATGTCGTTGCACATGTCGGGGATGACGAACGACACCGTCGGCAGCTTCGTGAAGTCGCTGGGGAACGTGGAGAACGGCACGTTGTACGCGGAGCCGCTCACGGTGGGGAAGTCCGCCCAGGGGGCGTGCTTGCGCCGGTACTTGCCGCTCTTGCAGTCGGTGGAGCCGGCCTTGGGCAGGGCCTCGGAGTAGCCCTTGAAGGTCTTGTGGGCGTCCAGCAGTTGCTGCCCCAGGTTGCCGGTCCGGAACGACTTGGGACAGTCGTCGTTCTTGACCCCCTGCTGGGAGCCGGAGAACAGTCCGATGTAGTTGGGCTGGCTGGGGTGGGTCAGGCCGAAGGAGCTGGTGAACAGCGTTCCTTGGGACGCGAGTGAGTTGAGGTAGGGGGCGTTGGAACTGCCCTTGACCGACGTGTAGTTCTTGTTCTCGAACATGGCGATGACCACGTGGTCGTACTGCGGGATCGCCGACGCGACCGGTTTGGTCGCCGAGCTGTTGTGGGCGTGTTCCGCCGACTTCACTGGGAGCACGTGCATGGCGAGGAGAGCCAGCGCGGGTGCGCACAGCAGTGGGGCGATGCGGGAAAGACGCATCGTGTAACCCTCCTTGTGGGGATCGGTGCGGTGGGGTTTACCTGCTGGCACGGGCAGCGGTGCTGCCCGTGTACAGCAGGCGATTCGGGGTGTTGCTGCCCGCGTCGCGGATCTTGTCGGGCGTGGCGCTGCTGGTCAGCGCCGTCTGCACATCCGCGGGCGTGGCGTTCGGGTGGGCGGAGAGCCACAGCGCGGCGGCACCGGTGACGTGGGGAGCCGCCATGGAGGTGCCGGACAGCGTGTGGGTGGCCGTGTCGCCGCTGTTCCATGCCGAGACGATGCCGGTGCCGGGGGCGAACAGGTCGGTGCAGCGGCCGAAGTTGGAGCTGGAGCGCCGGGTGTCGTTGGAGTCGGCGTTGTTGACCACGATCGCCGAGGTGATGTCGCCCGGTGAGTTGTTGCAGGCGTCCTTGCCGCTGTTGCCGGAGGAGACGACCCAGGTGACCCCGGAGGCGATGGACTTCTTGATCGCGTCGTCCTCGCTGCTGCTGCGTGAGCCGTTGATGCTCATGTTGACCACTGCCGGCTTGACGGCGTGTGCGGTGATCCAGTCGGCGGCGGCGATGATGGCCGAGGTGCTCGCGGAGTCGTTGCAGGTCAGGACGCGAACGGCGACGAGCTTGACGCCCTTGGCGACGCCGTAGTCCTTGCCGCCGACCGTTCCGGCCACATGGGTGCCGTGGCCCATGCAGTCCTGTCCGTTGCGGCCGTCGCCCACCTCGTCCACGCCGATGGAGGCGCGGCCCTCGAACTGCTTGTGGGTGGTGCGCAGACCGCTGTCGACGAGGTAGACCGTGACGTTGCTCGCGGTCGTGGAGTACGTGTAGCTCTTGTCGAGGGGGAGCTTGCGCTGGTCGATGCGGTCCAGGCCCCAGGACGGCGGGTTGTCCTGCGTGGCGGAGCCGTGCAGCTCCGCGTCCTGCTCCACGTAGGCCACGCGCGGGTCGGCGGCCGTGGCACGCGCCTGCTGCGGTGTCATCTCGGCGGCGTACCCGTGCAGCACGGTGCTGTAGGTGTGCCGGATTCTGGCGCTGTGGTCGCGGGCGAGCCGCAGGGCCGTGTCCCGTACCGGAGCGGCGGCCGTGTCCTTGAGGACGACGATGTACCGCCCCGTGAGGGCGTCGGCCGAGGTGCGGATTTCGCCGCCGGACGGTGTCTTCGCGCCGGCCGCCTGAAAGACCTGTGTGGACAGGGCAGCGGTGACCACCAGGGCGGAGAGAGCGGCTATTCGGGCAGATGGACGCACGTAGGCTCCAGGGAGAGAGGGGGGATGGGAAGGCCCCCGGGATCCAAGTGCGATTGGTGTACCGCCAGTTGGGCCCGCGTGGTGACGACGTGTCGCCAGTGGCGAAGAAGGGCGCGAGCGCGATCCGTGACATCCGGACGACGTCGCTCGCTCCGGTGACCACCTGACGCCATGAGCGACGGCTGGCCACTCTCGCGGAGCGGGGGCGGCTACAAGGGAAGCAAACAAGGCGTGCTCCTGAGGAGATGCGCATGTCCCGCCATCGGTTCCGTTTCGCATTTGAGGCAACCCCCGCGGCGGTCCACGCCGCACGCCACCGGATCTCGGCCGCGGTACGGAGGAGGGACGCCCCGCTCGACGACGAGGTGTGCTCTCAACTGGAGCTGGTGGCAACGGAGTTGCTCACCAACGCGGTGCGCCACGCGTCCGGGCCACTGACCGTCGACATCGAGCTGGAGGGCGGGCTCGTGGTGATCGAGGTCGTCGACGGCAGCACCGAAGCGCCCCTGCCGAGGGTGGCGGACGCCGACGACGCAGGCGGACGCGGCCTCGCGCTGATCGACGCGCTGTGCCTGCTCCACGGCAGCGAACGCGTAGCGTCGGGCAAACGCTGCTGGGCGGTACTGCCCGTGGAACAACAGGCAGCCCAGCAGGCACCCCACATCGACGTGGCCCCCGCCGTGAACGCGGGCGTCGGCGGTGCCGCGAACGACTCCGCCCGCTGGTCGCTCACCGCGGCCGGCGCCCGACTCCTCCTGCGGATGCCGGCGACCGGGACGTGACCACGCCCGCCCCGGTCAGATCCAACCGTTGCGGGTCGCGTGCAGGGCCATTTGGAAGCGGGTGAGCGATCCGGCACGGGTGTTGAGCTGCTCCAGATGGCGAGACAGCGTGCGGCGGCTCACGCCCAGCAGTTCGGCGATGGTCTCGTCGGTCACGCCGGTGGCCAGGAGCTCCAGGATGCGGCGATGCATCGGGCTGAGCGCCGAGGGCACGCGCTCGTTCAGATGCATGGGCAGCGCCGTCCGCCATGAGGTCTCGAACAGCCCCGTCAGCGCCGACAGCAGGCTGGAGGGGTGGACGATGAGCAGCGAGTCGTTGACTTCGGCTTCGACGAAGGACATCGACACGATGGCCAGCCGCTGGTCGAAGATGGTCAGCTTCACCGGGACCGTCGGAAGGATACGGGCATGCTCCCCGGCAGCGATGCACGGCTGGATGTTGATGCTGTAGTACGCGGAGTTCTCGATAGCCGACTTGGAGTACACGACCCGGTACTCGACACCGTTCTTGAGCTTCTCGACCTCGATCGGGTTGGCGCTGCCGTGGGTGTGGTACGGCGGTGAGTCGAACCGCAGGACCTGGGTTTCGGCGGCTTCCTCGATGTTCCAGATGTGCTCGGCGATCGAGGGACCGGTGACGACCTCGACCAGGTTCTCCGTCGCCTGCGGACTGACGGAGCGCCGGTAGCCGCGATAGGCGTTGACGGCGGCCTGGTGCGACTGACGGAGTTCGGCCGTGCGGGCGTGCGCCAGGTATTCCAGCGCGATGGTCGGCTCGACCGGCACGTGTTGGCAGACGTCGGTCCCGGAGACGGTGATCAGGCCGAGCTTGCGCAGTTGCGCCAACTCTCCTTCCAGATCCTGTTCCTGTTCTTCGTCCAGGTCCCTGGCCAGACTTTCCTGTCTACAGGGACCGATGGCAAGCAGAGCCATATAGATGTCCGCCTGTCGGTGGCTCAGACCAAGGCGACACAAATGGGTCCGCAGGTCCTCTTCGGCCATTGGAGCACCTCCCAGTGAGAACGGGGGACCATTCCACTGCCGGGAGGGAAACGTGTACTCCCTTTCCTCCACGGCGAGTTGGTGCTCGGCATCGTGGCACGCCCTGTCCGTCGAGCGCTACGTGACCCGTGAGTATGTGGGCGGTGCCATAGCGAGAGGGAGACGCGAATGCCCGTATGCGTCAGTGGCCACCGTGTGCCACCGGACAGGGAACTTCGGGAGTACACCATTCTCACCCTGGTCGGCAATTCATCGCGCAAACCAATGATCCGGTACTTCCAGAAGCACCCCGCCGCCGCGCCCTTCGTCACCCAGCCCCATGGAGCTCCCGTGATCAGTACGTTCGCTCTCTTCAGCATCGGTATCGGCCCCTCCAGCTCACACACGGTTGCTCCGATGCGCGCCGGTCGCCGCTTCGTCCGGGGACTCGACAAACGGGGCGTGCTGGCCGAAGTCGCGGCGATCAGGATCGAGTTGTACGGCTCATTGGCCGCCACCGGCATCGGTCACGGCACGGACAAGGCCGTCCTGCTCGGACTTGCGGGCGAGGAGCCGGAAACGGTCGACGTCACCAGCGCCGACCACCGGTTCCGGCAGTTCGCCGCGGAGCGCCGGATCCGGCTGCCGGGATCGTATGCCGCCGCCTTCGACATCAGCTTCCACCAGGACAGGACCCTGCCGGCCCATCCCAACGCCCTGACGCTCAGCGCCTTCGACAGCAAGGGGAGCGTCCTCGACAGTCAGACCTACTACTCGATCGGCGGCGGGTTCCTGCTCGACGATGCTTCCCAGACCCCCGACCACAGACCTGGCGTCCCCCCTTGCCAGTTCACCAACGCCGAGCAACTACTCGCCCTGGCCGGCGAAGGCCCCATCAGCGACGTGATGTTGGCCAACGAGACCGTATGGCGGTCGGAATCCGAGGTCCGCGACCGGCTCCTGCACATCTGGAAGGTCATGCGCGACTGCGTGCGGCGCGGTTGCGGCAACGAGGGCATCCTGCCCGGTGGGCTGAACGTGCCCCGGCGCGCCCCCGCCCTGTACAACCGGCTGCAGAAGCACACCGACCCGGCCGACCCGCTGACGGCCATGGACTGGGTCGCCCTCTACGCCTTGGCGGTCAACGAGGAGAACGCCGCCGGGGGACGGGTCGTGACCGCCCCCACCAACGGCGCCGCCGGCATCATCCCGGCCGTCCTGCACTACTGCCACCAGTTCGTGCCCGGCACCGACGACGACAGCACCGTCCGCTTCCTGCTCACCGCCGCCGCCATCGGCATCATCGTCAAACGCAATGCGTCCATCTCCGGAGCCGAAGTGGGCTGCCAGGGAGAGGTCGGTACCGCTGCCGCGATGGCCGCCGCGGGCCTGACCGAACTCATGGGCGGAACCCCCGCCCAGGCCGAAACCGCCGCGGAGATCGCCCTCGAACATCATCTCGGCATGACCTGCGACCCCGTAGCCGGACTCGTTCAGATCCCGTGCATCGAGCGCAACGCCATCGCCAGCGCCAAGGCCATCACCGCGGCGCGCCTGGCCATCCACGGCGACGGACGACATCTGATCCCGCTGGACAGCGTCATCAGCACCATGCGTGAGACCGGCGCCGACATGAGCACCAAGTACAAGGAGACCGCCCGCGGCGGCCTCGCTCTCAACTTTCCCCAGTGCTGATCTGCCGGACCCTAGAACCAATTGGTGTAGGTGAAGGTGAAGAGGTAGGCGCGACGCGTTGCCGATCGTAGGGACAGGCCGCGTGCCCGCATGACCGCCAATGTCCCCACGAACAGGGCGCCAAATGATCCCGCGGTGATGAGACCGGCGAGGTGAGCCGTGAACCGGGCTAGCGCCGCGCTCACCATCACTACAACGACGAAGCCGCAATGGGCGATGATCCTGTCACCACGCGTTCCTTTCGTGGCTGCGGAGTCGGCAGCCGGGCCATCAGACCGCATCGATGAATTCCATTCGATTCGAGGTCCGGCAGACACGACTTTGGCGGATCGGCCGGCTGGAGTTGATAGTCCCCTGCTCGCCGTGTGCCGTTGTGCCAGGGGGGATATGTGTCCCGCGACTCTAGCCAGGACGCAGTCGTGTTTCGCCGATGATGCACCGAACTCTTCTTCGGGAGTCCCGAAGTATTTGAGCGTTGCGGGTGGTTACTGGCCCGTGCCCTCTGCCGTCCGCAATTTGACGAAGGTTCGGGCGAACTCATTCCGGCGGAGGATGGCCGCGACGATCGTTGGTCCTTGACTCCTTGCCGCTCCGCCCCGTAGTTAGGGCAACCCCCGTTGCCTGCCGGGCGATGTCCGGCCGGTCGTTCACCCCATCCGGCGACCGCCGGCTACTCGGCGAGGACAGTGAACCCGCCCGTCTGGACCGCCCCCGGCCTCACCGGGCGCGCGGCGGGTCGATCCGTGGCCGACCGCCGCTGACCGGTCCGTCCAAGCGATGGCACGGCGTCGACTGTCACCTCGCCTCCCACGACACATGGAGGAACAGCCATCATGAGCAAAGAGACCGCACGAAAACATGGCAGGAAGAAACCGTGGACGCTCCTCGTGGTGCTCAGCACCCTGGCGGGACTGGGCGCCGCGGCTGTCGGCATCCATGCCGCCATGGCGGGAAGCGCCGGCTCGGTGGGCACACCCCACAGCTCGGCCAGCAGCGGAGACATACCGACGCGGTCCACGAAGGAGCCGGCTCCGCTGGGCCAACCCCCGAAGAGCGATGCCGACCGAGGCATGGTCTATGCGGGACTGAGGGCGGCACCGAAGGATGATCCGTGCGTCGGCCTGTACCACCTGGACGATTCCGGTCAGTGCAGCCATGGCCCGGACGCGGCGCCCAAGGGCATGGACATCAGCAAGGACACCCCTCCCATAGCCGCTTCTCGAAGCGGTGCGCGTGAACTTCGTGCAGACGGCGGCGCCTCCGCGCCCGGCGCGTCGATCCCGTGCATCGGCGACGGCAAGTCGGGCAACAGGGTTCAGGTGCTCTACGTGCACGCCCCCGGCCAGGACCGGTTCGCCCAGTACCAGGCTTCCTTCCAACGCTGGGCCGCGGACATCGACACCATCTACAACGCCAGTGCCGCGGAGACCGGCGGAACACGTCACATCCGTTTCCTCTCGGATTCGTCCTGCAAACCGGCACTGACCGGTGTCGAAGTCGGGGCCTCGGAGCTGCAGGACTTCAGCTCGCTGAACCGGGCCTTGAGCGCCAAGGGCTACGACCGGCGTGACCGCAAGTACCTGCTCTTCGCGGACTCCAACGTGTACTGCGGCATCGGAACCATGGCCGGGGACGAACAGCCGGGCACCAACAACCGCAGCAACTTCGGCCCTTCCTACGCACGGGTCGACGCCGGCTGCTGGAACGGCCAGGTCGCGGCGCACGAGCTCGGCCACAATCTGGGCGCCGTCAACGACAGTGCTCCGCACAGCACCAAGGCGGGCCACTGCGTGGACGAGTGGGACGTCATGTGCTACTCGGACGCGCCCTACCACCCGCGCATGCAGGTGCTGTGCCCGGATCGCGCGAAAGAGGCCCGACTCGACTGCAACCACGACGACTACTACAACACCGCCCCGAAGCCCGGAAGTTATCTGGCCACCCACTGGAACGTGGCCGACAACACCTTCCTGTCGAAGGGCGGGGGCACGGACAACGGCCCCGGTGGATCCACCGGGCCCACAGCACATGCCACGCAGGTGAAGACCACATCGGCCGTGCTGACCTGGCGCGGCGTCCCCACCGCGGATCTCTACACCGTCCGGGTCAACGGACGTTCCTTCGGCAACGTGAAGGGGCTCCGGCTGAGCCTGACCTCGCTGTGGCCGGGCACCGACTACAAGGTCACGGTCACCGCCCACACCCCGAAGGGCACCACCAAACCGGGACCCGCTGCGACGTTCCGCACCAAGGAGGTGCAGTGAACGCGGACGAGCGCACCGGACTCCGGTCCCTTGACCCACTCCGCCAGGAGGTAGGCCAGGGATGCGCCTGAAGGGAACGACCGCGGCGGCGGCCGCGCTGCTCGCCGGAGTCGTTGTGGTGAGTGGAGCCCATCCGGCTTCCGCGCACGACGACACCATCACGTTCCGGGTCTCACTCGACCGGTCCGGGCAGGTCCTGGCACTGGGCACCTATGAGAACGACAAGGACCCGGTGGACGACAAAGTGGTCGGTACGCTCACGGCGCAGGCGCCCGACGGCCGCACCGTCGGACCGTGGCGCCTTGTGCAAGTACCCCACGTGGCGGGCGGATTCACCACGCGGGAGCACCTGTCCGAGGGACGGTGGCGCGTCACGGTACGCAGCGCCTTTCCCGAACTGGGCTACGGCGAAGCCAACGTCACCGTCCCCAAACCGGTGACGAGTTCGCCGAAGCCCGGCGAAGGGGCGAAGGTGTCGGTTGTCTCCCCGGAGCCGCCGCGCGGGCCGGGCGACAACTGGACAACGTGGACGTGGATCGCCGCCGCCGCGGTCGTCCTGGTCGGCAGCGTCCTTCTGGCGGGGTACCGGCGTCGTCGTCGCCGCTGATTCGGCGGCGGACGGACGCTCACGGGCATGCGCCCACGTCGCGAGTCTGGTCGCGCGGCGTGGGCGCTCTCGTGCCAGGCACCGCTGAGAATCAGTTGCCCACCTCGACCGACGCCGAACGGCCGGGAGCCAGCGCGACCTTGACATAGGTGTAGGTCACGCCGTCCACCACCTTGGTCCGAGCCTTGCGCGGTGCGCCGTTGACCTCGACGGAGCCGTATCGGCCCAGGAAGCGGGCCTCCCACTGGTACGCGTGGGTGCCGGCGCTGTGCGTGAGCGTCGACTTCGTCGGCCCGTCGTGGCGCAGGGTGAACGTGCTGTCGCCGATCTTCAGATCCTTGATCTGCGTCCAGTCGGTTCCGGACGGCAGCCGGGACTGGGTCGACAGGGCGTGGTCGGGGGCGTCGGGCTCGACGCCCATCAGGCCCTGGACCGTCTGGCCGACCAGGGTGAACGACACCTCGGGGTAGTCGCCGTTCGGTCCCTGCTTCGACACCGGGTGCCGGACGTTGCGCTGGTCGTAGACGTACCGCATCCACTTCCACGCCGTGTCGTTGCGGTTGTTGGCGAAGAAGGTGTCCGGCAGGTACGAGATGGCCTCGACGTTGCTCGGCTTCCCGCTGCCGCTCGCCTGCTGGTCGATGAAGTCGAGGTAGGCGTCGTTGCGGGGGCCCGCCTCGATGATCCTCTTCATCGGCATGAACCAGCTGTTCTCCTTGCCCCAGCCCGTCAGCGGCCTGCCGTCCGTGGTGTATCCGCGGACCATGTCACCGCCGGAACCGGTGCCGCTCCAGGTCGAGTTGAAGTAGCACTTCAGACCGGCCGCCTTGCGGGTGTACGTACGGGCGAGGTCCTCGTCGCCCCGGTTCTTCGCGAGGGCGGCCATGGCCAGGTACGCCTGGTACTGCGAACCGATGGCGTCACCGGCCTCCCTGAGGGGCTCGTCCCCGACCTCGTCGTAGCTCGCGGTGCCGGCGAAGATGCCCTTGCCCGTGCCCTCGGCGACGCCGTTCGGCTTGTCGCCGTCGTGGAGCGAGACGAACTGGTCGGTGGTGTGCCGGTAGAAGTCCCACAGCGTGCTGTCGCGGACGTACGCGCTGTCGCCGGTCCACCGGTAGGCCTGGTTCGCCTTCTCCACCAGCTCGAAGCCCGCCGGGACCTCCCGGACGAAGTCGGTCGGGCCGTGATAGTCGATCGCCAGGTAGGTCTTGTTGTCGAAGTTCATGGCCCAGACGGGGAAGTACTTGTGTTCCGCCGTCGACGAGGCCGCGAACGCCTTGAGCATGCTCTGGTTCTCGGCGTCCAGCCCGAGCACGGCGGCGCCCGCCAGCTGGTGGACCATGTCGCGTGAGTAGTAGCCGCTGCGGTGGGCATAGCCCGCCCAGTAGGACGGACCGTACGTACCGGTCCCGGTACCCGAGGTGTTGCGCTCGTCGACGTTGAGCGGGCCCTCGGTGCCCGGCAGTTGCACCCAGCTGTTGGCCTTGCGCTTCGCCCAGTCGAACATCTCGACCAGCCTGGGGTCCGACGAGGTCACGACCGGGTCCGCCGGAGCCGCGGGCGAGACCATGACGTCGTCGGCGTTGACCCAGCCGCTGCCCGACTCGAAGGCGATCTGCAGTTGGTCACCGGGGTTCAGCGGCACCCGGCTCACGGTGTAGCGGGCATAGCCGGACTGGCTGGGCAGGTCCACCGATCCGGCTGTCGTGCCGTTGACGCGGACGGTGAACTTCCCGCCCGCGCCGCCCGTGGCGACCCAGGCCGAGAGGTCGTACGTACCCGTGGCGCCGGCCGTGATCGTCTGCGAGACCTCCTTGCCGGTGCCACCGTCCAGATAGATCAGCTTCCTGCCGCTGTGCGGCAGGTTGGTGGCGACACCGGTACCGGCCGTGAAGGTCCAGCCGGCCTGGTCCTGCTCGAAGCCGGGGTTCGTGACAGTCAGCGGCGCGGGCGCCGCCTCGGCGGGGCTGCTCATGGCCAGGGGAGTGAGCGGGGTGAGCAGGGCGAGGGCGGCTATGTGGCCCACACGTTTGGGGCGGGTGGATCTCATGGCGGCTCCAGTCCATGGCGGGGATGGGTGCGTGGACGCTAGCAACGGGCATGGAGCCTTTCAATAGACCGGTCACGAAATGCCTGCCCGCACGACAGAAAGTTTGCATTGATTCATTGCAAGTCCGATGACGGGTGACTAGCGTCCCCCTCGTCAGCCGGTCCGCCGTGAGAGATGTCCGTGGCCCGTCCGGTCGTAAGATCGTGCGGAGCCGGAGAAGTGCGTGAGCCACCCGACGAAGGGGAGTGCATGAAGGTCGGCATCGTCGAGGTAGCCGCTCGCGCCGGAGTCAGCGAGGCGACCGTCAGCCGCGTCATCAACCGGCGGCAGGGCGTCGCGAAGAAGACACGGGACGCGGTCGAGAGCGCGATGGCGGAGCTGGGCTACGAGCGCCCGGTCCAAGGCCAGCTGGTCGCCGTGATGACCGAGCACGTCTCGAACCCGTTCTTCGCCGACGTCGCCGAACGAATCGAGTCGGCCCTCGTCCCGCACGGTCTCAAGGCCGTCCTCTGCCCCGCCTTCCCCGGCGGCGTCCAGGAGCGCGAGTTCATCACCTCGATCGTCGACAAGGGCATCGCGGCCGTCATCTTCCTCTCGGTGTCGAACACCCTTGAGGGTGCGGACACCGAGACGTACGAGCTGCTGCGGGCGCGCCGCATCCCCTACGTCGGCATCAACGGCGAGTTCGCCCCCGAGGTGTCCGCCCCCGTGTTCTCCACGGATGACGCCCTGGCCGCGGAGCTGGCCGTCGACCATCTGTACCGGCTCGGCCACCGCGTCATCGGAATGGCGTCGGGTCCGGTCGGCAACCATCCCGCCGACCGGCGCGTGCGAGGCTTCGTCGATGCCATGGCCCGGCGGGGGACCGAGGCCGCCGACGACCTGGTGATCCGCCAGTCCTACACGGTCGAGGGCGGCCAGGCGGCCGCCACCGCTCTGCTCAAGCTGGGAGTCACCGCGATCGTCGCCGCCAGCGACTACATGGCCCTCGGTGCGATTCGGGGAGTGCGGCGGCAGGGCAGGTCGGTGCCCGAGGACGTCTCGGTCGTGGGCTACGACGGCGCGATGATCACCGAGTTCGTCGACCCGCCCCTGACCACGGTCCGCCAGCCCGCCGACCGCCTCGCGCTGGAGGTCGGCCGCAGCGTGCAGGCACTGGTCGCCGGGCGAGAGGTCCCCCACGGCGAACTGCTCTTCGACCCCGAACTGGTGATCCGAGCCTCGACGGGCCCGGTGCGCAAGGACTGACGAAGTCCGTGTGACGCCACGGGGCGGTCCGTGGGCCGGCCCGTGGCGATGGCCGAGCGCTGTACGCGGGAACCGCTCCGCCCTCAGTTGTCGAGGAAGTAGGAACACCGGTAAGGACCGAGCGGCCGGCCGTCCGGTTTGAGGGTTACCTGGACGTCGTCCGGGCGGATGTCCGGTTCGAGGAGGGACTGGGCGCGGGCCAGGCTGCACACCAACTGCCCGTTCAGGAGGCGGTTGTCGGGCGAGAGCAGGGTGCCGGGCATGTCGAGCGTGACCTGCTTGCCGTGGCCGGTTGCCGTGTACGTGCCCGTCGGCTCGACGAGGTTGGTGAGGCCGCTCTTCTGCTCCGACGCGTTCGGGCCCGCCACCAGCAGCTTGACGGCGGAACCGAGCTCGGTCACCTCGCGGTCGGGCCGCGAGACACCGCGCAGGCCCGTGTCGGAGGCGAAGTAGATCCGCATGCCCTTGGTGAGCCCCGCGGCGGGCTCGCCCGCGTCGACCACCCCCGTCGGTTGCACCCCGCACCCCGCGACCGCGGCCATCAGCAGCAGGACACTGGCCGTCCATCGCGGAACGCGGTCGCGCAGGCTGCTCGGCACCCGTATCAAGCCGTTCGTGATGTTCATGGCCGCTCCTCGGTCCGTCGGCGGGGCAGCCGCAAGGTGAACACCGCGCCGCCGCCCGCCCGGTTGGCCGCCTCGATGGTGCCGTCGTGCAGGCGGGCGTTCTCCAGGGCGATAGCGGTGCCGAGGCCGCTGCCCTCGGACCGGGTACGGGCGGCGTCGGTCTTGTAGAAGCGCTCGAAGACGTGAGTCAGGGACTCGGCCGGCAGGCCGGGGCCGCGGTCACGGACCTCGACGGTGATCTCGTCGTCCGTGGCGCGCAGTACCACGTCGACGGGCGGGGCCCCGTGCCGCAGCGCGTTGCCGACCAGGTTCGCCACGACCACGTCCACGCGGCGCCGGTCGACGTTCGCCCGCACGCCGTCCGGGAGGTCGGCGTGCACGAGGTCGGTCCAGCCGCGTCGTGCCAGCGTCGAGCGGATCGCCGCCGCGAGGTCGGTGTCGGAGGGATTGAGCCGGACGGCACCGGCGTCGAAACGGGAGATCTCGATGAGGTCCTGGACGAGCCGTGAGAGCTGCGCCGTCTCGGAGCTGACGGTACGGGCGGCCATGGCGGAGTCCGCGGGCAACTGGTCGGCGTCCTCGTCCAGTACGGTCGCCACCATCGTCATCGCGGCGAGCGGGGTGCGCAGTTCGTGCGAGACGTCGGCGACGAAGCGGCGGGCCCGTTCCTCCTGCTCGCGCAGTTTGGTGACGGAGGCCTGAAGGCTGTCGGCGGTGTGGTTGAAGCTCCGGGCGAGGTCGGCGAGTTCGTCCCGTCCCTTCACCGTGACCCGGGTGGACAGATCGCCCGCCGCGAGTGTGCGGGTGGCCCGGCCCAGGTCCCGTACCGGACGCAGCACGGTCCGGGCGGAGAGCAGCGCGAGGACCGCGGTCAGAAGGACGACCGGGACGAGTCCCGCGCGCACGGTGGCCAGCAGTCCGGCGGTGTCCTCCTCCTCGGCCCGCAGCGAGGAGACGGTGAAGACGTCGAGTTCGGAGGTGCGGCCGTCGTCGAAGGCAACGGGCGTACCGACGACCAGATAGGGCTCGCCGTGCCACTCGACGCGCTGGAACTTCATCCGGCCGGTGGTGCGCACCGCGGCGCGCAGTTCGGGGGTGATGCGCGTCTGGTCGGCGGTGGTGTCGGAGGATGCCGCCAGGTCGTGGTAGCGGGCGACCACGAGGTCACTGCCGAGCCCCCGCGAGACATTGGCCGCGAGGCGGTTGAGGGTGTTGCGGTCGGGCGGCGTGTCCACGTCGGCGGCGACCTCGCCCACCCGGTCGCGGAAGTCCGTCTGGATCGCGTCCTGGGTGCGCTTCAGCACCGCGTTGCGGGATTCGCGGTAGGCGAGCGTGGTGGCGGTCACCGCGCTGATCAGGGAGACGAGGACGAAGGTGACGACGAGGCGGATGCGCAGTCCGCCCGTCCGCAGCCGCGGGCGCCTCATGCGAGCCTCACAGGGGACCGAACCGGTAGCCGAAGCCACGCACGGTCTGCACGTACCGGGGGCGGGCGGGCACGTCCTCGATCTTGGTGCGCAGTCGTCGGACCGCGGCGTCCACGAGTCTGGAGTCGCCCAGGTAGTCGTGGTCCCAGACCGTTTCGAGCAGTTGCTCGCGGCTGAAGACGCGGCAAGGGGCGGCGGACAGCTCCAGGAGCAGCCGCAGTTCCATCGGGGGCAGGGCGACGGGGCTGCCGAGTTTGGTGACGGTCAGTCCCGCCCGGTCGATGACGAGCCCCGCGTGGTCCTCCGTGTTCCCGGATCCGGTCGCGGGCTCGGCCCGGCGCAGTGCCGCTCTGATCCGTGCTTCGAGCACCGGGGCCGTGACGGGCTTGACCACGTAGTCGTCGGCGCCCGCTTCGAGTCCCGTGACGATGTCCTGGTCGTCCCCGCGCGCCGTGAGCATGATCAGCGGCACCGTGCTGCGCGCGCGGATGCGTCGGCACACCTCGAAACCGTCCATGCCGGGAAGCATGAGGTCGAGGACGACGAGCCGTACCGATGCGCCGCCGGGTCCGTCCAGCACGGCGAGGGCCTCCTCGCCGGTCCCGGCCGCGGTCACCTCGTAGCGGTGTCTGCGCAGCACGAGCTCCATTCCGTCGCGCACGGACACGTCGTCCTCGATGAGCAGTACATGGGGCATGCCCTCGATTATGGGCCGAGCGTGCACAGGTCAGCGGCCCTGGTCGGGGAAGCGGCGGGGGACGGGAGCGTTTGTTACGTGCTCATCATCCGGGCATCCAGAGTCCATCATGTGACCGCCCGAGATTGGGTGCATGAACCCACGCACCACAACCCGCACCACCGCCCGGCTGCGCCTCGCCGCCCTCGCCGTACTCCCCGTCCTGGCAGTGTCCACCGCCTGCGGAGGAGACGGAGAGGCCAAGGACGAGGGCATCGCCTCGGTCCCCGACAGCCCGTCGTCCGGCTCGGGGTCGTCCGGCTCCGGGTCGTCCGGCTCAGGCTCCGCCGGGAAGTCCGGGACCGGCGACAAGGGCGCTTTCTACGACGCACAGATGGCGTACGTCCAGTGCATGCGCGGCAAGGGCGGCGTCAAGGACTTCCCCGACCCGAAGCTGAGCGGCTATCTGGACTGGACGAAGATCGACGAGCTCGCGCAGCGGCCCGGGAACGAAGAGGCCTCCAAGGGCGGCAGGAACGGCGTCTGCGGCAAGGAGATGTCCGAGGCGATGAAGCTGGAGCCGAAGCGGGACGTCCAGAAGGAGTACGAGTCGATGCTGGCGCACGCGAAGTGCATGCGCGAGAACGGCGTCTCGAAGTTCACCAACCCCACCATGTCCGGCGGCAATGTGATCCCCGGCGGTGACCCGAACCCGGCCTCACCGCAGCTCGACGTACGTTCGCCCGCGTACAAGCAGGCCACGCAGGCGTGCAAGGACAAGCTGCTCGACGGTCTGGACGGCATGCAGTGAAGAGGCGCACGGGAATCGTCGCCGCAGGCGCGCTGGCGGCGGCCGCCGTGGCCGGCGTCGCGGTGGTGGCCGGCGGCCGGGACGCGGGGGCCGACGCCGACGCCTCGAAGGACCGCCTGCCGCCCGCCACGGCCACCGTCACCCGTACCGACCTGGTGCAGAGCAAGACGGTCGACGGCAGGCTCGACTACGCCCAGCGCAGGGAGGTCAAGTCCGCCGTCGAGGGCACGGTCACCCGGGCCGCCGAAGAGGGGCGCACGGTCAGGGCCGGACAGCGGCTGTACGAGCGCGACGCCCGGCCCGTCGTCCTGATGTACGGATCGACCCCGGTGTTCCGCGCGATGAAGACGGGCGACCGCGGCCCCGACGTACTGCAGTTGGAGCGCGACCTCCGCGACCTCGGCTTCGGCGCGAGCCTGTACGTCGACACCCGCTACGACAAGGGGACCGAGACCGCCGTCAAGGCCTGGCAGAAGTCGCTCGGCATCGAGAACGCGGACGGCCGGGTCGGCCAGGGCGACATCGTCTTCCAGCCGGGCGAGGTCCGGGTGGTGTCGGCGGACGCCGCGCTCGCCGACCGGATCGGTCCCGACAAGGCGGTGCTCACCGTCGCCTCGACCAAGCCGGTCGTGCGGGCACGGCTCGATCAGGGGGACGCGGTCCTGACGTCGAAGGGGACCAAGGTCGAGGTCACCCTGCCGAGCGGCCGGAAGGTGGCTGGCAAGGTGTCGGGCACGGTGCGGCCCGAGTCGTCGCAGGACGCCTCCGCGACGGCCCAGGACGGGATCACGGTGGAGATCACCCTCGACGGCGTGAAGTCCCCGTCGTCGTCGGAGGATTCCGCGGCCACGGCGAGCGTCACCTTCGTCAGCGAGAGCCACAAGAACGTGCTGGTCGTTCCGGTCGAGGCCGTGGTCGCCCTGCGCGGTGAGAACGGTGGCTACGGTCTGCAGGTCGTCGAGGGCGCCCGCACCCGGATGGTCCGCGTCGAGACGGGCATGACGGCGGACGGCCGTATCGAGGTCAGCGGCAGTGGCATCGCCGAGGGCATGAAGGTGGGTGTGGCCGCGTCATGAGGATGATCGAGCTCCGCGACGCCACCAAGTCCTATCCCGGCGACGTACATGCCCTGCGCGGGGTCGACCTCCAGGTCGACGAGGGTGAACTCGTCGCCATCGTGGGCCCCTCCGGCTCCGGCAAGTCGACTCTGCTCAACCTGATCGGCACGCTCGACAGACCCACGTCGGGCACGGTCCGGGTGGCCGGGTACGACGTGAGCGCGCTGTCCGACAGCCGGCTGTCGGCGCTGCGGGCCCGCCACATCGGGTTCGTGTTCCAGCACTTCCATCTCGCCGCGGGCAGAAGCGCGGTGGACAACGTCGCGGACGGGCTCCTCTACGCCGGTGTGCCGCTCGGGCAGCGGCGCGCGCGGGCCCGTACCGCACTGGAACACGTCCGCCTCGGCCACCGTCTTGAGCACCGTCCGGGCGAGCTCTCGGGTGGTGAGAAGCAGCGCGTGGCCATTGCCAGGGCGCTGGTCGGACAGCCGTCCCTGCTGCTCGCCGACGAGCCGACAGGCGCCCTCGACACCGCGTCGGGCAAGATCGTCATGGAGCTCATCCAGGAACTCGGGGCAACGGGCACCACGGTCTGTGTCATCACCCACGACAACGACATCGCCGCCTCGCTGCCCCGGAGCGTCCGGTTCCGGGACGGCTCGGTGGTCTACGACTCCCTCGTGGGGCAGGTGGCGTCATGACCGGCCGTCAAACGGCCACCCCGGCCGACAGGCACGGAACGGGAGCGGGAGGCCGAGACGCTCTGCGGCCCGCCCGCCTCGCCACCGCCGACGTGCTGCGCCTCGGCGCCGTAGGCCTGCGGGCCCGGCGCGCCCGCGTGGTGCTCTCGGCCCTCGGCATCGCGATCGGCATCGCGACCATGGTCGCGGTGGTGGGACTCTCCACGTCCAGCCGCGCCGACCTCATGGCGCGGCTCGACCGGCTCGGCACGAACCTGCTGACCGCGGAGGCGGGCAAGGACGCGATGGGCCAGGACGTCAAACTCCCCAAGAGCGCGGTCGCCATGGTGGAGCGCATCGGCCCGGTGCGGCACGCCACCGCGACGGGACAGGTCGACGCCCGTATCCGGCGCAGCGACGTGGTTCCCGAGGAGCAGCCGGCCGGCGTCACGACGCAGGCGGCCCGGCCGGATCTGCTGACTGCCCTGAACACCGGTGTGGCGCAGGGTGTTTGGCTCGACGCCGCGCGAGAGCGGCTGCCGGTCACCGTCCTCGGCTCCGTCGCGGCCGAGCGTCTGGGCATCACCGCGCCCGGCGAGACGATCATGATGAACCACGAGCACGTCGTGGTCATCGGCATCCTCAAGCCCGTCGAACTCGTCCCCAATCTCGACCGCGTCGCCCTCGTCGGGTTTCCGGCGGCGGAGAAGTACCTGGGCTTCGACGGCCATCCCACGACGATCTTCGAGCGGTCCTCCGACGCCTCCGTCGAGGACGTCCGCGCGGTGCTCGCCCGCTCGGTCAGCCCCGGCAACGAGGGCTCGGTCAAGGTGTCCCGCCCTTCCGACGCACTCGCCGCGAAGGCCGCCACCGACAAGGGGCTCACCACGCTGATGCTCGGACTCGGCGCGGTGGCCCTGCTGGTCGGCGGCGTCGGAGTCGCCAACACGATGGTCATCTCGGTGCTGGAACGCCGCCAGGAGATCGGATTGCGCCGCGCGCTCGGCGCCACCAAGAGGGCGGTCTGGCTCCAGTTCCTCACCGAATCACTGCTGTTGTCGGTCCTTGGCGGCGCGGCGGGCGCACTGCTCGGTGCGGCGGCGACCTTCGCCTTCGCCCGGATCCAGGGCTGGATCGCCGTCGTACCGCTGTGGGCACTGGGTGGGAGCCTGGCGGCCACGCTCGTCATGGGCGTCGTCGCCGGTCTCTACCCGGCGGTCCGTGCGGCGCGTCTGCACCCCACGGTCGTGCTCAACGCCAACTGAACCCGCCACGGCCGCGAGATGATCGCGTCATGACTGAGATCGTCCTGATGTCCGATCCGAAGGTCGCGGCCGTGCCCGTTCAGGAGTGCGGTGAACGGCTCGTGGATGTGCGACGAGACGGCCGCCTGCTGGTCGACGAGCGGAAGTGGCAGGACTCCGGCGGAGCCTTCGCGCACCTGCGGGAAGGAGTGCTCGGCCGGCTCTTCAAGGCGCAGGAACTGTTGCCCGAGGGAATGCGGCTGCTGTTCGTCGAGGGGTATCGCCCACCATCCCTTCAGCGCCGGTACTTCGACGAATACGCAGCCCAACTGCGGTCCGATCACCCGAACTGGCCCGCTGAGCAGGTTCGTTCGGCAGCCAGCCGCTACGTGTCCCCTCCCGAGATCGCACCGCACAGCGCCGGCGCGGCCGTTGATCTGACCCTCGCGGATGACGAGGGCCGTGAACTCGACCTGGGCACCCGCATGAACGCGACGCCGGAGGAGAGCGCGGGTGCCTGCTACACACAGGCCGACAACATCAGCGGCGAGGCCCGCTCTCACCGGAACCTCCTGAGCGCGGCGCTCACCGCTGCCGGACTGGTCAACTACCCCACGGAGTGGTGGCACTGGTCGCACGGAGACCGCTACTGGGCCCTGAATACGGGAGCGGAATCCGCCCCCTACGGCCCAAGGGAACTCGATTGACCGCAGCCGAGAAGGCCAGGCCGTCGGCCTGGCCGTTCTCACGGGTCGGTGGTCCGGCATCGAGGGAGGGGGCTACCGGGCGCTGCCGATGCTGCGGTCGGCATCGGAGCCCTGCAGCATCAACGTGGTCTCCTCTATGCGGCTGAACCGGCCGTCGGGGGCGAGGTCGGCGAAGACGTAGACCTCCATGGTCACGGTCGAGCCGTCCGTCTTCGTGATGTACACGGTGTGCCGGTCGGCGTACTTGCCGCCGTCGTACAGCTCGTCGTGGACCTCCACGCGGCCGTCCGCGACGAGTCCGCGCACGTGGGTGATGTGCTTGATGAACGCGGCGCGGTCGTCCCACTGCCCGTCGGTGCGCTGCCGGTACTCCGGGGTGAAGTGGCGGTCGGCGGCCTCCTCCACGGTGAGGTCGCGGTTGAAGATCAGGTCGGTGAGGGCGGCCTCGATGCCGGTGCGGTTCATGGAACTTCCCTTCGGGGACAGGAAATCTCGGAATGCGTGCGCTGCGCACGCTTCACCTTGACTGTAGCGCTCGACGCGTGCGCAGCGCACGCTATTCTTGGGGTGTGAGTAACGACGTAGGACACGAGATCGCCGAGGCGCTGGGCATCCTGTTGCGGCGCACCACCCGCGCGCAGCTGCACAAGAAGCTGACCGAGGGCATGGGCGAGGCCGTGGACGAGCTGACGTACCCCGTCCTCAGCGCACTCGCCCGCATCGGACCCCGCAGCGCCGCCGAACTGGCCCCCGACGTCGGCCTCGACCGCTCGGGCGTCACCCGTCGGGCCTCCCGCCTGGAAGCGGCCGGTCTCGTCCGCCGCGAACCGGACCCCACCGACCGGCGCGCACACCTGCTGGTCCTCACCGAGCAGGGTGAACGCGCGGTGGAAGAGCTGCGCACACGGCTGGCGGCCCACATCATGACGAGCGTGTCCTCGTGGGCGCCGGGCGAGGCCGAGGCGTTCGCCCGGAACCTGCGCCGCTTCACGCTGGAGGGCCCGTTCACCTGAGGGGCCGCGGGACACGTGCCAACCGTTGGCGCCGTCATGCGGGAAGTCGCAGGGTCATCACGGTTCCGACCTCCAGGGCGCTTTCCGCCGTCGCGCTGCCCCCGTGTGCCTCGGCGAGCTTGCGTACGATCGACAGCCCCAGGCCGCTGCCGCCGGTCTGCCTGCTGCGTGACTTGTCGGCACGCCAGAACCTGTCGAAGAGGTACGGGAGGTCGCCGGGTGCGATCCCGGCGCCGGTGTCCGCGACCTCGATCACCACCGCTGCCCCGTCACGACAGGCACGCAGGGTGATGGCATCCCCGGAGCGGGTGTGACGTACCGCGTTGGACACCAGGTTGCCGATCATCTGCCGCAACCGCACCGGGTCGGCATGCAGCTCCAGTTCCCCGGCGACCTCGACGGTGAGCGTCACACCGGAGGTCTCCGCCTGTGCGCGGTGCGCGCCGGCCACCTGATGCAGAACGTCGCCCACCCACAAGGGTTCCGGGTACAGGGCCAACGTCCCGGCGTCGGCGGCCGACAGGTCCTGGAGGTCGTCGATGATGTGCTGGAGCAGCAGCGCCTCCTCCAGGAGTGAGGAGGTCACGTCCTGATCCGGGACCAGGATGCCGTCCTGGGTGGCCTCCAGGGTGCTGCGTATGGTGCTCAGCGGAGTGCGCAGTTCATGGGCGATGTCCGCGGCCATGACGGTGCGTTGTTCCTCCGCGCGGGCGCGGTGCTCGGACAACTGGTTGAACGCGGCGGTCAGTTGACCGATCTCGTCGCGGGTCGTGATCGGCACCCTCGCCGTCGTCCCGTCCGGCTGGTGCAGCGCACGCGTCAGCGCCCGTAGCGGCCGCACCAGACGGGAACCGACCAGGACCGTCACCCCTGCGGTGAGCAGCAGGACGCATCCGGTGACCGCGACGATGCGGGAGGTGTTGCCCGCGGACAGGTCGAAGCCGGGGACGGGGGAGCGGGTGTCCGAACCCACGTACAGCAGCGCCACGGGAGCGACGTACGGGGTGAGTTGCTCGCGTCGGCTCGTGTCGACGCAGTTCTGCGCCGCCGTGACGGTTCCTCCCTGCCGGGGCAACGGCTTGACGGGGAGGAAGTCGGCACCGAGGCGGACCCCAGGAATGCGCTGACGCTCCAGGCACGTGCGCAAGCGGTCGTTGAGGTCGGCGAGGGCGGCACGCTCACTCCTCGTCGGCGTGTTGAGTGCGTCGAGTCCACACCCCTCGGCGACCTTGCTCTGGAGTTCTCCGTACCCCTCGATCCTCCGCCGCAGCGACGCGTGATCCGTGAAGGTGATCCGCGGCCGGCCGGCCGCGGACACGTCCCGGCGGAAGGTGTACCCGCTGTCCTCCAGGCAGCGAGCCGCCTTGTCCGCCAGGCCCGCCAGCCGGCCGCGCACCGCCGCGGTCAGCCGGTACGGGCCCGGCACCTGCGGATCGATACGGCCCGGGTCCTGGCCGGCGGCCGGATCGAGGACCGGGTCGACGCGCAGGGGGTCGAGGACGGCGAACACCCGTGACGGTGGATGCCCGGCGCCGCGGTCGGAGTCGGCGATGCGCCGGTGCTCCCGGTCCCGGGTGGTCAGCACGATGCGCCGGTGCGTACGGCGCGCGAGGTCGTCCACCAGGTCCCCGGCCCCTGCCCAGGTCCGGTGGGTGGCGGCGTACTTCATCAGGCTGCGGTAGACGCCGGTGTCGTCGGTCAGTACCTGACCCTGCTGCCGACGCAGGGCCGCCTCGGTGCTGCGGACGGCGAGCCAGGCGGTGGCCGTGATCGCGCACACCGCGATGAGCAACGCCGAGACCAGGAGCCGGAACAGCAGGCTCCGGTGCGGGGGAAGCCGGACGGCGGCGGTGCGGTCAGGCTTCATGGTGCCCGCGGGTGCCGGAGGGGCTCGGCGCGGCCGGGTATGCGGACGGACTGTCGCCGCCGCTGCTGCCGCTGCCCGCGAGCTTGTATCCGACGCCGTACACGGTCAGCAGAAGGGCCGGCCGCCTGGGGTCGGGCTCCAGCTTCTTGCGCAGATTCAGGATGTGGACGTCCACCGTGCGTTCGGTCGTGAAGTGGGCCGAGCCCCGGGTGAGGCTGAGCAGTTGCCCACGGGTGAAGACGCGGCCCGGTTCCGCGGCGAGCGCGGTCAGGATCTCGAACTCCCCGACGGTGCACTCCACCGCCCGGCCGCCGAGGCGCACCTCGTGGCATGCGGGGTCCACGACGAGGTCGCCCACCCGTAGGACCGGCGCCCGCGGCAGGGTCAGGCGTTCCGCCCGCCGCAGGAGGCTGCGGACGCGGGCCATCAGTTCGCGCGGGCTGTAGGGCTTGGTCAGGTAGTCGTCCGCACCGAGGTCGAGCGCGAGGAGCAGGTCGTCCTCGGTGTTGCGCGCCGTCAGCACCAGTACCGGGACGGTCGACTCGCCGCGCAGGATGCGGCATACGTCCAGGCCGTCGACGACGGGCATCATGATGTCGAGGACCAGCAGGTCGGGGGGTCGACGGCGGATCTCGTCCAGGGCCGCTCGCCCGTCGTGGACGAGCCGTGACGAGTGACCCTCGCGTTCCAGATAACGGCCGATGATCCCCGCCTGCTTTACGTCGTCCTCGGCCACCAGGACATAGGCGCACATGGTCGGATCCTAAGCCGGGGCTCGCGCGGGACAAGCCGCTGACGACGATCTGACAATTGCTTCATAAGTCGGGGTGGGGTCGCGCGCGGTCAACCGGTGTCAGTCAGTTTCAGGACGGTCTCTGCCAGTGACTGCCGTGGGGGCGAAGGGGCCGTCCAGGGCGGCCCATTGCAGGAGCAGGATGGTCTTGCCGTCGGTGACGCGTCCGTCGCGGACCATGGCGAGGGCCTCGGCGAAGGGCACTTCGAGCACTTCGATGTCCTCGCCGTCCTCCTCCAGTCCGCCGCCGATTCCGGTGCGGTCGGCCGGAGTGTAGGGGGCCGCGTAGAAGTGCAGGCGCTCGGTGACCGAGCCGGGGCTCATGTAGGCGTCGAGGACGTGCGTGAGCGGGCCGAGCGTGACACCGAGTTCCTCGGCGGCCTCCCGCCGGACGGCGGCGAGCGGGTCGTCGCCGTCGAGCAGCCCGGCCGCGGCCTCGACGAGCATGCCGTCCGGGTGGTCGTTGACGTAGGCCGGGTAACGGAACTGACGGATGAGCAGCACCTGCCCGCGCTCCACGTCGTACGGCAGGACGACCGCGCCGTTGCCGCGGTCGTACGTCTCGCGCTGCTGGGTGGTCCAACGTCCGTCGCGGCGCCGGTAGTCGAAGGTGGTGCGCCGCAGTACGTGCCAGCCCTGGGAGGTGAGCTCCACGTCGCGGACCACGACGTCGGGGTTGCGGTCCAGTCCGCGTCCGACGCGGTCCAGGCCGGTGCGGCCGCGGTGGTCGGGGATGTCGATGCCGGGGCGGGAGTTCACGCGGTCTCCTGCGGGGTGCGGCGCGGGATCTCGTCCAGGTGGTGGTACACGGGCAGGCCATGACGGCGGGCGGTGGCGACGTCCTGGTCGGCTCCGGTGGAGTCACCGGGGAGTCGCAGTACGGCGTCGCAGTGGGCGAGCAGGCGGTCGGCGGTCGGGTAGAGGACCTGGTCCGCGAGGGGGTCCGTCGGCCCCGCGCCGGCCGAGCGCAGGACGGGCAGGGCGAGCCACTCCCCGATCGCGGGGAGGTGGCCGGCGGCGAAGACCGGCCACGCCGCCGCTTCGAGGCGGGCGAGGTTCGCGGCCATGGCTCGCGGATCGCCGTCGGTCCCGGAACGGTAGGGCCCGGCGATGAGGATGAGCATCGGCTTGTCGGTCATGGCGCGCTACGATACATGCAGAAACGTGCAAGAACAGGAGAGAGTGCGAATGCTGGCTGCTGAGCGGCGCGACCACCTGCTGGGACTTCTCGCCCGCGAGGGCAAGATCGTGGCCAAGGACGTGGCCGCTGACCTGGGCATTTCCGAGGACAGCGTGCGGCGCGACCTTCGCGACCTCGCCGCCGAGGGGCTCTGCCACCGCGTCTACGGCGGAGCGCTGCCCGTCTCCCCGGCCGTGGCGGACTACGCCGCCCGCAAGACCGTCACCCCCGACGGCAAACGGAAGGTCGCCGCCGCGGCCGCCGCTCTCGTACAACTGGGCAGCGCCCTGATCCTGGACGGCGGCACCACCGCCCTCGCCGTCGCCCACCTGCTCCCGCCGGACCTGGCCTGCACCGTGATCACCCACAGCCCGACCATCGCGGCCGCGCTGCTCGACCATCCGAAGGCCGAGGTCTTCCTGCTCGGCGGCCGCATCTTCAAGCACTCGGCCGTCGCCTGCGGCGCGGCCGCGGTCGAGGCCGCCCAGAACGTCTCCGCGGACCTGTGTCTGCTCGGTGTCACGGGCGTCCACCCGGAGGCGGGACTCACCACCGGCGACGCCGAGGAGGCCGCGATGAAGCGCGCTCTGGCCGCACGGGCCGCGGACACCTACATCCTCGCCTCGTCCGAGAAGATCGGCACGGCTTCACGGTTCCGCGTCCTGCCCTGGGAGGACATCACGGGACTGATCACCGACGCCGACCCCGGCCACGCGGTGCTCGAACAGCTCGCGGGGCGTGGGGTGGAGGTGCTGGCGGCCGACTGACAGCCAGGGGCCGAACATGGGATCGCCGGAGATCCAAGACGAACCCCTCGGCCGGCCTCGCCCACGCGCGCGACACCCGCCGGGCCGAACGGCCCATCATGTGGGGACTGCCGGCACGGCGCAGGGGCGCTGCCCGGCACTGCCGACGCGGCCCGCCGGAGACGAGCATGAAGGGAGAGACCCACCAGGCGCATCAGGGAGAGGACTACCGGCGATGACCGCAACGGTGACAGTGGGCGGCCTCACGGCGAAGGCGTGGCGGGGATTCGTCGGGACGAGGTGGCACGAGCGGATCGACGTGCGCGACTTCGTCCAGGCCAACTACACGCCCTACGAGGGCGACGCGTCCTTCCTCGCGGGCCCCACCGAACGCACCCGGGCCGTCTGGCACCGGGTGAGCGCGCTGTTCCCGGAGGAGCGGCGCAAGGGCATCCTCGATGTCGACGTCGCCACCCCTTCCACGATCACCTCGCACGCCCCCGGATACATCGACCGGGAACGGGAGTTGATCGTCGGCCTGCAGACCGACGCGCCCCTGAAGCGGGCGATCATGCCCAACGGCGGCCTGCGGATGGTCGAGAACGGCCTCGGCGCGTACGGCTACACGCCCGATCCCTTCGTGACGAAGGTCTTCGGGACCTACCGCAAGACCCACAACGACGGTGTCTTCGACGCCTACACGCCCGAGATGCGCGCCGCCCGCAAGGCGGGCATCATCACCGGGCTGCCCGACGCCTACGGCCGGGGCCGGATCATCGGCGACTACCGCAGGGTGGCGCTGTACGGCACCGACCGGCTGATCGAGGCCAAGCGCGCCGAACGAGCACTGCTGGACACCGAGCCGTCCACCGAGCACGTCATCCGAGACCGCGAGGAACTCGCCGAACAGATCAGGGCGTTGGGCGAACTCGGCCGGATGGCGGCGACATACGGCTGTGACGTCTCCCGCCCCGCCGCCACCGCGCACGAGGCCGTCCAGTGGCTCTATCTCGGCTACCTCGCCGCGGTGAAGGAGCAGAACGGCGCCGCGATGTCGCTCGGCCGCACCTCGACCTTCCTCGACGTCTACCTCCAGCGCGACCTGGACGAGGGAACCATCGACGAGACGCGCGCGCAGGAGCTGATCGACGACTTCGTCATCAAGCTGCGCATCGTACGCTTCCTGCGCACTCCCGAGTACGACGCCCTGTTCTCCGGTGACCCCACCTGGGTGACCGAGTCCATCGGCGGCATGGGTCTGGACGGCCGCACGCTGGTCTCCCGGACCTCTTTCCGTTTCCTGCAGACCCTCTACAACCTGGGGCCCGCTCCGGAGCCCAACCTGACCGCGCTGTGGTCGCCCCGATTGCCCGTCGGGTTCAAGGAGTTCTGTGCCCGTGTGTCCATCGACACCAGCGCCGTCCAGTACGAGTCCGACGAGCTGACGCGGCCGCGCACCGGTGACGACACGGCGATCGCATGCTGCGTCTCCGCGATGGCCGTGGGCCGCCAGATGCAGTTCTTCGGCGCCCGGGTCAACCTCGCCAAGGCGCTGCTGTACGCGATCAACGGCGGCCGGGACGAGTTGACCGGCGAGCAGGTGGCCCCCGAGACGGCGGCCCTGACGGGTGAGTACCTGAACTACGGGGAGCTGTCGACGGCGTACGACCGCATGCTGGACTGGCTGGCACGGACCTACGTCGACGCCCTGAACGTCATCCACTGCATGCACGACAAGTACGCCTACGAGCGCATCGAGATGGCGCTGCACGACCACCCGGTGCACCGCTTCATGGCCTGCGGCATCGCCGGCCTGTCGGTCGCGGCCGACAGCCTGTCCGCCGTGAAGTACGCGCGGGTGAAGGTGATCAGGGACTCGACCGGCCTCGCCGTCGACTATGTCGTCGAGGGCGACTACCCGGCCTACGGCAACAACGACGACCGCGCCGACGCCCTCGCCGTCGGCCTGGTCGAGTCGTTCATGGCCAAGGTGCGCAAGCACCCCACCTACCGGAACGCCGAGCACACCCAGTCCGTGCTGACCATCACCTCCAACGTGGTCTACGGCAAGCACACCGGCAACACCCCCGACGGCCGGCGAGCCGGACAGCCCTTCGCCCCCGGCGCGAACCCCATGAACGGACGCGACCGGCACGGGGTCGCCGCCTCCGCGCTCTCGGTCGCGAAACTGCCGTACGAGCAGGCCCGCGACGGCATCTCGCTGACCACGACGATCACGCCCGAGGGACTGGGACACCGTCCGGAGGAGCGCCCGTGCCACCTGGTCGGCATCCTCGACGCCTACATGGCCTCCGGCGGATTCCACATGAACGTCAACGTCCTCGACCGGGCCACCCTCGAAGACGCCATGGAACACCCGGAGAAGTACCCCGACTTGACCATCCGGGTCTCCGGATACGCCGTCAACTTCGTGCGCCTGACCCGCGAGCAGCAACTCGATGTGATCAGCCGTACCTTCCACGGATCGCTGTGAAGGCCGCGACGACGACCGGCCGGATCCATTCCTGGGACCTGTCCACCGGCGTGGACGGTCCCGGGACCCGGTTCGTCCTCTTCGTGAACGGCTGCCCGCTGCGCTGCCTGTACTGCGCCAACCCGGACACCTGGCACATGCGCGACGGCAGGGAGGCCACCGTGGACGAGGTGATGGCGGAGATCGAGAAGTACCGCCCTTTCATCACCACGGCCGGGGGAGGGGTGACCATCACCGGCGGCGAGCCACTGCTCCAGCCCGCTTTCACCGGCGCGGTCCTGCGCCGCTGCAGGGAGGTCGGACTGCACACCGCGCTCGACACCTCCGGTTTCCTCGGCGCCCGTGCCACCGATGACCTCCTGGCCGACACCGACCTGGTACTGCTGGACATCAAGTCGTTCGACACGAACACGTACCGCAAGCTGACCGGCGGCACGCTCGCACCCACCCTGAACTTCGCCACCCGTCTCGACCGGCTCGGCAAGCGCATGTGGATCCGCTACGTCCTGGTGCCCGGGTGGACCGACGACCCGGAAGCCGTCGACGGTCTCGCCCGCTTCGTCGCCGGTCTCGCCGCCGTCGACCGCGTGGACATCCTGCCGTTCCACAAGCTCGGCGCGGCGAAGTACGAGGCCCTCGGTCTGCCCTTCCCTCTGCGCGACACCCCGAGCCCGGCACCCGACCTGGTCCGGCGGGTCCGGGACCAGTTCCGCGCACGCGGCGTGAACGCCTGCTGAACCCCGCCCGGGGCGTGGCTGCCGGGGCCTGTGGTCCCGGCAGCCACGCGGGGACGGCAGCGCCGTCTCCTCACCTGCTGTCGCTCGTCGCCGTTCCGGTGAGTGCGGCCCGTCCGGCCTCCAGCCGTGCGACCGGGACACGGAAGGGCGAGCAGGAGACGTAGTCGAGGCCCGTGGCGTGGAAGAAGTGGACGGAGTCCGGGTCCCCGCCGTGTTCGCCGCAGACGCCGATCTTCAGGCCGGGTCGTGCCGCGCGGCCTTCGGCGACGGCGATTCGGATCAGCCGGCCCACGCCCGCGCGGTCCAGCGTCTCGAACGGCGAGGCGGCGAAGATGCCCTTGTCGAGGTAGGCGGAGAAGAACTCCGCCTCCACGTCGTCACGGGAGAAGCCCCAGGTGGTCTGAGTGAGATCGTTCGTGCCGAAGGAGAAGAACTCCGCCTCCTCGGCGATCCGCCCCGCGGTCAGGGCGGCCCGCGGCAGTTCGATCATCGTCCCGACGGGGCAGCGCACGGGAATGCCGGACTCCTCGGAGACCTCGGCCAGTACCCGTTCCACTTCCTCCCGCTCGATGCGCAGTTCCTCCACGGCGCCGACCAGCGGCACCATGATCTCCGCCCGCGGGGAGCCCCCGGCCCGCACGCGATCCACGACCGCTTCGGCGATGGCACGCACCTGCATCGCGACCAGTCCGGGTACCACCAGGCCCAGACGGACCCCGCGCAGGCCCAGCATGGGGTTTTCCTCGTGCATCCGGTTCACGGCGCTCAGCAGATCGGTGTCGCGGGCGTCCGGGACGTCCCCGCGGGCCTCGGCGGCGGCGACGCGTACGGCGAGTTCCGTACGGTCGGGCAGGAACTCGTGCAGCGGCGGGTCGATGAGCCTGATGGTGACCGGCAGCCCGTCCATCGCCTCCAGGATGCCGGTGAAGTCCTTCCGTTGCAGGGGCAGCAGGACCCTCAGCGCCCGCTCGCGATCGGCCTGCGTCCGGGCCAGGATCATCTCCTCGACCAACTTGCGGCGCTCGCCGAGGAACATGTGCTCGGTGCGGCACAGCCCGATGCCCTGCGCGCCGAACCGGCGGGCCCGGGCGGCGTCTTCGGGAGTGTCGGCGTTCGCCCGCACTTCCATCCGCCGTACGTCGTCGGCCCTCTCCATGGCGCGGGCCACGGCCTCGACCACCCCGGCCGACCGCTCGCCGGTCTCCAAGTACCGCATCACGGCGGAGTCGACCAGCGGAGCGGCGCCCAGGTGGACGGTGCCGGCGGAGCCGTCGACGGAGAGCACCGTGCCCTCCACGACAAGGGTGTCGCCCACCACGAACCGGCGGGCCTCGGTGTCCACGGCGACCTCTTCGGCACCGCAGACACAGACCTTGCCCATGCCGCGGGCGACGACTGCGGCATGGCTGGTCTTGCCGCCGTGGCTGGTCAGGACGGCCTGTGCGGCGATCATGCCGGGCAGGTCGCCGGGGGTGGTCTCCTGTCGTACGAGGACGACCTTCTCGCCCGTGGCGGCCCGCCGGACGGCCTCGGCGGAGTCGAACACCGCGGCGCCCACGGCCGCGCCGGGCGAGGCCGGGACGCCGTGCGCGAGCGCCTCGCCGACGGCCGACGTGTCGAACCGGGGGAACATCAGGTGGGCGAGGCCGCCGCCGCTGACCCGGGCCAACGCCTCGTCGGGGGTGATCAGTCGCTCGTCGGCGAGCTCGGCGGCGATGGCGAACGCGGCCTCGGCGGTGCGCTTGCCGACCCGGGTCTGCAGCATCCACAGCCGGCCGCGTTCGATCGTGAACTCGATGTCGCACAGGTCCCGGTAGTGCCGCTCCAAGGTCTGCATGTGGTCGCGGAGTTGGGCGTACGACCGAGGATCCAGCCGCTCCAGCTCGGTCAGGGGCACGGTGT
Source organism: Streptomyces olivochromogenes (assembly GCF_021538895.1). Classification (GTDB taxonomy): domain Bacteria; phylum Actinomycetota; class Actinomycetes; order Streptomycetales; family Streptomycetaceae; genus Streptomyces; species Streptomyces olivochromogenes_A. The sequence goes on along the minus strand of NZ_JADDRL010000027.1, from coordinate 27,520 downwards.
TGCGGATACCGGCGACGACGTCCTCGCCCTGTGCGTTCGGCAGGTAGTCGCCGTACAGCCCGGGCCGTCCGGTGGCCGGGTCGCGGGTGAAGGCGACGCCGCTGCCGGAATCGGGACCGAGGTTGCCGAAGACCATGGCCTGGACGTTGACCGCGGTGCCCAGGTCTTCGGGGATGTGCTCCCGGCGGCGGTACAGACGGGCGCGCTCGCCGTTCCACGACGCGAAGACGGCCAGGATCGAACGCCGCAGTTGTTCCGCGGCGGACTGGGGGAAGCTCTCGCCGGTCTCCCGCCGGATCAGCTCCTTGTACGCCTCGACGAGCTCCGCCAGATCGGCCGCGTCCAGGCCCAGGTCGTCCGCCGCGCCGCGGGCCCGCTTGAAGCCGGCCATGATCTTCTCGAACAGTGAGCCGTCGACGCCCATGACGGTGCTGCCGAACATCTGCACGAGGCGGCGGTAGGAGTCCCACGCGAAGCGCTCGTTCCCGGAGGACTTCGCCAGACCGTTCACGGACGCGTCGTTGAGGCCGATGTCCAGGATGGTCTCCATCATGCCGGGCATCGAGAAGCGCGCGCCGGAACGGACGGACAGCAGCAGCGGGTCGTCGGGCCGGCCGAGCAGCCTCCCCGCGCCGGCCTCCAGGAGCGACAGGTGACCCGCGACCGCGCGGGACATCCCGTCCGGCTCGGTGCCGGTGACGAGGTAGGCGCGGCAGGCCTCGGTGGTCACGGTGAACCCGGGCGGGACCGGCAGGCCCATCCGGGTCATCTCGGCCAGGTTGGCGCCCTTGCCGCCGAGCAGGTCGGCCATGTCGCGGCCGCCCTCGGTGAACCCGTACACATAGCGGTCCATGACGATGTGTTCTTCCTTCCGGCTTCCGGTGCCTGAGGATTTCGGGCTCGACGAGCCACGCCACCAGCGTTGAACGAGCGGCCGCCCGACAGCAGGTACTGGACGTCCCGGCCGCGGGGCCGCTCGGCCCTGGCCCTGCCTGAAGCGCGCCGAGACTCCGAACGGGACCGGACCCGGGGTCGATCGTCCCTCCCACGGCGCCCGTACGGCCCAAGCGCCGGCCCGTGGCCGGCCAGCAGTCTGGCAGCGCAACCAGGTGCGAACGGACGAGGAGGGCAAGGGACATGAGCGTGCGCGTGGGCATCAACGGCTTCGGCCGCATCGGTCGCAACTACCTGAGGTGCGTGCTGGAGCGCGCCGAGACGGCAGTCGGCACACCGGCCGAGGTGGTGGCCGTCAACGACGTCGCCTCACCGGAAGCACTTGCCCATCTGCTCACCTACGACTCGACATACGGCCGCCTCGGCCGCGCCGTCGAGCACGACGACGTGTCCCTGACCGTGGACGGCCACCGGATCGCCGTCACCGCCGAACGCGACCCGGCCGCGCTCGCCTGGGGCGACCTCGGCGTGGACGTCGTCATCGAGTCCACCGGCCGCTTCCGCACCCGCGAACAGGCCGGAGCGCACCTGAAGGCCGGCGCCCGCAAGGTGCTGCTGTCCGTGCCCGGCAAGGACGTCGACACCACGATCGTGATGGGCGTCAACGAGGGCACGTACGACCCGGACACCGACCACGTGGTCTCCAACGCCTCCTGCACCACCAACTGCGTGGCGCCGATGGTGAAGGTGCTGGGCGAGCACTTCGGCATCGTCAAGGGGTTGATGACCACGATCCACGGCTACACCAACGACCAGGTGGTCCTCGACGGCCCGCACAAGGACCCGCGCCGTGGCCGCAGCGCCGCCGTCAACATCATCCCGACCAGCACGGGCGCCGCCCGCGCCGTCGGCCTCGTCCTGCCCGAGCTGGCCGGCACCCTGGACGGCATCGCCGTACGCGTGCCCGTGGAAGACGGCTCGCTGACAGACCTGAGCGTGGTGCTGGACCGACCGGTGACCGCGGACGAGGTCAACGCCGCCTTCCGGGACGCCGCCGAGGGACCGCTCCGGGGCATCCTGCGGGTGTCCGACGCTCCGATCGTCTCCCGTGACGTCGTCGGCGACCCCGCCTCCTGCGTCCTGGACGCCCCGCTCACCCAGGCGCACGGCGACCTCGTCAAGGTCTTCGGCTGGTACGACAACGAGTGGGGTTACACCAACCGCCTGCTCGACCTCACGGAGTACGTCACGGCCCGGCTGCGCTGACCGCCGAGCCTCGAACACGACCCTGTCATCCGAATCCTTGCTCCAGGAGGTTGAGTTCATGCTCCGCACCGTCATCGTGGGCCTCGACGGATCGTCCGAGAGCCGGGCCGCCGCCGAATGGGCAGCCGGGGAGGCGCAGTTGCGCGACCTGCCGCTGAAGATCCTCCACGTCTGGGAACCGGTACCGGAGCCCATGGCCCAGGACCGGGGGAGGATCTCCCGCGAAGCCGCCGAGGGCATCGCCCGGCGCCACCCCGGCGTCGAGGTGACCGGCGAACATGTCGCCGGCCGCCCCGCCGAGGTGCTCGCCGAGGCGGCGAAGACCGCCGAACTCCTGGTCCTGGGTTCGCGCGGACTCAGCGGAATCGCCGGGTTCATGGTCGGCTCCGTCGGTCTCTCCGTCGTCGCGCACGCGGAGCGTCCCGTGGTCCTCGTTCGCGCACCAGAACAGTCCGATGACGAGCACGAGGTCGATCCGGTGGGGATTCCGTCCGCCGCGGCGTCGTTGCGGCCGGTGGTGCTCGGGCTCGACACGAAGCACCCGGACGACACGCTGATCGAGTACGCCTTCGACGCCGCCGCCCGTCGAGCCACGTCCCTGCGCGTCGTCCACGGCTGGAACCCGCCGCCGTACTACGCCTACGCCACACCCGCCAATCCCGTACTGCAGGAAGCACTGGCCCTGAGCGACTCCTCCGCCCTGACCGAGGTGCTGCGGCCCTGGCGGCACAAGCACCCCGACGTGGAGGTCGTCGAGGAGTCCCGCTACGGCAGCCCGGCGGTCCACCTGGTGGACGCCTCACGCGAGGCGTCGCTGGTGGTCGTGGGCCGGCGCATGCGCCGCGACCCGCTCGGCGCCCACATCGGCCACGTCACGCACGCCGTCCTGCACCACTCCGCCGCTCCCGTCGCCGTAGTCCCCCACGGCTGACCCCTCTCCGTCCCGTCCCGCCCCGCCCACCCGAGGAGCTGACATCATGAAGGCAGCGGTCGTACGAGCCTTCGGCGAACCCCTGGCCATCGAGGACCGCCCCGATCCCGAGCCAGGCCCCGGCCAGGTCCGGATCCGGGTCGAGGCCTCCGGGCTGTGCCACACCGACATCCACGCGGCCCACGGCGACTGGCCCGTCAAGCCGAACCCGCCGTTCGTGCCCGGCCACGAGGGCGTGGGCCTCGTCGAGAGGCTCGGCGACGGCGTCACCCACCTGACCGTCGGACAACGCGTGGCCGTGCCCTGGCTGGGCAAGGCGTGCGGGCGGTGCGAGCACTGCCTGTCCGGCTGGGAGACGCTGTGCGAGCGGCAGATCAACACCGGGTACGCCTGCGACGGCGGATACGCCGAGAAGATGCTGGCCTGGGCCGACTTCGCCCAACCGGTGCCGCAGGGCATCAGCGCCGTCGAGGCCGCCCCGTTGACCTGCGCCGGCGTCACCACGTACAAGGCACTCAAGGTCGCCGGTGTGCGGCCCGCCCAGCTCGTCGCCGTCTCCGGGGTCGGCGGACTCGGCCATCTGGCCGTGCAGTACGCGAAGATCGCCGGAGCGCGGGTGGCCGCGATCGACGTCACCGACGAGAAGCTCGAACTCGCCGCCGAACTCGGTGCGGACATCGTCATCGACGCGCGCAAGCACGACGTGGGCGAGACACTGAAGCGGTACGGCGGCGCGCACGCCGCCCTCGCGCTCGCGGTCGACGAGCAGGCCTTCGCCGCGGTCAACGCCGGGCTGCGGCGCGGCGGCAAGCTCGTCATGGTCGCCCTCCCGGCGCACGGCACGATCGAGGTCCCGATCTTCGACACCGTCCTCAACGGCACCTCCGTGATCGGCTCGATCGTGGGCACCCGGCAGGACCTGGCCGAGGTCTTCCAACTGCACGTGGCGGGCCGCACCAGGGTCGTCTACGAGACCCGCCCGCTCGACTCCGTCAACGAGTCCATCGACGCCGTGCTGCGCGGCCAGGTCAAGGCCCGGATCGTCTTCGACCTCGGCGCGGGGCAGTGAGCCGGCCGGACCACTGACTGATCTTCGGCGTCGACGGCACCGAGCCGAGCCCGCGGGCCGTCGACCCGGCGGCCGACGAGACCGCCCTGCGGGCCGTGGACCACGCGGCCGACGAAACCGCCGTGCGGGGCAGACCGGCCCCGCGTCCGCCCCCGGACAGCCCTTGGAAGACCCTCCGGTCCGCCGGAGGATCGAAGTGTCGAAGAGCGAGGAGACCTGCGATGACGGACGACCTGCTCCACCGGCCTTCGGTCCACGCCCTGCTCGCGGACGGCAGCACCGTGTGCATCCGTCCGGTTCTGCCGGGTGACCGTGATCGGCTGCGGCGGCTCTACGAGGAGATGTCGCCGGAGAACCTCCGCCTGCGGTTCTTCGTGGCGAGCCGCCGGTCGGCCGCGGCGGCCGCCGACCGGGCCTGCGCCCAGGCCCGCCCCGGCCACCGGGCCCTGCTGGCCGAGGCGAACGGCCGGGTCGTCGGCCTCGCCGAGTACGACACCGGCGGGGAGAAGGACGACGCGGAGATCTCCATCGCCGTCGCCGACGGACTGCACCACCGGGGCGTGGGCACTCTGCTCGTCGAGCACCTGGTCTCGGCCGCGCGGGCGGAGGGCATCACCACCTTCACCGCCGAAGCGCTCGGCGAGAACAACGAGGTGCTGCGTCTCTTCGCCGACCTCGGCCTGCGCACCTCCCGCCGTTTCGAGGGACCCGAGGTGCAGTGCACCATCCGCCTCGACGACGACGACACCTACCTGTCCGCCGTCGAGGCCCGTGGCCGGGCCGCCGACGTGGCCAGCCTCCAGCCACTGCTGCGCCCCGACAGCGTCGCCGTCGTCGGGGCCGGACGCAGGCCCGGGTCGGTGGGGCGGGCCGTTCTCCACCACCTGCGCACGGGAGGCTTCGCCCGCCGGCTGTTCGCGGTGAACCCCAGCGTGACGTCGGTTCTCGGGGTGCCGTCCCATCCGTCCGTCAGCGCCCTGCCCAAGGCCCCCGACCTCGTGATCGTGGCCGTACCGGCCGCCGCGGTCCCGGGCGTCGCCGATGAGTGCGGCCGGGCCGGAGTGCGCGCGCTCGTCGTCGTAACCGCCGGACTCGATGCCTCCCAGGCCCGGGAACTGCTGGCCGCCTGCCGCACCTACGGCATGCGCCTCGTCGGCCCCAACTGCCTCGGCATCTCCAACACGGACCCGGAGCTGCGCCTCGACGCGACGTTCGCCGCCGACCACCCGCGCCCTGGGACGGCCGGTGTCGCGGTGCAGTCCGGCGGGGTCGGCATCGCACTGCTCGACGGGCTGTCCCGGCTGGGCATCGGGGTCTCGTCCTTCGTGTCCCTGGGTGACAAGTACGACGTCAGCGGCAACGACATGCTCCAGTGGTGGGAGAGCGACAGCCGTACCGACCTCGCGCTGCTGCACCTGGAGTCCTTCGGCAACCCGCGGGCCTTCTCCCGCACCGCCCGGCGCGTGACGCGCCGTATCCCGGTGCTGACCGTCGACGCGGGCCGCACGGACGCGGGCCGCAAGGCGGCCGCCTCGCACACCGCGGCCGCCGCGTCACGCACCATGACCCGCCAGGCCCTGTTCACCCAGGCGGGCATCACCGCGACCCGCTCGATCGGCGAACTCCTGGAAACCGCGGCCCTGTTCCACTCCCAGCCGCTGCCGGAAGGGTCCCGCGTCGCGATCGTCACCAACGCGGGCGGCGCGGGCGTCCTCGCCGCCGACGCCTGCGCGGAGGCGGGACTGGCCCTCCCGTCCTTCACCCCCGTGACGGCCGATGACCTGCTCGGCGTCCTGCCGGACGGCGCGGTGGTCGGCAACCCGGTCGACGCCACCGCCGGGGTGTCCGAGGAACAGCTCACGGAGTGCGTCGACCGCCTCACCCGGTGCCCGGGCATCGACGCCGTCGTCGTGGTGCTCGTTCCCACGGCGGTCGCCGCGGCCACCGGCGACGACCTGGTCCGTGCCCTCACCGCGGCACCCGGACGGCGGGCCCGGCCCGTGATCGCCGTACGCCTGGAGCAGGACCTGCCGGTACGCCTGCTGCCCACCGCCGACGGAGGGACGATCCCCTCCTACGCCGAACCCCTGGCGGCGGCCCGCGCGCTCGCCCGCGCGACCGACCGGGCCGCCTGGCTCGCCCGGCCGGCCGGTACCGTCCCCGATCTCGACGGCATCGAGACCGAGCGGGCCGGCGCGATTGTCCGGGAACACCTTGCCGCGCACCCCGACGGCGGCTGGCTCGACCCGCGCACCTGCGCCGACCTCCTCGCCTGCTACGACATCCCGCAGATCCCGTGGGCCTGGGCCGAGACCGAGGACGAGGCCGTGCTCGCCGCCGAGCGGCTGCGTGGCTTCGACGGCCGCGTGGTCATGAAGGCCCACTGGCCGGGGCTCCTGCACAAGACTCAGCAGCACGCGGTCCACCTCGACCTGCGCGGCCAGTCGCAGGTGCGGGCCGCGTTCCGTGACCTGGAGACCCGTTTCGCGGGGCTGATGACCGGCGTGGTCGTACAGCCGCTCGCCGCGCGCGGCACCGAGCTGTTCGCGGGCGTGGTCCAGGACGAGGTGTTCGGCCCGCTCGTCCTGTTCGGACTCGGCGGTACGGCCACGGAGGTGCTGGCCGACCACGCGGCCCGGCTGGCTCCGCTGACCGACCGCGACGTCCATGAACTGATCACGTCGCCACGCTGCGCCCCACTGCTGCTGGGGGCGAACGGAAACGTCGTGGTCGACCTGGAGGACCTGGAGCAGCTGCTCCTGCGGCTGTCGCGGATGGCGGCGGACCTTCCGCAGCTCGCCGAGGCCGACTTCAACCCGGTCCTGGCGGCACCCGGCGGTGTCACCGTGCTCGACGCGCGAGTGCGCCTGATGCCGCGTCGCCCTCAGGACCCGTACCTGCGCCGACTCCGCTGAGGAGGGGATGGACATGAAACACGACAAGATCGGCTCCGTGATGACCATGGACGTCGTACGCGCCGACCGCGGCATGCCGTTCAAGGTGGTGGCCCAGCTGCTCGCGGACCACCGGATCGGCGGAGTGCCGGTGGTCGACGAGGACGACAAGGTCGTCGGGGTCGTCTCCGAAACGGATCTGGTGATCCGTCAGGCCACAGGTCCCGGCCCGTACGAGGCCCGGCGCCGCGCCGGGCATGTCGCACTGACCCCGGGTGCCCGGCGCCGGGCCGCGAAGGCGAAGGCCCGCACCGCCGGTGAGCTGATGACCGGGCCGCCCGTCACCGTGCACGCCGACGACACCATTGCCCAGGCCGCCCGCACCATGGCCCAGCGGCACGTGGAGCGGCTTCCCGTCCTCGACGAGGAGGATCGGCTCGTCGGCATCGTGACCCGGCGCGACCTCCTGCGGGTCTTCCTGCGGCCCGACAAGGAGCTCCGCAACGAGGTCATCGGAGAAGTACTGATACGTGCTCTGCGGCTGCCGCCCCGCAGCGTCGACGTCTCCGTGACGGAGGGCGTCGTCACGCTCACCGGGCACATGGAACGCAGGAGCGAGACGGAGATCGCCCTCTCGATGACCCGTCAGATCGACGGCGTGGTCGACGTGGTGGACGGGCTCACCCACCGCCTGGACGACGCACACCCGCGCACCGGGGAACGGGCGCCGCGAGACGCGGCCGACCACTGGCTGCGCGGACGGTGAAGGGAGGCGAACCGCCATGACCGTAAGCGTGCTGGTCACCTACGGAACCAAGAACGGATCGACGGCGCGGATCGCCGAAACGGTTGCCGAGGTCCTGCGCGAGGACGGGCTGCGGGTCGACGCGCTGCCGGCCCGGTCCGTGGGAAGTGTGGCGTCGTACGACGCCGTGGTGGTCGGCGGCGCCCTGTACGCCGGACGCTGGCACAAGGACGCACGCCGGTTCGTCCGTAGGCACCGCGCCGAGCTCGCGGAGCGCCCGGTGTGGTTCTTCAGCAGCGGTCCCCTGGACGCGTCGGCCTCCGAGCGGAACATTCCGCCGGTGCCCGGTGTCGAGCGGGCCATGACCCGGCTGGGCGCCCGCGAGCACGTCACCTTCGGAGGATGCCTCGAAGCAGGCGCCGAGGGCCGCATGGCCGGGATGATCCTGCGCTCCGGAAAGGGCGGCGACTTCCGGGACTTCACGGCGATCGCAGCATGGGCCGCCGGTGTCGCCGCTTCCCTGACACCGTGACGTCGCGGTCGCGGTCGCCGTCGATGCGCCGGTGACCTGCGACGATGTTCTGGACTTCGCCTTCCGCCCGTGACGTGGTCGGCCCCGGCCCACGGGGGCCTCGACCACTCTCAGTGACATGACGGCCTCCTCCCGTCACATCCCCATGCGCCGTCGGGCAGCCTGTCCGTGAGAGCTGGACGGCACGCAGGGACACATGCCCCGCTCGGCCCCGTGCACCGAAGTCGTCCCGGGCAGGGATCGGCGATGCGAGCGACCATGGGAGGCAGCGCGAGCAGGAAAGAAGGCTGATGGTCATGGCCCAAGCATCGTGGACGACGACAGGGGTGTTCGCCGGGCGGGGAGGCGTCTGCACCGACGAGGGCGGAACCGTGACCGGTGACCTGACCCTGCACACCACCTGGGACGGCAGGCACGCTCGGGTGGCGGTCCAGTACAGCGGCACTTCCACATGGTTCACCGTTGCCGGAAGTCCGGTCTCCTGCGCCTCCGCGCAGGACAGCAGGCAGCTGCACCAGGCGGCGGTGGAAGCCGTGCGGGCCGGCGGCGGCGCCACCGTTCCGCGGGGCGACAAGTCCGGGGGACGCACCTGACGAGCCGCGGCCGGACGCGTGGACGGTCCGTCCGGCTCCAAGTACGGGGCGCCGGAGCACCGGGTCGCCGCTGACCAGCGTGACGCCGAGTCAGCCCGTCCTGTGGCCCCACCGCGGGCCGACCAGGTCCCATTCCCGGCCCCACTCGTCCATACGCCTCCGGTCGAGCCGTGCGCGGACGACCGCTCCGGCGCCGGCCGAGAGGCCGGCGAGGGCGCCCGCGGCCACGAGACCCAGCACAGCCGACTCAAGGGCCGCCTCGCCGGGACCCGTCGGACTGGGCGTGAGCCGGCCGTTGTCGTCCTGCCAGACCACGATCGCTGTCCCGGCCATCGCGCCGTGCTCCACCCAGGTCCGGGCGGTACGGGATGTGCCGTCGGGTGCCGTCCAGCGCACCGTCGCCCGCACCTGGTCGCCCGTTCCCCACGTCTCGGTGAGGGTTCGTGGGACGTCGGTGACGAGCACCGCCCGGACGGAATGTCGCTCGGCGCGCTGCCGGGCGAAGGATTCACTGGCGGCGTGGGCCGTCACGAAGCCCGCTACGGCGCCGCCCAGCAGGATGGTCAGCCAGACGGCCAGTACGATCCACGCCTCGACGATGTCGTCGTGCCGCCGCAGCGGGTTGCTCCGCCATCGCCACAGCGGACTTCTCAGGCTCCTGCCGCCGCGCATCCGTCCGCACCTCCTTCGTCGATGTGGTCACACTCCGAAGGTGACAGGAGCCCGCGTCGCGCGGGATGGGCCGACGGGGCCGCGTGGCGAGGCCACTTGGGGTCGAATCGGCCGCGGTCGGCGAGCCGGGTGAACGGGAGGCATGGTGATCCGCCGGTGGAACCCGGAGCCCTCGTTCACAGCCCGCGCAGCCAGTCGTCCGCCACGCCGTGCAGGGCCTGCTCGGCGGGCCGCAGCCGCTTGTCGTCGAGGCGGTAGGACAGGTGGTCGACGACGTCCACGACGCCGTCGAGACGGCGCGTCATGCCGACCGCTACGGCTGTGTCGCTGCGCCGTTCCAACTGGCCGGTGAGGGTGACCACGCCGTTCTCGACGGTGGCCTCGACGGTGTGCGGCGCGATCCAGAGCGTGTTGACGAAGACCTCCCGTTGCACGTCCCTTTGGATGTCCTCGTCGCCGCGCAGGAAGACCTGAAGCAGGTCGTGGCGTGTGACGATGCCGACGAGCCGGTGGTCCTCGTCGACGACGGGCAGCCGTTCGATGCGGTGCTCGGCCATCAGCCGTGCGGCCTCGGTGACGGTGGCGTCGGCGCGCACGGTGACGGCGGGTGTGGACATCACTCCGCCGGCCGTCCGCGCCCGGCTCTTGGCGGCGCGTTCCCGTACGGCGCGGTTCAGCCGGCGTGCCATGGTGGCGAAGGAGCCGTGGGCCTCGGGTGGGCGTGTCTGGTGGAGCATGAGGTCGGTCTCGGAGATCACGCCGATGACCTTGCGGTCGTCGTCGATCACCGGGAGGCCGCTGACGCGGTGTTCGCCGAGCAGGCGCACCACCTCCTTGAAGGGCGTGCCGTGCACCGCGGTGACGACGTCCTCGACCATGAGCGCGTTGATCCTGGTGGGCTTCATTTCTCTGTCTCCTTCAGCGGTGGTGCCCGGCCGGCGCGGCGGGCGCGGGCAACGAGCCCGGTGGCGGGAGCGGGACGGTGCTGCCGTCGGCCAACGGAGCGCGGGGCGGCACATGTTGGACGGGGCTCATCGTGAACTCCCTTCCGGAGGCTCCGTTCTCAGCGTCCGGCGCCGGCTGTCGAACGTGTATGGGCTGAGGGGGCACGGGAGCGGGCCGAGTGGCCCGCGGGACGCCTCTCCGGCGCGTCAAGTCCCTTGCGTGCAGCCCGAGATGCTCCGCCGAACGGTCCCGGAGCAGGACCTGTCGGCCCCTCCCCGCTCGGTGGCCGGAGGAGGAGGGTGGAAGCGGGAAGACCCCCAACGTCTGGAGGTGCCATCATGCTTCCGCCTGTCGTCGTCGGCGTGGACGGATCCGCCGAGAGCCTCGCCGCCGCGGAATGGGCGGCCCGCGAGGCCGTACGCCGCGAACGGCCGCTCCGTCTGCTGCACGCCTGGAACCCGCGCCCGAGCCGTCAGGAAAGCGAGATCGACAACGCCGCCCGGCGTCACCTCGCCACGCGTGTCCTGCGGGAGGCGGAAGACCGGGTGCGTGCCGCGTACCCCGGTCTCCACCTGTCCGACGACCAGTTGGAGGGCCCGGCGATCGGGGCTCTGGTGAAGGCGGCCGACGAGGCCGATCTGCTGGTCGTGGGATCACGTGGCCTGAGTGGCTTCACCGGGTTCCTCGTCGGTTCGGTCGCCCTCGGGGTGGTCGCGGGGGCGTCGCGGCCCGTCGTCCTGGTGCGGGCGGGGGAGGAGGCGTCGGACGAGCGTCTCCCGGCGGATGACGGGGGCGCTTCGATCCGTACCGGCTACCGGGACGTGGTGCTCGGCATCGACGTGGGGGAGCCGTGCGACGAGGTCATCGAGTTCGCCTTCGAGGCGGCCCGGCTCCGGCATGCCCGGCTGCGGGCCGTGCACGCCTGGCACGCGCCTGGCCCGTTCGGCCCCGGAGAGGGTGACATCGCCCTGGTGGACGAGCCCCGGCGAGCGGACGAGTGGCTCGGCTTCCTCCAGGCCGTACTGCGGGTGTGGCGTGACAAGTACCCGGGCGTGGACGTCAAGGAGACCGTGGTGCAGGACAAACCCGCGAACGTGCTGGTGCGGGCCGCGAGCGGGGCGAGCCTGCTGGTCGTCGGCCACCGTCTCACCCAACGGCCCATCGGGCCGCGCACCGGGCCCGTCACGCACGCCGCGATCCATTACGTCGACTGCCCGGTGGCCGTAGTGCCCCACGGGTGACGGGGGCGCGGGAGAACCTCGCCCCCGGGCTCAGCGGTTGACGGTCAGCGGTACGGTGTCGACGGTGACGGGCCTGCCGTTCTCGGGCGAGATGAAGTATGCGGTGAGCAGACCCGGTCCCGTGCGGGCCGCCTTGTACGGGAGCGTGACGTCGAACGTCCCACGCGTTCCCGTGCCGGACGAGGCCCGGACCAGCACGTCGGCGGCCGTACGCCCCGAGACGTCCGTCACCTTCAGCCGGAACTCGGCTTCGAAGGTGTCGGCGCTTCCCCGGACCCGTAGGGGGCTGCTGATGCCCCCACCGATGAGCGGGGACTCGACCAGGACGGCCGGCGCGACATCCTCGAAGTCCGCCCGTCCCACAGGGCCGTTGAGGACGATGCCCGCCGCGCCGAAGGACGAGACAGGTTTGCCGTCCAGCTCGAAGCCGACCTTGCGAATACCGGGGTAGCGGGTCACCGTGAACACGACCTGGGCGAGGCGCGCCCGCAGGGAGACGGTGCCGCCGCCGTCGTCGTACCGGCCGGAGAGGTCGACGGTCGCCACCTGGTCGCGGACCGCGACCGAGTGCAGGGTCGTGCCCGGCGGAATGGCCGAGGTGCGGTCGTGCCGCCGTTCGTAGCGGTCGGGGCCGGCCAGCAGGGCGCGGACGGATCCGGCCGCGGTGGCCGGGGCGGTCACGGTACGAGGCGCGGGGGAGATGTGGCCCGCGTGAAGGAGGTACACGGCGGTCGTGATGTGCCGCCCCGCGGCTCCCGTCGAGCCGGTCGCCGGGGCTCGCGGTGCGGTGGCCGACGGGGTGGTGTTACCCGGGGAAGCCGGTCCGCTCGACGGCTCGCCCGACGCTCCTGATCCGGCGGACGCGGATGCGCCGGGCCGTTCCGAGGCCGCCGGTGGCGGACCGGCGGCCGTGCCGCAGGCGCCTGCGGCGAGGAGCGGCACGGACAGCGCGGCGACGAGCATCACCGGGCCTCGCCGACGGGGACACGGGGCTGACCTTCTGCTGTTCATGACGACCTCCTCCACACGTCCAGTGAAGCGCGTCCCGCGGCGGCGTCCCAGGGGCCGCATGGCATCGGTTTCGGGGCCGAACCGCGGCGGTGAGCCGCTCAGGTTCGGCGTCGGCTCGTCGTGGAGGCGGCGAAGGGCTCGCCTCCCGGGCCGGTCAGCGGCGCTCGCTGGTGTGGGGCGCCACGTCACGCGTGCGGCTCCCGTCCACGTCCGGTCGGCCCTGGGCGGTTCCGTAGTAGGCGGCGCGCATGAGGTTCTGCATGTCCGCGAGCATGGGCGTGCGCGGGTTGGCGGGTGCGCACTGGTCCTCGTAGGCGTTCAGCGCCTGTTGGGGCAGCGCGTCGAGGAAGGCGCGCTCGTCGATGCCGAGGGCTTGGAACGACGGCTCGATACCCAGGGCGTCCCGAAGGCGTTCGACGGCGGTGGCGAGTGACTGGACGCCTTCGGCCGGGGTGGTGGCGGGCAGTGCGAGGGAGCGGGCGATGTCCTGGAAGCGTTCCGGGGCGCGGTAGTTCTCGTACTTGGGCCAGCCCGTGAGTTTGGTGGGGGTGGTGCCGTTGTACCGGATCACGTGCGGCAGCAGGACGGCGTTGGTACGCCCGTGTGCGATGTGGAACGTGGCGCCGAGGGTGTGGGACATGGCGTGCACGATGCCGAGGAAGGCATTGCCGAAGGCCATGCCCGCGATGGTGCCGGCGTTGTGCATCTTCTCCTGTGCGTCGGGGCGTTCGGCGCGGTGGTTCACGGCGGCTTCGATGTTCTCGAAGATGAGCCGGACGGCGTGCAGGGCGAGGCTGTCGGTGAAGTCGTTGGCGTAGACCGACACGTATGCCTCGATGGCGTGGGTGAGCGCGTCGAAGCCGCTGTCGGCGGCAAGGACCGGGGGGAGTTCGGTGGTGAGCAGGGGATCGACGATGGCGACGCTGGGGGTCAGCGCGTAGTCGGCCAGCGGGTACTTCTTGCCGGTGGCGGGGTCGGAGATGACGGCGAAGGGGGTGACTTCGGCGCCGGTGCCGGACGTGGTGGGGATGCAGACCAGGCGGGCGAGTTTGCCGAGGACGGGGAAGCGGAAGGCCCGTTTGCGGATGTCGGAGAACTTGTGCCGCATGTCGGCGAAGTCGACGTCCTTGCCCTCGGCCTGCTGCTCGTAGAGCAGCCACATCACCTTGGCGGCGTCCATCGGGGAGCCGCCGCCGAGGGCGATGATCGTGTCCGGGCGGAAGTCGAGCATCAGCCGGGCGCCGCGGCGGACGGAGTCGATGCTGGGTTCCGGTTCGACGTTGTCGATGATCTGGACGGTCACCGGCTCGTGACGCCGTTGCAGGATACGGGTGATGCGGTCGACGAAACCGAGGCGGGTCATGGTGGCGTCGGTGACGATCGTGACGCGGTGGACGTCCGGCATGGAGCCGAGGTAGCGGACGGCCTGCGGTTCGAAGTAGATCTTCGGGGGGACCTTGAACCACTGCAGGTTGTTGCGGCGCACGGAGACCCTTTTGACGTTGAGCAGTTGGGCGACGGAGACGTTGTTGGAGACCGAGGTGCTGCCCCAGGATCCGCAGCCCAGGGTGAGGGAGGGCAGCAGGCTGTTGTAGATGCCGCCGATGGCGCCTTGCGAGGACGGGGAGTTGACGATGATCCGCACCGTCTTCATGCGCCTGCCGTACGCCTCCGCCAATGCGGAATCCTCGGTGTGGATGACGGCGCTGTGGCCTTGGCCGTGGAAGGCGACCATGTCGGCCGCGAGATCGAAGCCCTGCTCCGCCGAGCCCGCGCGCAGCACGGCCAGCACCGGGCAGAGCTTCTCACGCGTCAACGGCTCGTCCGGGCCGACGTGTTCGGTCTCGACCAGGATGAGCGACGTGTCGGCGGGCACGGTGAAGCCGGCCTGCTCGGCGATCCAGGCGGGACTCCGGCCGACGGCAGCGGCGTTGACCTTCGGCTCGCAGCCCGCGCCGGCCGCCTTGCCCGTCGGGAACAGGAGGGCTTCGAGCCTGGCCTTCTCCTCGGCGGTTGCCAGATGGGCGTGCAGGGTGCGGAACTCGTCCAGGGCCGCGTCGTAGATCTCGTCGTCCAGGATGACGGCCTGTTCGGAGGCGCAGATCATGCCGTTGTCGAAGGACTTGGAGAGGACCAGGTCGTTGACGGCCCGGCGCAGTTTGGCGCTCTTGTGCACGTAGGCGGGAACATTGCCGGCGCCGACGCCCAGGGCGGGCTTGCCGGCCGAATAGGCGGCCCTGACCATCGCGTTGCCGCCGGTGGCGAGGATCAGCGAGATGCCGGAGTGGCGCATCAGGGTGCCGGTGGCCTCGACGGACGGGGTCTCGATCCATTGGACGCAGTGTTGCGGCGCGCCGGCGGCGACGGCCGCGTCGCGCACGATGCGGGCCGCCTCCGCGCTGCACCGCTGGGCGGAGGGGTGGAAGGCGAAGACGACGGGATTGCGGGTCTTCAGGGCCATCAGCGCCTTGAAGATCGTGGTGGAGGTCGGATTGGTGACGGGGGTGATGGCGCAGACCACACCGACCGGCTCGGCCACCTCGATCATGTCCTCGATGTCGTCGCGGGCGATGACACCGACCGTTTTCATCGGGCCCATGCTGTGCGTGACGTGCTCGCAGGCGAACATGTTCTTGGCGGCCTTGTCCTCGAAGACGCCGCGTCCGGTCTCCTCCACCGCGAGCCGCGCGAGCGCGGTGTGCCGGTCCAGGGCGGCGACCGACGCCTTCTTGACGATGTGATCGACCCGCTCCTGATCGAGCGCCTCGTAGTCGGTCAGCGCCTTGAGTCCGTTGGTGACCAACTGGTCCACGGCGATGGCGATGTCGGCCGGTGTCCCGTCGGCGGCCCTCGTCTCGGACCTGGCGTCATCACTGGTCATGGGGGTGCGCCTCCGTTGACAAGAGCCGCCGGGGTCGCCCCGACGGCGTACGTACGAGAGCAGCTCCGCGCGGACCGCTACCGCTCGTGCTCCGACTCTCGTACGGCCGCGTCCGGGTTCCCAGGTGCCGATGGTCCCCTCCCCGGGACTGACCGGCACGGCGTGCGGTACGGGGTGCGGTACGGGTTGCGGCAGGGGTGCCGACGGCCGGTCCGGGCGGCGGGCCGAGGACACCGCGCCGCCCCGTCGCCGGAGCCCCCTTGTTCCGGGGCTCCCTGACGGCCTTGCCTCCCCGGCGACTTCGACCGCGCGCAGGCGAACCCGTCGAGCGCTCTATCGCGGACCGCTCTCGGATCGACCGCCGCGCCACGGCGGCGGGGTGGCCGACCTGCGGGCCGCGTCCTCGCGGTGCTGGGCACGATTCATCCGGCCGCGCAGCCGGTCCGCCAAGCGGTCCGCGAGTTCGCGCGCCGTGGCTTCCCGGGCGTGTACGACCACAAGCCAGTTCGCCACCACGAACTCCGCTTCCGCGGACCAGGGCCGCTCGGCGTGATGCGCAGCCGACTTGACGATCCTCATGACACCGTTGGTGGCGCGAGTCCCGGGGCGGTCGAGCACGGCGTCGAGCTTGGCCTGCACGTACGCGAGTTCGTCCGCGCCCACATCTCCCTCCGTCCGCACCTGTACGCCACCGGAGGCGCCGACGTGGGTGCCGATGTCCTTGGCAGTCATGCGATCCACTCCCTCTCATCGTTGGGCAGATCCAGACTTCTGCCGGCACCGGCCACGGTCCAGGGCTGTCCGGCCCATGGCCCGCGTGCCATCGGGCCTTCACCGCCACGCTCACCGGCGGCGGGCTCGTCGCGCGGGCGGCCCTGCCGCGGGCGACCGGCAGCCCCGGCCGGCCGTGGCCGACTCGGCCATACGCGTGCGGAGCGGCCGGACCCCCTTGGGCCTGCTTGCCCCGAGCACCGAATCATGCGCAGCCTGTACACGAGGCACGCGCGGGTGCCCGAGGCCGACGAGCGGACACCACCGGGAAGACGATCCGGGCCCGCGTGGTGGGTGAGGAGGGCGCGATGAACACACGGCAAGCGGATGAGAAAGCGGCGAGGGACCTCGTCGCGGAGGCCGTGGCCGCCCCGTCCATGCACAATGCGCAGCCGTGGCGGTTCCGTTTCGTGACGAGTGAGCGCTCCCTCCTCCTGCTCGCGGATCTGGACCGCGCCATGCCTCGTTCCGACCCCGGAAACCGGGCGCTGCACATCGGCTGTGGGGCGGCGCTGTTCAACTTGCGTGTGGCCGCCGCGCACGCCGGGTTCGCCCCGCTGGTCCACCTGCTGCCGGACCCCGCCGAACCGCTGTTGCTCGCCCGCGTCGAGCTGGGCGGAGCGCCGGGGAGCGTGCCGCACGAGGACGACCTAGCCCCCCTGCACGCCGCGATCCACGAGCGGCACACCAGCCGGTACCCCTTCGAGGAGAAAGCCATCCCGGAGGAAGTTCAGGCCGCGCTGCGAACGGCGGCCGGCCAGGAGGGCGCCGAGTTGCAGTTTCCCGGGCCTTGGCACACGGAGACGGTGCTGGAGCTGGTCCACGACGCGGAGAGCCGCGACGCCCTGGATCCGGAGGGGCTGGAGGAACTGCGCCGCTGGACCCGGCTCGGCCCGGAGGCGGACATCGCCACCGACGGCGTCCCCGAGTACGCGTTCGGGCCTCGGATGCGGGACGGCAGAGCCCCACTGCGTGACTTCGCCGGCCGCCGTCCGGTGGCCGATCGCGGCGCCACCGCCTTCGAGAAGAACCCTCACCTGGCGCTGCTGAGCACGCCGGGCGACGCACCCGCCGACTGGCTGCGCGCGGGCCAGGCGATGGAGCGGGTTCTCCTGGAGGCCACCGCTGCCGGACTCGCCACCTCCCTGACCTCCCACGCCCTGGAGAACCGGGATCTGCGCCTACTGGCTCGTGACCCCGTGGCGGGCACCGGGCACGTCCAGATGGTGCTGCGCCTGGGCTACGGCCCCCAGGGGCCCAGCACGCCTCGGCGTCCGGTCCGTGAGGTCCTGGACATCGTCTAGGGCCTGTCGTCACATTCCCGTCGTCGCCCGAAGGGCGGCCCTGCGGCGTCATGGGGGTCCCCCCTGCTCGAGCGAAAGCCGAGAGCTTGGGGGAGCGTGCTCTCGGTGTGCCGGGCGGAAGTCCTCGTACTGGACGTACTTGGGCTTTCGCCCGGTGCGGCGAGTGGGGGTCCCCCCTGCTCGAAGAGCTTGGGGGAGTGCCAGGCGTCGCGGGGCAGACGGGAATTTGACGACAGGCCCTAGCGGCGGAGGAAGCGGGCGGTTGTTCCGCACGCTGTTCAGGTTTCTCCCTGGATGTAGGCCTTGTACTGAGCGGCGGTGAGGAGTTCTTTCAACTCGGCCGTGTCGGTGGTGGTGAGCTCGACCAGCCAGCCTTCGTCGTACGGATCCTCGTTGACCAGTTCCGGGGACGCCTCCAGCTCCTCATTGACGGCGGCGACCGTGCCGGTCAGGGGAGCGAAGATGTCGGATACGGACTTGACGGACTCCACGAGGCCGAACTGGTTACCGGCTTCGAGTTTGGCGCCGACCTTCGGGAGCTCGACGTAGACGAGGTCTCCGAGCTGCTTCTGCGCGTGGTCCGTGATGCCGATGCGCACCCGGCCGTTTCCCGTGGTCTGCACCCATTCGTGTTCCTTGGTGTAGGTGAAGTCGCTGGGGATGTCTGACATGAGGGCCTCCGTACGTCGCTGACGAGGACCGCCGTGCTGCCGGCCTCCGGTGGAAAGCCTTCTACAGATCTTGCGGCGGCGGCGGAATCCGCGTCCGGACGGGTGAGTCCCTTCCGGGAGTCAAGCGACGGTGGCCGGGGAAGCGGCGCGCAGTGGCGCGAGGGCGGTGCTCCAGGCGACGACGTGGTCCAGCAGCGTGTCGAGGGCGGCGACGTGCTGGTCGCCCGGCTTGAAAGTGGTGTAGTTCTCGAAGTCGGTCAGCAGCGACAGTGCGACCTGCGGCGCCACATCGGCCATCTGCAGAGCCCCACAGATCAGCCGCAGCTGCTCGACCGCGCGGGCGCCGCCCTCGACGCCGTAGGAGACGAACCCGACCGCCTTGTTGTTCCACTCCACGTACAGGTGGTCGATGGCGTTCTTGAGCACTCCGGGCAGGGCGTGGTTGTACTCCGGAGTGACCATCACGAACCCGTCGAACGACGCGATGGCGTCCGCCCAGGCCCTGGTGTGCTCGTGCTGATACCGGCCCGATGACATCATCGCCGGTGCCGGCTCGTCCAAGTGTGGCAACGGGTGGTCGAGCAGGTCGATCACCTCGAACTCGGCGTCGCTGCGGAGCGCTGTAGTTTCATGGACCCATTGGGCGACCTGTTCGCCCTTGCGGCCGGGGCGAGTGCTGCCGAGTATGATCCCGATCTTGATCATAGTTCTCCTGTTCCTGTTCCTGTTCCGGTGCTGGTGCGCTGAAGCCGCGCTTTGCGGATCGGGGCTTCCACGGTCAGGACGCCCCCGCAGGGTCCGGCGACGAACCCGAGCCTGCCAATGGCGTGGTGTCGAGGTAGCGGATCTCGTAGCTGCGCTCCGTGAACTTCCAGCCGTCCGGGGTGCGTTGGTAGCGGTCGTGGTACAGGGCGTAGTTCAGTCCCGACGTGCCGTCGCGGAAGCGTCCGAGCTCCTGGATGTAGGCACGGCCGGATGCGGTGTCCCCGTCGAGCCGGATCGTGCCCGGGTGCGCGGTCTGCACGAAGTACTCCCACTGCGCCTGCAGCCGCTCGACCCCGGCGCGGATCTGTTCCCGGCTGGTGAACTCCAACTTGGCTTCGGGGATCCGCCACACGCAGTCGTCGGTGAACAGTGACGTGAGGCGGTCGTAGTCACGCATCATCACGGCGTCGGTGAATTCGCCGCGCAGTGCCTCGATCTCGATGCGGTCGGCGATGGTCCCAAAGTCGCTCATCGGTCTCCTTCATACGTCGCTCGGGCATTCCTGGATCGTGTGACCCTCCGAGGAGTACGACGAGACAACCCGCCGGAATGTGAGGCGGCGCGACAGGCTGACATCCCGGGCCGGTGTCTCGTCGGACCCTGGTGGCTTGCACCGCGAGGTCGGGAGCGGTCAGCACCACACAGGTGCCGTGTTCAGACAACACCCACGAACGGAGTACGGCACCGGCGGCCTACTGAATGTTGAGGCGGACAGGGTGGGAGTCGTCCGACGGGCAAGTGAACACGCGGAGTTCACCGAAGCGGCCCACGTTGAGTCCCGGGGCGCCGCCGCTGTCGAGGGTGAGATGCAGGCGCATCCGCGAGCCGCAGGAGCAGTCGATCGGTACGAGGTCGGTGAGGTGCCAACTCGGCCAGCCGCCGGCCTTCCACCCGGGGAGGGTGGCGAGGGTACGGGCGTATTCGACGCCCTGTTCTTCCGCCCAGGTCTCGGCCGTCTCGACGAGGTCCTCGGGGAGTTCGTCCTGGTCGGGCAAGTCAATGACGTCGACGGGGTTCAGGACGCAGGGGTGGGGGACGTAGCCGTTCTTCACCTCGTGCGGAAGGGGCGGGGGCGGATCCAGGATCTCGGTGACCCCGGCAGCGGACCGGAACCTGACCTCGATATTCGGCCCCCAGTAGCGGTGCTGGCCCTGCGGCTCGGCATGGTCGTCGGGGCACCACAGCAACTGGAGCAGGTCCGTGCCGGTGGGAAAGGGGAGGTTGGGGACGTCCCGGGAGTACAGCTGAAGCACCGAAATCATGGGTGGCGGCGTGGCGTGGGGCTCCGAAACCGTCCGGATCCGTTCCCAGGTAGTCATGTCGAGAGCGCCGGCGCCGTCCATGATGCGCCTCTGGGTTTCTGCGTCCTCCGCGGTGACTTCGTACGCGCCACCGCGCGCCTGCCGGCGCGCATTCATCCTGCTGTCGATGTCCTGCAAAAGCTCCTGGTCGCGCTCCGACAACTTGTCCCGCTTCTGCACCAGATGAGGAGCCCGGCACACGGGCCATGTCTCGTCGGACGGCCACAGAAGCGGGCCGCCGACGGAGCTCTCGTACGGGCCGGGGGTGCCGACGGACGGGCGGAGCAGCGTGGCAGGGCGGGCATGGTCGGCGAATGCCGGGACCTGCTCGATCAGCGTCCGAGGCGAACAAGCCCCGGTGACGTCGGGATCCACGGTAGAAGTTCCTCTGTGCTTGGCCGAGACAGATGCCGCCCGGCGGGATGAAGGGGGTGCAGGTGTGCTGTGCCTGCGAGAGAGCGGAAGGTTCAACCGACTTGACGCATGATCGCCGATACGCGTCCCTAGTAGGCGCCGCCGCGGAAGAGGATGCTGCCGTGGTGCCGCGGGCGGTCGCCGCGTTCATGGGCCGCGTCGGAACGGTCGGTCGGGGCCGAGCGTCGGGCCAGGGCCCGGAGGGTTGACAGGCCGGCCAGCACTTGGTCGCGGTGGCGAGCGGACTTCATCCAGGCGGGCAGCCGGGCGAACATCGACATGGTGGGGGAGGCGTGCCGCTCACGCAGCCGGGCGCCCACGTAGGCGGCGAGGGCGTCGACGTGCTCGTCGTCGTAGGCCCACAGGATCCGTCCGGCACAGTGGGTCTGAAGCCAGAGCGGCCGCCGGAAGAAGGGGTCTTCGGTGCCGCCGACCACGGCGCCGACCAGGCCGGCGCCCCGCTGCTCGGCAGTCCAGTCCGCCACCGCGCCGCAGCCGGCGCAGCTGAGATGGCGGGGCTGGAAGAGCAGTTCACTGAAGTACTTCGGCGATGCGAGACCGGGCCGCGGCACAACGAGCGCACGGCCACCGCACCTCGCGCAGACCACGAGCACCCGACTGGTGAACCGGACAAGCCACGTGCCATGGTCGTGGTGACGGGCCTGTTCGGGACGCGCGGGCCGGGAACTCATGCCGGACACTCTGCCAGGTCCGCCGCACGACAGGCGATTGAGATCGTGTGGAACGGCACAGTCGGTCTTCGGGCAGACCGACACCTTCCCCACGTGACGGGACCGCAGGCAGTCGGGGTCGCCTTTGACCAACACGTCGTGGCCACCGAAGCCAGCCAGTGAGAGAACCCGTTGTTGGACTCGCCCTTGTTGCTAACCGCTGTGCCCCGGCAGGCCCGCCCTCTGACGTTTGTCAGCGCTCGTACGACACGCCTGCTAGCCGCCAGTTCGACATGCTCGGCATCGAGCCGTGGATGCCCTTGTCCGGGAACGCCTCGCCCCGCCTGCGGCCGCCTATCGCTGCTGGCCGAGTGGCCGAGCTACCTTACGAGCGCGCTTCAACAAACCCTCCCGCCTGCGCCGTTGAGCGTTGAGCGGTCTCCGAGGATGCGCGGGTTGCCGGGCCGAACACGCCCCGGGGATCGCCGGTGATGCTGCGGTCGTGCTGGTACTGGGTGACTCCACGGAGGGTTGCGTCGTCGAAGAGGCCGGTGGCGGAGACGTACGTGAAACCTTGGCCGTGCAGGAATTGCTGGAGGCATGTGACGTCAGGGCCGGTGTCGCCTCGGGTGAGCGAGTGGGTGCAACGGGAAGGGGAGTTGTGGCAGTGGGTTGAGAGCGGCTGGCTGGAGGACGTGGATGCCGGCGTCGGCTGTCTGCTGGGTGTGGAAGAAACCGGTGCGGGTTGGGTCGGCGGCATGGAGGGAGTGTTCGCAGGCGCCGACGAGGCCGACGGCTGCCTCATGCCGGTGGGACCCGCAATCGGCGCCCTTCCCTGAGTGGCCGGAGGGCCGTTCGTGCAGCCACTGCTCAGCGCCGCGGTCAACGCTGCCGCCGCCAGCAGACCGACTCCTAGAGCCTCTGAGTACAGCAGGGTCGACCGGTTCCACTTTGCCGCGCGGCGACGGCGATGCCGCCTGCGCCCGGGCCTGTGTCCGTGTTTGGGTCGGGGGTGCACCGCCGGCCTTTCCAGGACCGGCGAACCGGTCGTGGTCTCGGCCGCGGCCTTCTGCTCGTCGAAGAGCCGAGCCTGTGGCACATCCGCCACTTGGTGCTGAAGTACCGGACGGACGAAGCGTGTATATGGCTCTGAAGCGACACCGTGCGCAGGCCTTGATTGATTCATTCCAAAGATTGCTTTCCTGAACAGCCCAGGACAGGCGTCCATCGCTCGGGCTGTCTCGCCGACAGCTTTAGCGATGCGTGCCCTTGGCTGCGCCTGCTCTCAAGTTCGTTACTGGCCCGGCGCCTTATCGGGCCATCCCTGCTCCTGCAGTATTTGCCTGAGATGCCGTAGTCCGTGGTATATCCGCGACTTCACGGTGTCGTGCGGGAGGCCCAGCGCCTCTGCCGTCTGGCGGGTGGTGCGTCCAGCCGCGTAGGACTCAACGATGGCCTCGCGGTACGTGGGAGGCAGACCGGCCAGGGCCTCTGTGATCGCCGTGGTCGCCTGCCTGCGGTAGGCAGAGCCGTGGATCATCATGCCGCGGGCTGCAGTCGTGGGCCGGTGACAGTCGCTGTCGCTCGTTTCGATCGGTTGGTCCCAGGACGTTCCGGTATTTCATTCGGGCATGAAGTCAGGGGATGAAGCGGCCGCTCTGGAAGGTGAAATGTGTTGTCACACATACGTTTAGGTCTCCTTGAAGGGAGAGGGCAATCGCAGCGGTATCGGCCCGGTCCTTATGGGATCAAGCCATGAGCATGCTACTCAGGCGACGCGCTGTAACCCTTAGTAACGTATGGTCAGGCGACCACGCTTATGGCTTGCTTAAGGAATCCTTGAGGTTGTGGTCTGTCCTGTAACCGTCCTCGCCCGTTGCGGTGGGCAGGTGACGGCGTCGGTCTGCAGACGTCCCCGCTCCGTAAGACTTCAAATGTTCCGGAACGGCCTCCTGCCGAGTGGGATGGAGAGCATGAAACTGCGTGTCTCTCCGCCGGTGTTCAAGGGCAGGCTGCATGACGCCCGCACGGCGACCTCGATCGGCCGGTGGCTGGGGGCGGCCTTCGCCGTCTGCTTCCTCACCGGTCTGATCAGTCACTTCATGCAACATCCGCCGGACTGGCTGGCCAACCACATTCCCAGCCGTCCGGCATGGGGCTATCGGGTCTCTCAAGGCCTGCATGTCGCCTCCGGCATCGCGGCGATTCCGCTGCTGCTGGCCAAGTTGTGGACCGTGTATCCGCGCCTGTTCGAGTGGCCGCCAGTGCGGTCGGTGCGGCACGCGCTGGAGCGGTTGTCGGTCGCGGTGCTCGTCGCCGGGGCCGGCTTCGAGTTGGCGACCGGTCTGCTGAACACGGCCCAGTGGTATCCGTGGCCGTTCTCGTTCGTGCCGGTGCACTACGCGGTGGCGTGGCTGGTGGTCGGGGCGCTGTTCCTGCACATCGCGGTCAAGGCGCCCGAGATTCGTACGCATTGGAGCCGGCGGTCGCCCGGGACGCTCGCTCTGCCGTCGCAGGACGGCCCGGAACGTCGTTCGCTGCTCACCGCGGTGGGTGCGGCCGTGGGTGCCGTCACCCTCACCACGGTCGGCCAGTCCTTCACTCCTCTGAAGGACCTGGTCCTGCTGGCGCCTCGCCATCCGGACCACGGCCCGCAGGCCCTGCCCGTCAACCGGACCGCCGCGGCCGCCGGGGTCGGCCGGATCGCGGACGAGGAGTACCGCCTGGTGGTGGCCGGGCCGCGACCGTACACCCTGACGCTGGAAGAACTGCGTGCGCTGCCTCAGCACGAGGTGGATCTGCCCATCGCCTGTGTGGAGGGCTGGAGCAAGTCCGCGCACTGGACCGGCGTGCGGGTCGTGGACCTGCTGGAGCGGGCCGACGCGCCGGCGCAGGCGCGGGTGAGGGTGGTGTCACTGCAACTGCGCGGCGGATACCGGGTGTCGGAGATGGGACACGAGCACGCCCGAGATCCCCTGACCCTGCTCGCCCTGCGCCTGAACGGCGAGGAACTGGCTCCCGACCACGGCTACCCGGCACGGCTCATCGCCCCCAACCGTCCCGGTGTACTGCAGACCAAGTGGGTGGGCCGTCTGGAGGTGCTGGCATGAAGGTGACGCGCTTCCTCGCGGGTGCGGGCGGCCTGGCGCTCATGGGCGTCGGTGTGTCCCTGCTGATGGACGTCCGTGACCTGACCGGCGTGCTGGTCTGGTTGGGCGGGGCAGTGGTGCTGCACGACGCGTTGATCGCACCGTTGGTGCTGCTGGTGGGGCTGCTCCTGGTGCGCGGCGGTGTGCGCGCTGGTCTGCGCGGGCCGGTGCGAGGGGCCTTGGTGGTCGCGGGTGCGTTGACCGTGGTGGCGCTGCCGGTGTTGCTGCGGCCGGGGCCGCGGGCCAACTCGTCGGTGCTGCCGCTGGATTATCCGCGCAACTGGTTGATCGCACTGGTGACTGTGGCCATGGTGACGGTGCTGGCGATGGCCGTGCGGAGATTCGCCCGCGGTCGGCGGCCACCGTCGTGAGCAAGGCCGGGGCACATCCCGATCCGCCGTCTTACGGGTGTCTTACGCGTTGCCGGCAGCGGCGCTGCGCAGCGGACCGACCTCCTACGGTGACCGGATGCGAAACCTCGGAGTTCTTCGTACGACAGCCATGGTGACAGCCGCTCCGCTGGTGCTGGCCGTCGCCGGTCTGGTGCACCCCCGGCACCTGACGGCGGCGACGGCGGGCCAGTGGGCCGGACTGCACATAGCCCTGCTGGCCGTGTTCCCCTTCATCGCCCTGGGCCTGGTGGTGCCGCTGTGGGGCAGACCGCACCGCGACGCCGAGGGGGCCTTGACGGTCCTTGCCTGGGCCGGGTGCCTCTGCTACGCCGTCTACTACTCCGGGCTCGACGCGGTTGCCGGGATCTCCGCGGGCACCGTGGTGGGCCACGGCGTCCACGGGGCGGCCGGGCTGCTGTTCACGACCGGCGACGAGCTCGGGCGGGCGGGGGTGTACGGACTGACCGTCGCCGCTCTCGCCGCGTGCGTGGTGCTCTTGCGGCGGCACGGGGTACGGATACTGCCGGGTGCGCTGGTGCTGCTCGCCGCCTGCTGGTCATTCGTCGACAGTCACATCTTCTGGCCCCGGGGCGTGTTCACCATGCTGGGCTTCGCCGTGGCCTTCGCCTTGCTGACGGTGGCGGCGGCGTTCCCACGACGGCCGGACGCGAAGGCCAGGATGTGCGGAACCGCCTCGCGCAGACTGACGAAGTGACGATGCACGCCCTCCACCGCGACGGCGGCGTTCACGCCCCACACTGTCATCCCGCTGCGCAACCCGGACTGTACGCCGGACGGGGCGTCCTCGATGACCAGGCAGTCCTCCGGCGCGGCACCGAGCCGTGCAGCGGCCTGCAGATACGGGACAGGAGAGGGCTTGCCCTCCTCGACAGCGGCCGCGTCCACGATCACGCTCGGCATCGGCAAGCCCGTTCGTAGGAAGCGGCCGCGCACCCGGTGCTCGTAGTTCGAGGTCACCAGCGCCCAGGACCCGGATGGCAGGCCGCGCAGCAGCTCCGAGGCGCCGTCGAAAGCCGCGTAGACGCCGGACCGGACGTCCTCGTCCTCCAACTCGTGCAGCGTGGCCAGGCACTCGGTCGGATCCTGGTCCGCAGCCACCTGCGTGAACGTCTCCAACGGCCGTGTCCGCAGAGCCACTTGGTAGACCTCGTCGGCATCCCTCCCGTACCGCTCCGCCCAGGCTGCCCAGACCCGGCGCTGGTTGCTCACCGCGTCGATCAACGTGCCGTCGACATCGAACAGGACGTACTTCGTGCGGTCGGGCTCTGCGGTTTCACCAGTCACCAGTGGATCATGTCAGGCGGTGCTCTGCGCAGGTATAGGCGGGACCGCTAGGCCTGTCCGCTCCAAAAACCGAGCGCAGAAGCGCCGTCGCGCTGCGAAACTGTCCCCGTGATCACCGTGCCCACTGCTGTGCTGGATTCGTTGTACGGGCTCGCGTTCGGCGACGCCTTCGGTGACCGTTGGTTCGGCATCCTGCGCCGGGACGGTCTGGCAAGCCTTGAGACGCGGACGCTGCCCCCGGAACCGCTGTGGCGGTGGAGTGACGACACCGCCCAGGCGCTCGTGCTCGTCCGGGAACTCGCCGAGGGTGCCGGCACCGTCGACCAGGACCGCCTCGCCCTACGCTTCGCGGCCGCCTACGCCGACGACACGCACCGCGGGTACGGAGCCTCGATGCATGACGTGCTTCGCCGGATCGGCGCGGGCGAGCCCTGGCAGGAGGTGGTCGCCGGACAGTTCGGCGGCCAAGGCTCCTGGGGCAACGGCGCAGCCATGCGCGCCGCCCCGCTCGGCGCCTGGCACTCCGCCGACCTCGATGCGGTCGCCGAGCAGGCCGCCCGCCAGGGCGCGGTCTCGCACCATCACCCGGAGGCGCTCGCCGGAGCGGCGGCGGTCGCCCTCGCCGCGGCGCTGGCCACCCGCAGCCGGGGCGGGCTCGCCCCGGCCAGGTCGGACTTCCTTCAGGCGGTCGCCGAACGACTCCCCGACAGCGACGTCCGGTCGGGAGTGCGGATCGCGGCCCGGATGCCGGAGCGCACCTCGGTCCGGCACGCCGCGGAGGTCCTGGGCTCCGGCTACCGGATGTCAGGGCCCGACACCGTCCCGTACGCCCTGTGGTGCGCGGCGGGGCACCTCGACGACCTGCACGAGGGCCTGTGGGTCACGGTCGCCGGGCGCGGCGACATCGACACCACCTGCGCCATCGCGGGCGGGGTGATCGCCGCGCGCAAAGGCGTCGCCGCGCTCCCCCCTGCCTGGCACGCGGCCTGTGAACCGCTGCCGCCGGTCGTGACGGAGTAAGAACTCCTGTCGGGATGAGTTCGGGCGTCTCCATAGGAACACCGGCGTCAGCGTTCCGTAAGAACCTCAAATCCCTTATGTCT